>NZ_LSOF01000023.1 GCF_001592875.1 Pseudomonas sp. BMS12 | reverse complement strand
GCTCCGCGACCTGGACTCGAACCAGGGACCCAATGATTAACAGTCATTTGCTCTACCGACTGAGCTATCGCGGAACAGCGGTGCGTATCCTACTGATTAAGAAAGAGAAGTCAACACTTTCGATGTCGACTTCTACGGTCATTTTCAGAGTACCTGGGCGATGGCGCGGGTCACTGCGTCCAGGTTGTTGCGGTTCAGGGCGGCGACGCAGATACGGCCAGTGCCGACGGCATAGATGCCGAACTCGTTCTTCAGGCGATCCACCTGCTCGGCGGTGAGGCCGGAGTAGGAGAACATGCCGCGCTGGCGGGCGACGAAGGTGAAGTCGCGTTTGGCGCCGAGGGCGGCGAGCTGCTCGACCATGGCCAGACGCATGCCATGGATGCGCTCGCGCATCTCGCCCAGCTCTTCTTCCCACAGTGCGCGCAGCTCGCTGCTGCCGAGCACGCTGGCAACCACGGTGGCGCCGTGGGTCGGTGGGTTGGAGTAGGTGGTGCGGATCACGCGTTTGACCTGCGACAGCACGCGGCTGGCTTCTTCCTTGCTGTTGGTGACGATGGACAGTGCGCCGACACGCTCGCCATACAGAGAGAATGATTTGGAGAAGGAGCTGGACACGAAGAACTGCAGGCCGGATTCGGCGAACAGGCGCACGGCGAAGGCGTCCTGTTCGATGCCTTCACCGAAGCCTTGATAGGCGATGTCGAGGAAGGGCACGTGTTCGCGCTCGCGCAGCACTTCCAGCACGGCTTTCCAGTCGTCCAGGGCCAGGTCGACACCGGTCGGGTTGTGGCAGCAGGCGTGCAGGACGACGATGGAGCGGGCCGGCAGGGCCTTGAGGTCTTCCAGCAGGCCGGTGCGGTTCACGCCGTTGCTGGCGGCGTCGTAGTAGCGGTAGTTCTGCACCGGGAAGCCGGCGGACTCGAACAGGGCGCGGTGGTTCTCCCAGCTCGGATCGCTGATGGCGACCACGGCGTCTGGCAGCAGGCGCTTGAGGAAGTCGGCGCCGGTCTTCAGGGCGCCGGTACCGCCGACGGCCTGGGTGGTGACCACGCGATTGTCGGCCAGCAGTACGGAGTCCGCGCCGAACAGCAGCTTCTGCACGGCGCCGTCGTAGGCGGAAATGCCTTCGATCGGCAGGTAGCCGCGCGGTGCGTGCGCCTCGATGCGGGCCTTCTCGGCCTCGGCGACGGCACGCAACAGGGGAATTCGGCCCTCCTCGGTGAAGTAGACGCCTACTCCCAGGTTGACCTTGTTCGGACGGGGGTCGGCATTGAAGGCTTCATTCAGGCCCAGGATCGGGTCGCGCGGCGCCATTTCGACGGCGGAGAACAGACTCATGATTGCGGCAGCTCGAGGAGGAGGGTGGGAGACCGGCAACACCCGGTGCGGAATCGCGTTAGGGGGTTGCGTAACGGGCCGGTATTATAGCGGCCCAGGTTGTGCGCGGCGACAGCGCCAGTGCGCATTCAGAAGCTATGACGTCAGCCGTTGCCGCGCGTCACAGAGGACTGTCCATGTCGGAGTTTCAGCTTGTCACCCGTTTCAAGCCCGCCGGCGATCAGCCGGAGGCCATCCGCCAGATGGTCGAGGGCCTGGAAGCCGGTCTCTCGCACCAGACCCTGCTGGGTGTGACCGGCTCGGGCAAGACCTTCAGCATCGCCAACGTGATCGCCCAGGTGCAGCGGCCGACCCTGGTGCTGGCGCCGAACAAGACCCTGGCTGCGCAGTTGTACGGCGAGTTCAAGAGCTTCTTTCCGAACAACGCAGTGGAGTATTTCGTCTCCTACTACGACTACTACCAGCCGGAAGCCTATGTGCCGTCGTCGGATACCTTCATCGAGAAGGATGCGTCGATCAACGACCATATCGAGCAGATGCGCCTGTCGGCGACCAAGGCGCTGATCGAGCGCCCGGATGCCATCGTGGTCACCACGGTGTCCTGTATCTACGGTCTCGGCAGCCCCGAGGAGTACCTGAAAATGGTGCTGCACCTCGACCGCGGCGACAAGATGGACCAGCGCGACCTGCTGCGCCGCCTGGCCGAGTTGCAGTACACCCGCAACGACATGGACTTCGCCCGCGCCACTTTCCGCGTGCGTGGTGATGTGATCGATATCTTCCCGGCCGAGTCGGACCTGGAGGCCATCCGCGTCGAGCTGTTCGATGACGAGGTGGAAAGCATCTCGGCCTTCGACCCGCTGACCGGCGAGGTGATCAAGAAGCTGCCGCGCTTTACCTTCTACCCCAAGAGCCACTACGTGACCCCGCGCGAGACCCTGCTGGGGGCGGTGGAAAAGATCAAGGAAGAGCTCAAGGAGCGCCTGGACTACCTGCGCGCCAACAACAAGCTGGTCGAGGCGCAGCGCCTGGAACAGCGCACCCGTTTCGACCTGGAGATGATTCTCGAACTGGGCTACTGCAACGGCATCGAGAACTACTCGCGCTACCTGTCCGGGCGTGGCCCCGGCGAGCCGCCGCCCACTCTTTATGACTACCTGCCGGACAAGGCCTTGCTGGTGATCGACGAGTCCCACGTCTCGGTGCCGCAGGTCGGCGCCATGTACAAGGGCGACCGTTCGCGCAAGGAAACCCTGGTGGAGTACGGCTTCCGCCTGCCGTCGGCGCTGGACAACCGGCCCATGCGCTTCGAGGAATGGGAGGCGGCCAGCCCGCAGACCATTTTCGTCTCCGCCACGCCTGGGCCCTACGAGGCCGAGCATGCCGGGCGGGTGATCGAGCAGGTGGTGCGTCCCACCGGCCTGGTCGACCCGCAGATCGAAGTGCGCCCTGCGCGCACCCAGGTCGACGACCTGCTCTCGGAGATTCGCAAGCGCGTGGCCGTCGAGCAGCGCGTGCTGGTGACGACTCTGACCAAACGCATGGCCGAGGACCTTACCGACTACCTGGCCGACCATGACGTCAAGGTGCGCTACCTGCATTCGGACATCGACACGGTGGAGCGGGTGGAGATCATCCGTGACCTGCGCACCGGCGCCTTCGATGTGCTGGTGGGCATCAACCTGCTGCGCGAGGGGCTGGACATGCCCGAGGTGTCACTGGTGGCGATCCTCGATGCGGACAAGGAGGGTTTCCTGCGTTCGGAGCGCTCGCTGATCCAGACCATCGGCCGCGCTGCGCGCAACCTCAACGGCAAGGCGATTCTCTACGCCGACAACATGACCGGTTCGATGGAGCGTGCCATCGGCGAGACCGAGCGGCGGCGCAATAAGCAGATCGCCTTCAACGAGGCCAACGGCATCGTGCCGAAAGGCGTGCAGAAGGATATTCGCGACATTCTCGAGGGCGCCGTGGTGCCCGGCGCGCGCAGCAACAAGCGCAAGGCTGCGGCTAAAGCGGCGGAGGAGAGTGCCCGTTACGAGGCCGAGCTGCGCTCGCCGAGCGAGATCGGTAAACGCATTCGCCAACTGGAAGAGAAGATGTACCAGCTGGCGCGTGATCTGGAGTTCGAGGCTGCGGCGCAGCTGCGCGACGAGATCCAGAAACTGCGCGAGCGCCTGCTGCAGGTCTGAGTCGGGCCGGCCTCAGCCGGCCATGGACAGGCGATTGCGGCCTTCGCGCTTGGACACGTACAGCGCGTTGTCGGCGCGGCGCTGCAGGCTGTCGGTCGACTCGCCCGGTAGCAGAGTGGCGCAGCCGAGGCTGATGGACAGCTCCAGCGCTTGGCCTTCGACCAGGTACTGCAGGCCCAGTACGGCCAGGCGCAGGCGTTCGCCGACCATCTGCGCGGCTTCGCGGCTGGTGTTGGACAGCAGTACCAGGAACTCTTCGCCGCCGTAGCGGAAGACCATGTCGATATTGCGCAGGCTGTCTTTCAGTGAGGCGGCGATGGCCTTGAGTACCTCGTCGCCAGTGCCGTGGCCGAAGCGATCGTTGATCGCCTTGAAGTGATCGATATCCAGCATCAGTACCGACAGCGGCTGCAGGTTGCGCCGGGCTAAGTCGATCTCGCGCTGCAGGGCCTGGTTCATGGCGATGCGGTTACCGGTTTCGGTCAGCGGGTCGCGCAGGGCGCTCTGCAGGGCCGAGCGGTAGAGCAGGGCGTTGCGCAGGGGGAACAGCAGGCTGGCCAGTAGCGACTCGAGCTGGCCCAGCTCTTCCTCGCTGAAACGCTGATTGCGCCGGAAGATCAGCTCGCCCAGGTACTCGCCCTCGTGACTCAGGCGGTAGCCGGCCGAATGGCTGGCGCGCTCGCCCAGCTCCAGGCGCATGTCGCACGCGGGCAGCTGGTAGCTGAGGGCGTCGAGGGCAACCAGGCGCTGCACTTCCTGGAAGAACAGGCCAAGGATGCGATCCACTTCCAACGAGGTTTGCAGCTGCAGACCGAGCTGCTGGCGCAACTGTGCCAGGCTGGTCGGCTTGGTGGCCTGCTGGTTGCGGCGGGCGTAGCCCAGGCGCTGCAGTTTGGCGGCATCGAAGTCGATGGTGTTGGATTGATTGTGCGGAACCATGGGGCTGAACCTCTGGCGCAAAGCGCATTGACGCGAGGGGTAAAGCGAGTTCCGTGCCAATCAGTAAAAGATTATTTAAATCAATGATTTATTTTGATTTTTAGGCGGCTGCCGGCAAGCTATTGCCGGTTGTTTGGCGCGCCGTGCTGGCAAAGTGATGCCGCTTTTTCATGGGCTGCCGGAAAACCGGCGGCCCACGCTTCTACGGCTTACTGGGCGTCGAATGCCTGGCCGTTGCGGCCCTGGCTGTCGGGGCCCATCAGGTAGAGGTAGACCGGCATGATCTCCTCCGGCAGCGGGTTGTTCGCCGGATTCTCTCCGGGGTAGGCCTGGGCACGCATGCCGGTGCGGGTGGCGCCGGGATTGACGCTGTTGGCGCGAACCTTGGCGACGCCGTCCACTTCGTCGGCGAGGACCTGCATCAGGCCTTCGGTGGCGAACTTGGACACCGCATAGGCGCCCCAGTAGGCGCGGCCCTTGCGCCCGACACTGCTGGAGGTGAAGACCACCGAGGCGTCGTCCGACAGCTTGAGTAGCGGCAGCATGGTGCTGGTCAGCATGAACATGGCGTTGACGTTGACCTGCATGACACGCATGAAGTTGTCGCCGGACAGTTGCTCCAGGGGCGTGCGTGGCCCGACGATCGCGGCGTTGTGCAGCAGGCCGTCGAGGCGGCCGAACTCGGCCTCCACGGTGGCGGCCAGTTCGTCGTACTGGTGCGCCAGGGCGGTTTCCAGGTTGAAGGGGATCACCACGGGCTGTGGATGGCCAGCGGCTTCGATCTCGTCATACACCTGGTTGAGGTTGTCTTCGCTCTTGCCCAGCAGCAGCACGGTTGCGCCATGGGCGGCATAGGTCTTGGCGGCGGCGGCACCGATGCCGCGGCCGGCGCCGGTGACCAGAATCACACGGCCCTTGAGCAGGTCGGGGCGGGCTTGGTAGTCGAACATGGCTCGTATCTCGTGAGGGCGTAGGTCAGGTTGGGCGCAGTGAAGCCCAACGAATCAGCAGCTGCAGAGCGCGCTATCCAGCACTGCGCGCAGCTCCAGGGGATGATCCACCACCACATCGGCGCCCCAGTGGCGCGGATTGTCTTCGGGGTGGATGTAGCCGTAGGTGACGGCGGCGGTCTTGCAGCCGGCGGCGCGGCCGGCCTCGATGTCGCGCTCGTCGTCGCCGACGAACAGCACGTCGGAAGGGGCGATGCCCATCTGCTCGCAGGCCAGCAGGAGCATGTCCGGTGCCGGTTTGCTGCGCTCCACGTGGTCGGGGCAGAGCAGCACGGCCGAGCGCTCACTCAGCCCAAGCTGCTGCATGATCGGTTCGGCGAAAACCACCGGTTTGTTGGTCGCTACGCCCCAGATCAGGCGCGAGCGCTCGATGTCGGTGAGCAGCTCCAGCATGCCGTCGAAGGGTTTGCTGAATACGGCGCAGTGCTCGCGGTAGCGTTCGAGGAACTCCAGGCGCAGGGCCTCGAAGCCTTCGGCGCCAACTTCCAGGTCGAAGGCTGCGCAGACCATGGCGCGGGCGCCGCCGGAGATGACGTCGCGGACTCGTTGCTCATCCGCTGGGGGCAGGTCGCGGGCGCTGCGCATGGCTTGGCACACGGCGACGAAGTCCGGCGCGGTGTCCAGCAGGGTGCCGTCCATGTCGAAGAGAACTGCTCGCAAGGCCATGCCGGTTACTCCTCGCGCAGGGTCTGGATCATGTAGTTGACGTCCACGTCCGCCGCCAGCTTGTAGTGCTTGGTCAGTGGGTTGTAGGTCAGGCCGATGATGTCCTTGACCTGCAGGCCTGCGGCGCGGCTCCAGGCACCCAGCTCGGAGGGGCGGATGAATTTCTTGAAATCATGGGTGCCGCGCGGCAGCAGGCGCATCACGTACTCGGCGCCGACGATGGCGAACAGGTAAGCCTTGGGGTTGCGGTTGATGGTGGAGAAGAACACCTGGCCGCCGGGCTTGACCATTCGGTAGCAGGCGCGGATCACCGAGGACGGGTCGGGCACGTGTTCGAGCATCTCCAGGCAGGTGACCACGTCGAACTGGCCGGGCATCTCCTCGGCCAGGGCTTCGGCGGTGATCTGCCGGTACTCCACCTCCACACCGGATTCCAGCTGGTGCAGCTGGGCCACGGCCAGCGGCGCCTCGCCCATGTCGATGCCGGTCACTGTGGCGCCGCGCTGAGCCATCGCTTCGCTGAGGATGCCGCCGCCGCAGCCGACGTCCAGCACCTTCTTGCCGGCCAGGCCGACACGTTCGTCGATCCAGTTGACGCGCAACGGGTTGATGTCGTGCAGCGGCTTGAACTCGCTCTCGCGATCCCACCAGCGGTGGGCGAGGGCCTCGAATTTGGCGATTTCGGCGTGGTCGACGTTGCTCATGATGTGCTCTTGGAAATAAAGGGGCTCGAAAACGGATTCAGTGCTTGGCGGCGATGCGTTCGCCCCAGGCGCGGGTATTGGCAATGATGCGCTGCTCGTCCAGGCGGGTCAGCCGGCCGTCGTCGAGCAACTGCTTGCCGCCAACCCAGAGGTGCTTCACGCAGCTGCGTGCGCCGGTGTAGATCAGTTGCGAGACCGGGTCGTAGACCGGCTGCTGGGCCAGGCCCGACAGGTCGAAGGCGACCAGGTCCGCCAGCTTGCCCGGCTCCAGCGAGCCGGTGTCCTGGTCCAGGCCGAGGGCGCGGGCGCCGTTGAGGGTGGCCATGCGCAAGGCGCTGTGGGCGTTCAGGGCGGTGGCGCTGCCGGCCACGGCCTTGGCTAGCAGGGCTGCGGTGCGGGTTTCGCCAAGCAGGTCGAGGTCGTTGTTGCTGGCTGCTCCGTCGGTGCCGATGGCCACGTTGACGCCGGCCTGCCAGAGCTTCTCCACCGGGCAGAAGCCGCTGGCCAGCTTGAGGTTGGACTCGGGGCAGTGGATCACGCTGCTGTTGCTCTCCACCAGCAGCTCCACGTCGGCCTCATCTATCTGGGTCATATGCACGGCCTGGAAACGCGGACCGAGCAGGCCAAGGCCTGCCAGGCGCTGCAGCGGGCGCACGCCGTGCAGTTCCAGGCTCTGCTGCACCTCGAAGGCGCTCTCATGAACATGCATGTGGATGCCGGCGTCCAGCTCCTCGGCCAGCATCAGCACGTTGCGCAGCCTGTCGTCGTTTACCGAGTAGGGCGCGTGGGGGCCGAAGGCGATCTTGATGCGCGGGTGCAACTTGAGGTCGTCGAACAGGCGCAGGCCCTTGCGCAGCGCTTCCTCGGCGTCGCGTGCGCCGGGGGTGGGGAAGTCCAGTACGGGGATGGTCAGCTGGGCGCGAATGCCGCTGGCATGTACCAGCTCGCTGGCCACTTCCGGGAAGAAGTACATGTCGGAGAAGCAGCTGATACCGCCCCTGAGCTGCTCGGCGATGGCCAGTTCGGTGCCGTCGCGGACGAAATCCTCGTTGACCCACTTGGCTTCGGCCGGCCAGATGTGCTCCTGCAGCCAGCTCATCAGCGGCAGGTCGTCGGCCAGGCCGCGGAACAGCGTCATGGCCGCATGGCCGTGGGCATTGACCAGGCCAGGGCTGAGCAGGC
Organism: Pseudomonas sp. BMS12; assembly: GCF_001592875.1. Lineage (GTDB taxonomy): Bacteria > Pseudomonadota > Gammaproteobacteria > Pseudomonadales > Pseudomonadaceae > Aquipseudomonas. The sequence goes on along the minus strand of NZ_LSOF01000023.1, from coordinate 21,451 downwards.
AGTCGGGCAGCTCGCGCACTTGCGTGGCGGGGTGGCGCAGGGCCTCGGCGCGCGGCGCGATCAGGGCGATGCGGCCGTCGCGAATGCCCAGGCCGTGATCCCTGAGCACCACGCCAGCCGGCTCGACCGGCACCAGCCAGGTGGGCAGGAGCAGCAGATCGAGCGGCTGGCGCTGGTCAGGCATGGCATTTATCCGGGCAAATAAAAAGTGGCGGCAGTATAACTGAGAACCTATCCGTGATCTGCTGCGTGTCCGCCCTGGCCTGCTGCTTGCGCGCATTTGTCGCTGTGGGGGCGTTTGTGCCGGGCGGTCCAAGGTTCTGCGCCACGGCGCTGGCGACTCGTTATAATCCGCGGCTTTTTGTTTCACCTTGTGGGGATGTCATGCGCGACGAACTGTTGGCGGCGGAGAAGGTTAAGGCCATCGAGTGGCGCGAGGGCAGCTTGCTGCTGCTGGATCAGCGCCTGTTGCCGCGCGAGGAGCAGTGGCTGGCCTACGATTCGGCGGCCGGAGTGGCGGAGGCCATTCGTCACATGGTGGTGCGCGGCGCGCCGGCCATAGGTATCGCCGCCGCTTTCGGCCTGGTGCTGGGCGCGCGGGCGCGGCTGGCGGCCGGTGGCGACTGGCAGGCGGCGCTGGAGGAAGACTTCAGGGTGCTGGCTGATTCGCGGCCCACGGCGGTCAATCTGTTCTGGGCGCTGGAGCGCATGCGTGAGCGGGTGCAGCGCCTGAAGGCCGGCGATGATGCGCTGGCCGCCCTGGAGGCCGAGGCGGTTGGCATCCTGGAGAGCGACCGCGAGGCCAACCTGACCATGGCGCAGCTGGGGATGGAGCTGATTCGCAAGCACGAGAGCGGCCCACAGAAACTGCTCACCCACTGCAATGCCGGCGCCCTGGCGACCGGTGGCTTCGGTACGGCGCTGGGGGTGATTCGCGCCGCCCATCAGGCCGGGCTGGTCGGGCGAGTCTACGCCGGCGAGACGCGGCCCTGGTTGCAGGGGGCGCGCCTGACCGCCTGGGAGTTGGCCGGCGAAGGGGTGCCGGTCAGCCTAGCGGTGGATTCCGCTGCCGCCCACTTGATGAAGACCGAGAACATCACCTGGGTCATAGTCGGCGCCGACCGCATTACCGCCAACGGCGACGTGGCCAACAAGATCGGCACCTACCAGCTGGCGATCAATGCCATGCACCACGGCGTGCGCTTCATGGTGGTGGCGCCCAGTTCGACCATCGACATGAGTCTGGAGGATGGCGAGGACATTCCCATCGAGGAGCGCGACGGTCGCGAACTGCTTGAGGTGGCCGGTCAGCGCGTCGCCGCCAATGTCGATGCGATCAATCCGGTCTTCGATGTCACTCCGGCAGACCTGATCGATGTGATCGTCACCGAAAAGGGCGTGGTCGAGCGGCCGGATGCGGCGAAAATGGCACAACTCATGTGCCGCAAGCGTCTGCACTGAGCCGGCTGGGCGGGGTAGGTGCCGGGCGTGTGCTGTGGTAAGCTCCGGCAGTTTTCCGACGGCCCCGTGCGGGTCGTCCCACTAGCGCGAATTGTTGGCTTAACTCGTTGATTTGCTGTGGATCGCTGCCGAACAGGAGTGGTCACGGCGGACTCCGGTCTCGCCCAGGAAGGGTGTGACGGGGTTTCACCAGAATAAGGAACCAGGCTTCTCATGGGCGAACTGGCCAAAGAAATCCTCCCGGTCAATATCGAAGACGAGCTGAAACAGTCCTACCTCGACTACGCGATGAGCGTGATCGTCGGGCGTGCGCTGCCGGATGCCCGTGACGGTCTGAAACCCGTGCACCGCCGTGTGCTCTACGCGATGAGCGAGCTGGGCAACGACTGGAACAAGCCGTACAAGAAGTCCGCCCGTGTGGTCGGTGACGTGATCGGTAAGTACCACCCGCACGGCGACACGGCTGTCTACGACACCATCGTGCGTATGGCCCAGCCCTTCTCCCTGCGCTACATGCTGGTCGATGGCCAGGGCAACTTCGGTTCGGTGGACGGCGACAACGCGGCTGCCATGCGATACACCGAAGTGCGCATGGCCAAGCTGGCCCACGAGCTGCTGGCCGACCTGGACAAGGAAACCGTCGACTGGGTGCCCAACTACGACGGCACCGAGCAGATTCCGGCGGTCATGCCGACCAAGATCCCCAACCTGCTGGTCAACGGCTCCAGCGGTATCGCTGTGGGCATGGCCACCAATATCCCGCCGCACAACCTGAGCGAAGTCATCGACGGCTGCCTGGCGCTGATCGACAACGCCGACCTGACCGTCGATGAACTGATGCAGTACATCCCCGGCCCGGACTTCCCCACCGCCGGCATCATCAACGGCCGAGCCGGCATCATCGAGGCCTATCGCACCGGTCGTGGGCGCATCTACATGCGTGCCCGTGCCACGGTCGAGGACATGGAGAAGGGCGGCAGCCGTCAGCAGATCATCGTCACCGAGCTGCCGTACCAGCTGAACAAGGCGCGTCTGATCGAGAAGATCGCCGAGCTGGTGAAAGAGAAGAAGATCGAAGGCATTACCGAGCTGCGCGACGAGTCCGACAAGGACGGTATGCGCGTGGTCATCGAGCTGCGCCGCGGCGAAGTCGGCGAGGTGGTGCTGAACAACCTCTACGCCCAGACCCAGATGCAGAGCGTGTTCGGCATCAACGTGGTGGCCCTGGTCGATGGCCAGCCGCGCACCATGAACCTCAAGGACATGCTCGAAGTGTTCGTCCGTCACCGCCGTGAAGTGGTGACCCGGCGTACCGTCTACGAGCTGCGCAAGGCGCGCGAGCGCGGGCATATCCTCGAAGGCCAGGCGGTTGCCCTGTCCAACATCGACCCGGTGATCGAGCTGATCAAGGCTTCGCCGACCCCGGCTGAAGCCAAGGAGCGCCTGATCGCCACTGCCTGGGAATCCAGCGCCGTGGAGGCCATGGTCGAGCGCGCTGGCGCCGACTCCTGCCGCCCGGAGGATCTCGACCCGCAATACGGTCTGCGCGAGGGCAAGTACTACCTGTCGCCCGAGCAGGCCCAGGCCATCCTCGAACTGCGCCTGCACCGCCTGACCGGCCTGGAGCACGAGAAGCTGCTGGCCGAGTACCAGGAAATCCTCACCCAGATCGGCGAGCTGATCCGCATCCTGACCAACCCCGAGCGCCTGATGGAAGTCATCCGCGAGGAGCTGGAGAAGGTCAAGGCCGAGTTCGGCGACGCCCGTCGCACCGAGATCATGGCTTCGCAGATGGACCTGACCATCGCCGACCTGATCACCGAGGAAGAGCGTGTCGTCACCATCTCCCACGGCGGCTACGCCAAGTCCCAGCCGCTGCATGCCTACCAGGCGCAGCGTCGTGGCGGCAAAGGCAAGTCGGCCACCGGGGTGAAAGACGAGGACTACATCGAGCATCTGCTGGTCGCCAACAGCCACGCCACCCTGTTGCTGTTCTCCAGCAAGGGCAAGGTTTACTGGCTGCGCACCTTCGAAATTCCGGAAGCATCGCGCGCCGCCCGCGGCCGCCCGCTGGTCAACCTGCTGCCGCTGGACGAAGGTGAGCGCATCACCGCCATGCTGCAGATCGACCTGGAAGCCTTGCGCCAGCAGGCCGCCGAAGAAGGCGAGGAGCTGGACGACAACGACGGCGCGGTGATCGAAGGCGAAGTGGTCGAGGCTGAACCGGCCGAAGACAGCGATGCCGAAGTCGCCGACGACGAGCAGGACGAACCGACCGGTGCCTACATCTTCATGGCCACCGCCTTCGGTACCGTGAAGAAGACCCCGCTGGTGCAATTCAGCAAGCCGCGCTCCAGTGGTCTGATCGCACTGAAGCTGGAGGAGGGCGACACCCTGATCGCTGCGGCCATCACCGACGGTGCCAAGGAAGTCATGCTGTTCTCCGACGCCGGCAAGGTGATCCGCTTCAAGGAGAAGAATGTTCGCACCATGAGCCGTATCGCACGTGGTGTGCGCGGCATGCGCCTGGCTGATGATCAGCGCCTGATTTCCATGCTGATTCCGGAGGCCGGTGCGCAGATTCTCTCCGCCTCCGAGCGTGGCTATGGCAAGCGTACTCCGCTGGAGGATTACCCGCGTCGCGGTCGCGGCGGCCAGGGCGTGATCGCCATGGTGATCAACGAGCGCAACGGCAAGCTGGTCGGTGCCGTACAGGTGCAGGACGGTGAGGAAATCATGCTGATCTCCGACCAGGGCACCCTGGTACGTACCCGTGTCGACGAGGTTTCGCGCTCCAGCCGCAACACTCAGGGCGTGACCCTGATCAAGCTGGCCAAGGACGAAACCCTGGTTGGCCTGGAGCGGGTGCAGGAGCCGTCCGGTGTCGACGAGGACGAGCTGGACACGCTGGAAGGCGAAGCTGGCGAGCACAACGAAGAAGCGGTGACCGTGGCCGAAGAAGGCGCGGAGACCGGCAACAGCGAAGAGTGAGAGAGTCGAAGTGAGCAAACGCGCCCATAACTTCTGCGCCGGCCCGGCCGCGCTGCCCACCGCCGTGCTGCAGCGCGCCCAGGCGGAAATGCTCGACTGGCAGGGTCGTGGACTGTCGGTGATGGAAATGAGCCATCGCAGCGACGAGTACGTGGCCATTGCCGAGAAGGCCGAGCAGGATCTGCGCGATCTGCTCGGCGTTCCGTCGGACTACAAGGTGCTGTTCCTGCAGGGCGGTGCCAGCCAGCAGTTCGCCGAGATTCCGCTCAATCTGCTGCCGGAAGACGGTGTGGCCGACTACATCGAGACCGGTATCTGGTCGAAGAAGGCCATCGAGGAAGGGCGTCGCTACGGTAACGTCAACGTTGCCGCCAGCGCCAAGGGCTACGACTACTTCGCCATTCCCGGGCAGAACGAGTGGCAGCTGTCGAAAGATGCCGCCTATGTGCACTACGCCAGCAACGAGACCATCGGTGGTCTGCAGTTCGACTGGGTTCCCGAAGTGGACGACACGCCGCTGGTGGTGGACATGTCCTCGGACATCCTCTCCCGCGAAATCGACGTGTCCAGGTTCGGCCTGATCTACGCCGGCGCACAGAAGAACATCGGGCCGAGCGGCCTGGTCGTCGCCATCGTTCGCGAAGACCTGCTCGGTCGCGCGCGCAGCGCCTGCCCGACCATGCTCAATTACAAAGTCGCCGCCGACAACGGCTCCATGTACAACACCCCGGCGACCTATTCCTGGTACCTCTCCGGCCTGGTCTTCGAGTGGCTCAAGGAGCAGGGCGGCGTCGCGGCCATGGAGCAGCGCAACAAGGCCAAGAAGGACCTGTTGTACAAGGCCATCGACGGCAGCGACTTCTACAGCAACCCGATCCAGTCGAGCGCCCGTTCCTGGATGAACGTGCCGTTCCGCCTGGCCGACGAGAAGCTGGACAAGGCGTTCCTCGAAGGCGCCGAGGCGCGTGGCCTGCTCAACCTCAAGGGCCATCGCTCGGTGGGCGGCATGCGTGCCTCCATCTATAACGCCACTGGCCTGGACGCCGTGGAGGCCCTGGTGGCCTACATGGCCGAGTTCGAGAAGGAGCGCGGCTGATATGTCCGAGCAGGAGCTGCAGGCCCTGCGCCTGCGCATCGACAATCTCGATGAGCGCATCCTCGAGCTGATCAGCGACCGCGCGCGCTGCGCCGAGGAAGTGGCGCGGGTGAAAATGAAGGAGCTGAAGGAAGGCGAGTCGCCGGTCTTCTATCGCCCCGAGCGCGAGGCCCAGGTGCTCAAGCGCATCATGGAGCGCAACCAGGGCCCGCTGGGCAACGAGGAAATGGCGCGGCTGTTCCGTGAGATCATGTCCTCCTGCCTTGCCCTGGAAAACCCGCTCAAGGTCGCCTATCTCGGCCCTGAAGGCACCTTCAGCCAGGCGGCGGCGATGAAGCATTTCGGTCATGCGGTCATCAGCGTGCCGATGGCGGCTATCGACGAAGTGTTCCGCGAAGTGGCCGCCGGTGCGGTGAACTTCGGCGTGGTGCCGGTGGAAAACTCCACCGAGGGTGCGATCAACCACACCCTGGACAGCTTCCTCGAACACGACATGGTCATCTGTGGCGAGGTGGAGCTACGTATCCACCACCACCTGCTGGTGGGCGACACCACCAAGCCGGACAAGATCACCCGCATCTACTCCCATGCCCAGTCCCTGGCGCAGTGCCGCAAGTGGCTGGACGCGCACTACCCGAACGTCGAGCGGGTGGCGGTGTCGAGCAACGCCGATGCGGCCAAGCGGGTGAAGAGCGAGTGGAATTCGGCGGCGATCGCCGGCGATATGGCGGCCAATCTCTACGGTCTGACCAAGCTGCAGGAGAAGATTGAGGACCGCCCGGACAACTCCACGCGCTTTCTCATCATCGGTAGTCAGGAAGTGCCGCCGACCGGCGACGACAAGACTTCGGTGATCGTCTCCATGCGCAACAAGCCGGGCGCGCTGCATGAGCTGCTGGTGCCATTCCACACCAACGGCATCGACCTGACCCGCATCGAGACCCGTCCGTCGCGTAGCGGCAAGTGGACCTACGTATTCTTCATCGACTTCGTTGGCCACCATCGCGACCCGCTGATCAAGGACGTGCTGGAAAAGATCAATCAGGAAGCCGTGGCGCTGAAGGTGCTGGGTTCCTACCCGAAGGCGGTACTCTAAACAGCAGCGGCACGCCGCAAGCTGCAGCGAATCGACGCGCGGCTTGTGGCTTGCAGCTTGAGGCTTGTAGCTATGACTTGTGACTTCCTCGCCCTGGCCGTAGCGGGCGTGCAGAAACTTTCGCCCTATGTACCCGGCAAGCCGGTCGATGAGCTGGCCCGCGAGCTGGATCTCGACCCGGCCGGCATCGTCAAGCTGGCCAGCAACGAGAATCCGCTGGGCCCGTCGCCCAAGGCGCTGGAAGCCATTCGCGCCGAGTTGGCCGAGTTGACCCGCTACCCCGACGGTAACGGCTTCGAGCTGAAGTCCAGGCTGGCGGCGCGCTGTGGCGTGACACCGGCCCAGGTGACCCTGGGCAACGGCTCCAACGATATTCTCGACCTGGTCGCCCGCGCTTGGCTAGCGCCGGGCCTCAATGCCGTATTCAGCCAGTACGCCTTCGCCGTCTACCCCATCGCCACCCAGGCGGTCGGCGCCCAGGGCAAGGTGGTGCCGGCCAAGGATCACGGTCACGATCTGGAGGCCATGCTGGCGGCCATCGATGCCGATACCCGCGTGGTCTTTGTCGCCAACCCGAACAATCCGACCGGTACCTGGTTCGGTCCGGACGCGCTGGAGCGCTTCCTCGCTCGTGTGCCGAAGAACGTACTGGTGGTGCTGGACGAGGCCTATATCGAGTACGCCGAGGGCGACGAACTGCCGGACGGCCTCGACTACCTGGCGCGTTACCCGAACCTGCTGGTTTCGCGCACCTTCTCCAAGGCCTATGGTTTGGCTTCGCTACGTGTTGGTTACGCGCTGAGCTCGCCGCAGGTGGCCGACGTGCTCAATCGTGTGCGTGCGCCGTTCAACGTCAACAGCCTGGCCCTGGCTGCCGCCTGCGCGGCGCTGGACGATGCGGACTACCTGGCGGCCAGTCGCCGCACTAACGACGCCGGTATGGCGCAGCTGGAGGACGGTTTCCGCAAGCTGGGTCTGCAGTGGATTCCCAGCAAGGGCAACTTCATCGCCGTCGACTTCGGTCGCGACGCTGCGCCGATCAATCAGGCGTTGCTCAAGGCGGGTGTCATCGTGCGGCCGGTGGCCGGTTATGGCATGCCGACATTCCTGCGCGTGTCCATCGGTACCGAGGGCGAGAACGCTCGCTTCCTCGCGGCGCTGGAGCAGATTCTCCGTGGCTGATGCAATGCCGTTGCAACAGTCGCCTGGCAGGCTCGGTCGCCTGGTGGTAGTGGGGCTCGGCCTGATTGGTGGCTCCTTCGCTAAAGGCATGCGCGAGAAGGGGCTGTTCAGTGAGGTGGTGGGTGTCGATCTGGACACGGAATCGCGGCGTCTGGCCGTCGAGTTGGGTGTGGTCGACCGCTGCGAAACCGAGCTGGCGGCCGCCTGTCAGGGCGCTGCGGTGATCCAGTTGGCGGTGCCTATCCTGGCCATGGAAAAACTGCTGGGCCAGCTGGCGCAGTGCGATCTGGGTGATGCGGTGCTCACCGATGTCGGCAGCGCCAAGGGCAATGTGTTGCGTGCCGCGCGTCTGGCCTTCGATGGCAAGGTGGCGCGCTTCGTCCCGGGCCATCCCATCGCTGGCTCCGAGCAGAGCGGGGTGGAGGCGGCCAATGCCGAGCTATTCCGTCGCCACAAGGTGATCCTGACACCGCAGGAGTCCACTGACGCAGAGGCGCTGGCTCTGGTCGATGGCCTGTGGCGGGCGCTGGGCGCCGACGTGGAGCATATGGAGGTGGAGCACCACGACCAGGTGCTGGCGGCCACCAGCCACCTGCCGCACCTGCTGGCCTTCACTCTGGTCGACTCGTTGGCCAAACGCAGCGAGAACCTGGAAATCTTTCGTTACGCCGCCGGAGGCTTCCGCGATTTCACGCGGATCGCCGGTAGCGATCCGGTGATGTGGCACGACATCTTCCTCGCCAATCGCGAGGCCGTGCTGCGTACCCTCGACGCATTTCGCGACGACCTCGACGCCCTGCGCGGCGCGGTCGACGCAGGGGACGGGCATCAGTTGCTGGGTGTGTTCACGCGCGCCCGCTTCGCCCGCGAGCATTTCAGTAAAATTCTGGCCCGCAGGGCCTATGTGGACGCCATGCATTCGAACGACCTGATCTACCTCGCCAATCCCGGTGGTTCTCTCTCCGGCCGTATCCGTGTTCCGGGCGACAAGTCCATTTCGCACCGCTCGATCATGCTCGGCTCGCTGGCCGAAGGCACCACCGAGGTGGAAGGCTTCCTCGAGGGTGAGGATGCGCTGGCCACGCTGCAGGCTTTCCGCGACATGGGCGTGGTTATCGAGGGGCCGCATCACGGCAAGGTGACCATTCATGGAGTGGGCCTCAATGGCCTCAAACCGCCGCCCGGCCCCTTGTATCTGGGCAACTCCGGTACTTCCATGCGCCTGCTCTCCGGCCTGCTGGCGGCGCAGTCGTTCGATACCGTGCTGACCGGCGACGCGTCGCTGTCCAAGCGCCCGATGAACCGCGTGGCCAAACCGCTGCGCGAGATGGGAGCGGTGATCGAGACCGCTCCAGAAGGGCGTCCACCTCTGACCATCCGTGGCGGTCGTCGCCTGGGCGGTATGACCTATGAAATGCCGATGGCCAGCGCTCAGGTCAAGTCCTGCCTGTTGCTTGCTGGGCTCTACGCTGCCGGCTCCACCACGGTGATCGAGCCGGCGCCGACGCGTGACCATACCGAGCGTATGTTGCGCGGCTTCGGTTACCCGGTGGCGGTCGATGGCAACCAGGCCACCGTCGAGTCCGGTCACAAGCTGAGCGCAACCCATATCGAGGTGCCGGCGGATATTTCCTCTGCGGCCTTCTTCCTGGTCGCTGCCAGCATCGCCGAGGGTTCCGAGCTGTTGCTGGAGCATGTCGGCATCAACCCGACCCGTACCGGCGTGATCGATATCCTCAAGCTGATGGGCGCGGATATCAGTCTGGAGAATCAGCGTGAAGTCGGTGGCGAGCCGGTGGCGGACATTCGTGTGCGCAGCGCCAAGCTGAAAGGCATCGATATTCCCGAGGATCTGGTGCCGCTGGCCATCGACGAATTCCCTGTGCTGTTCGTTGCCGCCGCCTGCGCCGAAGGGCGCACCGTGCTGCGCGGCGCCGAGGAGCTGCGGGTCAAGGAGTCCGACCGCATCCAGGTCATGGCCGATGGTCTGATCGCGCTGGGTGTGAAAGCCGAGCCGACCCCGGATGGCATCGTCATTGAAGGTGGTCCGATGGGCGGCGGCGAGGTATGGAGCCACGGCGACCACCGTATCGCCATGTCCTTCAGTGTGGCCTCGCTACGCGCCAGTGCGCCGATTCGCATCCACGACTGCGCCAACGTCGCCACCTCCTTCCCCAACTTCCTTGGTCTGGCGGCCCAGGTTGGTATCCGCGTGGCGGAAGAGGGCAACTCATGAGCGCAGTAGTCATCACCATCGACGGGCCTAGCGGCTCGGGCAAAGGCACAGTAGCCAGCCTGTTGGCTGCCAAGCTGGGCTGGAATCTGCTGGACTCGGGCGCTCTGTACCGCTTGCTGGCCTTTGCGGCACGCAATCACGGTATCGATCTGACCAACGAAGAGGCGCTGAAGACCCTTGCTGCACATCTCGACGTGCAATTCGTCGGCAAGAACATCGTTCTCGAAGGCGAAGAGGTGAACGACGCCATTCGCAACGAGCAAATCGGTGCCGGCGCGTCCCAGGTTGCCGCGCTGCCTGCTGTGCGCGAGGCATTGCTGCAGCGCCAGCGTGCCTTCCGCGAACCGCCAGGCCTGGTGGCGGATGGCCGCGACATGGGTACCGTGGTGTTTCCGGATGCGCCCTTGAAGATCTACCTCACTGCCAGTGCCGAGGAGCGGGCACGCCGCCGCTATCTGCAGTTGAAAGGCAAAGTGGAAGGTGTTAGCCTGCCGAGTCTCCTAGACGAGATTTGTGCGCGTGATGAGCGCGACATGCAGCGTGCGGTGGCCCCGCTTAAGCCAGCGGTCGACGCCATCCAGCTGGATTCGACGGAACTCAGCATCGAGCAGGTCTTGGAGAGAATTCTCAGCGAGGTCGCCAGTCGCGATCTCGCCGGGTAAGCCCAGGTCGCAATATCGCGGCCGACAAGGAGGCAGGCGGGAGACCAGTCATAGTCCCGCAGGCCTCTTTTTACATGAACGAACCCACATTGTCTGGAGTGTGGTTTGGGCAGTTTCCCTGCCCTTGATCGACAGGAATCAACATGAGCGAAAGCTTTGCAGAACTATTTGAAGAAAGCCTGAAATCCCTTGACATGCAGCCGGGTGCCATCATCACCGGCATCGTGGTCGACATCGACGGTGACTGGGTCACCGTACATGCCGGTCTGAAGTCCGAGGGCGTCATCCCGCTCGACCAGTTCTTCAACGAACAAGGCGAGCTGACCATCAAGGTCGGTGACGAAGTCCACGTTGCTCTGGACGCGGTTGAAGATGGCTTCGGTGAAACCAAGCTGTCCCGCGAAAAAGCCAAGCGCGCTGAATCCTGGCTGGTTCTGGAAGCTGCGTTCAACGCTGAGGAAGTGGTCAAGGGCGTTATCAACGGCAAGGTCAAAGGCGGCTTCACCGTTGATGTCAACGGCATCCGCGCGTTCCTGCCGGGCTCCTTGGTCGATGTCCGTCCGGTGCGTGATACCACCCACCTGGAAGGCAAAGAGCTGGAGTTCAAGGTCATCAAGCTGGACCAGAAGCGCAACAACGTTGTCGTTTCCCGTCGCAGCGTGCTGGAAGCCGAGAACAGCGCCGAGCGCGAGGCTCTGCTGGAATCCCTGCAGGAAGGCCAGCAGGTCAAAGGTATCGTCAAGAACCTCACCGACTACGGTGCGTTCGTTGACCTGGGCGGCGTCGATGGTCTGCTGCACATCACCGACATGGCCTGGAAGCGCATCAAGCATCCGTCCGAGATCGTCAACGTTGGCGACGAGATCGACGTCAAGGTTCTGAAGTACGACCGCGAGCGCAACCGCGTCTCCCTGGGTCTGAAGCAGCTGGGCGAAGATCCATGGGTCGCCATCAAGGCTCGCTACCCGGAAGGCACTCGTGTCACCGCCAAAGTCACCAACCTCACCGACTACGGCTGCTTCGCCGAGCTGGAAGAAGGCGTGGAAGGCCTGGTGCACGTGTCCGAGATGGATTGGACCAACAAGAACATCCACCCGTCCAAAGTCGTTAACGTCGGCGACGAAGTGGAAGTTCAGGTTCTCGACATCGACGAAGAGCGTCGTCGTATCTCCCTGGGCATCAAGCAGTGCAAGTCGAACCCGTGGGAAGACTTCTCCGGCCAGTTCAACAAGGGCGACAAGATCTCCGGCACCATCAAGTCGATCACCGATTTCGGTATCTTCATTGGTCTGGACGGCGGCATCGACGGCCTAGTTCACCTGTCCGACATCTCCTGGAACGAAGTGGGCGAAGAAGCCGTGCGTCGTTTCAAGAAGGGCGACGAGCTGGAAACCGTCATCCTCTCCGTTGATCCGGAGCGCGAGCGCATCTCCCTGGGTATCAAGCAGATGGAAGACGATCCGTTCTCCAACTACGCCTCCCTGAACGAGAAGGGCACCATCGTGCGCGGTACCGTCAAGGAAGTGGACGCCAAGGGCGCTGTCATCAGCCTGGGCGGCGAAATCGAAGGCATTCTGAAAGCCTCCGAAATCAGCCGTGACCGTGTTGAAGATGCTCGCAACGTGCTGAAGGAAGGCGACGAAGTCGAAGCCAAGATCATCAGCATCGACCGCAAGTCCCGTGTTATCAGCCTGTCCGTCAAATCCAAAGACGTTGAAGACGAAAAGGATGCGATGAAAGAGCTGCGTAACAAGCAGGAAACCGAAAGCACTGGTCCGACCACCATCGGTGATCTGATCCGCGCTCAGATGAACCAGAACTAAGTTCCGGTAACTCTGTGGGAAAGGGCGACTTCGGTCGCCCTTTTTCGTTTCTGTCGTAATCAAGCCGACATGGTGTTTTCCCTCTTGACATTCAGGCTACCCAAACGCTGGCTGGCGTGCTAAAAACACCCTACTAGATGATCTAGCCGCTTGAAAAAGAAGGGAAAACCATGACCAAGTCGGAGTTGATCGAGCGCATTGTCACCCACCAGGGGCTGCTGTCTTCCAAGGACGTAGAGCTGGCGATCAAGACTATGCTGGAGCAGATGTCCCAGGCTCTGGCCACTGGTGATCGTATCGAGATTCGTGGCTTTGGTAGCTTTTCCCTGCATTATCGAGCTCCGCGCGTGGGGCGCAATCCGAAGACGGGGGAGTCAGTACGTTTGGATGGCAAGTTCGTGCCGCACTTCAAGCCAGGCAAGGAATTGCGTGATCGGGTAAACGAGGAGTAATTGTTCGGTTTTCTACCGTCACCCGCGATGAGCAGGCTTGCTTGCTATTCCTTATGACATGCAAAATAACCGTCCCGTCTGGTTGTCTTTGCCTGCTATCTCTCTATGACTCGATGGTATGTGGGGGGATTTAAGTTTCCACTGCCAAGGCTAAGCCCCTTCGGTTTGTAGTGCAAAGGGACTAGTTCGTGCCATACCCCGATATTCTTCATCACGGCGCCGTATCGGGCGTAACCGGATCATGCTATCAACTGCTGGTGGCGCCAGATCTAAGCTTTCTCATCGACTGCGTCCTCTTCCAGGGCGCCGAGATCTCTGTGGATGGTCGTGTCGGAACAGGGCGTATTCCCAATCTACTCGCAGCTGGTTTTCAGGGGTTGATCCTCTGCGGTGGGCCGTTGGCAAAACTGTTGCCCATCGTGCTCGAAGATGCCTTCAAACTGGGTGTCAGCAGGGATCAGAAGCAGGTCGAGCGCTACCTCAAGCTGATCGAGCAGCGTATCGTTACGTTGCCTATAAAACCTGGTTCACCCTGGTCAATACCGCCCAGGTGCAGGTCAGGGTTCGCTTGCAGCGTGCCGGCCATATCCTGGGCTCGGCCTATGTCGAGTTCGACGTGAATTACTGGGCTGCGACCGAGAACAAGCGCATTGTCTTCTCCGGTGATCTGGGTGCGCCCCATGTGCCGATCCTCCCTGCGCCATGCTCGCCTTACAAAGCCGATATTCTGGTTACCGAGAGCACCTACGGTGATCTACTGCATGAAGACCGCCGTGCCCGGCGGCAGCGCCTCAAGCAGGTTGTACAGCATGCCCTGAGTAACCAGGGCACCGTATTGATACCTGCCTTCAGCATCGGGCGTACCCAGGAGCTGCTCTACGAGCTGGAGGGCATCATCCATCGTCGAGCGGAGGCAGCCCGTAAACCATCCTGCGCCAGCAAAGGTAAAGAGACGCCGCTTGACTGGTCAAATCTGCCCATCATTCTGGATTCGCCACTTGCTAGCCGCTTTATCGAGGTTTATTGCGAGCTGGATCGCTTCTGGGGTGCAGAGGCTCAGTTGCGGCTGAAAAAAGGGTGTAACCCGCTGAGCTTTCGCAATCTGCTGACGGTAGACTCGCACCTGGCCATGGCCAACCGCCTCGCGCAGACCGCTCAGCCGGCAATTGTCATTGCGACTAACGGTATGTGCTCCAGTGGGCATATCGTCAACTACCTAAAGGCGATGCTAGCCGATCCACGGCACGACGTTTTGTTTGTCGGTTACCAGGCCGAAGGTACGCCGGGTCGCCAGATTCAGCGCTTCGGTCCGCGTGGCGGCTACGTAGAGCTTGATGGTCGGCGTTATGACATTCGTGCCCAGGTGAATGGCATGGGTAGCTATTCAGTTCGCGCAGATCAGCAAGGCTTGGTTCGCTTCGTCTCTCGTATGAAAGGCTGGTCTTCGGTAATTCGTATCGTGCATGGAGATACACATATTAAGGCGCGGATGGTTTTGGTGCTGAAAGAGTTATATGAGGTGGAGGGGCGATTAGTCGATTTGGTCGTTCCGGTATTACCATTGCTCCGTCTCATAATGGTGCGGGTGTAGATATAATTTTGTTGATTTGGATCTGGTTGTGTTGCTTGTATCCGCTTTATTCTGCTCCAGTGAGCTATTTGTTTCGGTCTGTCTTTGTGGCTAAGAAATTCAAGGGGGGGAGATGTTTTCTAAGTATCGGTTAATGAGGGGGGTATTTAAGCGTAAATTAGTTAGAGAGTCTGTGTGGCGATTGATTTGTTTTGCAAATAGGCGAAAGGTTGAGTTTTTTCGTGCTGGTCAGAATCTTTCTGAAAGCTCGCTGGAAAAAAAATTAGCTCCGGAGGCTTATATCGAAGACCTGAGGCGTGATGGTGCTGTCATAGGGCCTTCGCTCTCTGAGGCAGATGTTCGTTATCTGCGCGAACTGGCCGAGCGAACGCCGTGCTTTGCTGATAGAAACCCTGCGTTAGGATTTTATATAAAAGACTTAGATGCCATTGAGGCGAAGTTGAGCAAGCCTCTACTGTTAGCGCAGTACTTCAATGTGCAGAGCGATCCAGTTGTTGCGCGCCTGTCTAAGGATCCATTCATGCTCTCGCTAGCGGCTGGCTATCTCGGGGTTGAGCCAAAGTTGATGAGTGTCAATATGTGGTGGACTTTTCCGGTGAATGCATCAGCAGAGGATCGCTCTAGACACGCTCATGTTTTCCATTATGATCTGGATGATATCAAATTCATCAAGTTCTTCTTTTATCTAACTGATGTGGATGGCGATAGTGGTCCACATGTCTTTGTTCGCGGGTCGAATAGAGATATTAGGTATAAAAATTCTTTTTTAAAATCCAAGCGTTTTACTGATGAGGAGATTGTTTCTTCATATGGTGTTGAGAGTGTAGTTGAGGTTTATGGTTCGGCAGGATCCTGTTTGATTGAGGATACGATCACTTTACATAAGGGCGTTACTCCTCTGCGGCGTCCTCGCTTATTGTTGCAGTTTGAGTTTTCAATAAATATCTATCCCGAAGTTAGTTGTGTGGTTGATCCTGCTTTGCAAAAAATAGTTGTCTAGTATGAAGGATTGGTCTTATTTGGTTTTTGCCTTGGCTGGGGTGGGGGTTGCTGCATTAAAAGGCTTTCTATATGCGCATATCTTAAATGAAGTTGAATATGCGGTAGTCGGCTATTACCTTTTGTGGGTTGGGGTTGGAGGGCTTATTGTCGGTAGTGGTGTGATGTTAAGGGCCCATACCGAACTCCCGGCTATGGATAAGGCGCAACGCTCTGCATTCATCGCGCAGGGGCGAGGCGTAGGTTTTATTTTCTGGTTGGCTTTGAGTATTCCTTTATCTGTAATTAGTTTTTTGGGGGGGGGTATTAGTCTACCGCTGCTCACCTTGCTTCAAGTTTTAATTATGTTTTTATTTACATTGGATGTGGTTGCTTTAAAGAGTGACGGAAATTTTGTTGGTTATGCGCGCTCGGTATTCTTCCGCAATTTATTACTCATGGTTGGAGGGTTGGTCGTAGCCTATGTGACCGGTTCTGCCCAGCTTTCGGTCTTGGCTGAGACCTTATGCGGGGTATTGGCTTGTGGGCGGGTGGTAACTAACTGGCTGTGTAATTTCAAATTCCCTAGTGGTGTCTATTTGAGGCAGTCTTTGAAATTTCTTCCTATCAGTCTGCTCGGTGGCGTGGGGCAGTACGTTGATCGTTTGTGTGCCTCTGTATTTCTTTCTTTAGGGGCTTTTTCCGAGTATTCCTATCTGTCACTGCTTATGTTTGGTGGGCTGGCAATTCAACAAATAATAAATACGAAAGTGATAACCCTGTTGTCCGTGCGCTGTCGTGTCTCGCCGCATCAAACCTTTCTTTATTTGCTAAAGGTTTCTGCCTCTGTCTTTGCTTGTGCTTTTGTTTTGTTGCTGTGTTCGGCGTATATCTTGTTTTTTAGTGTTTTTGCTGCTTCTTGGGTGGGCTTGAGTCCGTTGTTAATTGTTATTTTTGTTGTTGGGGTTTGTTTTAAGGCGGCAGAGTTTTTCTCCAGTTTTCTAGTGGTATTGCATAGGAAGAAGCTATTGCTAGCTGTGCAGTTGGTTGGTGTTTTCTTTTATTCTCTTCTTGCGTTATTTTCGTATTCTGCTGGGTTCGATGTTTTTGTATCGTCAATGGTGCTCGGTATGGGTGTGTATACTCTATCTTTGATGTTTATTTCGTGGAGGGTTTCGCTTGCTCAAGCGTCTTGTTGAAATGATTTGGTGGAGGCTCTACACCTTGTGGACGTGTTTGGTTGCGCTTCTTCGGGGGAGTCGTTTCCATCCAGCGGTTCGTATTAAAGGGTGGGGTCTTGTGTTTGAGCGTGCTAGCTCTGTTCGTAATGCTAAATTAGATGCTTCTCTTGGGCGTATTGATCTGCGGTCAGGCTGCTGGCTTAACGACGGCGTAGAGGTCTCAGCCATAAAGGAGATTGTTGTTGGTTCTGGGACGACATTGCAGCGCAATGTGACGATTAATGGGCAGATATATCTGGGGGCGGGCTGTTTGTTTGCTCCTAATGTTTTTGTTTCTTCTACCAGTCATGTTTATGACCGATTTCCTGGGGTCTCGATTCGTGAGCAAGAAAGCTTGTTGTCTCAGGAGGAATTTCTGCGGGACTACAATCGCCCGATCTTTGTGGGCGATGACGTTTGGGTTGGTGTTAACGCAGTGCTGATGCCGGGCGTCCGCATTGGAGCGCATGCAATCATTGGTGCCAATGCGGTGGTGACAAAAGATGTGCCCGAGGGGGCCATTGTGGCGGGGGTACCTGCTAAAATACTGAGTTATCGTTTAGGTTTTGAGGGCAAGATTTGTGCTGAGCAATAAAACTATTCTCGTTACCGGGGGCACGGGTTCTTTCGGCAATACATTCGTGCCGATGACGTTGGCTAAATACAATCCCAAGAAAATCATCATCTTTTCCCGCGACGAGATGAAGCAGTGGGACATGGCCAAGAAATTCGAAGGCGATCCGCGCGTTCGATTCTTTATCGGCGACGTTCGTGACAAGGATCGTCTCTATCGGGCGCTCGATGGCGTGGACTACGTGGTGCATGCCGCCGCGACTAAGATCGTACCGACTGCGGAGTACAACCCGTTCGAGTGCATCAAGACCAATATCAACGGTGCCGTGAATCTGATTGATGCCTGCATCGACAAGGGCGTCAAGCGCGTGGTCGCACTCTCCACCGATAAGGCCAGCAGCCCGATCAATCTTTATGGCGCCACCAAACTGGCCTCCGACAAGCTCTTCGTCGCAGGCAACTCCTATGCGGGTGGTCACGATACCCGCATGGCGGTCGTGCGTTACGGTAACGTCATGGGCTCGCGAGGCTCGGTGATTCCCTTCTTCTTGTCGATCAAGGACAAAGGCGAGCTGCCGATTACCGACGAGCGCATGACGCGCTTCATGATTTCCTTGGAAGAAGGCGTCGAGCTCGTCTGGCATGCGTTCGACGATATGGAAGGTGGTGAGATCTATGTGAAGAAGATCCCCTCCATGAAAGTGACCGATCTAGCCCGCGTCGTCGCTCCCGACGCGTCGCAGAAGATCGTTGGCATTCGTCCGGGTGAGAAGCTTCACGAGCAGATGATTAGTGCCGAGGACTCCTACACGACCTACGAGTACCCCGAGCACTTCAAGATTCTTCCTGTGATCCATGACTGGGCGAACTGCCCCAGGCGCATTAAGGATGGCAAAAAAGTGCCGGAAGGCTTCGTCTATTCCAGTGACAATAACACCGAATGGATGAGCGATGAGGCGCTAAGCGCCTGGATCGAACGGAACCGCAAAAAAATCGGGAGCATCTGAGCCATGATCCCCTACGGTCGCCAGGACATCACTCAAATCGACATCGATGCTGTGGTCGAGGTTCTGCAATCTGATTTCCTCACCCAAGGCCCGATGGTGCCTCGTTTCGAGCAAGGGGTTGCGCGTCATGTCGGAGCGGCGCACTCGTTGGCGGTCAACAGTGCCACCTCGGCATTGCATATCGCCTGCCTGGCGCTGGGGTTGGGAGAAGGCGACTGCCTGTGGACATCACCGATCACCTTCGTGGCCTCTGCCAACTGCGCGCTGTACTGCGGGGCGCAGGTGGATTTCGTCGATATCGACCCGCGTACCTACAACCTCTGTCCCTCGGCACTTGAGCGTAAACTGCAGGTGGCCGAACGCGAGGGAACGCTCCCCAAGGTACTCATTGCCGTGCATCTGTGTGGCCAGCCTTGTGACATGCAGGCCATCGCGGCACTAGCCAGGCGTTACGCGTTCAAGGTCATTGAAGACGCCTCCCATGCCATCGGTGGCAAGTACCAAGGTGAGTTCATCGGCAACTGCCGTCACAGCGACATCACGGTATTCAGCTTTCACCCGGTGAAGATCATCACCACCGCTGAGGGTGGAATGGCTCTCACCAATAGTGCCGAGCTGGCAGAAAAAATGACTTTGCTACGCAGTCACGGTATTACTCGTGATCCGGCGCAAATGACGCACGCTGCCGATGGCCCTTGGTATTACCAACAAATCGACCTGGGCTTCAACTACCGAATGACTGAGTTGCAGGCTGCGCTCGGGGTCAGCCAGATGCAGCGTCTCGATCAGTTCGTTGCGCGCCGTCATGAGCTGGCGGCACGTTATGACCGACTCTTGGCTGCGTTACCTGTGATGACGCCCTGGCAGCATCCCGACAGCTACTCTGGCCTGCACCTATACGTTGTACGCCTGAAGCTGGAGCAGATCGGTAAAAGCCATCGTGAGGTTTTCGAGTCGCTGCGCGAACAGGGTATCGGCGTGAATCTGCACTACATCCCGGTACACACCCAACCCTACTATCAGAGTATGGGTTTCAAGCTTGGAGATTTCCCCGAGGCTGAGCGTTATTACGCCGAAGCCATCAGTTTGCCGATGTTTCAGACCATGACTCGTGTCCAGCAGGATCGAGTTATTGAGGTGTTGCACGAGGTGCTTTGTTGAAAAGTGTAGCTGTTCTTCAGGCGAGAACATCTTCGTCTCGGCTTCCTGGAAAGGCTCTACTTCCTATTAACGGAGTTCCAGTTGCCATACTTGCAGCTAAAAGAGCGGCGAATACTGGTCGTGATGTTGTCATTGCTACATCCGATGAATGGAGCGACGATAAACTGGCTGATGTTGCTTTGGCTTATGGCGTGAAATGTTTCAGGGGGAGTTTGAATAATACGCTTAACCGTGTCGTTGAAGCCCTTTCTGTGTACGCTGACGATACCGTTGTTTTTCGTTTGACTGGGGATAATGTATTTCCAGATGGCGCGCTATTGGATGAGATAGAGAAAGATTTTCTGTCCAAGGGTGAAGCATATATGTCCTGTAATGGCGTTTTGTCAGGGCTTCCTTATGGTGTCAGTGCTGAAGTGACTTACCTGAAGTATTTGCGAGAGGCTTTGGCTAATACTGATGCTCTTTACGATATTGAGCACGTGACGCCGTATGTTGCAAGAATGTATGGTCGTAGGGCTTTTGAGAAATATTCATCAATGGTGAAGGGTAACTACCGTTGTACCATTGACTGCTTAGATGACTACCTGGTCGTTCAAGAAGTTTTTTCTGGGATTGAAGACCCTTTGTCGGTGTCAGTATTCGAGTTGATAGAGCGCCTTGATGGAAAGCGCTACCAGCCGATTGCAATGAGTCCGGTTAGCAAGTTCGTTCTGGGTACCGCACAGTTAGGTTTGGACTATGGTATCGCCAATAGTGCAGGACGCCCTAGTTCGGCGGTGAGCAGTGAAATTGTAAAGCTTGCGATCTCTAATGGTGTTTCTTTGATAGACACGGCTCGTGCATATGGCGAGTCGGAGATGGTCGTTGCTCAGTCTTTGCAGAGTGGTTGGCAAGGACGTGCACAAGTTATTACGAAGCTTTCGCCTCTGGGCGATTGTCCGGCAGATGCTCTGGATCATGTTGTAAATGCGTTTGTTGATGCGAGCGTTCATTTATCTCGTGCAAATCTAAGGCAGCAAAAAATTGATGTGCTCATGTTGCATCGGGCTAACCACCTTTATGCATGGGGTGGCGCTGTGTGGCGTCGATTGCTTGAGCTTAAATCGCTTGATTTTATTGGTGAGTTGGGTGTTTCGGTTCAGTCGCCAAATGAGTTAATGGATGCTCTTGCGAACGAGAGCGTGTCCTACATTCAGCTTCCAATGAACATTCTCGATTGGCGCTGGAAAGATGCTGTCCCTAAAATTCGGGAGGCAAAATTAACGAGGCGCTTGAGTATTCATGTTCGGAGCGCTTATCTGCAGGGTGTTCTCCTTAGTCAAGAAGTTGCAGTATGGCATGCTGCAAATGTAGATAATGCGCTCGGTTGTATTGAATGGTTAAATGATACTGTCATCAAGTTGGGGCGACGCAGTGTTGCAGACTTGTGTGTTGGATACCTCGCCTCTCTTGATTGGGTTGACGGGATTGTTGTGGGTGTGGAAACGATTGAGCAAGTACAATCAAATATCGAACTATTTGGGTTGCAAGGTTTGACGGCTGATCAGGTTCGAGCAATAGATGGGAATCGACCAGTGTTGTCGGAGAGCAGTTTAAATCCAGCCCGTTGGAGCAAGCATAGATGAGCCAGGGTGTCGATATATTTTCTCTTAGTGGTAAAACCGCATTGGTAACTGGTGCTACGGGCTATCTCGGTTCGGCGATGGCTTTTGCTTTGGCTGAAGCTGGAGCAATGGTACTGGTCAACTCTCGTTCTCGTTCACGTAGTGAGGCACTAGTAGAAAGTATTCGTCGCTCTGGGTTTTCGGCTTCCCCGGCAGTTTTTGATGTTTCCGATGAAGAGGCCGTTAAAAGCTTTTTTGAGCAAAATGCTGGGCTCGAACTGGATATATTGATTAATAACGCTTATGCCGGGGGGGGGG
>NZ_LSOF01000022.1 GCF_001592875.1 Pseudomonas sp. BMS12 | reverse complement strand
AAGGGGCGGCCGCGAGCGTAGCTTGCGGACGTCCAAGTGAGCGGAGCGAACGACTTGAGACAATTGTTAGGCTCGGCGCTGAGCCGAACACTGCTGCCGCAAAGCCCGTATTTGCTTTACCGCAATGGCCTTGCAGGCGGCGCGATGGCTGCAGCCATGAACTTAATTGACTGCTTCTTTGCTGCACGTTTTTGAAGATGACCTGCGCGCTTTCCATGCGTTTACTTTCCTGATTGCTCTTGCTGCCTAACGTTTGGTTAAGGGGCCGGCTTTAGCCGGTCCCGAGCGAGCGAAGCGAGTGGCTTGAACCATTTGTTAGGCTTCTGGGTGCCCATTATTAGCGCTCGCTTGATCATTGACTATAGAGATACCCATGTCGCTGATCATCAGCAATATGTCATTGATAAGCTCTTCTTGTGTAATGTCTTCAGGCAATATTTTTAGTACTTCAGACTTCAGTAGGAAGCCCTGGGAACGCCCCTTGCTGATTAGGGACTTTAGGTCTGGATGCATCCTGCTTGACCTCTGCCTCTGTGAGCCTAACGATTAAGCTAACGGGCGGCCAAAAGCGCAGCTTTTGGACGTCCAGCGAACGAAGTGAGCGATAGTTGAGCGCATTGTTAGGTTGTTCCGTTGTCTCTCTGCCATTTCTTAATAAGTGCAAAAGATTTGTGGCGCGCTTGTTGTGAGAAACTCTTGTCTTTTGTGATCAAGCTTAAGGCTTGAATTATCTCGTTGCTAGCAGGTGCTCCTTGTTCTAGCCAGCCGATTGCAAGACCTACCCAGTAATTTGATGGTGCTTGTAAGCCAGCAAGAATAATTTCATGGGCGGGAGGTTGGGAGCCGCCTCGCTCGTTGTACGGTAACTCTAGGTGGACGACTAAGGCGCGTGGATCCATTGTGAAGCCTAACGTTTGGCTAAGGGGCCGGCTTCGCCGGTCCCGAGTGAGCGAAGCGAACGACTTGAGCCAATTGTTAGATTGCCCAGCCGTACGCAGCAAGTGAGGCCAGCGCTGCGCTTGACCGACGGTGCGCACGGCGTTCCGGTTTTGGCCCCGGAAGTTATTTGTGATGTGCACATTCTTTGAGCGCAACTCCTTTGCTGGCCACAAATAACGGCCTCTACTACCAGGCGACCATTCGATTCAGGCATACCGCGCAGATGCGATGATTGTGTTCCCTGACTCGGTGCTGAATAACCAATTTTTGCCCTTGCGCCTAACGATTAAGCTAACGGGCAGACAAAAGCGTAGCTTTTGGCTGTCCAGCGAACGAAGTGAGC
The DNA here is from genome assembly GCF_001592875.1 of Pseudomonas sp. BMS12. Classification (GTDB taxonomy): domain Bacteria; phylum Pseudomonadota; class Gammaproteobacteria; order Pseudomonadales; family Pseudomonadaceae; genus Aquipseudomonas. The sequence continues at coordinate 66,232 of NZ_LSOF01000022.1, read as the reverse complement.
GATAGTTGAGCGCATTGTTAGGTGCCTTACCACGATTCGCTCCTGAATTTTAGAATGGAGCTCCAAACTTCTGCTTGGATAGAGCTTTGCCATACCCCACCAAGCAGAAGCCTTAGGTCAGCATTCTGCAATGCTTCATGCTCAATTTCTTTGACTACCTCGCTGCCCTTATAGACGAGGAGAATCTCAAGAGGCCCCGCAGCTAGAGCTTGAACTAAGTTGCTCTCGGGACGCTTAGGAATGATGGAAAGAGTTTCCAGGATTACTTTTAGGGCTTTGTGCGGGTCTTTGTGTATAAGCTCATCTAGCTCGTAGGCACCTGCTGAAAGGCTTCCTGATGCTTCGTATTCGCTCTGGCACCTGACCCAGTTTTCAGCGATTTCTTGTATCTCTTCTCGATCCATGAGAGGCACCTAACGTTTGGTTAAGGGGCGGCCGCGAGCGTAGCTTGCGGACGTCCAGAGTGAGCGGAGCGAACGACCTTGAACCAATTGTTATGTGCGGGGCTCAAGTGGAAAACCCTCCGGCTGCTTGGGGAAAGCCCTGGTTGGGCTGGGTAATAATGAGTTGGTTACCCATACTCTCGCGTCAGGCTCAAGCTGTAGGTGCATGACTCTGCGTGAAAATGGCCCCCAACCAAACCACTCAACTTGAGTATACCCATAGGGTGGGTGCTCATATTTGTATAGTGCTGAGCCTATTGCTATTGCAATGGATTGGTACTCAATGTCTTGAATTTCTTTGGTTTGATCTTTGGGCAAGTCGATAGCCCTTTGGTTAATTTTTATTTTTACGTCCTGACCTGAATTATTGTAAAAACGGACGGTTGCAGGTATTGAGCAGGATGAAATACCTGCTAGCAAGGTGAGCGCGATGAGAGCTTTTATGAGTTTCATAAGCACATAACGTTTGGTTAAGGGGCGGGCTTTAGCCCGTCCCAGTGAGCGAAGCGAACGGTTTGAACCAATTGTTATGCGTCGCGCCACTGGAAATCAACTAGACAGGTAAACTGCCATACCTGTGGCAGCCCCGATGGCAAAGGAGCAAAAACCGTAAGTAAACCCATTTATCGTAGTCAATACGGAGCTATTTTTTAGCAGGATAAACCCTGCTATTGAGCTTATTGTCGCTCCTGGCAATAGGAACAAAAGATGAATTAAACCTAGCAGTCCTTGATTTATTTGAAGCTGCCAGTAAAAAAATACGAAAAATGACAACTGCAAGGCCAAAGCCATTCCGCTACAAATATGAGCGGGAGTTTTGAAGAAATAGTTAGCGCCTATTAAAAGTGCGGGCAGCAGTATGTAATACCATAGCCCTATATAGAGATAGTCGCCATTTAACATGACAATGGTTGGAGCTGCGGCTGAAATAAATAACGCAGTTTGAATGTCCCTTTTCATGAATTTTTCCGATTTTAGCTATGCATAACGTTTGGTTAAGGGGCCGGCTTTAGCCGGTCCCGAGTGAGCGAAGCGAACGACTTGAACCAATTGTTAGAGGCTGTACTCGCTGCAGTTCTGAGCTTTTTTAATGACACCGCCAAACGCGGCTCTTGCGCCACAAAAGCCCTTGCAAGAATTAACAGTGCTGATAGTTACATCTTGCTCGGTAAATTTAAAATTAACTTCGCAAGCTCCGCCATCGCTAGGGGCGCCATATAGCTCCCAGCCAGGCTCAGACCAATAATTTGCTTCATCTTTGAATATAAAGCTTCCATCGGGTTGCTTTGTGGCAAACCCAGGTAATGTGCAAGTGTGAAAATTTCCACCGTACTGCAATAGCTCGAATTGTATTTTGGTATTGTCAATTTTCGCTATTTTCATGAAGCTGGTTGCCTCGCCCCAAGTCTCGGTAGCAGCACTATAGTCTCGCAGTTTGAATGTAGATGCATAACACTCACTGGGCTCCGCATGTAATACGGCAGATAAAAGCGTATTAATCGCACCCAGAAGGAAACTTCTCATTATTGCTACAGCCTCTAACAATAAGTAGACGACACATGTGGCGTAATTTTTTCAGCCATTTGTGTCGCATAACATTCCTTGTCCATGCGTAACCCCTTGTGCCTGCTGCGTTTAGCTTGGTGAACGCGACAAGTGCAAAAGAGAAGAAGCGACAAGACCTGGCCCAAGAGTACGAACCCGCCAGCTACGTGTCTACGCTCAGTCAGGGCCAGCACATACCTGCTATGGGCGGGTCTTGCTGAAAGGTTACGGTTACCTTCTGCCTACGAAACGTACGGTGCCGCTGCCTACAAAGCCCACGGTCTGTTCTGTTTTTGTGTGATTTCAAGCGAGCTGCGTGGCAGCAAACTACTGTTTTATTGAGGATTATTAGCTTTTGGGAGCCTTGCGCGCCCATACCGGCAAGTCACACGGAGGCCGTGATGTTGGAAACACAGTTGTGCCAGTGTCCTTATTGCGGGGAGCGGGTGGAGGTGTTACTCGACTTGTCCGCTGGCGATCAGTCCTATGTCGAGGATTGCTCGGTTTGCTGCCGGCCTATTCAGTTCGAGCTGCGCACCGATGGCGTCGATTGGTCCCTGGAAGCACATCGGGAGGATGACTGAATGCAGCGCATCTACGAGCCGCAGGACTTGCTGGAGGCCGAGTTGTTGTTGGGCATGTTGGCCAGTGAAGGGGTGGAGGCGCACCTGACCGGGCGCCATCTGCTCGGCGCGGTGGGCGAGCTGCCGGCGCTGGGGCTGCTCGGGTTGTGTGTGGATGATCCGCAGGCCGAGCGCGCACGCGGGCTGATCGCCGCGTACAATGCCGCCGCGCCATTGCCTGGCGAGGAGCCCGATGGCTGCCCGGGCGTGCTGTTGTGTTGATCTCCCGCCGCCGGATACCCATCGCCCCATGTGTGGACGCTACGCCCTGTTTCGCTGGCCTCAGGCCCTGTCCGGTCTGCCAGACTTCCCCGCCGATCTGCCACAACGCTGGAACCTCTCGCCGGGCCAGCAGGTGCTGTTCCTGCATCAGCCTGCTGGCGAGCTGCAAGCCGCCAGTGGACGTTGGGGGCTGACGCCGGCCTGGCTGGATGACTTCGCCAAGGCTCCAGCCCATGCTCGCGCCGAAACCCTGGCCGAGCAGCCGATGTTTCGTGAGGCGTTCCGCCTGCGCCGATGTGTGCTGCCGGCCAACGGCTTCTATGAGTGGCGCGGCCAGGCTAACCGCAAACGCCCGTACTGGATGAGCAGCGAAGGTTTGCTGTATTGCGCCGGGCTGTGGGAGCAGTACCCCACTTCGGGGCAGACCTACCTCAGCGTGGCCATGGTCACGCGGGAGGCCAGTTACCTGCGCCGGCCGCTGTTGCTGGACCAGGCGGCTACACGCGTCTGGCTCGACCCGCAGGCCACGGCTGAGCAGTTGCAGGCCGTGCTGGCGGCGCCACAGCCGCAGCTGCGCGAGCGGGTGGTGGCGACCCTGATCAACGATCCGGCCTTCGAGGGGCCGGACTGCCTCACGCCGGCCTAGACCGCCGGCCATATCCCGGCGCTGGCGACCGGGTCATGCGCTGACGTCCCGATATTCCGGCCGCTCGGCCAAGCCTTCCTTCAACAGCTCCACCAGCAAGCGCACCTTGGGCGACAGATGCCGTTGCTGTGGGTACAGCGCCCACACGCCGGTGTGCGGCGGGCGCTGCTGCGGCAGCAGGTCGAGCAGGGCGCCGCTGCGCAGGTGGGGCTGCACGTAGTAGTCCGGCAGCTGGCACAGGCCGAAGCCGCGCAGGGCTGCGTCCAGCACCGCCTCGCCGCTGTTGCAGCGCCAGTTGCCCTGCACTCGCAGGCTCAGTTCGCGGCCATCCTGTTGAAAATTCCAGTGATCGCTGCTGCCAATCAGGCAGTTGTGGCGAGCCAGCTCGGACAAGGAATGCGGCCGGCCGTAACGCTCCAGATAAGCAGGCGCCGCGCACAGGTGCATGACCCTGGGCGCCAGGCGCGTGGCGACCAGGCGTGAGTCCTGCAGGCGGCCGAGGCGGATGGCCAGGTCCATGCCGCTGTGCAGCAGGTCGAGGGTCTGGTTGCTCAGCTCGATTTCGACCCGCAGCTGGGGGTGACGGGCCATGAACTGGTTGACCAGCGGCACGATGAAACGCTCGCCGTAGGCCACGGCACAGGTCATGCGCAGCAGACCCTTGGGCTCGTCGTTGAGATCGCCGACGGCGCGCAGTGCCTCCTCGCGGGCGTCCTGCAGGCGCCGGCAGTGTTGCAGGAAGGTCTGCCCGGCTTCGGTCAGCGTCACCTTCCGCGTGCTGCGGTAGAACAGCCGCGTCTGCAGGCGCTCCTCCAGGCGCGCCACCTGGCGGCTGACCTGCGAGGTGGAGAGTCCCAGGCGTTTGGCGGCGGCGGCAAACTGGCTGCATTCGGCGACGGCGACGAATTCGTCCAGACCTTCCCAGCGGCTCATTGATTATCCCTGTTTGGCAATAATGTTTTTCGAGGCCGCGGATTATCCCTCTAAACGCGCTGTTCTACACTCTCGCCACTTTGCCGAACCGCTGGAGAGCGACTCATGATCAAGTCCCGTGCTGCCGTAGCCTTTGCCCCGAACCAACCGCTGCAGATCGTTGAGGTGGACGTGGCGCCGCCCAAGGCCGGCGAGGTGCTGGTGCGCATCGTCGCCACCGGCGTCTGCCACACCGACGCCTACACCCTGTCCGGCGAGGACAGCGAAGGCGTATTCCCCTGCATCCTCGGCCATGAGGGCGGCGGCATCGTCGAGGCGGTGGGTGAGGGGGTCACCTCTCTGGCCGTCGGCGACCACGTGATTCCGCTGTATACCGCCGAATGCCGCACCTGTAAGTTCTGCACCTCGGGCAAGACCAACCTGTGCCAGGCAGTGCGCGCCACCCAGGGCAAGGGTCTGATGCCGGACGGCACCAGCCGTTTCTCCTATAACGGCGAGCCGATCTACCACTACATGGGCTGCTCGACCTTCTCCGAGTACACCGTGCTGCCGGAAATCTCCCTGGCCAAGATCCCCAAGGAAGCGCCGCTGGAGAAGGTCTGCCTGCTCGGTTGCGGCGTGACCACCGGCATCGGCGCGGTGCTCAACACCGCCAAGGTCACCGAGGGCTCCACCGTGGCCATCTTCGGCCTGGGCGGCATCGGCCTGGCGGCGATCATCGGAGCGAAGATGGCCAAGGCCAGCCGCATCATTGCCATCGACATCAACCCGTCCAAGTTCGATATCGCGCGTGAGCTGGGCGCCACCGACTTCGTCAACCCGAAGGAGCACGCCAAGCCGATCCAGGACGTCATCGTCGAGATGACCGACGGCGGTGTGGACTACAGCTTCGAGTGCGTCGGCAACGTGCAGCTGATGCGCGCGGCGCTGGAGTGCTGCCACAAGGGTTGGGGCGAGTCGACCATCATCGGCGTAGCCGGCGCGGGCCAGGAAATCAACACCCGCCCGTTCCAGCTGGTCACCGGCCGGGTCTGGCGCGGTAGCGCCTTCGGTGGCGTGAAGGGCCGTACCGAGCTGCCCGGCTATGTGGAAAAGGCGCAGAAGGGCGAGATTCCGCTGGACACCTTCATTACCCACAACCTGCCGCTGGACGAGATCAACCAGGCCTTCGACCTGATGCACGAAGGTAAGAGCATCCGCACCGTCATTCATTACTGATAGCGGCAAGCCTCAGGCTGCAAGTGGCGCGTGCTGACTGCAGCCTGGGGCCTGATGCTGCCCGGAGGGTCTCATGGAAATCGTTTCCAGCAACAAAAGCTTTGGCGGTTGGCACAAGCGCTACCGACATCGTTCCCAGGTGCTCGGCTGCGACATGCAGTTCGCCATCTTCCTGCCGCCGCAAGCCGAGCAGGGGGCGCGCGTGCCGGTGCTGTACTGGCTGTCGGGGCTGACCTGCACCGACGAGAACTTCATGCAGAAGGCCGGCGCGCAGAAGCTGGCGGCCGAGCTGGGCCTGGCCATCGTCGCCCCGGACACCAGTCCGCGCGGCGAAGGGGTGCCGGGCGACCCGGACGGCGCCTGGGACTTCGGCCTCGGCGCCGGTTTCTACCTCAACGCGACCGAGCAGCCTTGGGCGCGTCACTACCGCATGCACGACTACGTGGTGCAGGAGTTGCCGGCGCTGATCGAGGCCAGCTTCCCGGTTTCGGATCGGCGCGGCATCAGCGGCCACTCCATGGGCGGCCATGGTGCGCTGGTCTGCGCATTGCGCAACCCGGGGCGCTACCGCTCGCTGTCGGCGTTCGCGCCGATCGGCAATCCGCTGGATTGTCCCTGGGGCGAGAAGGCGTTTGCCCGTTACCTGGGCGAGGATCGCTCCAGCTGGCGCGAGTGGGATGCCTGCGCGTTGCTGGCTTCGGCGGGCGAGCGCCTGCCGATCCTGGTCGACCAGGGTGACCGCGACGACTTCCTCGAAACCCAGCTCAAACCGCAGGCGCTGCAAGCCGCGGCACGCGCGGCGGGCCACCCGCTGACCCTGCGCCTGCAGCCGGGCTACGACCACAGCTACTACTTCATCGCCAGCTTCATCGACGATCATCTGCGCCACCATGCGGCGGCTTTGCTGTAGTCAGAGCTGCCTGCATCCATCGGCGCGAGTCCGACGCTCTACAGGTAGGAGGGGCCTTGACCGCGATCCAGGCTACGCAGAAGCGTCGCGGCCAAGGCCCCTCCTACAGAAAAGCGAAAGCCTCGCAGCCTGTCTGCCTGAGTTAGAATCCCGCCCTGACTTTTGCAGGGCGTTCTTTTTATGCGTATCGGCCATGGCTATGACGTGCACCGTTTTACCGAGGGCGACTTCGTGACTCTCGGGGGTGTGCGTATCCCCCACAAGTTCGGCCTGCTGGCCCATTCCGATGGTGACGTGCTGCTGCATGCGCTCGCCGATGCGCTGCTCGGTGCGGCGGCGTTGGGCGATATCGGCAAGCATTTCCCGGACACCGACCCGACCTTCAAGGGCGCCGACAGCCGCGTGCTGTTGCGTCATGTACTCGGGTTGATCCAGGCCAAGGGTTATGGGGTGGGTAACGTCGACGCCACCATAGTCGCCCAGGCGCCGAAGATGGCGCCGCATATCCAGAGCATGCGCGAGCGTATCGCCGAGGATCTGCAGGTCGAACTGGATGCGGTCAACGTCAAGGCCACCACCACCGAGAAGCTTGGCTTCACCGGGCGCGAGGAAGGCATCGCGGTGCACGCCGTCGCCTTGTTGCTGAAGGCATGAACGAGCTCGAACTGCTGGGCCCGCGCGCCCATGGTGAGCCTTGCGGCACGGCGGTGCTCAAGGCGGTGGCCGAGGACTTCCAGGTCGATGAGGTGCTGGATATCCCCCTGTCCGGCCAGGGTGAACACCTCTGGCTTTGGGTGGAGAAGCGCGGCCTGAACACCGAGGAGGCGGCGCGGCGCCTGGCTCGCGCGGCCGGGGTGTCGCAGCGCAATATCAGCTACGCCGGTTTGAAGGATCGCCAGGCCCTGACCCGCCAGTGGTTCAGCCTGCATCTGCCGGGCAAGGCCGATCCCGATCTGACTGCCGCCGAAAGTGACAACCTGGCCATCCTCAAGACCGTGCGCCACTCACGCAAGTTGCAGCGCGGCGCTCATTCGGCCAACGGCTTCATCCTGCGCCTGACTGCCCTCAAGGTCGACCGCGAGGTGCTGGAGCACCGCTTGCAAACCCTTCGTGAACAAGGTGTGCCCAACTACTACGGCCTGCAGCGTTTCGGCTGGGACGGTGGCAATGTCGTCGATGCTCGCGCGTTCGCGTTGCGCAAGGAGTTGCCGGAGCAGCGCAACCTGCGTTCGCGTCTGCTGTCGGCGGCGCGCAGCTACCTGTTCAACCGCGTATTGGCCGAGCGGGTAGCGGCTGGCACCTGGAACAGTGCTCAGGTCGGCGACCTGCTGGCCTTCACCAACAGTCGCAGCTTCTTCATGGCCGGTGAGGCGGAATGCAGCGATCCGCGCCTGACCATCCTCGATCTGCACCCGACCGGACCGCTATGGGGCGCTGGGCCGTCGCCGGCGGCCGGCAATCCTCAGGCTCTGGAGCAGGGCGTCGCCGAGCGTGAATCGGCGCTGGGTGACTGGCTGGTCGGCGCGGGCATGGCGCACGAACGGCGCATCCTGCGCCTCCCCATCACCGGTTTGACGTGGCATTATCCGGAACCCGAGATAGTGCAACTGCAATTCGTTCTGCCGGCCGGATGCTTCGCCACCGTGGTGGTGCGTGAACTGGTCGATCTACTGCCGGCAGGGCAGACGGAAACCCCATGCGAATTCTGATCTCCAACGACGACGGGGTGCTGGCACCCGGTATCGCCGCGCTGCACGGCGCTTTACAGGACTACGCCGAGTGCGTGGTCATCGCCCCGAGCGAAGACAAGAGCGGCGCCAGCAGCGCGCTGACCCTCGATCGTCCGCTGCATCCCTCGACGCTGCCCAACGGCTATATCAGCCTCAACGGCACGCCGACCGACTGCGTGCACCTGGGCCTCAATGCGCTGCTGGATCCGGTGCCGGACATGGTGGTGTCGGGCATCAACCTCGGCGCCAATCTGGGCGACGATGTGCTCTATTCCGGCACCGTGGCCGCAGCACTCGAAGGGCGCTTCCTGAGCAAGCCCGCCTTCGCCTTCTCGCTGCTGTCGCGTCAGCCCGACAATCTGCCGACCGCCGCCTACTTCGCGCGCAAGCTGGTCGAGGCCCATGACAAGCTCGACCTGCCACCGCGCACCGTGCTCAACGTCAACGTGCCCAATTTGCCGCTGGAACATATCCGAGGCGTGCAGCTGACGCGCCTGGGTCATCGCGCGCGCGCAGCGGCGCCGGTCAAGCAGCTCAATCCGCGCGGCAAGGAAGGCTACTGGATATCCGTCTCCGGCGACGCCGAGGATGGCGGCCCGGGTACCGACTTCCATGCGGTGATGCAGGGCTATGTGTCGATCACGCCGCTGCAACTGGATCGCACCTTTCACGAGGCATTTGGCCGCCTTGAAGGATGGCTGGAGGGCCTGCTGTGATGCGCGACCTGCAACAACATCACGGCATCGGCATGACCTCGCAGCGCACCCGCGAGCGCCTGATCGAGCGGCTGTACGAGGAAGGCCTGTCCAACGCGCGCGTGCTCGAAGTCATCCGCCGCACGCCGCGTCACCTGTTCGTCGATGAAGCCCTGGCGCACCGCGCCTATGAAGACACGGCGCTGCCCATCGGCCATAACCAGACCATCTCGCAGCCCTACATAGTCGGGCGCATGACCGAGTTGCTGCTGGCCGCCGGCCCGCTGGACAAGGTGCTGGAGATCGGCACCGGCTCCGGTTACCAGACCGCAGTGCTGACTCAGCTGGTGGAGCGGGTGTTCTCGGTGGAGCGCATTCAGTCCCTGCAGGATCGAGCCAAGGAACGCCTGGCCGCTCTGAATATCCGTAATGTGGTGTTCCGCTGGGGTGACGGCTGGGAAGGCTGGAATGCGCTGGGCCCCTACAACGGCATCATCGTTACCGCCGCCGCCACCGATGTGCCCCAGGCCCTGCTCGACCAGTTGGCCATCGGCGGCCGTTTGGTAATTCCGGTGGGCACCGGCGATGTGCAGGAACTGCTGCTGATCGTCCGTGAAGAAGATGGCTACAGCCGCCATGTTCTCGATCTGGTGCGATTCGTCCCCCTGCTCAATGGCCCGTTGGCCTGACTCCATACTTTTAGCTACGGAAAGCTCGATGAAGAATTATTTTCTGCTGTTTGCAAAAGGCATGGCGATGGGCGCGGCCGACGTGGTGCCCGGTGTCTCCGGCGGTACAGTCGCCTTCATTACCGGCATTTACGATGAATTGCTGCGCTCCATCGCCCGCGTGCCCGAGGCATTGGTGCAATTGCTGCGGGGCCGTGTGGCCGAGGCCTGGCGAATAGCCAATGTGAATTTTCTGCTGGTACTGTTCGCCGGTATTCTCACCAGTGTGTTCAGCCTGGCACGCCTGATTACCTGGCTGCTGGCCGAGCAGCCAATCCCGGTGTGGTCGTTCTTCTTCGGTCTGATCCTGGTTTCCAGCCACCTGGTGGCGCGCGAGATCGGTCGCTGGAACTGGATTCGAGTCCTGAGCTTCGGCCTGGGCATTGCCTTCGCCTGGTGGATCACCGTAGCCGCCCCGCAGCAGTGGGGGGATGATCCGTTGAGCCTGTTCCTGGCGGGTGCCATTGCCATCTGCGCAATGATTCTGCCCGGGATATCCGGCAGTTTTCTGCTGGTGCTGATGGGGCTCTATGCCGTGGTGCTGGGGGCGGTCAAGAGCCTGGATATCGCCGTGCTCGCCATCTTCGCCGCGGGTTGCCTGGTCGGCCTGCTCAGCTTCGCCCGCCTTCTCAGCTGGCTGCTGGCTCATGTGCGTGACGTTACCCTGGCCTTTCTGACCGGGCTGATGTTGGGCTCGCTGAACAAGGTCTGGCCGTGGAAGCACACCCTGACCTGGCGTACCGACAGCCACGGTTTGCAAGTGCCCGTGCTGCAGGAAAATCTCTGGCCCTCGCAGTTTGCCAGCCAGATGGGGCAGGACTCGCAGCTGCTGCTGGCGCTGCTATTGGCGGTCGCCGGTGTGGTGTTGGTGCTCGGGCTGGAGTGGTTGGCCGGGAGTCGCCAGCAAAGCGCTGGCTCTGCCGAATAAATCCGGCACAATACGCGCAACTTACAAGCAGCAGCGCCACAGGAGCACGGGGTGAGTCTCACACAGCAGCGAAAGCACCATGCCTTGGGTGCAGTGTTTTTCGCGGCCTTGCTGACAGGCTGCAGCAGTAAGCCGTCGGCTCCGGTTCAGGTGGTGGACCGCACCCAGAGTGGCACCCAGGCTCAGCGTCAGTATCAGCAACAGGTCACCAGTGGCCAGTATGTGGTGCAACGTGGCGACACTCTTTATTCCATCGCCTTTCGTTTCGGTTGGGACTGGAAGGCTCTGGCGGCACGCAACCATATCCCTGCGCCCTACGTGATTCGCCCCGGCCAGCGCATTCGCTTCGATCTCCCGCCGAGCAGTGCTCCTGTGGCGGTGCAGCCGAGCCGGCCGGTAACGCCTGCTGTGCAGCAACCGGTCAGTCGTCCTCCGGCACCAAGCCCGGCACCGGTTCAGAAGCCGGCGGCGAGCACATCTCCTGTTGCCACTAACCCACCTGCCGCACCTGCCAAAGTGCAACAGGTGCAGCGTTCGGCAAAGGGCTGGGCCTGGCCTGCCAATGGCACGCTGATCGGGAAATTCTCGTCAAACGGCAGTTTGAATAAAGGAATTGATATCGCCGGAGATTTGGGCCAGCCTGTTTTAGCTGCGTCTGATGGTGCCGTTGTGTACGCCGGGAGTGGTTTACGGGGCTACGGCGAACTGGTGATCATCAAACACAGCGATGCCTACGTAAGCGCCTACGGACATAACCGCAGGCTGCTGGTTCGGGAGGGACAGCAGGTCAAAGTCGGACAGCATATTGCCGAGATGGGTTCCACGGGAACCGACCGGGTGAAGCTCCATTTCGAGATTCGCCGCCAAGGTAAGCCTGTAGATCCCTTGCAATATCTGCCTCGTCGTTGACTCGCCACCACCCCGTCTCATACGTGGGAGGAGCGGGCTTTGGTGTTGCCAGGGAGTCACCCAGCGATTCGTCAGGTGCGTAATCAATCGGCGGCAGGCCAGTCTCGGACTAGCTTGGGGGGCCGGTTCTCCTGAATGCAGAACTGGGGTGGGCGTCGCTAGGGCTTGTTGTCGAACTCAGAACAGGACAACAACAATGGCACTCAGCAAAGAAGCGCCGGAGTTTGACGTCGACGATGAAGTGCTCCTTATGGAGCCAGGCATCGTTCTGGAAGAGCGGGCAGAAGAAACCGAGCTGCCGACTTCCAGCGCCAAATCCAAAAATTCGACCAACAGTCTCAAACAGCACAAATACATCGACTACACCCGGGCGCTAGACGCCACTCAGCTGTACCTCAACGAAATCGGCTTTTCCCCCTTGCTCACCCCTCAGGAAGAAGTGCACTTCGCGCGACTGGCGCAGAAGGGCGATCCTGCCGGGCGCAAGCGCATGATCGAAAGCAACCTGCGTCTGGTGGTGAAGATCGCACGGCGTTATGTCAATCGCGGCCTGTCGCTGCTGGACCTGATCGAAGAAGGCAATCTCGGCCTGATCCGGGCTGTGGAGAAGTTCGATCCGGAGCGCGGCTTCCGTTTCTCCACTTATGCGACCTGGTGGATTCGTCAAACCATCGAACGGGCGATCATGAATCAGACCCGAACGATCCGCCTGCCTATCCACGTGGTGAAGGAGCTCAACGTCTATCTGCGAGCGGCTCGTGAACTGACCCAGAAGCTCGACCATGAGCCGTCGGCTGAGGAAATCGCCAACCTGCTGGAGAAGCCGGTCGGTGAGGTCAAGCGGATGCTCGGTCTCAATGAGCGGGTCACTTCGGTGGATGTATCGCTTGGGCCAGACTCGGACAAGACCCTGCTCGATACCCTCACGGATGATCGCCCTAGCGATCCCTGCGATCTGTTGCAGGACGACGATCTTTCGGAAAGCATTGACCAATGGCTATCGGAGCTGACCGACAAGCAGCGTGAGGTGGTGGTGCGCCGCTTCGGTCTGCGCGGTCATGAGAGTTGTACGCTGGAGGAAGTTGGCCAGGAAATCGGTCTGACCCGCGAGCGGGTGCGGCAAATCCAGGTCGAGGCGCTCAAGCGCTTGCGGGAAATTCTCGAGAAGAACGGCTTGTCCAGCGACGCTCTATTTCAATAGGGTGTCCCGTTCTCCAACAAAACCCGGCCTATGCCGGGTTTTTTATTAAGTCCGGTGTAGGTTATTGCTTACACGGGCTGTAAGTGTTTTCGGTCTAAATGCGTTGGTTGAGATCCATTCTTATCCTTGTTGTTTGTTTAACTATTTGATTTTTATCGATTTTATTATAAATGGTGCCGCCCTGTAGCCGTCTTTGAGGCATTTTCAGGGGCTTGCTCGAGTAGGCTGAGCGGCTAAGATGAAGTCGTGCCTAGGGACGTGGCGCGATTGCCAGGATGGTGACCAGGGAACTACCGCAGGATGCGGTTCATCAGGAAGATGAAAGGATTCTCAGGGAGCAGGGAAGAAAGAGTGGGCGGGTAATACCGCCCCTTTTTTTGCCTGCAGAAAAGCAAAAGGCCCGCGTTTGCGGGCCTTTGCGTTTCCGGGCTTAGCGCTCCAGATGCTGCAGCTTGTCCTTGACGCCATCCCATTCCTCGGCGTCGGCCAGCGCTTCCTTCTTCTCGGTGATGTTCGGCCAGACTTCCGCCAGGTCGGCGTTCAGCTCGATGAACTCCTGCATATCCTCCGGCACTTCATCTTCGGAGAAGATGGCCTGAGCTGGGCATTCCGGCTCGCACAGGGCGCAGTCGATGCACTCGTCCGGGTGGATCACCAGAAAGTTCGGGCCTTCATAGAAGCAGTCGACCGGGCAGACTTCCACGCAGTCGGTGTATTTGCACTTGATGCAGTTGTCGGTAACGACGAAGGTCATTTCTGATTCTCTCCTCAGGCGGCAGCCTGATCCCTATCTGTGTGGGTTTGCAGGCGCTCGGTATTGGCCGCGGCTCAGGCTGTAAACCGGGCAATCGTAAAAATGCGCGCGATTCTAGCAGTTTGAGCGAGTCTGCGTTAGATGCGCGTCTTCCATGTATATAACAGCTCCAGAGCGCCGCGCGGGGTCAGATCATCGGGATTGATCTTGGCCAATTCTTCAAGCAGCGGGTGTGGCAGGCTGGCGAACAGATCGTTCTGCAGCGGTGCGGCCGGCTGGCCGGGTTCGTTACGCGGCATTTCGTGGGGCAGGCTGGTGGTTTCCAGGCGCGCCAGATGCTCGCGGGCACGGCTGATCACGGGGGCTGGTACGCCGGCCAGTTGCGCAACGGCGAGGCCGTAGCTTTGGCTAGCAGGGCCGGGCAATACATGGTGCAGGAAGACGATGCGCTCGTTGTGCTCTGTGGCGTTCAGGTGCACGTTGGCCACCACCGGCTCGCTTTCCGGGAGTACGGTCAGCTCGAAATAGTGGGTAGCGAACAGCGTCCAGGCGCGCAGCTTGGCCAGGTGCTCGGCGGCCGACCAGGCCAGCGACAAACCGTCGAAGGTACTGGTGCCGCGACCTACTTCGTCCATCAGCACCAGGCTGCGGTCGCTGGCGTTGTGCAGGATGTTGGCGGTCTCGCTCATTTCCACCATGAAGGTGGAGCGTCCACCGGCCAGGTCATCGGACGAGCCGATACGGGTGAATATACGGTCGACCAGCGACAGCTCGCACGCCGCCGCAGGGACGAAGCTGCCGATATGGGCCAGCAGCACGATCAGTGCGGTCTGGCGCATGTAGGTGGATTTACCGCCCATGTTCGGGCCGGTAATGATCAGCATGCGGGTGCTGTCGTCCAGGCTCAGGTCATTGGCCACAAAAGGCGTGTCCAGCACCTGTTCGACCACCGGATGCCGGCCTTGCTCGATGCGCAGACAGGGCTCCTCGACGAAGCGCGGGCGATTGAGATCGAGGTTCAGCGCTCGCTCGGCCAGGTTGCTCAGTACATCCAGCTCGGCCAGGGCTGCGGCGGTGTCCTGCAGTGGCGCCAACTGGGCGATGAGCAGCTCCAGCAGCTCTTCATACAGCTGTTTCTCACGTGCCAGGGCGCGGCTCTTGGCCGACAGAGCCTTGTCCTCGAAGGTCTTCAGCTCCGGGGTAATGAAGCGTTCGGCGCCCTTCAGGGTCTGCCGGCGGATGTAGTCGGCCGGCGCCGACTCGGCCTGTTTGCTGGGCAGTTCGATGAAGTAACCGTGCACCCGGTTGTAGCCGACCTTGAGGTTGGCCAGGCCGGTGCGTTCCTTCTCGCGGGTTTCCAGGTCCATCAGGTACTGGCCGGCGTTCTCGCTGATCGACTGCAGTTCGTCCAGCTCGGCATCGTAGCCGGTCTTCAGCACGCCGCCGTCGCGGATCACCGCGGGTGGGTTGTCGATGATGGCGCGGGCCAGCAGATCGGCCAGCTCAGGATAGGTACGGATGTTGACTGCCAGCTCAGTGAGGTGTGCCGCGTCCAGCTCGGCCATGCCGGCTTGCAGTTGCGGTAACGCGGCGAGGGCATCGCGCAGGCGCGCCAGGTCGCGCGGACGGGCGTTGCGCAGGCCGATACGCGCGAGAATGCGCTCGACGTCGCCGATGTTCTTGAGCTGCGGCTGCAGCAGTTCGAAGCGGTAGCGCTCGAGCAGGCAGGCGATGGCTTCCTGGCGCGCCTCCAGCACGCTGCGGTCGCGCAGGGGGCGGTTCAGCCAGCGGGTCAGCAGGCGCGAGCCCATGGCAGTCTGGCAGCGGTCGACCACCGACTGCAGGGTGTTGTCGCGACCGCCGGCCAGGTTGGTGTCCAGTTCAAGATTGCGGCGACTGGCACCGTCGAGGATGACCGTGTCGTCCAGGCGCTCATGGCGCAGGCTGCGCAGGTGCGGCAGGGCGGTGCGCTGGGTTTCCTTGGCGTAGGCCAGCAGGCAGCCGGCGGCGCCGATGGCCAGGCTCAGCCCCTCGCAGCCGAAGCCCTTGAGATCCTGTACGGAGAACTGCTGGCACAGGCTCTTGCGCGCACTGTCCAGCTCGAAGTCCCAGGGCGCGCGACGGCGCGAGCCGCGTCGCTTCTCGGCAGGCAGGCCCTGTGGCCAGTCGTCGGGGATCAGCAGTTCGGCCGGGTTCAGGCGCTCCAGTTCGGCCAGCAGGTTCTCCCAACCTTTCAGCTCCTGCACGCTGAAGCGGCCGCTGGTGATGTCGAGTGTGGCCAGGCCGAACAGTTTTTCGTCGCCCAATACGGCGCCGACCAGGTTGTCGCGGCGCTCGTCGAGCAGCGCCTCGTCACTGATGGTGCCGGGGGTGATGATGCGTACCACCTGGCGCTCCACCGGCCCCTTGCTGGTGGCCGGGTCGCCGATCTGTTCGCAGATGGCCACCGATTCGCCGAACTTGACCAGCCGAGCCAGGTAGCCCTCGGCCGAGTGGAACGGGATGCCGGCCATGGGGATGGCCTGCCCGGCGGACTGGCCGCGAGCGGTGAGGGTGATCTCCAGCAGTGCAGCAGCTTTCTTGGCGTCCTCGTAGAACAGCTCGTAGAAGTCGCCCATGCGGTAGAACATCATCAGGTCCGGATGCTGGTTCTTCAGCTTCCAGTACTGCTGCATCATGGGGGTGTGGGCTGACAAATCGCTCATGCTCTACGGTCCGGCTGAATTCGCAAAAGCGCCTAGTGTAGGGTATCCCCCGCACCCGTTTCATCTTGGAGAGCACATGGATCTCATTACCGACCTGGCCGAGCGGCTCGGCACTCGGCTCAAGGCGCACAATGCCCAGGTTTGCACCGCCGAGTCCTGTACCGGCGGCGGCATTGCCGAGGCCATTACCCGCATTGCCGGCAGCTCGGCCTGGTACGAGGCGGGCTACGTCACCTATTCCAATACGCAGAAAACTGCCCAGCTTGGGGTGCCTGCCGGGCTCTTTGCCGAGGTGGGGGCGGTCAGTCGGGAAGTGGTTGAGGCCATGGCGCGCGGGGCTCAGGCGCGCAGCGGGGCAGATTTCGCAGTGGCGGTCAGCGGGATCGCCGGGCCGGATGGTGGCTCGGCAGAAAAACCGGTTGGCACGGTCTGGCTGGCCTGGGCCGGTGGTGAGCAGCTGTGGACCGAGCGCTGCCTGTTCGCGGGTGATCGCGGCGAGGTGCGTCGACGAACGGTCGAGCGCGCGCTACAGGGGCTGCTCCGACTGGCGGCAGGAGAAAATCCGTTGCAGGGGTAGGCGGGCGACTTGCCTTATGAAATACTACTGTCTACTTATACAGTTGTTGGCGAGCGAACGGCTCCCTTTGATCATGTGAGGATGGCAATGGACGAGAACAAGAAGCGCGCCTTGGCGGCAGCCCTGGGTCAGATCGAGAAGCAGTTCGGCAAGGGTGCCGTGATGCGCATGGGCGACCACGACCGCCAGGCCATTCCGGCCATCTCCACCGGCTCCCTTGGCCTCGACATCGCACTCGGCATTGGCGGCCTGCCCAAGGGCCGTATTGTCGAGATCTACGGCCCGGAGTCCTCGGGTAAGACCACTCTGACCCTCTCGGTAATTGCCGAAGCGCAGAAACTGGGCGCTACCTGCGCCTTCGTCGACGCCGAACATGCCCTCGATCCCGACTACGCCGGCAAGCTGGGTGTCAATGTCGACGACCTGCTGGTTTCCCAGCCGGATACCGGCGAGCAGGCTCTGGAAATCACCGACATGCTGGTGCGTTCCAATGCAGTGGACGTGATCATCGTCGACTCCGTGGCGGCACTGGTACCCAAGGCCGAGATCGAAGGCGAAATGGGCGATACCCATGTCGGCCTGCAGGCCCGCCTGATGAGCCAGGCGCTGCGTAAGATCACCGGTAACATCAAGAACGCCAACTGCCTGGTCATCTTCATCAACCAGATCCGCATGAAGATCGGCGTCATGTTCGGCAACCCGGAAACCACTACCGGTGGTAACGCCCTCAAGTTCTACGCTTCGGTACGTCTGGATATCCGCCGTACCGGCGCAGTGAAGGAAGGCGACGAAGTGGTCGGCAGCGAGACCCGCGTGAAAGTGGTGAAGAACAAGGTGGCGCCGCCGTTTCGTCAGGCCGAATTCCAGATCATGTATGGCAAGGGTATCTACCGTACTGGCGAGATCATCGACCTGGGCGTGCAGCTCGGTCTCGTGGAGAAATCCGGTGCCTGGTACAGCTACCAGGGCAGCAAGATCGGCCAGGGCAAGGCCAATGCCGCCAAGTACCTGGAAGACAACGCGGAAGTCGGCAATGCCATCGAGAAGATCATCCGCGAGAAGTTGCTGGTTGCGTCCAACGGGCGTGGTGCGGTCGAGGCTGATGTCGACGAGACGGCTGACCTGGACGCCTGAGACGGCTGAGTAGCGGGCATGAGCAGCATGCTGGATACGCCCGTGGCAGTGCGTCGCGCGGCCATGGATTTACTGGCCCGCCGCGAACATGGCCGGGTGGAGCTGACCCGTAAGCTGCGCCAGCGCGGTGCTGCGGATGAGTTGATCGATCCGGCCCTCGACCGCCTTGCGGAGGAGGGGCTGCTCTCGGAGACGCGTTATCTGGAGAGCTTCGTGGCCAGTCGGGCACGAGGCGGTTATGGGCCGCTCAGGATTCGTGAGGAGCTGGCCCAGCGCGGCTTGCCGCGCGACGCTATCGAGCAGGCGCTGAACGAGGCCGAAATCGATTGGGGCGAGCAGCTGCGTGAGCTGTGGCAACGCAAGTTTGCTGGGCAGATACCGCAGGAGATGCGCGACAAGGCCAAGCAGATGCGTTTTCTCGCCTACCGAGGTTTTGCCCAGGAACAGATTGGCCGCCTGTTACGTGGGGCCAGTCTGGATTGATTCCCCTTCGAGCCCGAAGCCTCCCCTCTTCGGGCTCCGTTTTATTCATGCAAAAAAGCCTGCAGGAAATCCTGCGGGCTTTTTTGTGTGCGTCGTTCATCAACCGTTCTGCGTCCAGTTCTGTGGCAGGTTGAGGTAGTCCACCAACTCGCGCAGGCGCCCATGGTTGCGGGCGTTGAAGCGAAATGCCAGGCGTGTCAGCTCGCACAGTTCAGGCTCGTCGATCTCCGTCTCGCAGTAGGGTTGTTGCTGGTAGCCTCCGCCGAGGCAGAGGTCGGTGAACTCCTTGTTCAGGGTGCATAGCGCTGCCTCATTGAGCGGATGGTTCATACGGATCACGAAGTTGTCCTTGAGCCAACGCGAAGAGTGGAAGTTGCGGTAGAAACGGGCGATTTCCTGACCAGCCTCCTCGGCGCTGTGTACCAGGCGCACCAGCTGCATATCGCTGGGCAGGATGTAGTGGCGCTCCTGCAACTGTTCACGCAGAAAGCGCAGGGCCGCGTCCCAGTAGTCACTACCGGGCTCGTCGAGCAGGACGATTGGCACCAACGGGCTCTTGCCGGTCTGTACCAGGGTCATGACTTCCAGGGCCTCGTCCAGAGTGCCGAAACCGCCCGGGCAGAGCACCAGGGCGTCGGCTTCCTTGACGAAGAACAGCTTGCGCAGGAAGAAGAAATGGAAGGACAGCAGGTGCGAGCTGCCGGCAACCGTGGTGTTGGCGTTCTGCTCGAAGGGCAGGGTGATGTTGAAACCCAGGCTGTTTTCCAGACCGGCACCTTCATGTGCCGCGGCCATCACGCCACCGCCGGCACCGGTGATCACCATGAGGTCGAGGCGTGCCAGGGTCTGGCCGAGCTCGCGGGCCAGTTGGTAGACGGGGTGGTCGGCTGGTGTGCGTGCCGAGCCGAAGACCGTCACCTTGCGCCGCCGTTTGAACAGCTCGAGGGTACTGAAGGCGGACTCCATTTCGCGCAGGGTCTGCAGCATGATCTTGGCGTCCCAGCGATTGCGGTCGGCCTGGGCCATGCGGATCAGCGTGGTGAACATCTCGCGGTACAGCGGCAGGTTTGGGCTGGTGGGCGGGACGACGAGTGCAGTGAGTTCGTCGATATGGCTGCTCAGGTCGATTCCGCTGGTCTGGAAGTGGCGGGACAGATAGTCGTCCGGTTCATAAGGCATGGACTTCTCCTTCTGTTGCGGGCCCGCTCGCAGCCACTCCTGTGGCGCCGGGCTCTGTAGGAGAGTATGGCTCGCGCCGTGACGCTATGGCGGTGCAAAACACATGTGGATGCTTCAGTGCAGGGTCAGAGCGCGATCTGCTCGCCGGGTTCTGGGATGTTGGCGATCCAGTTCAGGCGTTCGTGCAAGGCACTTTGCAGCGCCTGCATCTTCTCGATTTCACCATGCACCAGGTACAGCTCCGGGTGATGCTCGAAATGGCTGACCCACTCCAGCAGTTGCGATTGCCCGGCATGGGCCGAGAAACCGCCGAGGGTGTGTACCTTGGCCTTGACCGCAATGCGCTGGTGCAACAGTTTGACCGTCTCGGCGCCGTCGACGATGGCGCGCCCAAGCGTGCCCTTGGCCTGGAAGCCGGGAAACACCAGATGACACTCGCTGCGCCAGAGGTTGTGTTTGAAGTGGTGGACGATGCGCCCGCCGGTACACATGCCGCTGCCGGCGATGATGATGGCGCCACTCTTTATCCGGTTGATGGCCATCGACTGCTCCGGCGTCTCGGTGCAGCGCAGCACCGGCAGCCAGTCCTCTACTCGCCCGACGTGCCGTTTGCCCGGCCGGGCGTCAATATGCTCTGCGATCTGGTCGTGGAAGCGGCTGTAGATGGCGTTCGCGCGGATGGCCATGGGGCTGTCGAGGAACACCGCCTGCTGGGGTAGGCGCCCCTGCTGATGGAAGCGCCCTAGGTGGTAGATCAGGTCCTGGGTGCGGCCGACGGCAAAGGACGGGATCAGTACATTACCGCCGTCGCGATAGGCTTGCTGGAGAATATCGGCCAGCTCTTCCAGGGTGTCGTCGTTGCAGCGATGGTCGCGGTCCCCGTAGGTCGACTCCATGAGCACCACATCGGCGCGCTGCAGGGTCGCCGGGTCGTGCATCAGTGGCGAACAGCTGTTGCCCAGGTCGCCGGAGAAAACCAGGTGGCGATGCAGGTGGTGATCCTCGACCTCGATCTCGACGATGGCCGAGCCGAGGATGTGGCCGGCATCGTGCAGGGTCAGCCAGACCCCCTTGGCCACCTCGCAGCGTTGCCCGTACGCGATCGGGCGCCGTTGCTTCAGTGCCTGTTCGGTATCGCGGCTGGTGTATAGCGGACTGATGGCAGGTTTGGCCTGGCGCGCGCGCCATTTGTTCTCCCACTCGGCGTCCTTCTCCTGAAGGTGCGCGGCATCCAGCAGCATCAGCTCCAGGAGCGCGCAGCTGGCCTCGCTGGCGAAGATCGGGCCGCGATAACCTTCGGCGACCAGTTTCGGTAGCAGGCCGCTGTGGTCGAGGTGGGCGTGGGAAATGATCACCGCATCCAGTGTGCGCGGATCGAATGCGAAGGGCGCGCGGTTGCCTTCCTCTTCCTCGCGACGACCCTGACGCATGCCGCATTCGAGCAGCACGCGAGCGCCGTCGCGGCTCTCGATCAGGTAGCAGGAGCCAGTCACCTGCTGGATGGCACCGAGGAAGCTGAGCAGAGCCATGCTTGACTCCTGACTTGGGATTGGAACTTCAGTCTGCTGCGTTTGCCTTGCGAGTGTCTTGACTCGGATCAGTATGGTTCTGTGCTGCGGGTGGGGCCGCACCGCTCGTCTGCGACAGCGGAAGGACTGGATACATCTGATTTACTTGTCAGGGGAGCCGCCTCGTCGCTGGGCAGCTGTTCACGACCCGCGGGCTCGTTGCCCGCGGCAGGAAGGGAGGGGCAGGTATGCCCAAGCTGACGCTGGAGCTGAATCTGGAGCTGTATCGTTTGCTGGTGCAGGCTGCACGCAGCAATGGTTTGAGTCTGGAGGACGAGTGCCTGCGCCGCCTGGAGGGTGGTGTGCGGCGCTCGCGCTACATGGAGGCGCTGCTGGCCGAGATTCGGGCCGACGATGAGCAGCACAAGGCGAACAAGGGCTGAGGGCTACTGCGCCTGGCAGTCGGCGGCGCTGAAACGCTCGCTGGCGACCGGTCGATTGCTCTTGAATTCGCTGAACTGGTAGCGCAGCACGGCGCCCTGCACCAGCAGTTGGCGGTAACCCGCATTGCTGCACACGCTGCTCGCAAGCTGGCTGCGTACCGTGTCCGGATTGGCGCGCATCTGTTCGGCGTGGGCCGGGCGCACGCTGAGATGGTTGATCAGTTCGGTGCCTTCCACGGTGTAGCCCTGGTCAAGAATGTCGGCGTTGATCGCCCGCGGCGTGCCGATGCTGCTTTGCTGGGCGACCTGCTGCAGCAGACGACTCAGCTCCTGCTCCTTGAGCGAGGCGGCGTGGGCGCCGGGTAGCAGCAGGGCAAGGCTGATGAGTGCGGCGAGGCGTTGCATGGAACTCTCCGTAAGCGATTGTGCGGCTTTCGACCGGCAATCGTCGGTCGGGTTCGATCGACGTCATCTTAACCCCTGAGCCTGCTGGCGGTAGACTGCGCGCCCTTCTCGTCGGAGTCCGTCATGAGCCATGCCGTCGCCCGCCTGCGTACCGAACGCCTGGCGCGCAGCCTCAAACCTTTCGTCGCGCGTGGCTCGCGCTCGGCGCGCTGCCCCGAATGCCGGGTCATCCCCAGCTACTGTCTATGTGCCTGGCGGCCCAAGGTTGAGGTGCAGGCCGGTGTCTGCCTGTTGATGTACGACGTGGAGGCGTTGAAACCGAGCAATACCGGCTGGCTGATCGCCGACCTGGTGGCCGACACGCATGCCTTCGGCTGGCAGCGTACTGCGGTCGACCCGCGCCTGCTCGCCTTGCTCGACGACCCGCAGTACGCACCTTGCGTGGTGTTCCCGGGCGAGTACACCGAGCCCGAGCGAGTGATCGAGGAGTTGCCGCCACTGGCGGCGGGCAAGCGGCCGCTGTTCATCCTGCTCGACGCCACCTGGACCGAGGCGCGCAAGATGTTCCGCAAGAGTCCCTACCTGAATCGCTTCCCGGTGCTCAGTCTCAAGCCCGAGCAACTGTCGCGCTACCGTCTGCGTCGCTCCAAGCGCGACGAGCACCTGTGCACCGCCGAAGTCGCCGCACTGTGCCTGGAACTGGCCGGTGAGGAGCGTGCAGGCGCTGCCCTGGATGCCTGGCTGGACCTGTTCACCGAGCACTACCTGGGTGCCAAGCACCGCCGTGTGATGGATGAGAACAGCGCGGCGCACCAGGCGCTCAAGCCTTTCCTCTGATCAGCTTCTCTTCGGCCACAGCTGCGCCAGCAGCATGCCGGCAAACATCAGCGCGCAACCCACGTAGCCCTTCAGTGCCAGCGCTTCGCCCAGCAGCAGGGCGCCGGCGATGGCGGCGAACACGGCTTCCAGGGAGAGGATGATGGCGGCGTGGGAGGCGATCGCATGTTTTTGCGCCACCACCTGCAGGGTGAAGCCCACGGCCACGCCGAACAGGCCGCCGTAGAGAATGGCCGGGCCGGCGGCGAGGATGGCGTCCAGGTGGATCTCTTCGAAGATCACGGCCAGCACCAGGCTCAGCACGGCACAGGTGATGAACTGCAACAGGGCCAGGCGTAGCGGGTCGTGGCGGCTGGCGAAGAAACTCACCAACAGCACATGCACGCCCCAGACGAAGGCACCGGCCAGTTGCAGCCAGTCACCGGAGGCAACATGGAAGCCTTCACCGACGCTGAGCAGGAACATGCCGACTACCGCCAGCGAGGCGCCCAGCCAGGTGCCCAGGCCGGTGCGTTGGCCGATGGCCAAGCCGAGCAGCGGGACTACGATGACATACAGGCCGGTAATGAAACCGGAGTTGGTCACGCTGGTGAACAGCAGGCCGACCTGCTGCAGGTTGATGCCCAGTGACAGCGCCAGGCCCATGGCCAGGCCACCGAACAGCAAGCCACGATTGAGCGGCACCGGCTTGTGCTCACCTTCGCGGCGGCCCAGCCAGTACACCAGTGGCAACAACGCCAGGCTGGCCAGGGTGAAACGCAGGCCGGTATAGAGGAAGGGGCCAATGGCGTCCATGCCCAGGCGCTGGGCAACGAAGGCTGAGCCCCAGATCATCGCGGTCAGCAGCATCAACAGGTCGGCGCGCAGGGCTTGGCTTCGCATGGCGGATCTCGGCAGGAAAAAGCAGGCGACTTTGCCGTAAAGTGCGGAACTTGACCACCCCGTCACGGCTGGGCATGCTTGGCGCCGCCTGTCGACCGGCCCACAACAACAACAGGGAACGCCCATGGCCGCATACGAAATTCTCATCGCTGACGACCACCCGTTGTTTCGCAGTGCCTTGCAGCAGGCGCTGACCCTTGGCCTGGGCCCGGATGTGCGCCTGGTGGAGGCCTCCAGCATCGCCGAACTGGAGGCGCGGCTCGGCGAGAAGGGCGACTGGGACCTGGTGTTGCTCGACCTCAATATGCCCGGCGCCTATGGCTTCTCCGGCCTGGTGCTGTTGCGCGGCCAGTACCCGCAAGTGCCGGTGGTGATGATCTCGGCTCAGGAGGAAGCGGCAGTGGTGGCGCGGGCTCGCGAGTTCGGCGCCAGCGGCTTCATCCCCAAGTCCAGCCCGCTGGAAACCATCCAGCAGGCCGTGCGTCAGGTACTCGATGGTGAGGTCTGGTGGCCGCCGCAGGCGTTCGAGGCGGTCAGTGTGTCGGCCGAGGCCAAGGCCGCCAGCGCCGGCCTGGCCAGCCTGACGCCGCAGCAGTTTCGCGTGCTGACCATGGTCTGCGATGGCCTGCTGAACAAGCAGATTGCTTTCGAGCTGAGTGTTTCCGAGGCCACCATCAAGGCCCATGTCACTGCCATCTTCCGCAAGTTGGGCGTACGTACCCGCACTCAGGCCGCGCTGCTGCTGCAACAGATGGAGTCCGTGCCCGGGCAGTAACGGCGCTTCACGCACTTTTGACGGCGCGGCCTATAGAGTCGCGCCGTTTTCATTCAGGACTGTGATTCTCATGTCGCCATTCAAGGGCCAGACCGGCCTCAGACGCATCCTCAACGCCGCCGGCTATTCCTTCGATGGTCTGCGCGCGGCCTTTGTCGGCGAAGCCGCCTTCCGCCAGCTGGTGCTGCTCAATGCGCTGCTGCTGCCGCTGGCCTTCTGGCTGGATGTCAGCCCCGTGGAGCGGGCGCTGATGGTTGCGGTGAGCCTGCTGTCGCTGATCGTCGAGTTGCTCAACTCGGCGGTGGAGGCGGCCATCGACCGCATCTCCCTGGAGCGCCACCCGCTGTCGAAGAACGCCAAGGACATGGGCAGCGCGGCGCAGCTCACCTCGCTGGCGGTGATCACCCTGGTCTGGGCGATCATTCTGCTTGGCTGATCCGCGAGTCAGGGGCCGGATGCGCGCTGGCTACAACACGCCAGCCTTTTTCCATGCCAGGTAACGGCTGACCAGCTCCGGGCCCAGCTCCGCCGGGCGTGCGTCCAGTACCGGGACGCCGTGGGCGAGCAGGCGCTCGTGCAGGCCGGCGCGGGCGTTCAGGTAATCCAGGGTGCCGCAGTAGGCCAGCGCCTGCTCGTAGTCCTGTACCTGGGTATGGCGCAGGCGATCGAGCACTTCCTCGCGCAGGCTGGCGATCAGCACGCGGTGCTGGCGGCCCAGGCGCTTGACCGCACCGAGCAGCTCTTCGTCGTCCTCGTCGCGCAGGTTGGTGACCAGCACCACCAGGGCGCGGCGGCGCTGGCGCGCCAGCAGCTGGTTGATCGCGGCGGCGTAGTCGGCCGGGCGGCGGGTGCTGTCGAGCGCGTACACGGCGTTGAGCAGGCTGTTGATATGGGCTGGGCCTTTGATTGGCGCGAGGTACTGGTCCTGATCGCCGGCGAAGGTCGCCAGGCCCACCGCATCGCCCTGGCGCAGGGCCACGTAGCTGAGCAGCAGGCAGGCGTTGAGGGCGTGGTCGAAGTGGCTGAGGTCGTCGTCCTGGCTGCGCATGCGCCGGCCGCAGTCGATCAGGAAGACGATCTGCTGGTCGCGCTCGTCCTGGTACTCGCGGGCGATCGGCGTGCGCTTGCGGGCGGTGGCCTTCCAGTCGATCTGGCGCAGGGTGTCGCCATCGCGGAAATCGCGCAGCTGGTGAAACTCCAGGCCCAGGCCGCGACGCTGCCGCTGGCGTACGCCGAGCTGGCTGAGCCAGTCGTCCACGGCCATCAGTTGGGCGCCGTAGAGGCGGGCGAAGTCGGGGTAGACGCGGGTCTCGCTGGCCTGATCAATGAAGCGTCGGGCCTGCCATAGGCGCAGCGGGCTGGGCAGCAGCAGCTCGCAGCGGGAAAAACGGAAATGCCCGCGCTTGAGGGGGCGCACCCGGTAGCCGAATTCGGTCTGGGTGCCCGGATGCAACTCGACCGACCGCGGTAGGAACTCGAAATCCATGTGCGCCGGCAGGTGATCGAACACGTCCACGCTGATGGCGTGGCGCAGGTCATGGTGCAGGCTCATGCGCACCTCGCTCCAGCGTCCCAGCGGCAGGTTGCCGGGTAGCTGGCGCTGCAGGCGCGGCGTCGGTTGGTGGCGCAGCCACAGGGCATCCAGCGCCGCGAGCAGCAGCAGGGCCAGGAGCAGGCCCCACCACAGCGGCTGCAGGGTCGGCGCCAGACGGACGCCGAGCAATGGCAGGCTGCCGAGGACAATGGCCAGGGCCAGCAGACCGCCGAGCAGGCCGAGAAGCAGGCGGGATGGCTTCAGCATGGGCGCGATATCGTCACAGGCGCGGCGCCGGAACCTGGTCGAGCAGTTGCTGCAGCACCTGGTCGACCGACAGCCCTTCGATATCCAGCTCCGGCGCCAGGCGCACGCGGTGGCGCAGCACGGCCAGGGCGCAGCCCTTGATGTCGTCCGGCACCACGAAGTCGCCACCACGCAGCAGGGCACGGGCACGGCCGCCGCGCACCAGGGCGATGGAGGCGCGCGGTCCGGCGCCCATGGCCAGGCCTGGCCAGCTGCGGGTCGCGCGTGCCAGGCGCACCGCGTAGTCGAGTACCTGGTCGTCGATGGCCAGTTCGCTGGCGATCTTCTGCAGGGCCAGCACGTCCTTGGCCTGTAGCAGGGTGCGCAGTGGCGCCACTTCGAGCATGTCGGCCTTGGCCGAGCGGGTTACCTGGCGCACCAGGGTCAGCTCCTCGTCGGCCTGCGGGTAGTCCATGCGCAGCTTGAGCATGAAGCGATCCAGCTCGGCTTCCGGCAGCGGGTAGGTGCCTTCCTGCTCGATGGGGTTCTGCGTGGCCAGCACCAGGAACGGCTGCGGCACCGGCAGGGCGCGGCCTTCCAGGGTGATCTGGCGTTCCTGCATCACCTCCAGCAGGGCGGCCTGGGTCTTGGCCGGGGCGCGGTTGATCTCGTCGGCCAGCAGCAGGTTGGTGAAGGCTGGGCCCTTGCGTAGCTTGAACTGCTCGGTCTGCAGGTCGTACACGGCATGGCCGGTAACGTCGCTGGGCATCAGGTCCGGAGTGAACTGGATGCGCGCGAATTCGCCGCCGAAGCACTTGGCCAGGGCGCGTACCAGCAGGGTCTTGCCCAGGCCGGGGACGCCCTCGACCAGCACGTGGCCGCCAGCGACCAGGGCGGTGAGCACGTCGTCGACCACCTCGCGCTGGCCGACCACGGCCTTCTGCAGCTCCAGGCGCAGGGCCTGCAGCATCTGGCTAGCGCGCTGACGCTGCTGGCCGGCCGGGTTGGCGGGTGCTGCGGTCGGCGCTGCGGGAGTGGCCTGGGCTACGGGAGCTTCGGGGCTGGTGCTGGGTTGGTCCGGCGTTTGTTCGCTCGTCATAGGGCATTCCTGAGGGTTTGCAGGTTGGCGACCTGGCGGGTGAAGTCGGCGGCAGACAGACGCTGCGTCGGCAATGGGCGCATGGCCTGGCTGACGGCGCTGCTGGGCAGTCGGGTAAGGCGGCCGATCACCTGCCATTGTTCGGCCACCGGCAGGCGTTCGAAACCGGGGTGGCGATGACGGGCGCGTCGCTGGATATCGCGCTGCAGGTTGTTCAGCAGGTGCTGCTGGCCGGCACGGCGCAGGAGGAAATCGGCGCTGGCACGCAGGTGCTCTTCCAGTTGCCGGCGGGCGACGACGGGCTGTTCCTGCGAGGGGCCGTGGCGCAGGCCGACGTGCCAGAGCAGCAGACCGACCAGCAGGGCCAGGGCCGCGAGGGCGGCTGGGTAGTGGTGCAGCAACTGGGTAAACAGGTCGTCGCGCTGTGCGTCGTAGATCATGGTGATGGCGCTGTCCTGGCCCAGATACCAGAGCAGCCAGGCGTTGTCGTAGTCGCCGATGCTGTCGTTTTCCCACAGCCAGGCATCGGTCAGCACGGTTATCAGGCCATCACCCTGCTCCAGTTGCAGCATGTGCGTGGCCTCGCCGCTGTTGGCCCAGGCGTAGGCACGGTTCTGGGCGTCGAGCAGGTGGTAGGAGGTGTCGAACTCGACGTAGGCCGGCGCTTCTTCGTTCTCCAGGTAGATCTTGGTCAGCTCGGGGTAGCGATCTTCCTCTTCGTCGTCTGCGGCTGCGTCCGTGTCGGAGGTCTCGGGCTGGTTGTCGATCTGCTCGTCGGCCTCCTGCGCGGCGTCCTCGTCGCTCGCCGCGCCCTCGTCGTCTTCTTCCATGTCGTAGGTGCTGTATTGCTGGATACCCAGGCTGTCGAGCAGCAGGTCACCGCTGCTGCCTTTCTCCTCGTCCCAGACTTCCTCGGCGACGAACACCAGGTGGCCGCCCTTGGCCGCCCAATCCAGTACCAGCTGGCTCTGACGGGGCGTCATGTTGTGGCGCGGGGCCAGCAGCATCAGGGTCTGGCCGGCGCTGGGCAGGGTCTTCAGTACTTCCAGGCCGGCAGCGCGATTGACCTGCAGCTTTTGCTGGCGCAGGAACAGCTCGGCGGCCAGATAGTCGTTGGCGCGGGCCTCCGGTGCAGGCCCGTGGTTGATCACTTCCTCATAGGGTTGCAGGCGTTGCAGGGCGTGCAGGCCGAGCCAGGTGAGGATGATCAGCAGCAGGCCGGCCAGGGCAAGCTTAAGCGGGCGGCTCATGCGCTGGCCCCCTGGGCGAACAGGCGCCGCCAGCCTTCACAAAGACCACGCTTGAGGCTTTCCGGCGGCAGGCGGTGGCCGTAGGCGAGGTTCTGCCAGTGTCCGGTCAGGGCGTGGCTGAAGCGGCTCAGCTCGTCACGTTGCAGCTGTTCGACCAGACGCAGCACTTCGCCTTCGGTATGCGAGCCCTTGAGCGGCAAGCGGAAGTCGTGCAACAGGCGGCTGAGCAGGGCGCGGTAGAGCAGGCCGAGCGCCTCGCGCGGGTGCTCGTTCCAGAGTCGCTCGGCTTCCCCGGCGATGTCATCGGGCAGGCTCTCGGGGGCGATCTCCAGGCCGAACAGCTGGCTCGGCATCTCGCGTACGCGACGCTGCGGCAGGCCGAGGCGCCCGGCGAAGGTGCTCAGCCAGTCACGGTAGCGCCAGATCAGCAAGGCCAGGAGCAGCGCCAGGCCGGCCCAGAGCAGGACTTCGAGGATCAGCGCCAGTACATCCAGCTTGCTCCACAGGCCGAACAGCTTGGCTACGTGCTCCAGCATGTCGATGAAGCTCTTGATGTCCTCCTCGCTGGGCTCTTCGCTCTTCTTTTCTTCACCAAAACGCCAGCCGGTCACCGTTTCGCGGTTGGCGAAGGGCGGTGAATCGAGCAGTTTCTCGATGCCGTCCTGGGCCTGCTGGCTGGTCAGGGGCTGGTTGAGCAGGCGGGCTGTCTGTGGGCCCATGGGGTCATCGAAGGGCAGGGGGCAACTGCTGGGCGTCTCGGCGGCCAGCGCGTTGCTGCCCGGTAGCAACAGGGTCAGCGTGGCGCAGGCGAGGAGCAGGGCGTAGGCGCTGCCCAGCAGGCGTTGGCGCAGGCGGCGGAAGGTCAGCTCGACGTCCCAGGCTTCCAGGTCGGTGCGGCGGTTGAGGTAGAGGGTAAAACCGCAGGCGACGTAGATGGGTTCCCAGAAGGCCAGTACCAGCACGTAGGCCAGGTTGGACAGGTGTTCCAGCCACAGCTGTTCGCCGCTGCCGGCATCAATCAGCGCCTGCCAGCTCCATTCAATCTGCAGCTGTTGCGGCACCAGTAGATAGCCCAGGGTGACCAGGCCCGCCCACAGCAGCATTTCCAGCAGCAGGCCGAGGACGGTGAGCCAGGCCGCGCTGCCGGCATGGCGCTGGCCGAGTACCACCAGACGCTTGCTGCGCGCTTCGCCGGCCAGGCCTTCGAGTTGCAGGACCGGCAGGTCGAAGCTGCGGGTGGGGCTCAGGCGGCGCCAGGTCAGGCTGGCCAGCAGCTGCGGCTTGAGCAGGCGCGGCAGGGCCTTGAGTGCTTCCTTGAGGGTCGGTGTGTCGCCGAACAGGGCGCGGGAAAGAATATGCAGCGGCAGTCGTTCCCAGGCCGGTTTGAGCCACCAGAACAGCAGTACGGCGATGCTCGGGTACTGCCAGAGCAGGGCACTGAGCAGGGCGAACAGCGGCAGGGTGACCAGCAGCCAGCTGGTCAGCAGCAGGCCGAGATGACGGCGCGCCAGGAGCACGCCGAGATCGATCGCCTCCCAGGCCGTGCGCGGGCGGATGGCCACGCTGGCGTCAGTCAGGCGCATGGCGGTCGCGTCCGGCGAACAGGAAATAGGCGAGCACCAGCAGCCACAGGCCGCCACCGACCCAGTACTTGATGCTCGGCTCGGCGTAGGTCATGGAGGACCAGTAGGCCTCGATGAAGGCGGCGATCAGCAGGAACAGGATGACGCCGGCCACCAGCTGGATGCTTTGCCCGGCAGCCTGGCGCAAGGCCTGGCTGCG
Source organism: Pseudomonas sp. BMS12 (assembly GCF_001592875.1). Taxonomy (GTDB): domain Bacteria; phylum Pseudomonadota; class Gammaproteobacteria; order Pseudomonadales; family Pseudomonadaceae; genus Aquipseudomonas. The sequence goes on along the minus strand of NZ_LSOF01000022.1, from coordinate 35,908 downwards.
ACGCAGGCGCCCCGGTGCCAGCAATGCCCAGCCGAGTTTGAGCCCGGCGGCACCGGCGAAGGCGATGGCGGTGAGCTCGAACGCGCCGTGGCCGATGACGAAGGACCAGAATGTCTCGCTGTAGCCGATGCGCGTCAGGTGGCCGGCGACCGCGCCGATCACCAGGCCGTTGTAGAGCAGGAAGAACAGGCTGCCGAGGCCGAGCAACAGACCGCTGGCGAAGGTCTGGAAGGCGATGCCGATGTTGTTCATCACGTAGAAACCGAACATCACCCAATCGTCGCCGGAGTCACGCTCGGCAAAACGGCCGATGCGGCGGGCGGCGGGATCATACATCTGCTCCATGTCGCGCACCTGGTCCGGTGCCATCAGAGAGTAGATCAGGTCGGGGAACAGCCAGGTGAGCAGGCCCATGCCGAGCAGGCTGCCGAAGAACAGCAGACTGCCGGCCAGCACCACACGCCATTCGCGACGCACCAGGCGTGGGAAGCCGGCGATCACGAAGCGGATGATCTGTGCGCCCAGGTGGCTGCGATGGCGGTAGAACTGCTGATGGCCGCGCATGGCCAGCTGCTGCAGTTGGTCGATCAGGTGGCTGCTGTAGCCGCGCTCGCCAGCCAGGGCCAGGTGCTGGCAGATGTGGCGGTAGTCGCTGGCGAAGCTCGCGCTGTCTTCGCGTTCGACCTTGCCCTGTTCCAGCTGGTCGAGGCGCTTGGCGAAGTCTTGCCAGTCGGCGCTATGTCGTTGTTCGAACAGGTGCTGTTTCATGCCGACCCCAACAGGCCGCGGGCGATTCCGTGCAGGCGGGCCTCGGCGTGCTCCGGCAGGCTTTCCAGCGGTTCGGCGAGGATGCCGGCCAGCTCGGCGCGGCGTGCCCCGGAGAGGCTGCTGCCGCGTTCGGCGAAGTCGAGAACGGCGCGTTGCTCGGCGAGGTTGAGCGAGAAGGGCGCGCGTTCGGCCTCGGCCTCCGGCAGCTGTGGTCGCTTGGGCGCCTCGTCGCGATACACCACCAGGGTGCCGGCGGCCAGGTCACCGAGGCGTTTGAAGGCGGGGTGGCTCAGGCAACTGATGGCACCGAGGCAGTAGGCGAACGGCAGCATGTCGACGAAGCGCAGCAGATTGCGAGTCAGTGACGAGGCCCAACCGACCGGGGTGCCATCGTCATGCACCACGCGCAGGCCCATGGCCTTCTTGCCGGGGGTACGACCCTGGTAGAGCACCTCGAACAGCACCGGGTACCACCAGTTGACCAGGAAGTAGATGAGGGTGCCGAGACCGGCGCCGAACTGGCCGAGCAGGGCCAGCAGCATGAAGGCAGCCAGCAGGATGCCACCGCGAATCAGCAGGTCGATGGCGAAGGCCAGGCTGCGGGGCATCAGGCCTGCCGGGCGCAGCACCAGATCGATACCTTCTGGCGTTTCCACCTGATGGCGCGTATCCAGCAATGCGGCAATGGGCGCTGACGAGAACTGAGGCGGGTTGGACGGCATCGGTCTACTGCATCGAAGAAAGCCTGATGCTAGCCAGCAGCAGGGGGCAAAGCAAACGGGCCGCCATGGAGCGGCCCAGGGAGCTCGGGAGTGATCAGTTATTGGGCGGCAGTACACCGAAGATTGTGCGATACAGCACGCCCATGCTGATGATGAACAGCGGCATGGTCCAGATCAGGCCAATGCCCAGGGGAATCATGCTGACAGCCATGATCAGGCCGAGCAGCAGAAACAGGCCGAACACCTTGAACCAATGTTGGGTGATGGCTTTGCGCGAAGCCTCCAGCGCTTGCCAGGGAGAAAGGCCGCGCTCGATGACCAGGGGCATGGCCAGCATATAGGCGACGCCCAGATATATGCCGGGGATGAGCAACAGCAGGCTGCCGATGTAGACCAGCAGTGTCATCAGCAGAGCGGTAATCAGCAGCGGTACGAACAGCCCCAGGCCGCTGAACACTTCATTGAAACTGACCGGCTGATCGGCGGCGCGGCGAATGCCGACCATGTTGATGCCTGCGAGGAATGGGTAGGCCAACGCGGATGCCAGCACGGATACAATCAACTGGCCGACAATGATGGCAGTTAAGCTGGCCTCGCCGAGGATGCCGAGTGCACCCAGTACAAAACCGAGCAGGCTGGTGGCGACGAACATCACCACGTAGAAGATGACCAGGCCACCGAAGATAATGCCTTTGGTGCCCTTGACGCGTTGCCAGGCCTCGCTGATGACCCCGCCAATGCTGAAGTCATAACCGCGGCCCAGTGCCTCGGTTACGCTCACGGCGTTGTGGGACGTGGCTTCTTGCAGCTCGCTGTTTGGCGCTGCGTAGGGATTCTGAACGATGGGCTCATTCATTGCGTGACTGTCCTTGTGGGTAATGAACTTCCAGATGGCGCATGCTATGGCATGCAGGCTGTTGTGAACAAGCGCGCCGGCGTGAGCAGCATCATGCTTTTGCCTGGGCTCTATTAGTGAGGTGCTAGACTCCCGCCGCTCATGACCCTGGAGGAGTCTACGTGTCCGCAAGCATCTTCTGGCACGACTACGAAACCACCGGCATCAATCCGCGCTGTGATCGGCCGTTGCAGGTGGCCGGCATTCGTACCGACGAGCAGCTCAACGAGATTGGCGAGCCGATCAATCTCTACTGCCGACCCAGCGACGACATCCTGCCTCACCCGGCGGCTTGCCGTATCACCGGAATCACGCCGCAGGTGCTGGCCGAGAAGGGGCTGGTGGAGGCCGAGTTCATGGCGCGGGTGCATGCCGAACTGGCTCTGCCGGGTACCTGTGGCGCTGGCTACAACAGCCTGCGTTTCGACGACGAGGTGACTCGCTACAGCCTCTATCGCAACTTCTATGACCCCTATGCCCGCGAGTGGCAGGGTGGCAACAGCCGCTGGGACCTGATCGACCTGGTTCGTGCCGCCTATGCCCTGCGTCCGGAGGGTATCGAGTGGCCGCAGGATGAGGATGGGCGTGTCTCGCTCAAGCTCGAACGGCTCACCGAGGTCAATGGCATCGACCACGGTCAGGCGCATGATGCGCTGTCCGACGTGCGCGCCACCATCGGCCTGGCGCGCCTGCTCAAAGCCAGTCAGCCGCGCCTCTACGATTATCTTTACCAGTTGCGCAGCAAGGCACGGGTGGCCGAGCAGATTCGTCTGTTGCAGCCGTTGGTGCACGTGTCCGGGCGTTTCGCGGGCAGCCGCCATTATCTGGCGCTGGTGTTGCCGCTGGCCTGGCATCCGCGCAACCGCAATGCCCTGATCGTCTGCGATTTACAGAGTGATCCGCAGCCCTTGCTGGAACTGGACGCGGAGAGCCTGCGCAAGCGTCTCTATACCCGTCGTGACGACTTGGCCGAGGGTGAGCTGCCGGTACCGCTCAAACTCCTGCATATCAATCGTTGTCCGGTAGTGGCGCCGCTAAAGGTGTTGCGCGCTGAGGATATAACGCGACTGCAATTGGATATGGGCGAGTGCGAGGCTCGGGCTGCATTGCTCAGGGAAAAACTGCCGTTGTGGCAAGCCAAGCTGACGGATATTTACGCCAGTGAGGATTTCGAGCCGCTGGATGATCCCGAGCAGCAACTCTATTCGGGCTTTATTGGTGATCGCGACCGGCGCTTGTGTGAGCAGGTGCGTCAGGCTTCGGCTGAAGAACTGGCACGGGAGAACTGGATGTTCAGCGACGCGCGTTTGCCGGAACTGCTGTTTCGCTATCGCGCGCGGAACTTTCCGCAGTCGTTGAATGCAACAGAGCAGCAACATTGGCAGGCATTCTGTCGAGCGCGTTTGAATGATGCGGCTCTGGGCGCGCCTAATACTCTGGAGAGTTTCATGGCAGCCTTTCCCGAGCAGTGGCAACAGGCCTCGCCCGCGCAGCAGGCGGTATTACTGGCGTGGCAGGAGTATCTGCAGAATATTCGCCAGCGCTATGCCGGCTAGTGTCGCCAGGGCGGGAAACAAAAAAGCCGGCGTGCGCCGGCTTTTTTATGGGTGTGCTACTGCTGGAACTTAGCCGAGCAGAGTGGCCCAGCTTTCTACGGTGGCGGCGCCCCACTTGGCTTTCCACTCTTTCAGAGTCTTGTGATTGCCGCCTTTGGTTTCGATGACTTCACCGGTGTTCGGGTTCTTGTATTGCTTGACCTTGCGCGCGCGCTTGCCGCTGGCTGGTTTGGCGACGCGGGCAGTCTTGCCGGCTTTGGCGGCTTCCGGGTCGAGCAGGGCGGTGATGTCACGCAGGGATTTCTGATATTCGCCCATCAGGGTGCGCAGTTTGCCTTCGAATTCCAGTTCTTTTTTCAGCTTGTCGTCTTGGGACAGGTTCTTCAGGCGCTCCTGAAGTTCTTTGATGGCTTCTTCGGTGGCGCGGTATTCGTTGATCAGCGACATGTTTTTCTACCTTGAGTGGTCAGTTGCAGACGTAAAGTATCCTGATAATAGACAGACGAATTGCTCAAGTAAATAACAGTGATAACTTTTGCCAGGATTATTCATCGGGGCTGCGCTTTCAATATATGTCATGGGTTTGTCCAATTGTTGCGCAGTTTCTCGTGGCCCGTCTCTAAAGGGTAACTCCGCATGTGGCGCAGCGAAGTTTTCAGGGGTGCGCCACTCTCATTAATACTGACGTTTTTCCAGGCTCTGGCTAGAATGGCGCCCCGCGAAGTTTCTGGAGTTCCCCTCATGCGCACTTTTCGGCTGGTGATCGCCTGCCCGGACCGCGTTGGCATTGTCGCCAAGGTCAGTAATTTCCTGGCTACTTACAACGGTTGGATTACCGAGGCCAGCCACCATTCGGATACTCAAACCGGCTGGTTCTTCATGCGTCACGAGATTCGTGCGGATTCGCTGCCCTTTGACCTGGATGGTTTCCGCCAGGCTTTCGGGCCGATTGCCCGGGAGTTCTCCATGGAGTGGCGCGTCACCGATTCTGCGCAGCAGAAGCGTGTGGTGCTGATGGCCAGCCGTGAATCGCATTGTCTGGCGGACCTGTTGCATCGCTGGCACAGCGACGAGCTAGACTGCGAGATTCCCTGCGTGATCTCCAACCACGACGACCTGCGCAGCATGGTCGAGTGGCATGGCATCCCCTTCCATCACGTACCGGTCGACCCGCAGAACAAGGCCCCGGCCTTTGCCGAGGTGGCTCGCCTGGTGAGTGAGTGCCAGGCCGACGCCGTGGTGCTGGCGCGCTACATGCAGATTCTGCCGCCGCAGCTGTGCCAGGAGTATGCCGGGCGGGTGATCAACATCCATCACAGCTTCCTGCCGTCCTTCGTCGGTGCCAAGCCCTACCATCAGGCGTCGCTGCGCGGGGTCAAGCTGATCGGTGCGACCTGCCACTATGTGACCGAGGAGCTGGATGCCGGCCCCATCATCGAGCAGGACGTGGTGCGGGTGACCCATCGCGACAGCATCGAAGACATGGTGCGGCTCGGTCGGGACGTGGAGAAGATGGCGCTGGCCCGTGGGCTACGCTATCACTTGGAAGACCGCGTATTGGTCCACGACAACAAGACGGTGGTGTTCGACTGACCGTCGCTGCGCGGCAGGAGGACTTTATGCTCAGATCTATCAAGGTGCGCGACTACATGACCACGCACCTGGTGACGTTCAAGGCTGACACGGACCTGTACAGCGCCATCGGCCTGTTGCTTGAGCACCGCATTTCCGGCGCGCCCGTGGTGGATGATCTGGGCAACCTGATCGGCCTGCTGGCCGAGACCGACTGCCTGCGCGGCATCCTTTCCGGCGCCTATTTCGAGGAAACCGGTGGCCTGGTCGGTTCCTGCATGAACGCCAAGGTGGAAACCGTCTCACCGGAAAGCAGTGTGATCGAGGTGGCCGAGCGCTTCCTGCACGGCGGGCATCGGCGCTTGCCGGTGGTCGAGGAAGGGCGGCTGCTCGGTCAGATCAGCTGTCACGACGTACTGCTGGCGGTCAAGGAGTTCGCTCAGCACGAGCGCCGTCACGCTCAGGGCGAATAGCCATGAAGAAACCTGGCACCGCTACGCCGCCGCCAACTCTGGGTGAGGGGTGCGTACGCCGTTACGACCCTGATGCACTGAGCGAAAACGACGGCACCGAGTTCGCCGAGGCGGCGGAGCTGTGGCGTCGCTTGCAGGAAGAGGAAGCAGAGCGGACGCAGGAGCCGCCTGCGCCCGAGTGATGGCGGTCAGATGCGGAAGCTGTCCACCAGTTGCTTGAGGCGGGTGGCCTGCTGCTCCAGATCGCCGCAGGCGCGCAAGGTGGCCTGCAGGTTTTCCACGCCTTCCTGGTTGAGGGTGTTGATCTCGGTGATGTCCATGTTCAGCGCTTCCACTACCGAGGTCTGCTCCTCGGTGGCGGTGGCGACCGACTGGTTCATGCCGTCGATCTCGCCGATGCGCTGGGTCACGCTGCCCAGACGCTCGCCGGCCTGGTTGGCAATGGCGACGCTTTCCTCGCTGTAGCGCTGGCTCTCGGTCATGGTGCTGACCGACTCGCGAGCATCTACCTGCAGCTCTTCGATCATTTTCTGGATTTCCTGCGCCGACTCCTGGGTGCGATGGGCCAGGTTGCGTACTTCATCGGCCACTACGGCAAAACCACGCCCGGCTTCACCGGCGCGTGCCGCTTCGATGGCGGCGTTGAGCGCCAGCAGGTTGGTCTGTTCGGAGATGCTCTTGATCACTTCGAGGATCTGGCCGATGTTCACGGTCTTGCTGTTGAGTGCCTCGATATTGGTGCTGGAAGCGCTGATCTTGCTCGACAGCAGGTTCATCGCCTGAATGGTCTTGTGCAGGACCTGACTGCCGTCCTCCGCCAGCTGGCGAGCGTCGGAGGCCTGGTGCGAGGCGTCGGCAGCGTTGCGCGCGATTTCCTGAGCGGCGGCGCCCAGCTCGTTGATGGCTGCCGCCACACTATTGGTGCGGTTGGCCTGCTCATCGGAGTTGATCATCGAAGAGTTGGAGGCGTTGACCACCAGCTTGGCGACTTCGTTGAGTTGTTGCGTGGAGGACGACACTTCGCGAATCGAGGCATGGATGCGCTCGACGAACTGGTTGAAGGAGCTGGCCAGCTCGCCGAATTCGTCGCGGCTTTGCACGTTCAGGCGCTTGGTCAGGTCGCCTTCACCCTGGGCGATGTCGCTCATGGCCTTGCCCATCACCAGCAGCGGCTGCATCAGGACGCGAATCAGCATGCCGAGCAGGATCATGATGATGACCACGGCGATGATGGTGGCGACTATGGCCGAGGCACGGAACTCACGCAGCGTGGCGTAGGCCTTGTCCTTGTCGATGGACAGGCCGATGTACCAGTTGACCGAGGGCAGGCCCTTGACCGGGGTGAAGGCAAGGATGCGGGTGACACCGTCCAGTTCGGCCTCGACGATTTCGGTGCTGACCTTCGGAGTGTTCTGCGGATAGACATCGCGCAGGGTCTTCATCACCAGGTCCTTGTTCGGGTGAACCAGAATCTTGCCGTCGGCACTGGCCAGGAAGGCATAGCCCAGGCCACCGAAATCCAGCGAGTTGATGATCTGCACCAGGGTTTCCAGGCTCAGGTCACCACCGACTACTCCATTGCTACCGGCGGGGGTGGCGATGGTCATGATCAGCGCCCCGGTGGCGGCATCCAGATAGGGCTCGGTCAGGGTCGAGCCGCCCGCGGCCATGGCGTCCTTGTACCAGGGACGGGTGCGCGGATCGTAGCCCTCGGGTAACGCGTCGTCCGGGCGCATGGTCATCACGCCTTCCGCCGAGCCGAGGTAGGTGAACACAAAGGTGTTGGCCAGGACGCGGCGTTCCAGCAGTTTGGACAGTGAGTCCGGCGTGGTGTCGGCGTCGATCGACTGGGCCACGCTTTCCGCCAGCAGGATGCGCCCCGACAGCCAGTTCTGGATATTGCTGGCGGTGACGGTCCCGAGGCTTTTCAATTCATCTTCGATGTCGGTGCGGATGGCGTTGCGTTGCAAATAGTCGTTGTACAGGGTGAACAGCGAGAAGGCAGCTATTACAACCAGCGAGGCTGCGAGCAGGATCTTGTGGCTGAACTTCAGATTCTGGGTCATGGTCACTTGCGTCCGGTAAGTTCTGGCAGCAGTCTTCTTGGTATTCACCGTTTGGTGTTTTAGCGATGGACTGCGTGCTAACAACACCTATAACGACATAAATGCAGTAAAGCTTTAGCCCGAGGGATGGCAAGATGCCGCTAGCCGATAATTTCATTCTGGGGGCCGACCCGCAGGGCCAGCCCGTCGCACAGGCATTGCGCCTGACCAATCGGCATGGCCTGGTCGCGGGGGCCACCGGTACCGGTAAGACGGTGACCTTGCAGCGCCTGGCCGAGTTGTTCAGCGATGCCGGGGTGGCGGTATTCGCTGCCGACATCAAGGGCGATTTGTGCGGCCTCGGCGCGGCCGGCAACCCCCAGGGTAAAGTGGCCGAGCGGATCGCCAGCATGCCCTGGCTGCAGCACAGTCCGCAGGCCTATCCGGTGACCCTGTGGGATGTGGCCGGCAAGAGCGGCCACCCCCTGCGCACCACCCTCAGCGAAATGGGCCCGTTGCTGCTGAGCAACCTGCTCGAACTGACCGACAGCCAGCAGGCCGCGCTCTATGCGGCTTTCCAGGTGGCCGACCGCGAAGGTTTGCTGCTGCTCGACCTGAAAGACCTCAAGGCGCTGCTCAACCATCTCAAGGAACATCCCGAGCTGCTCAGCGAGGATAGTGCGCTGTTTGCCGGCGCATCGGCTCAGGCCTTGCTACGGCGTCTGGCGACCCTGGAGCAGCAGGGCGCGGAGGCCTTGTTCGGCGAGCCCGCATTGCAGCTGGAAGATATTCTTCATCCCGATCGCGATGGGCGCGGTCGCATCCATCTGCTCGATGCCAGCCGTCTGGTGCACGAGGCGCCGAAGGTGTACGCGACCTTCCTGCTCTGGTTGCTGGCCGAGCTGTTCGAGCAGCTGCCCGAGCGTGGCGATGCCGAGAAGCCGGTGTTGGCGCTGTTCTTCGACGAGGCGCACCTGCTCTTCACCGACACGCCCAAGGCGTTGCAGGAGCGCCTGGAGCAGGTGGTGCGGCTGATTCGCTCCAAGGGCGTCGGGGTGTACTTCGTGACCCAGTCGCCGAGCGACCTGCCGGACGACGTGCTGGCTCAGCTCGGCCTGCGCATCCAGCATGGCCTGCGCGCTTTCACCGCCAAGGAACAGAAGTCGCTGCGTGCGGTGGCCGATGGTTTTCGCCCCAATCCCGAGATCGACACCCTGAGCGTGTTGACCGAACTGGGCATCGGCGAAGCGCTGGTCGGCACGCTCGAAGAGAAGGGCACTCCGGCCATGGTGCAGCGCGTGGCCATCGCCCCGCCGCAGTCGCGGATCGGGCCGCTGAACGAGGCGGAGCGCGCGGCATTGCTGCGCAGCTCGCCGCAGGCCGGTCGTTACGACAAGCCGGTGGACCGCGAGTCCGCCTACGAGCTGCTCATGGCGCGCAAGGCTCAGGTACCGGTCGAGCAGGCGCCCAGTAAATCGGGCAAAGGCAAGCAGGCCGAAACGGATGGGTTTGGCGAGATGGCCAGTGAGCTGTTCGGCCAGGCGCTGAAAACCGCAGTACGCCAGGCCGCCAATCAGATCGGCCGGCAACTGGTACGCGGGTTGATGGGCTCGCTGCTGGGCAGTAGCAAGCGCCGCTGAGGCGGCGCGTTATTCCGCGTTGCGGGCCTGCTCGATTTTCTGCAGTTCTTGCTGGAAGGCCTGATCCTGTACGGTCGGGCGCTTGCGCCAGGGCTTGCGGTCGGGGTCGGGCTGGGCTGCGTAGGTGACCACCTCGCCGCCATATACATCCTTGTAACGTTGCGCCTGGCGCTCCAGTTCAGCGCGCAGTTCGTCTTTCGTCACATGTTCACCAGATAGATGGGCCGTAATCGGCAGATGGAAGAGTTTGTCATCACTATCAAACTTGGATAGCTAATAACGAGTTTGATTATAGCTGTTGGCATTATCAATACCAGCTTCGCGATCCCGTAATCATGGGCATTGGCGCAAAGTTGATGGGGTTGGCAGGTTTATTGACCGTTATTGGGGCCGCGTATTAGCGACAACTTTCTATGCTAAGTGCGGGGGCAGGAGAGTGCATATGAAGAAGTGGCAATGTGTGATTTGCGGCTTCATATACGACGAGGCACTGGGCTGGCCGGATGAAGGCATCGCCGCAGGCACCCGCTGGGAGGATGTTCCGGCGGATTGGCTGTGCCCGGACTGCGGGGCGTCCAAGGCCGATTTCGAGATGATCGAGTTGTGAATAAAAAGGGGCGCGGCCAGTGCCGGCCCCTTTGCTGGTGCTGAGCTTGTCGATCAGGCCTGAACTGGCGGCAGCAGTTCCTTGAGCGGCTTGCTGTCGTCGGCCAGTTGCTCGGCGCTCACGGCGATGCCTTCGGCCACCAGGCGTTTGGCCGCGATGAAGTCCTGCGGGCGGTTGACCGTGTCGGCGGCCAGCAGTTTGTCTCCCTTGAGGTAGAGGGCGCTGAAACTGTCGCTGGCCGGGTCGCCGCGCAGCACCAGGCGCTCGAAGCCCTCGGACAGACCGACCATCTTCAGTTTCAGCTCGTACTGGTCGGACCAGAACCAGGGTACCGAGGCATAGACCTTGTCCTTGCCGGCCATGTTGGCGGCGGCCACTCGCGACTGCTCCAGAGCGTTGGGCACCGACTCCAGGCGCAGGCGGCGGCCGAGCAGGCCGTTCGGGTGGTTGGTGCAGTCGCCGGCGGCGAAGATGTGCGGGTCGCTGGTGCGGGCGTGCTCGTCGACCAGAATGCCGTTGTCCACCTCCAGCCCTGCTTCGGCGGCCAGTTCGGTGTTGGCGATCAGACCGATGCCAACCACTACCAGCTCGGTCTCCAGGCGGCTGCCATCGGCGCAGAGTACGGCGGTCACGGTCTCGCCAGTGACTTCGAGATCAGCCACCTGCACATTGGTGCGCAGGTCCACGCCGGCTTCACGATGCTTGCGTTCGTAGTAAGCCGACAGCTCGGCGGCGGTTACCCGCTGCAGCACGCGCGGCAGGGCTTCCAGTACGGTGACCTGCAGGCCCTGGGCGATGGCCGAGGCCGCCACTTCCAGGCCGATGTAGCCGCCGCCGACTATGGTCAGGCGCTTGCCGGCGCTCATCTGCTCGCGGATGCGCTCGACATCGTCGAGGGTGCGCAGGTAGTGAAAGTTGGTGCAGCGCTCGGCGGCCGCGGCCTGCGGCACGGCTAGGGGGCGCGGGCGGCCGCCGGTGGCGATGGCCAGCCTGTCATAGGCCAGTTGCTGGCCGTCGGCCAGCTCCAGGCGCTGGTTGGCGCGGTCGATACGGGTGACCCGCACGCCTGCGAGGAACTCTACATTGGCTTTGTCGTAGGCGGCCTGGGGGCGAATCGACAGGCTGCTCTTTTCCACGCTGCCGGCCAGGTAGGCCTTGGACAGCGGTGGGCGGTGGTAGGGCAGGTGGGCTTCCTCGCCGAGCAGCAGGATGCGCCCGGCCCAGCCCTCGTTGCGCAGGGCGATGGCCAGTTCGCCGCCGGCATGGCCGGCACCGATGATGATGGCGGTGGAGGATGCTTCAGTCATGACGTGCCTCGGTCAGGGAAAACTGCGCGCTAGTGTATGCAGCCTAGGGGTTCAAGTCCCGGCCGAAGATGCCATTCGTCATGCCCCATTCACCGGGCTGTGGCAGCATGCGCGAAATTTCGGGAGGGAACTCATGCAGCAGATGGACGAAGCCGCTCGCCCCATTCCGCTCAGTTGGCGTGCGGCCGTGCTGTTCTGGCTGCGGCTCGGCTTCATCAGTTTTGGCGGGCCGGCCGGGCAGATCGCGATCATTCATCAGGAGCTTGTCGAGCGGCGCCGCTGGCTGTCCGAGCGGCGTTTCCTGCATGCGCTGAACTACTGCATGTTGTTGCCCGGGCCCGAGGCCCAGCAACTCGCCACCTACATCGGCTGGCTGATTCACCGCAGTTGGGGTGGGGTGATCGCCGGGGCGTTGTTCGTGCTGCCTTCGCTGCTGATTCTGATCCTGCTGTCCTGGGTCTATATCGCCTTTGGCGATCTGCCGCTGGTGGCTGGGATCTTCTACGGCATCAAGCCGGCGGTGACCGCCATCGTCGTGCAGGCCGCGCTGCGCATTGGCTCGCGGGCGCTGCGCAATGGCTGGTTGTGGGGCATCGCGGCGGCGGCCTTCGTGGCCATCTTCGCCCTGCAGCTGCCATTTCCGCTGATCGTGCTGGGCGCGGCCGTGGTGGGTTACCTGGGTGGGCGCCTGGCGCCGCAGTGTTTTGCTCTCGGCGGAGGGCATGCCGTGGCCGACAAGGCTCACGCCCCGGCACTGATCGATGATCACACGCCGCCGGCTGCGCACACGCGTTTTCGCTGGTGGCGCCTGGTCCTGTTGCTGGCGCTGGGGGCGGTGCTGTGGATGCTGCCGATGGGACTGCTGACGTTGCTGTTCGGCTGGCAGGGTACGCTGACCCAGATGGGCTGGTTCTTCACCAAGGCGGCGCTACTGACCTTCGGTGGCGCCTATGCGGTGCTGCCCTATGTCTACCAGGGCGCAGTCGCGCACTACGGCTGGCTGACGCCGACGCAGATGATCGACGGCCTGGCCCTGGGCGAGACCACGCCGGGGCCGCTGATCATGGTGGTGGCCTTCGTCGCGTTCGTCGGCGCCTATGTGCAGCCGCTGTTCGGCGGCGACTCGGCCTTTGCCAGCGGTGCGCTGGCGGCCTGCCTGGTGACCTGGTTTACCTTCCTGCCGTCCTTTCTGTTCATTCTCATCGGAGGGCCCTTGGTCGAGTCGACCCACGGTGAGCTGAAGTTCACCGCGCCGCTCACCGCCATCACGGCAGCGGTGGTGGGGGTGATCCTCAACCTGGCATTGTTCTTCGCTTACCACGTACTCTGGCCGCAAGGTTTTGCCGGTGCTTTCGACGGCTACTCGGCGCTGCTTGCCCTCGGTGCCGCCCTGGCGCTGCTGAAGTTCAAGCGCGGGATGATTGAGGTGCTGCTGACCAGCGCGGTTGTGGGCCTTGGGCTGCAGCTGGGGCGAAGCGGCACGGTTTTTCTATAGTGGATGCAACAGGGAGCAGGCAGTAGGCGGCAGTGCATGGGCAATAGTGCAGAGATGGACGTGAAGGTACGGCGCTGGTGGCAACGCCCCACGGTGCTGCCGTTGGCGCGTACTTTCGTGGTGCTGGTCTGCCTGTCGCTGGTGCTTACCGATGGCTGGCTGATCTGGAAGGCGCGGCAGATACAACTGCATGCCGCGGCGGCGGATACCTCCAACCTGGCCCAGGCGCTGGCTCGGCAGACCGCCGACATGCTGAAAAAGGCCGATATCGTGCTGGCCGACCTGATCGAGCGCCTGCAGGTGGATGGCACCGGCCCCGAGCAGATGCAACGTCTGCAGACGCTGATGCGCCGTCAGGTGCTGGAGCAACCCGAGCTGCACGGGCTGTTCGTCTACGGTACCGACGGCAGCTGGCTGGTCAGCTCCTTCGGCCAGCCACCGCGGGAGATCAACAGTTCCGACCGCGAGTACTTCACTCATCACACTGCCCCCCCGTTCAGTAACGACCTGTACATCGGTGCGCCGATTCGCAGCCGTACCACCGGCGACTGGATCATCCCGCTTTCGCGGCGCGTGGAAGACGCTCAGGGACGTTTCCTGGGCGTGGCTCTGGCGACCCTGTCGGTGGAGTTCCTGCGCGGCTTCTATGCCACCTTCGATATCGACACCAACGGTCTGATCGACCTAGTGCACAACGATGGCACCGTACTATTGCGAACGCCCTACAGCGAAAGCGCGCTGGGCAGCAGCGTGGCCAAGGGGGAAATATTCAGCCGCTTGCTGGAAAGCCATCCCGTCGGTACTGCCATGCTTCCCTCGGTTACCGATGGCGTGCAGCGCCTGTTCAGTTATCGCCCGGTCAACGGTTATCCGCTGGTGGTGGTCACCGGCATGGCCAAGGATGACATCCTCGCCGGCTGGCTCGCCGACTCCGTGCGCCAGCTGGTGGTGGTGGGGTTCATGGCCGGGCTGCTGGGCCTGTTCGGTTTCTATCTGCTGAGCTTGATCAAGCAGGGGCAGAAGACCCAGGTCGAGCTGCTGGCGACCCGCGATGCCTTGCGTGCGTTCAACCAGCGGCTGGAGACCCAGGCCCTGGAAGATGAACTGACCTGCCTGGCCAACCGCCGCCGCCTCATGCGCGCACTGGATGACGAGTTTGCCCGCGCCAGTCGCTACCAGCGGCCACTGGCATTGATTCTGTTCGATGTCGATTACTTCAAACAGTACAACGACATCTATGGCCACTCGGCCGGCGATGAGTGCCTGCGCGCGGTGGCCGAAGTCATTCGCGGTGGGCAGAAGCGCCCGGCCGATCTGGCCGCACGCTACGGTGGCGAAGAGTTCTGCCTGCTACTGCCGGAAACCGATGGCGCAGGAGCGTTACGGGTGGCCGAGCAGATCCGCGCGGCCCTGGAGGCTCAGGCTCTGCCACATGCCGGAGCCCCCTGGTTACGCCTGAGCCTGAGTGCCGGGGTCAATGTCTGCCTGCCGCAACCGGGGGCCATACACGACGCGGGGCCATCCGCGCTGATCCAGGGCGCCGACCAGGCCCTGTATGCGGCCAAGGCTGCCGGGCGCGACCGGGTCATGCTGTTCGCCGAGGCGTTTGAGCGAGCGCCCGGCTAAGAGCCTGTTCCCCTTCAACGCCGCTTTTTCGGCGCGCAGCAGATTGTGATCAGGTTCTAAGCGAGCGCCCGCTCGGCCGCGGCCTGGGCATGCAGGACGGTGGTGTCGAACAGCGGCACGCTCGCATCTTCTGCGCCCACCAGCAGGCCGATCTCGGTACAACCGAGAATCACCGCCTGCGCTCCACGTTCGACCAGATTGGCAATCACCTGGCGGTAGGCCTGGCGCGACTCATCCAGCACGCGGCCCAGGCACAGCTCCTCGTAGATCACCCGATGCACCAACTCGCGCTGCGCGGCGTCCGGTACCAGCACCTCGATGCCATGCAGCTGCTCCAGGCGTTCACGGTAGAAGGGCTGCTCCATGGTGAAACGGGTACCGAGAAAACCGATGCGCTGCAGGCCGGCGGCGCGAATGGCGCTGGCGGTGGGGTCGGCGATATGCAGCAAGGGAATCTCCACCGCGCTGTCGATGGCATCCGCCACTTTGTGCATGGTGTTGGTGGCCAATACCAGGAAGTCCGCCCCGGCCCGTTGCAGGGCCTGCGCCGCCTCGGCAAGCAGGGCGCCGGCGGCAGTCCAGTCGCCTTTGTGCTGCAGGCGTTCGATCTCGTGGAAGTCCACGCTGTACAGCACCAGGCGTGCCGAGTGCAGTCCGCCCAGGCGCTCGCGCACCGTCTCGTTGATCTGCCGGTAGTAGGGCAGGGTGGACTCCCAGCTCATGCCGCCAATCAGGCCTATGGTCTGCATCGTTCGCTCCTTGATGGGTCAAACCCCGATGCTGCACGGGATGGCCGGCTGGGGGCAGCTACAGTCGCCGGCAAAATCCCCGGCCGACTGTGCGGTTGTCGCTCCGGGCAGCGCTTTGCCGCCGGCTGAGGAATAATGCACGGCTTTCGCGCCAGCCAGGATCATCGATGTCTTCCCGCCCTCTGCATGTTCGCCCCAGCTATCTGCACCTGCCCGCCGGTGACTGGGCCACGGTGCTCGACTGCCTGTGCGCGCGTTTTCCGCAGATATCCCGCGATACCTGGTTGCAACGCATGGCTCGCGGTCTGGTGCTGGACGCCGAGGATCGCCCGCTGGGGCCGGACGCGCCCTATCGCGAGGCACTGCGGGTGCAGTACTTCCGCGAGATCGCCAACGAGCGGGAGATCCCCTTTGCCGCGCGGGTGTTGTACCAGGACGAACACATCCTGATCGCCGACAAGCCGCACTTCCTGCCGGTGATGCCGGCCGGCGACTATGCCGAGCAGACCCTGCTCACACGCCTGGTGCGCGAGACCGGCAATCCGCACCTGGCGCCGCTGCACCGCATCGACCGGCACACCGCCGGGCTGGTGCTGTTCTCCAGCAACCCGCAGACCCGCGGCGCCTACCAGGCGCTGTTTCGCGAGCGGCGCATCGACAAGGTCTACCAGGCCATCGCCCCGGCGTTGCCGCAGCATGAATTTCCTCTGCGCCGGCACTCGCGTCTGGAGAAGGGCGAGCCGTTCTTTCGCATGCACGAGGTGCCCGGCGAGGCCAACAGCGAGACCCTGCTGGAGGTCATGGAGCGCCATGGCGAGCTGTGGCGCTACCGGCTCTGGCCGATCACCGGCAAGCAGCACCAGCTGCGCGTGCATATGGCCGCCCTCGGCGCGGCGATCTGCAACGACAGCTTCTATCCGGTGCTGACCGACGAAAAAGGCGTGGACGACTTCACCCGCCCGCTCAAGCTGCTGGCTCAGGAGCTAAGCTTCGCCGACCCGCTGACCGGCGAGCCGCGCCAGTTCAGCAGCGAGCTGGTGCTGGAGTGGTAATCAGCCCGCCGCGCGCAAGCGGGCCAGGTCGCGGACCGGTGGGGCGCCGAACAGGCGGCTGTACTCGCGGCTGAACTGCGACGGGCTCTCGTAGCCGACCTTGTAGCCGGCGCTGGAAACGTCCAGGCGCTCGCACAGCATCAGCCGTCGCGCCTCCTGCAGGCGCAGTTGCTTCTGGTACTGCAGCGGGCTCATGGCGGTCAGCGCCTTGAAGCGGTGGTGCAGGGTGGAGGTGCTGAGGTTGGCCTCGCGGGCCAGTTCCTCGATGCGCAGCGGCTTGTGATAGTTGAGGTTGAGCCATTCGATGGCGCGGTTGACCCGGTGCGCCTGGCTGTCGGTCGTGGCGATGTCGCGCAGCAGTTGCCCCTGCGGGCTGCACAGCAGGCGGTAGAGGATTTCGCGGCGAATCAGCGGCGCCAGCATGGCGATGTCGCGCGGCGTTTCCAGCAGGCGCAGCAGGCGCAGCACGGCATCCAGCAGCGGCAGGTCCATGCGATCCACATGCAGGCCGCGCCCGCTGCTGCGGTTGGTCACGGCAATTGGGCCGGCGCTGGAGATCAGTTCGCCCAGTTCGGCCGGGTCGAGGTCCAGGCGCAGGCTCAGGTAGGGCGCGTCATTGGCGGCCTGGGTGACCTCGCCGGTGACCGGCAGGGTCACCGAGGCCACCAGGTAGTTGAGCGGGTCGTAGCAATAGCTCTCGTCCTCCAGGCGCACCACCTTCTGGCCCTGGGCCATGATGCACAGGGCCGGGCGGTACAGGGTGTGGGTGATGGGCGAGGGCTCGCTGGCGCGGAACAGTACCAGCTCGTCGATGGCGCTCTCATGGATACCGTCTTCCGGGGCCATGCGGGCGATCAGGCGAGCCAGTTCCTGGCGTTGCGGCTCCAGTTCGAGATCGATGGGCACAGCAGTCATGGGGGGCTCCTCCTGAATGCTCCGCAGCATAGCCAGGGGTTGGGGAGAAGTCCTGGCGTTACGAGAATATCGGCAGGATCAGGCAAGTGCTCGGCAGTATCGTGCAGCCGGCTCAGTGGGCGAATTGCGCCTGCAGGCGCTGGTAACGGCCATCGCGGGTCAACTGTGCCAGTGCCTGGCGCCAGCGCTTCACTTCCGCCACCGGGGTGTCCAGGGACAGCGCGATATAGCCGCGATCCTGCCCCAGCGAGACGGCGCTCGGCACGATGTTCGCGGCCGGCACTTCGGCCTCTGCCAGCTTGCGTTGCAGGTCGCTGTCGGCCGAGGCGACCAGTTGCACGCGCCCGGCTGCCAGCATGCGGAAGCAGCCGGCATAGGAGTTGGCGCGCTGGATATGGGTAAAGGAATGGGCAAGCAGCAGGCTGTCGTGGGAGCTGCCGTTGAGCACGCAGACCGGCAGGGTGGCGGCGTCCTCGATAACGTGAATGCCGGTGGGCCGGGCCTTGAGTTCGTAGAGGTAGTCGGTCTCCTGCAGCGTGGGGCCGACCCAATACATCAGATGCTCGCGCTCGTCGGTACGACTGAGGTTGAACAGCACCACATGGGAGCGTGACTGCACCAGTTTCAGGCCGCGCGCCAGGGGCACTTCGAGAATATCTGCGGGTTGCTGCAGTTCGTTCAGCAGCTCATGTACCAGCTCGACGTAGAAGGCGCGCTTGCCGCCATGCGGGTGTCCGCGCAGCGTGCTGCCCTGCATGCTGGCCTGGTTGCCCAGGCTATGGGTATAGACCTGCCAGTCCGCGCCGTGGCAAGGAAGCGTGGCAAACAGCAGGGCCAACAGCAGCTTTCTCAAGGGGAGACTCGGTCAGGTGGATGAGGCGCAGAGTGCAATTTCCTGGCCACTCGTGCAACTAATTGTCATTCAGCTGCAATCGACAGAATCGTGCAAGCCGTCGGCAGCATCCGGCTAACGCTCCCAGGGCCTGCGGGTGCAATCTCTGCGGCATGCGGCGTCACTCCGGGCGCCATTCGTAGAGGAATCATGCATGCCGCAGATTGCAGAAGGCTTATCACCAGTGCCTGTCGCGGCATCGGCGAGGCCAGTGTTTGTTGAGCCATGGCCACCTTCGGGGTGGCATTTCACCTTGCGGGAGGACGAGGGAATGAATCGAGCAATCACCAGCCTGGCCAGTTTCCAGGCCCGCGATGGCGCTGGCGAGGCGCTCGGTCTGCGCCTGTGCGAGTTGCTGTTGCGCGCGCAGCGCGATGCGGCCTGCCTGGGCTGCGAGTTGCAGCGCGACCCGCAGCAGGAAACGCGCTGGCTGCTGCGCGGCCACTGGCACAGTGAAGAGGATCTGCAGGCGCATCTGCAGTTGCCGCACATGCAATTGCTGGGGCGCCTAGTGGAGAACGGTCTGATTCGCCACATGGAGCTGCAGGTGCAGGCCTACTCGCTGGGGTTGGCCTCGTAGCGGTAGTGGCCATCGCTGAGGTCGAGGTGAATGTGGATATTCCAGCGGCTCTGGTCATGGCCTCTTTCCGCCAGCCCCTCTAGCTCCAGGCCGGCCTGGCCGTCGCTGCTGCAGCGCAACTGTTCGAATTGCCACTCGGCATGGTCGTTGTTGATTTCGGCGAAGCCATAGCCGCGCTCCACCTGCCAGCGCTCGCCGGCCCCTGCAGGGCCGATGCGGTCGACGAACAACAGGTCCTGGCCATACAGGGAATAGCGCAACAGGCGCAGATCGCCGCTGGCCGTCTGCAGGCGCCAGGTGCCGCAGTCGAGTATCTGGCGCAGGCTGGCGAATTGCTCGCGCGCTTCCGCATAGGGCACTTCGCGACCCAATGCCAGGCTCTGCCCGGCCAGGCTGGCGAGCAGCAGGCCGCAGAGCGGGGCGCGCATCAGCCGCAGCTCAGGCGCACGATGGTGTCGGCGTCGTCGATATCGATATTCAGGCGTTGCGGGTTGTAGTCCATGGTCACCGGCTGGTTGGGCTGGGTGACCCGCAGGTACTTGGCGCCGGCTTGCACGCGGGCCTCTTCGGCCATTTCGGTGGTGATGCGCTGGTCTACCAGATGCTGCACCGCTTCGGCGTCGCAACGCCCGTCGTTCTGGACGGCGGGCGTTGTCTCTTGCGGGCTGGAGGCGCAGGCGGCCAGCAGGGTGCAGGCGCACAGGGTGGCGAGGGGCAGTAGGCGATTCATGAGTGGGGCTTCCTTGTCTGAAACACGCCCCCACGGTGCCACTGCCTCTGCGCTCAGGCAACCACCGGCTTCACAGTACCCGGTATACCTGGCCGTTCTGCAGGCCCTCGGCGCTCTTGGCGTAGGCCAGGGCCACGGTAGCGGCCGCGACCGGCTTGAAGCCGCGGAAGTAAGGGCCGTAGGCTGGCAGCGACTCCTCGAGGATGGTCGGGCTCACCGCGTTGATGCGCATGCTGCGCGGCAACTCGATGGCGGCGGCACGGGCGAAGGCGTCGATGCCGGCGTTGACCGTGCTCACGGCCGCGCCATAGCGGATCGGGTCCTCGCTGAGAATGCCGGAGGTGAGGGTGAAGGAGGCGCCGTCGTTGGCGAACTCGCGACCGATCAGCACCAGGTTGATCTGGCCCATCAGCTTGTCGTCCAGGCCCACGGCGAACTCCTTCGCACCCAGCTCTTCCAGGGCGCCGAAGTGGGCGTTGCCGGCCGCGCTGATCAGCGCATCGAACGGGCCGACCTGCTCGAACAGGCGGCGGATGGAGGCCGGGTCGGCGATGTCGACCTGAAAGTCGCCGCTGCTGCGGCCGACGCGGACGATGTCGTGACGCTCGCCCAGTTCGCGTTCGATGGCCTGGCCGATGGTGCCGCTGGCGCCGACGAGGATGATTTTCATGAGGTGACTCCCGTTTGCTGTGGTTGATGGGGCCAGTCTAGGGAGACTTCTGTTGCCAATAATCCAGTCAATGTGAAACCTTTGGTTTTCGTATGGAAACAATGAGCGCCGCCATGAGCGATCTCGAAGACCTTGCCGCCTTTGCCCAGTTGATCGAGTTGGGCAGTTTCACCGCCGCTGCCGAGCGTCTGGGCTGTAGCAAGGGGCAGCTGTCCAAGCGCATCAGTGGCCTGGAGCGCCGGCTGGGCAGCGTGCTGCTGCACCGCACCACCCGACGCCTGCATCTGACGGCCGCCGGTGCCGCGTTGCTGCCCGAGGCCCAGGCCTTGCAGGCTCAGGCCCAGCGCGCCCTGCAGGTGGTGCAGGGCCTGCAGGAAGAGGTGGCCGGCAGCGTGCGCCTGACCGTGCCGGTGTCCCTTGGCGAGACCTTCTTCGATGCGCTGCTGCTGGACTTCGCCCGCCAGTACCCCCAGGTGCGCATCGAGCTGGACCTGGCCAACAGCTACCGCGACCTGATTGCCGAAGGCTTCGACCTGGGCATCCGCTCCGGCCAGCAGCTGGACGAGCGTCTGGTGGCCAAGCCGCTATTCGCCCTGCAGGAGATCACCTGCGCCACGCCCGAATACCTGGCCCGTTGCGGTACGCCGCAGGTGCCGGCGCAACTGGCCGCGCACCAGTGCCTGCTCAATACCCACTACAGCGGCTTCGCCGAATGGCTCTACCACCGCCAGCATCAGCTGGAGCGGGTGCAGGTGGCCGGGCAACTGGCCAGCAACCATTACAGCCTGCTGAAGAAGGCGGCCTTGAACGGCGCCGGCATCGCCCGCCTGCCGTCCTACATGGTGCAGGAGGAGCTGCGTGATGGCCGTCTGCGCTGGCTGCTCAGCGACTACCAGACCCGCAGCACCCCGGTGTTCCTCGTCCACCCCTGGCAGGGCAGCCTGCCACGCCGTACCCAGGCGCTAGCCGACTATCTGCTCGGCTGGTTCGAGCGCAGCCGGCAGGTACTCGACGGCCTCAGCGTCTGAGTTCGCTCGCCACCTGCTGGATCTGCTGGCGCAACCAGCGGCGCAGGCGGTCGGCTTCGGTGCGTTCGTGCCAGATCTGCATCACCTCCACCTGAGGCAGGTCGAGCCCGGCCGGCAGCGGTAGCAGGCACAACTGGCTGTCGCGCGCCACGGCTTCCTCGGCCACCGAGCGCAGGCAGGTCAGCAGCATCTGCGAGCCGCGGATCAGCCGGCTCGGGGCGATGAAGCTGGACAGCCCGGCCGCCACTCGGCGCGTTCGGCCCTGCTCCTGCAGGGCCCGATCGACGATGCCGTTGAGGTCGCCGGTCAGGGTGGTCAGCAGGTGTTCGCAGGCGAGAAAGGCGTCCAGGTCGAGGCCGTTTGCCAGGTGTGGGTTATCCCGTGCCGCCAGCACCACGAAGTCCTCGGAGAGCAGGCGCTGCTGGTGAAAGGTATCCGGCAGGTTGTCGTAGAAGCCGGCGATGGCCAGGTCGCAGGTGCCTTTCTCCAGCTCCTCACGCGGCAGCAGTCCACGGGTGTTGTGGGTGATCAGCACGAGGTTCGGCGCCTGTTCGCGCAGGCGCGGCAGCAGGCTGGGGAGCAGGGTCTGCTCCATGTAGTCGGTGGTGTAGAGGTGGATGCGCTCGGCCCGCTGCAGGTAGTCGCGCCCCTCGCACTGGTCGTAGAAGGCCTCCAGCTCACCGACCAGGCGCTGCACTTCGGGAGCCAGCTCGTGGGCGCGCGGCGTGGGTGTCAGGCCGCGTGGCGCGCGCACGAACAGCGGGTCGCCGAAGGCGTGGCGCAGCTTGTTCAGCTTGTGGCTCAGAGCCGGCTGGCTGAGCGCCATGCGCGTGGCGGCCAGGGAGGCGTTGCGCTCCTGGTAGACCACGTGGAAGACCAGCAGCAGGTTGAGGTCCTTGTTGGCGATATTCACTATTTGGATACCAGAAATAGAGCCTTTCGAATTATCGAATCATAACCGGCCGCCTAAGATTCGCCGCATCGTCACTGCAACGGGCCAGGCCCCGAGGAGCTGTTCATGAAGATTCTGCTGGTACTCACTTCCCACGACCAACTCGGCAACACCGGCCACAAGACCGGTTTCTGGCTGGAGGAATTCGCCTCGCCCTATTACGTGTTCAAGGACGCCGGGGCGCAGCTCACCCTGGCCTCGCCCAAGGGCGGCCAGCCGCCGATCGACCCGAAGAGCGATGCCCCGGACGCGCAAACCGACGCCACCCGGCGCTTTGCCGACGATGCCGAGGCGCAGCAGGCACTGGCCAGCACGCTGCCGCTGGCCCAGGTGCGCGCCGAGGACTTCGATGCGCTGTTCTACCCCGGTGGCCACGGCCCGCTCTGGGACCTGGCCGAAGACGCCACCTCCATCGCCCTGATCGAGCGTTTCATCGCCCTTGGCAAGCCGGTCGGCGCCGTGTGCCATGCACCGGGCGTGCTGCGCCACGTCAAGGCCGCGGATGGCACGCCGCTGGTGCGCGGCAAGCGGGTCACCGGCTTCAGTAACAGCGAGGAGGACGCGGTGCAGCTGAGCGATGTGGTGCCCTTCCTGGTCGAGGACATGCTCAAGGGCCATGGCGGGCAGTATGGGCGTGGTGCGGACTGGAGCAGCCATGTCGAGGTCGACGGACTGCTGGTCACCGGGCAGAATCCTGCCTCTTCGGATGCCAGCGCCGAGGCTCTGCTGGCCCTACTCGAGCGGAACTGATCGATGAAATACCTGCACACCATGGTCCGCGTGGCCGACCTCGACGCCTCCCTGCGTTTCTACCGCGATGCCCTCGGCCTGGAAGTGGTCAAGCAGCGCGAGTATCCCCAGGGCCGTTTCACCCTGGTCTACCTCGCCGCACCGGGCGACCACGATGCCCAGGTCGAGCTGACCTACAACTGGGACACCGAGGACTACGGCGGCGCGCGCAACTTCGGCCACCTGGCCTATCTGGTGGACGACATCTACGCCGCCTGCCGGCGCCTGCAGGAGCACGGCGTGACCATCAACCGCCCGCCGCGCGACGGCCACATGGCGTTCGTCCGCTCGCCGGACCTGATCTCCATCGAGCTGCTGCAGAAGGGCGAACCGCTGGCCCCGGCCGAGCCCTGGACCTCCATGCCCAACGTCGGCAGCTGGTAACAGCGCGTGCGCCTGAACGCCGACTTCAGCCAGCCCGTGGTGATCCTCCCAGGCGACGTGCCCTGGGTGCCGTCGCCGCTGGCCGGGGTGGAGCGGCAGATGCTCGACCGCATCGGCGACGAGCTGGCGCGGGCCACCTCCATCGTGCGCTACGCGCCGGGTTCGCAGTTCAGCGCGCACGGCCATCCCGGCGGCGAGGAGTTTCTGGTGTTGGACGGGGTGTTCTCCGACGAGCGCGGCGACTATCCGGCCGGCACCTATGTGCGCAATCCCATCGGCAGCCGCCATACGCCGTTCAGCCGTGAGGGCTGCACCATCTTCGTCAAGCTGATGCAGTTCGCTGCGCAGGATCAGGCGCAGGTGGTGATCGACACGTGTGCCGCCGTCTGGCCGCCGGCGCAGCTATCCGGCCTGCGCGAGCTGGCCTTGCACCAGCACGGCAGCGAGCGTGTGCTGATGCAGCACTGGCAGCCGGGCACTCAGGGTTCGCTCCAGCAATATCCCGGTGGGGCTGAATGGCTGGTGCTGGAGGGCAGTTTGCAGGACGAGCGTGGCGAGTATCCGGCCGGCAGCTGGCTGCGCTGCCCGCCGGGATTCGCGCACACCCCGTTCAGTGCAGAAGGTTGCCGGGTCTGGTTGAAGAGCGGGCATCTGCCCGCTTAGCTGGCTGCCATCAGGCGCTTGTACAGTCGCGTGCGGCGCGCCGTTTTCAGTTGCTCGGAGATAACGGCGCGCAGCGGCGACACGTCCGGTTTGGGCGTGCGGCCCTGGCTCAGGCGGCGCATCTGGAATTTCACCGCCGCCATGTAGGCCAGCGCGGCCAGACCCTTGTTCTTCCAGGTGATTGGCGGCAGCTCGGCGCTCAGCTGCTGCTCGCCAGCCTGCCAGCGCTGCGGCAGGGCCGGTTCGATGGCCAGGGCGGTGGCGATGCCGGCCACGGCCACGCCGCTGTCCAGCACCTGCTCGACCACCGGTAGACGACGGATGCCGCCGGTGACCATCAGCGGCATCTTGGCCACGGCGGCGATTTCCCCGGCGAATTCGAGGAAGTAGGCTTCGCGTGCCAGGGTGCGACCGTCGCGGGCATCGCCCTGCATGGCCGGTGCCTCGTAGCTGCCGCCAGACAGCTCGACCAGGTCGACCGGCAGCGCGTTGAGCATCTCGACCACACGCTTGGCGTCGGCAGCGTCGAAGCCGCCGCGCTGGAAGTCCGCCGAGTTGATCTTCACCGCCACGCAGAAGCCCGGCGAGACGCGGGCGCGCACGGCCTTGACCGTTTCCAGCAGGAAGCGGGCACGGTTTTCCAGCGGGCCGCCCCAGCTGTCCGTACGCTTGTTGGTCAGCGGCGAGAGGAACTGGCTGAGCAGGTAGCCGTGTGCCGCGTGGATCTGCACGCCGGTGAAGCCGGCCTGCTCGGCCAGCTCGGCGGTGCGGGCGAAGCGCTGGATCAGCGCGCCGATCTCTTCGTCGTCCAGCGCCTTGGGCATCGGGAACAGCTTGGACAGGCCGCCCATGTCCAGGGCTACGGCCGAGGGCGCCACGGTCGGCTGGCCGAGGTTGGCCTGCATCTGCCGGCCGGGATGGTTGATCTGCAGCCAGAACTGCGCGCCCTTGGCCCGGCCGATGCGCGCCCACTCGCGAAACTTGTCCAGTTGCGTGTCGTCTTCCAGCACCACGCCGCCGGGGCCGGTCATGGCGCGGCGGTCGATCATCACGTTGCCGCTCAGCAGCAATCCGGCGCCACCCTCCGCCCATGCGCGGTACAGGCGCAGCAATTCGGTCGAGGGGCCCTGGCTGGCATCGGCCAGGTTTTCCTCCATCGAGGCCTTGCCGATGCGGTTGGGAAGGGTGGCGCCGTTGGGCAGTTGCAGGGGCTGGAAGGGTGACATGAGGCGGTTCTCCCGGTAGAAGGTGGGATAAGCCTAATGTTGAAGTCAACTTTAAGGTCAATAGGGTTTCATTAGATATTTCCGCTTTGTGGGAGGAGTGAGCATGAAAATCGGTGAACTGGCCAAGCGCTCCGGCCTGGCGGCCTCGCGCATCCGCTTCTACGAGGCCAGCGGCCTGATCAGCGCGCAGCGCCAGGCCAACGGCTATCGCGAGTACACGGAGCAGACCCTGCAGACCCTGGGCATCATCATCTGCTCGCAGCAGGCTGGCTTCAGCTTGGACGAGATCCGCAGCCTGCTGCCGGACCCCAAGGCGCAGAGCTGGCGCCACGACGAGCTGCTGGACAGCCTCAAGCGCAAGGTCGCCGACATAGACGCCATGCAGCAACGCCTGGCGCAGAGCAAGGCGCACCTGCTGGCCATCATCGAGGGCGTGGAGAGCAAGCCCGAGGGCATGGCCTGTAGCGCCAATGCCGAACGGGTACTGGCGTCGTTGCAGGATGAACCGGCTGCCGCACTGTTGCGTAGTCGCTAGAATCGCCGGCTGTTTTCGGCTCTGGATGCTGCGGTGAATCTACAACGGGGTTTCGTCCTGACCCGCCACTGGCGCGACACGCCGGCGGGCACCGAGGTCGAATTCTGGCTGGCCACGGATAGCGGCCCGCAACGCGTGCGCTTGCCGCTGCAGCCATCGGTCGCCTTCATTCCCGAGGTACAGCGCGAGCGCGCCGAAGCCCTGCTGCACGGCGAGCGTGGGGTGGAGCTACGCCCGCTGGGGCTGCGCGACTTTCGCCGGCGCCCGGTGCTGGGCCTGTACTGCCGCTCGCACCGCCAGTTGATCAAGCTGGACAAGCACCTGCGGCGCAACGGCGTGGACGTCTACGAGGCCGATATCCGTCCACCCGAGCGCTACCTGATGGAGCGCTTCATCACCGCGCCGGTGAAGTTCACCGGCACGGCGGATGCTGATGGCGTACTCCTCGATGCCCAGCTCAAACCCGACCCCGACTACCGCCCACGGCTGCGCCTGGCTTCCCTCGATATCGAGACCAGCGAGCGCGGCGAACTCTATTCCATCGCCCTGGAGGGTTGTGGCCAGCGCCAGGTGTATATGCTCGGCACGCCGCCGCAGGCGCCCGCCGAAGTGGATTTCGATCTGCATTACTGCGCCACTCGCGCCGAGTTGCTGCACTGCCTCAACGCCTGGCTGGCCGAGCACGATCCGGACGCCATCATCGGCTGGAACCTGGTGCAGTTCGACCTGCGCGTGCTGCACGAACATGCCCGCCAGCTGCAGGTGCCGCTGCGCCTGGGCCGCGATGGCGAGCCGATGGAGTGGCGCGAGCACGCCAGCCAGAAGCACTTCTTCGCCGCTGCCGCCGGGCGCCTGATCATCGACGGCATCGAAGCGCTGCGCTCGGCCACCTGGAGCTTCCCCTCGTTCAGCCTGGAGAGCGTGGCGCAGAGCCTGCTCGGCGAAGGCAAGGCCATCGACACGCCGTACCAGCGCATGGACGAGATCAACCGCATGTTCGCCGAGGATCAGCCCGCCCTGGCGCGCTACAACCTCAAGGACTGCGAGCTGGTCACGCGCATTTTCGCGCACACCCGGCTGATCGACTTCCTGCTGGAGCGCGCCGCCACCACCGGCCTGCCGGCCGACCGCAGCGGCGGTTCGGTCGCGGCCTTCACCCACCTGTACCTGCCGCCCATGCATCGCATGGGCTATGTCGCGCCCAATCTGGGCGAGAAGATGCCCCAGGCCAGCCCCGGCGGCTTTGTCATGAGCTCGCGCCCGGGCCTGTATGAGTCGGTGCTGGTGCTGGACTACAAGAGCCTCTATCCGTCGATCATCCGCACCTTCCTGATCGACCCGGTGGGCCTGATCGAAGGGCTGGCGCAGCCGGACGACGAGCACTCGGTGGAAGGCTTTCGCGAGGCGCGCTTCTCGCGCAGCCAGCACTGCCTGCCGGCCATCGTCGAGCGCGTGTGGCAGGGCCGCGAGGCGGCCAAGCGCGAGGGCAACGCGGCGCTGTCGCAGGCGCTGAAGATCATCATGAACGCCTTCTACGGCGTGCTCGGCTCCAGCGGCTGCCGCTTCTTCGACACGCGCCTGGCCTCATCCATCACCCTGCGCGGCCACGCCATCATGCGCCGCACCCGCGAGCTGATCGAGGCCGAGGGCTACCAGGTGATCTACGGCGACACCGACTCCACCTTCGTCTGGCTCAACAGCGCGCATGGCGAGGAAGAGGCGGCACGTATCGGCCGCACGCTGGTGCAGCAGGTCAACCACTGGTGGCGCGAACACCTGCAGACCGAATACGGCCTGACCAGCGCCCTGGAACTGCAGTACGAAACCCACTACAGCCGCTTCCTGATGCCGACCATCCGCGGCGCGGAGGAGGGCAGCAAGAAGCGCTACGCCGGCCTGGTGCAGCGCGCCGATGGCAGGCGCGACATGGTTTTCAAGGGCCTGGAAACCGTGCGTACCGACTGGTCGCCGCTGGCGCAACGCTTCCAGCAGGAACTCTACGAACGCATCTTCAATCGCCAGCCCCACCAGGACTACGTGCGCGACTACGTGCGTCGCACCCTGGCCGGTGAACTGGACGAGCTGCTGGTGTACCGCAAGCGCCTGCGCCGCCAGCTCGGCGACTACGAACGCAACGTACCGCCGCACGTGCGCGCTGCGCGCCTGGCTGACGAGCACAACCAGCGCCTGGGTCGCCCTCGCCAGTACCAGAACGGCGGCTGGATCAGCTACCTCATCACCACCGCCGGCCCGGAACCGCTGGAAACCCGCAGCGCCCGTATCGACTACGAGCACTACCTGACCCGCCAGCTGCAGCCGATTGCAGACGCGATCCTGCCGTTCGTGGGCGATGACTTCGCCGCGCTGGTGGATCGGCAGCTGGGGTTGTTCTAGCGCCTGGCGCGGCTCAGTCGGCCGCCTCCGGCGCGCGCAAGGCCTTGCTGTAGAAACCGGACGGATCAAAGCAGCACACCCGCTTCTTGCCCGACGCCAGCATGTCGCAGGCATCGCCGACCCTTTTGCTGCGGGTCTTGGCTTGCTTGGCCGACTCGATCCAGTGAATCCAGTCCAGTCGCGCGATGGTGGTGGTCGCCTCCCAGGTGGCGCGCGCTGCAGGCGCCGCCTGCAACGCCTCGCGCAGGTCGGCAGGTACCTCGGGTTCAGGCTCCGTCGGTACGGGGGCAATTTCCAGCACCACCCTGGTACCGGCTTGTGCGCCTGCGGCCGCGCAGAGCGCCTCGCCCAAGGGCAGCCAATGGCTGAGCTGGCCGTCTGGCTCAAGAGTCGCCTGGAACGGCTGACCGTTAAGCAGGCCCTCCACCGAGGTGCGGCCGCGCCTGGGCAGGGTATCGCTCACCTCCCTGGGCAGAACGACAAAGTACCAGGCCTCGCCATCGCCCGTCCTGGCGGGGCGGCGCAGTGTGGCGCTGAAGGTGGAGCGGGGTGGTTGAGCTGACATGGCCTTTCCATCATCCATGGGTGGGGCGACGCGTTCATGGTGCCGCAGCATAGCCCTGTGGGCTGAACTCGACCAGGCAGAAACCGTGGCCGAACGGATCACTCAGCTGCGCGTGCCGCCCCCAGTCGCACGACTGAATCTGCGTCTCCAGCACGGCGCCAGCCGCGACAGCGCGCTGCACCGCCGCGGCGATGTCCGGCACGGTGAAATCCAGGTGCACCGGTGTCCAGTGGCGGTTGTACTGGCGAACCTGGGTTATGCCGTGGGCGCCCGCCGTGCCGGCAGGTTTGGCCAGAAGGTGGAGGCTGCAGCCGGCACCGACCAGTTCCGCCACCGAACCCGCGAACAGCCGGCGTTGGCACACGAGGTCGAACGCTGAGGTGTAGAAGTGGATGGCGCGCTCCAGATCGTCCACGTCGATATTCACGAGCAATTGCATGGCTGGGTTTCCTGCGCTGCTGTGCTGGCAACAGGTTAGACCGGTAGCACGGCTGCTGGTCGTGGCGTCAGCCGTCGACTGGGCGATGCTTGATGCCGGCGCCGAACAACAGCATGGCCCACTGCGCGGCAGCGGGCGTCCGTTGTGGCCGCACAGTGCCGAGTCAGAGCTTGCCGTCGGGTGCGTCAGCCACTGCGCCCAAGGCCCCCTCACTGTATTGGGAGGCATATTCCTGCGAGGGCGGGATCACCTTGATCACGTCGATAAGCACACCGTTCGGATCGGAGGTGATGAAGTGCCGCTGGCCGAAGTCCTCTGAGCGGAGCGGCACATGCATCGGCAACCCCGCTTGCAGTAGGCGTTCGTACTCGGCGTCCACGTCGTCTACCTCGAGGTTGATGATCAGCCCGCCATTCAACGTGTTGCGAAAGGCGTCGGGTACGGTCGGGTGATCGGGCTGCAACAGCGCCAGCTCGAAGGCTGGCTGCTGCAGCGCCTGCAGGCTCACATACCAGTCGGAATCGAACACCACCTGGAAGGGGAAGTGCGTGGTCCAGAACGCTTTGGACGCGCTTACGTTCTTGGTCATCAGGACCGGATAGAGGCTATTGATCTTCATCGGCAATCTCCGCTGTTGCGCTAGAGGAAGCCGGCATTGTTCCGGGTAGGAAGATCCTGAGCTTGTAAGAATGCGCCATGTTGGCGAGCCTTCGAGGGCGGCTGGCCGTGGAAACGCACGAACTCGTGGGTGAAGTGGCTCTGGTCCGCATATCCCAGGGCAGCGGCGATGCTGGTCAGCGACAGTGCGGGATTGGCCAGCAGCGCCGAGGCACGCTGAAAGCGGACGATCTCGGTAAACAGCTTGGGCGGTAGGCCAACGGCCTCGACAAAGGCGCGCTCGAACTGCCGCCGGCTCTTGCAGAAGATGCTCGCCAGATCGCAGACAGGTGATGCGCTAGGGGCAGTTTCGATATGCCGCAGCACATCATCGATCCGCGAGTGACGGGGAGGCCGCCGCTGGAGATGCTGCAGCAATGCGGCATCCACGCGAGTGAACAACGAATCGTCAAACAGAAACTCGACGAGTACAGACGCGCTCAGCGAGAAGACGCCCTCGACAGAGCACACCGTGTTGGTCAGTTCGGCAGCTTTGGCATCCACAAAGTGGCGACTTTGTCCGGGCCTGAAACGAATACCGAAATAGTGGTGGCCCACGTCGAGTTGTACGTCGACCCTTCTCGTTGTCGTCCCAAACGCCTCCGTCCTGAAGGCGGCGGCACCAACCGCGAAAACGACATCTACCGAACCATCTGGTGTGATCGAGTAGCGCTCATCCCTGTTATCCCGACTTAACCAGTACTGACTGATGTACGGCAGCAAGGGCGCTGCAGGCAGGGAAGCAAGAACGGGTGGATGGGAGAGGTACATGTGGCGAGGTCGGCGGTCTGGTGGTCAAGCCAAGGGGCAGGCAAAAGCATAGCTTTTACCTGTTCTGCGAACGGAGGGAGCGACAGTTGAGCCACTTGTTAGACGCTGTTTACGAGGACATTAGCTGCGCCTTCAGGTGCGTGACAAGCAATGCAAATTTTGTTGCCATCAGGATCTCTGAAGTATGCGCCGTAATAATTTTCATGATACTCAGGGCGCAAGCCTGGCTTACCCTCGCAAATACCTCCGTTGATTAGCGCTGTTTTATGGGCGGCATCAACTATTGCACGGCTTTTTGCTTGAAAAGCCACCATGCTGCCGTTGCCACAACTATGCGGTTGTTCATTGTATGGTTTTCCTATGAGGAAGAGGGGTTGAGTGCCGCCAGCGCTATGCCAGCCGGCCCAAGGCCTATTTCGATCACAGAAGCGAGTTTCTAGACCCAGGCAAGACATTAAAGAGTTATAGAAAATTAAAGCACGCTCAAAGTCACTGACACCTAAAAATACATGCGAATACATGAGGGCTCCCTGTGGTGGCTGTGTAGCGCCTAACGTTTGGCTAAGGGGCGGCCGCTTGCGGACGTCCCGAGTGAGCGAAGCGAACGACTTGAGCCAGTTGTTAGGTTGCCAAGCCGTACACTAGATCCGATGCCAACACCGATTATCAAAAAGGATCAACCGATTCGTCACCAATCCATCCCCAGTAACTCAGTGCCATTTCCATTGTGGCTGCTTCACCGGCAGGTACACCGCGCCCCTTCAAGCGCATTACCTCATCATCAATCCACTGGATTAGTTTCTTTCTGCCGTATGGGCATGGCCCATATGTGTCCTCTAAGGAGTTAGCTACTTTCTGACGCCAGTCACTAATTTCAGGAATATCGTCTTCATCTTTGTTCAAGCATTCCTGACAAATGACCTCTTCCTCCGCTTCATCTTCATCCTCTACTTCTGATAGATCCGAGAGGTAGGCTCCGCATTCGTCGCAGTATATTCCCCATGTTCCATCCGGCATTTTTTCCAGCATAGGTATGCTCCATCATGTTTTGCGGCCTATGGATGATGTCTTTTTAAGGCCATAACTCACCTAGCGTTTGGTTAAGGGGCGGGCTTTAGCCCGTCCCAGTGAGCGCAGCGATCGATTTGAACCATTTGTTAGGCCTAGCCCGGACTATCGCTGTTTCTCTTTTGCGCTGGCGAAAGAAACGCAATTTTAAGATCGATTTGGTATTTTTGAACTAGCTCTATTAGTCGATGTGGTACGTAGAAGTTTGCCCAGTTTCGTAATGATTGAATGCTAATTATAAGACAGGTTTCCGAGTGAGCATTCGTTAGATTCTTGGTGATCCACACTAAGGTTTTTTCAATTTCGTTTATCTCACATGGTATGGAGCGATAGGATGTTAAGGTGTCAGGCCTAACACCGCTCCTTACATTTGGAAAGTACTCTCGTATAAGGCTTTTTGCCTTTTCCTCTATTCCATCCACGACGATGAAGTAGGAAATACAGTCTTCGTCGGCGCTTGTCATATTATTTGCCTAACGTTTGGTTAAGGGGCCGGCTTTAGCCGGTCCCGAGTGAGCGAAGCGAACGGCTTGAACCACTTGTTAGACTTACTTATTAAGGACGCTTGAAAATAAGGTGAAAAAAGCACCGTTGTTAGCTGCGTAGTTTTGGTCGATGGATTGTGGCGTTGCGATGAATCCGCTAGCCTCCCATAGAGTGGTAAGAAAGTAATAAATTATTAAGAAGCTAAACCAACAGTGGGAATATGTTTTGATTCTAGCTTTGCTGCTTGTGAAGGGCGAAATCGAACTTGCGTGGGCTCGATCATTTCGGAATCCATATCCGAGGCCGCTAAGTAGGAAAAATACAATATCGTTTTGAGTCAGCGAGTGCTGGCCAAGTGGATATGAAAGTGATTGCCCGGACATTGCTTTTCTAATTAATGAAGCTCCGTCGCGTCTATCTTGAGGGTTTGCGTAATTGTACCCAGACAATTTATCCAAGAGAGCCTGGAGGGGGAGGGATGTAATCGGGCCGTTCCCGTTCGTATAAAGCATTCGCTTCGCGAACGATGTCGTTGGATTTGTGTAAGGACCAGATGCAATGATTTTCTTAAGGAGAAACCTTGCGGTCTGCAAGGGAATATTTTCAGCTAGTTGGTTAAAATTGGCAGACGCTTGCGGATAATTCGCCAGTACGCTGCAGATTGTTGGTGTTGCGAATGAGCGCAGAGAGTCTGTGATATTTAGATTTGGAGCTGCTGCTTTTGTTAGATGTTCGAATGCTTTCCAGATCCAGTCAAAGGCATGATCGGGGCGCATGGGGAGACTATCTAGAGAATCCAGGGTGTAAGAGAGAGATATGTGTCCAGTAGCACTTAGGCTGTTGTTCAATGCAATCGGAATAAAAAAATTGCCGCTTACTGATTTCAAGTGCTCTTCAAACTGCTGCTCAGCAGCAAAGCGCTGAGCATTTGGCCAGGTGTTGTAAAAGTTAATTCTTTCAATCTGAGACATAAGTATCCAAGTGAGTCTAACTATAAGTAGACGACACAAGTGGCGTAATTCATTACGCCACTTGTGTCGCATAACGTTCCTTGTCGTCCGGCAAGTCCTTGTCTAGCCTGCAAATCGCATCAGGAGATGCGACAACAGTCAGGGAGCAATAGCGACATGGATGACAAGCCCAAGCTGCTCGATCGGGGGCGCGAGCAAATTCGTCTTCGACACTATTCGATTCGTACCGAAACTGTCTATCTGGAGTGGGTGAAGCGCTTTATCCGTTTCCACAAGTATCGCCATCCGCAGGAGATGGGGGCCGCGGAAGTTGAGGCTTTCCTGAGTCATTTGGCGGTGCGGCGGGATGTTGCGGCATCGACGCAGAGTCAGGCGCTTTCGGCGATTCTGTTTCTCTACAAGCAGGTGTTGCAGATCGAACTGCCGTGGATGGACGGGGTGATTAGGGCGCGCCTTCCGCAGCGTTTACTGGTGGTGCTGACACGGGACTACTCCCACAGGGTGCCGGGTAGGGGCTAAGACCGGCGGTGGGGATTAGTTGGGGTGGTGTTCCCAGGGCATTGCTGTCGCGGCCAAGGCCCCTCCTACGGAGAGCGCGCGTGATTCTCCCGAAGAACGCGTGGTGTTCACGTTTGGCTGCAGCATGAAAAAGCCCCGCAAGTGCGGGGCTTCTTTATATAAGACGGCGGTTAGACCAGTTCGGCCCAGAGGTCGTACTCGTCGGCGTCGACGATGCGCACGCGCACCTTGTCGCCGGGCTGTACGGCGGTGGAGTCGATGAACACGCTGCCGTCGATTTCCGGGGCGTCGGCCCAGGAGCGGGCGACGGCGCCTTCGTGGTCGACTTCATCGACCAGCACTTCGATCTCGGTGCCGACCTTGCGCTGCAGGCGCGCGGCGCTGATGGCTTGCTGGTGGGCCATGAAGCGGTCCCAGCGATCCTGTTTCACGTCGTCCGGCACCGGCTCCAGGCCGAGGTCGTTGGCCGGGGCGCCGTCCACCGGGCTGTATTGGAAGCAGCCGACGCGGTCGAGCTGGGCCTCGGTCAGCCAGTCGAGCAGGTACTGGAAGTCTTCCTCGGTCTCGCCGGGGAAGCCGACGATGAAGGTGGAGCGGATGGTCAGCTCCGGGCAGATCTCGCGCCAGGACTTGATACGGGCCAGGGTCTTATCCTCGAAGGCGGGGCGCTTCATGGCCTTGAGCACTTTCGGGCTGGCGTGCTGGAAGGGGATGTCCAGGTAGGGCAGCAGCTTGCCGGCGGCCATCAGCGGGATCACGTCGTCCACGTTCGGGTAGGGGTAGACGTAGTGCAGGCGCACCCACACGCCCATGCTGGAGAGGGCTTCGCACAGTTCCTTCATGCGTGTCTTGACCGGCTGGCCTTCCCAGAAGTCGGTCTTGTACTTGAGGTCGACACCGTAGGCGCTGGTGTCCTGGCTGATCACCAGCAGTTCTTTTACGCCGGCCTTGACCAGGCGCTGGGCCTCGGAGAGCACGTCACCGACCGGGCGGCTGACCAGCTTGCCGCGCATGGACGGGATGATGCAGAAGGCGCAGCTGTGGTTGCAGCCCTCGGAAATCTTCAGGTACGCGTAGTGGCGCGGGGTGAGCTTGATGCCCTGCGGCGGTACCAGGTCGACATAGGGGTTGTGGTCGGCCTTGGGCGGGATCACCTCGTGCACGGCGTTGACCACCTGTTCGTACTGCTGCGGGCCGGTGACGGCCAGCACACTCGGGTGCACGTCGCGGATGGCGTTCTCGGAGACGCCCATGCAGCCGGTGACGATCACCTTGCCGTTCTCGGCGATGGCTTCGCCGATGGTGTCCAGCGACTCGGCCTTGGCGCTGTCGATGAAGCCGCAGGTGTTGACCACCACCACGTCGGCGTCCTCATAGGTGGGCACGATTTCGTAGCCCTCCATGCGCAGCTGGGTGAGGATGCGTTCGGAGTCGACGGTGGCCTTGGGGCAACCCAGGGAGACGAACCCGACTTTCGGTGTGGCGGTGGACATGGCGGCTAACCTCGAAGGGCGCTCACGAGGCGCCTCTGATCAAAAAGTGCGCAATTCTAGCGGCGCTTGCGGGGCTTTTCCAGCGGTAGATGTTGATGTGTACGACGCGCCCCGTGGGAGCGGCTTTAGCCGCGAAAAGCCCTTGGGACGGGCCTATTCCTGCGAGGTGCCGCCCAACCGTTCCCCCTCAAGCAGAGTTGCACTGACGGCACCAGGCATTGCCTTTGCCGGCGGCGCAGCGGATTGGCCGAGCCGCTGCCGGGTTGTTCTGCGGGGTAATGAAAGCCTAGGCTGCGTGCTTTGGTCTGCCAGTCGGTTTTTCCCATGTCCTTCTTTCTTTCCGTCGATGGTGTCCAGGCCGCAGCCGAGCACGCCGAGGAAATGGTGCCCTGGTGGAGCTTCACCAAGACCGTGCTGGCGGCCACCGCGCTGACGCTGGTGCGCGATGGCTTGGTTCGCCTCGACGATGAGGTGGCGGAGGGGCCCTTTACCCTGCGGCAGTTGCTGCGCCACCAGGCCGGGCTGGCGGACTACGCCGAACTGGCCGAGTACCACGCCGCCGTGGCCGCCGGCGCGGCGCCCTGGCCGGCCGACGAGATGCTGCGGCGCCTCGACGCCACCCGGCTGCGCTACCCGCCGGGCGAAGGCTGGTGCTATTCCAATGTGGGCTATCT
>NZ_LSOF01000021.1 GCF_001592875.1 Pseudomonas sp. BMS12 | reverse complement strand
CGCCAGGTGTTCGGCCGGCGGCAGTGCCTGGCCGGGCAGGGCCGCGAGTTGTGGCAGCGCCTGCTGCAGGGCCTCCACACCGCACAGGCCGCAGCCGCTGGCGCCGCTCAGCTGGCGGCGCTGCTGCTTGAGTGCCCAGAAGGCGCGGCTGCTGACCTGCACGTCGGCGTGCAGGGCCTCGCCGGCACCGTGAATATGGATGTCGTAGATATCATCGATGGAATCGATCAGCCCGGCACCGAGGCTGAAGCCTCGGACGAAGTCTTCCAGATCGGCGGGCGAGACCATCATCACCGTATGGTTCAGGCCGTTGTAGCTGATGGCGAGGGCGCATTCTGCGGCCAGCTCGCTGCGCACGGCTGTGCCGGGGCTGCCGAGTTCGGCATAGGCATAGCCCGGCGCTGAGCAGGACGGCAAGGCGACGGCGGACATGGGCTGATCCTCCAGAGTCTGGTCAAGTCAGCCTATGCCGGTGGTAAGCAAGCGTCTAATCGCTGCTGCCGATGTTGTGATCGAGCTGGTCTATCGTGTCGTTTCGGCTGTGGGCGCAAGTCGGACAGCGCATGCGCTTCGCCAGCAGACCCCGTTTCTATCCCAACGGGTTTGCGGCCAACAGGCGTTGCGCCTCGGCGAAGCAGGCCTCGGCCAGGGCCGAGCGCGGCGCGCTGTTGCGCAGGATCAGGCCGAGCGGGGCGAGGGTGTGCGCGTCGACTATGGGCGTCAGGGCCAGGTGCGGATTGAGCTGCTCCAGGCCGCTGTGCAGCGGCATGATCGCGCAGCACAGGCCGGCGTTCACCGCCTGCAGCAACTGGTGCACGGCATCGCTTTCCAGGCGTGGCTGTGGGGTCAGGCCACGGCTGCGGAAATTGTGGTCGATCGACTGGCGAAAGTGCATGCCGGTCGAGAGCAGGCCGAGCGGCAGTTCGCTCAGCTCTTCCCAGCTCAATTGCGATTTTTCGAAGCAGAAATGCCGACGATCGTGCAGCAGGCCCATGCGTGTCTCGGCCAGTTCCAGGCAGCTGAAGTGCTGGCGATCCAGGCGCTCCAGGTAGGACAGGCCGAGATCAAGCTGGTTGCGGCCGAGGCGTTCGAGGATCTGCTCGCTGCTCAGGGCGAACAGCTGAAAGCGCAGCCCCGGATGCTCCGTGGCGAACAGGCGAATCAGGCGCATCGGGTCGAAGCCGCCGAGCGGTACCAGGCCTAGGCGCAGGGTGCCGACCAGCTGTCCCCGGCAGGCGGCGGCTTCGGCGTACAGGCCGTCCTGGGCGGCCAGCAGGCTGCGCGCCCAGGCCAGTACGCGCAGGCCGGGCTCGGTGAAGCCCTCGAAGCGTTGGCCACGTTGCACCAGTTCCAGACCCAGTTCCTCTTCCAGGTTGCGCAGGCGCATGGACAGGGTCGGCTGGGTGACGTGGCAGCGCGCGGCCGCCTGGCCGAAGTGGCGGGTCTCGTCGAGGGCGACGAGAAACTTGAGCTGCTTGATGTCCATGGCGGGTCCGGAGGCGGCGCGGGGCGTGCCTGGCGACGATACCGAGGCGTCGCAGCGCTGTCAGTAGCGCTGCCTGGTATGTAAAAAATATGCAACTGCCTGGCGCTATCGGATGAGTGGTGAAACTTGCCGGTCACAGATTTTTAGCGGCCTGTGGCGATCATTGGCGAGAGTTTTTCAGGCGTTTCGTCATTTTTGTTTGACATATTTTACGGTTTTGCCAGACTGCGCCGCCGAGTTCGCCAGGCCTCCGTGCCACGACTCGTTGCGGCCAGGAGGGCCATAACAAAAACCTGTAGCCCGCCGTCCCAGCCCTCGCCTTGCGGGGCAGCATGCGGTGGGCCGATGTCACTGGAACGGGAAACATGCTGATCTGGTTCGTTGCTCTCTATCTGCTGGTCACCGTGGGTATCGGCTTCTATGCCTCCACTCGCGTGAAGAACACCCGCGACTTCGCCTCTGGCGGTCGTAGCATGGGCTTCCCCATCGTTGCCGCCATGGTGTTCGCTACCTGGTTCGGCTCCGAGGCCGTGCTGGGCATTCCTGCCACCTTCCTCGAGGAAGGCTTCGCCGGTATCGTCGAAGACCCCTTCGGTTCGTTCTGGTGCCTGTTCCTCGTCGGCGCAATCATCGCCCGTCCGTTGTACCGCCTGAACCTGCTGACCATCGGTGACTACTTCAAGAAGCGCTTCGGCTCCGAAGTCGAGCTGATCATCAGTCTGGTCATCGTGTTGTCCTACCTGGGCTGGATCGCCGCGCAGCTGACTGCGCTGGGCGTGGTGTTCAACGTCATCTCCGACGGCGCCATCAGCACCACCCAGGGCATGCTGCTGGGCACCTTCATCGTGCTGCTGTACACCCTGTTCGGTGGCATGTGGTCGATCGCCCTGACCGACTTCTTCCAGATGATCGTGATCGTCGTCGGCCTGGTCTATCTGACCTGGCTGTTCAGCGACATGGCCGGTGGTGCCGACGTGGTCATCAGCAAGGCTGCTAGCGAAGGCAAGTTCACCTTCATGCACAGCTTCGAGGCCAAGGACATCGTTGCCTTCATCGGCGCCGCGGTGACCATGATGCTCGGCTCCATCCCGCAGCAGGACGTGTACCAGCGCGTGATGTCGGCGAAGAACGAGAAGATCGCCTCGCGCGCCTCCATGGCCGGTGCCTTCTTCTACCTGGGCTTCTGCATGCTGCCGGTGTTCCTGGTGTATGCCGCCTCGATGATCGACCCGGCGCTGGTCGAGAAGTGGCTGACCGAGGATTCGCAGATGATCCTGCCGCTGCTGATCCTGGAGAAGACCCCGCTGTTCGCCCAGATCATGTTCTTCGGTGCGCTGCTGTCGGCGATCATGTCCACCGCCTCCGGCACCCTGCTGGCGCCGTCGGTGACCCTGACCGAGAACGTGCTCAAGCGCTTCCTGCCGGAGCTCAACGACAAGCAGTTCCTGCTGCTGACCCGTTGCACCATCCTGGTCTGCGCCATCGCCACCATGATCTTCGCTCTGAACTCGGATTCGAGCATCTACGAGATGGTCGGCAACGCCTACTGCGTGACCCTGGTCGCCGCCGTGGTGCCGCTGTTCGCCGGTCTGTTCTGGAAACGTGCCACCACCCAGGGCGCCCTGGTGTCCATCGTCTTCGGCCTGACTTCCTGGATCTACCTGGAATACACCCTGACCGACGACGCCTTCTGGCCGCCGCAGCTGGCAGGCCTGCTGTTCAGCGTGGCCGGTATGCTGATCGGCACCCTGGCGCCGCAGTTCAAGCGCAACGACAACGGTATGCTGGCGGCCCAGCCGCAGTAAACATTCCGTGCCATGAAAAGACCCCGCCTCGGCGGGGTCTTTTCGTTTCGGCCGGCACGGGCTCTCAGTCGCGGCGCTGCAGCAGGCCCAAGTACAGGCAGGCGTCCAGGCCGCGCAGCTGCAAGCCACCAGGCTCGTCGATCAGCAGCAGGGCCTGGCGCGCGCGCAGGGCGAACTCGCGACCATCGCTCAGGCGGGCCAGCAGGGCGCCGGCATTGCACAGCAGCAGGCGAACCTCGGCCTCATCCTCCAGCTGCAGTTCGCCCCGCAGGTGTCGGTGCTGCAGGGACTGGCGCCAGTCTTGCCGGCGGCTCATCAGGTTCAGGTCGAGTACCGCGCCGGCCAGCGGCGTGGCGTGGATCGCTTCCTCGCCGGCGAAGTCCAGCGGCTGGCCGCAGGTGCTCAGGTGCGTTTCGCCTGCTTCGCGCTGCAGGCGCAGCCCCTCTCCGCCGAGCAACGCCAGGCTGCGTTGGATGCCGGGAAAAGCGGAGAAGGGGCCGGCGCTGGCGACCTGGGCGCAGCTGATGCGCCAGGCGAAATCGTCCAGGCCGGCGTCGGGTGGGGCGATGGCCAGCTGGCGAGTGCTGCCGCCGCCGTTCTTCCAGGGGTTGGCGGGTAGTTGGTCGAGGTCGATGAGCTGCGTGGACATGGGGCTCTCCTCTTAATGTATATACATATTCTGACGAAAGGCGGCTGACCCGCCAAGCCGCATGCTTGCTGAGATATTGCCTACTCTGAACGTATTTGACTATATAAGGGGGCGCGCGGGTATTGACGACTCGGTGGTCACGCGTTAAATGTATATACATTGACGTTGAGGACCTCTCCACGATGCACCAGTCTTCCCACCAGCGCCTGCTCTGGCGCGACGTGCAACTCTTCGATGGCCTGCAGGTGCGGGCCGAGCCGATGGCCGTGCTGGTCGAGGATGGACGCATCGCCGGCCTGTGGTCCGAGCCCGCGTTCGATCCGGCGCTGGCCGCCGGTGCCGAGAAGGCCGGGCGCGGCGGGGTGATGACCCCCGGCCTGGTCGACTGCCACACCCACCTGGTGTACGCCGGCGACCGCGCCGGTGAATTCGAGCAGCGCCTGGAAGGGGTGAGCTACGAAGAGATCGCCAAGGCCGGTGGCGGCATCCTCAGCACCGTGCGCGCCACCCGCGCCGCCAGCGAGGACGAGCTGATCGCCGCCAGCCTGCCGCGCCTCGACGCGCTGCTGGCCGATGGCGTGACCACGGTGGAGATCAAATCCGGCTATGGCCTGAGCGTTGCCGACGAGCTGAAGATGCTGCGCGTCGCCCGCCGCCTTGGCGAGCTGCGCCCGGTGCGCGTCACCACCACCCTGCTCGGCGCCCACGCGTTGCCGCCGGAATACGCCGGCCGCGGCGACGACTATGTGACCCTGGTCTGCGAGCAGATGATCCCGGCCGTAGCAACCGAGCGCCTGGCCGATGCGGTGGACGTGTTCTGCGAAGGCATCGGTTTCTCCCCGGCGCAGTGCGAGCGCATCTACCAGGCGGCCAAGGCCCATGGCCTGGCGCTCAAGGCGCATGCCGAACAGCTTTCCAATCTCGGTGGCAGCGCCCTGGCGGCACGCTACGGCGCGCTGTCGGCCGACCATATCGAATACCTCGATGAGGACGGCGTGCGCGCCATGGCCGAGGCCGGCACCGTCGCCGTGCTGTTGCCCGGCGCCTTCCATGTGCTGCGCGAGACCCAGCTGCCGCCGATCGAACTGCTGCGCCAGTACAACGTCCCGATGGCCGTGGCCAGCGATGCCAACCCCGGCACCTCGCCGATCTGCATGCCCAGCCTGATGGCCAACCTGGCCTGCACCCTTTTCCGTTTGACCCCGCGCGAAGCCCTGAGCGGCATGACTGCTCATGCGGCCCGCGCCCTCGGCCGCCCCGACCTGGGGCGGATCGAGGTTGGTTCACCCGCCGACCTGTGCCTGTGGGACATCCATCATCCGGCCGAACTGGCCTACGCGGTGCAGGCCGGTCGCCTGCGTCAGCGCATCTTCAACGGAGCCGTGACCCATGCTCGCTGATCGTTTCTCCCTCGACGCCTGGACCGGGCGCACCGACCCCGAGCCGGACAGCCCGCGCTGGCATCAGCGCATCCAGGCGCTGGCCGAAGGCAGTGCGCCGGGCCTGGCCCTGCTCGGTTTCGCCTGCGACGAAGGCGTGCGCCGCAACCACGGCCGCGTCGGCGCCGCGCAAGGCCCG
>NZ_LSOF01000020.1 GCF_001592875.1 Pseudomonas sp. BMS12 | reverse complement strand
AACCAGCGGCGCAAGGTGATCGCCACCCGCCTGGCCGCCCGCGAGGCGCTGGAGCGCGCCAACAACGAGCTGGAGCGCAAGATCGCCGAGCGCACCGCCGACCTCTCCGCCAGCAACCAGCGCCTGCTCGCCGAGGTGCACGAGCGCGAGCAGACCGAGGCCGACCTGCGCCAGGCCCAGGACGGCCTGGTGCAGGCCGGCAAGCTGGCGGTGATCGGGCAGATGTCGACCAGCGTGGCGCATGAACTCAATCAACCGCTGGCCGCCCTGCGCACGCTGTCGGCCAATGCCGCGCGCTTTCTCGAACGCGGCGCACTGGACGTGGCCGGCAGCAATCTGCAGGCCATCGGCGAGCTGGTCGACCGCATGGGGCGCATCACCGCCAGCCTGCGCGCCTTCGCCCGGCGCAGTGACGGCCAGGGCCGCGCCCAGCTGGGCCAGGCCATCGACGCCGCCCTGTTCCTGCTGCACACCCGCCTGGAGCAGGAGCCGCTGGAGCTGCACCGCGATTGCGCCGACAGCGAGCTCGCCATCGACCAGACCCGCCTGGAACAGATCCTGGTCAACCTGCTGAGCAACGCCCTGGATGCCGTGCGCGAACAGCCGCAGCGGCACATCTGGCTGAGCGGCGCGGTCGAGGCCGACGGCTATCGCCTGGAGGTACGCGACAGCGGCCCCGGCATCCCGCCGGATGTGCGCGCCCACCTGTTCGAACCCTTCTTCACCACCAAACCCGGCGAGAAAGGCCTCGGTCTCGGCCTGACTCTGTCCGCCAGCCTGGCCGCCGCCGCGGGTGGCAGCCTGGTGGTGCGCCATCCGGAGGAAGGCGGCAGCGCCTTCATCCTGCATCTGCCCATCGCGAGGAGCACCGATGCCTGAAGCACTCACCGTCCTGATCGTCGAGGACGACCCCCACGTGCTGCTCGGCTGCCAGCAGGCGCTGCAGCTGGAAGACATCCCCAGTCAGGGCGTGGCCAGTGCCGAGGAGGCGCTGCGCCTGGTCGACGGCGACTTCGCCGGTATCGTGGTCAGCGACATCCGCCTGCCCGGCATGGACGGCCTGCAGCTGCTGGCCGAACTCAAGCGACGCGACCCCAGCCTGCCAGTGGTGCTGATCACCGGCCACGGCGACATCGGCATGGCGGTCGGCGCCATGCGCGACGGCGCCTATGACTTCATGGAAAAGCCCTTCTCCCCGGAGCGCCTGGTCGACGTGGTGCGCCGCGCCCTCGAACAACGCGGCCTGGCCCGCGAGGTCAGCGCCCTGCGCCGCCAGCTGGCCGGGCGCCAGGCGCTGGAGCAGCGCATCATCGGGCGCTCGCCGGCCATGCAGAAACTGCGCGAACTGATCGCCAACGTCGCCGATACTGGGGCCAACGTGCTGATCGAGGGCGAGACCGGCACCGGCAAGGAGCTGGTCGCCCGCTGCCTGCACGACTTCAGCCGGCGTCAGACCAAGGAGTTCGTCGCCCTGAACTGCGGCGGCCTGCCGGAAAGCCTGTTCGAGAGCGAGATCTTCGGCCACGAGGCCAATGCCTTCACCGGCGCCGGCAAACGGCGCATCGGCAAGATCGAACACGCCGACGGCGGCAGCCTGTTCCTCGACGAGATCGAGAGCATGCCGCTGGCCCTGCAGATCAAGCTGCTGCGCGTGCTGCAGGAGCACAGCCTGGAACGCCTAGGCTCCAACCAGCCGATCGCCGTGGACTGCCGGGTGATCGCCGCGACCAAGGCCGACCTGGCCGAGCGCGGCCAGCGCGGCGAGTTCCGCAGCGACCTGTACTACCGCCTCAACGTGGTCAGCCTGGAACTGCCGCCGCTGCGCGAACGGCGCGAGGACATCCCGCTGCTGTTCCAGCACTTCCTGCAACTGGCCGCCCTGCGCTTCGACCGCGCCGCGCCGGAACTGGACCGCCACACCGCTGCCGCCCTGCAGGCCCACGACTGGCCCGGCAACGTGCGCGAGCTGCGCAATGTGGCCGAGCGCTTCGCCCTCGGCCTGCCGGTGTTCAAGCACAGCAGCAGTGCGCCGGATGGCAGCGGCACCGGCTTCGCCGAGGCCGTCGAGGCCTTCGAGCGCACCCTGCTCGGCGCCGCTCTGGAGCGCAGCGGCGGCAACCTCAGCCAGGCCGCCCAGGACCTTGGCCTGGCCAAGACCACCCTGTTCGACAAGGTGAAAAAGTACGGGCTGCAGTAGCCCTGCTCAGGCCTCGGCGCTGCCCACCCCGGCGTCGAGCTTGCGCCACAGCAGGCGTACCGCCGCCTTGCGCGACAGCACCCAGCGGTACAGACGAATCTCCAGCGGAATCTGCCAGGACTCGGCGCCGCAGATCGCCAGCTCGCCACGGGCCAGCTCGGCGGTCACCGACAGGCGTGGCACCCAGGCCACACCCAGGCCCTGCAGGGCCATGGTCTTCAGGCTGTCGGCCATCGCCGTCTCGTACACCGTGGTCGAGCGCAACGCGCGCTGGCGCAGCAGCTGGTTCACCGAACGGCCGAGGAAGGCACCACTGGTGTACGCCAGCAGCGGCACGCTCTGCCCGCCGTCGAGGTCGTACAGTGGCGCGCCATCTTCGCCCACGGCGCACACCGGCAGCATGGCCGTGTTGCCCAGGTGCATCGATGGGAACATCTCCGC
This sequence comes from Pseudomonas sp. BMS12, assembly GCF_001592875.1. Lineage (GTDB taxonomy): Bacteria > Pseudomonadota > Gammaproteobacteria > Pseudomonadales > Pseudomonadaceae > Aquipseudomonas. The sequence goes on along the minus strand of NZ_LSOF01000020.1, from coordinate 71,196 downwards.
CGGCAGCTGCATCACCGCATCCGGGTCGTAGAACGCCAGCATCAGGTCACAGCTGCCCTCGCGCAGCAGGTGCACCGCCTCGCCAACGTTGGCCGCGACCAGACGCGTGGACAGCGCCAGGCCATCGCGACGCAGGCGGGCGATCCATTCGGGAAAGAAGCCCAGGGTCAACGAGTGCGCCGCGGCGATCTGCAACACCTCGCCCTGCTGGCCCTCCAGATGGTGCAGGTGGCGCACGGCCTCGCCCAGTTGCTCGACCACGTTGCGTGCGGTGACCAGAAACAGCTGGCCCGACTCTGTCAGCTCGACCGGCGTGCGCGTGCGATTGACCAGGGTCAGGCCCAGCGTCTCTTCAAGACTACGAATGCGCCGGCTGAAGGCGGGCTGGGTGACGAAACGCTTCACCGCCGCCTGGGAAAAACTGCGGGTGGCGGCCAGGGCGACGAAGTCTTCCAGCCACTTGGTTTCCAGATTCATGGAGCAGCGCCTATGTAAATTATTTTGCACGACACATTGAACAGCCGAGTCACATCCTCATTATGCCGATTCGGCATAGGACAGCCACCAACAGCATTGGCCGACGAGCGGAGCCAGGCCGCATTATATCTACCCATCGCGGCAATCGCCGTATTCCCAGAGAAAACCCTCATCATGTCCGCTGCTGCATCCACCCGCCTCGAAAAAGACCTGCTCGGCACCCTCGAAGTCCCCGCCGAAGCCTATTACGGCATTCAGACCCTGCGTGCCGTGCAGAATTTTCGACTGTCGGGTGTCACCCTGTCGCACTACCCGAAACTGGTGATCGCCCTGGCGATGGTCAAGCAGGCCGCCGCCGACGCCAACCGCGAGCTGGGCCATTTGTCCGCGGCCAAGCACACCGCGATCAGCACCGCCTGCGCACGCATCATCCAGGGCGAGTTCCACGAGCAGTTCGTGGTCGACATGATCCAGGGCGGCGCCGGCACCTCGACCAACATGAATGCCAACGAGGTGATCGCCAACATCGCCCTGGAAGCCATGGGCCATGAGAAGGGCGAGTACAAGCAGCTGCACCCGAACAACGATGTGAACATGGCGCAGTCGACCAACGACGCCTACCCGACCGCCATCCGCCTGGGCCTGCTGCTCGGCCACGACAGCCTGCTCACCGCCCTCGACAAGCTGATCCAGTCGCTGGCCGCCAAGGGCCTGGAGTTCGGCCATGTACTGAAGATGGGCCGCACCCAGCTGCAGGACGCCGTGCCGATGACCCTCGGCCAGGAGTTCCGCGCCTTCGCCACCACCCTCGGCGAAGACCTGCAACACCTGAAATTGCTCGCACCGACCCTGCTACACGAGGTCAACCTGGGTGGCACCGCGATCGGCACCGGCATCAATGCCGACCCGAAATACCAGCAGTTGGCCGTCCAGCGCCTGGCCATCATCAGCGGCCACCCGCTGAAGCCAGCTGCCGACCTGATCGAAGCCACCAGCGACATGGGCGCCTTCGTACTGTTCTCCGGCATGCTCAAGCGCACCGCAGTCAAGCTGTCCAAGCTGTGCAACGACCTGCGCCTGCTCTCCAGCGGCCCGCGCACCGGCATCAACGAGATCAACCTGCCGCCGCGCCAGCCGGGCAGTTCGATCATGCCGGGCAAGGTCAACCCGGTGATCCCGGAAGCGGTCAACCAGGTGGCCTTCGAAGTGATCGGCAACGACCTGGCCCTGACCCTGGCCGCCGAAGGTGGCCAGCTGCAGCTGAACGTGATGGAGCCGCTGATCGCCTACAAGATCTTCGACTCGATCCGCCTGCTGACCCGCGCCATGGATATGCTGCGCGAGCTGTGCATCGACGGCATCACCGCCAACGAAGCCCACTGCCGCGCGCTGATGGAAAACTCCATCGGCCTGATCACCGCGCTCAACCCCTACATCGGCTACGAGAACGCCACTCGCATCGCCAAGACTGCCCTGGACACCGGCCGCGGCGTGCTGGAGCTGGTGCGCGAGGAGCAGCTGCTGGACGAGGCCACCCTGGCCGACATCCTGCGCCCGGAAAACATGATCGCCCCGCGCCTGGTGCCGCTCAGCGCCTGAACCGGCGATCTACGGGAAACAGTTCATAGACGAGGCTCTCACCGGCCTCACCACTCTGGGATGGCTTCGGCCATCCCTTTTTTTGTCTGCATTTCCGCTGGCAGCACCTCCCCAGTGGGAGCGACTTCAGCCGCGATTTTTTCTGCCCCCAATCCCGAACCTAAGCAGTCTGTAGAAGCGACCTTGGCCGCGACACTTCTTGGCGACCTACATGTCGCGGGCAAGGCCCCTCCTACAAGAACTCATCGCGGGGCTTTAACCACGCATCTTTCATACAGCCTCACGTCGCTTGCGACTTGTTAACGGGCACCCTGTTCTTCTCGGTATGCCTGCGCCGCGACCAGCAACCAATCGCGAAACGCCCCCAGCGCCGCCGACTCCACCTTGCGCTCTGGGATCATCAGGCGGTAGGCCTTGTCCGTGCTGTGCAGCGCCGCCGGATGGGCCCGTAACAGGCGCCCTTCGGCCAGCTCGCGCTCGATCAGAAACGGCGGGATCAGCGCTACGCCCATGCCGTGTGCGGCGGCCTGAGCGAGCATGGAGAACAGCTCGTAGCGCGGCCCGGACAGGTCACGCGGCACGTTCAGGCCCTGGGCGTTGAACCATTGGCGCCAGGCATAGGGTCGGGTGCTCTGCTGCAGCAGCGGTAGCGCGGACAGCTCGGCGGCGCTGAACTGCGCGCGCCCCGCCAGCAGCTCGGGGCTGCACACCGGCAGCGGCTCCTCGGGCATCAGGTAATGCGCCTCGGTACCGGACCAGTCGCCATCGCCGAAATAGATGGCGGCATCGAAGGCGGTATCGGCGAACAGAAAAGGCCGTGTGCGGTTGGTCAGGTGCACGGTGACTTCCGGGTGCAACCGCTGGAAATCCTTCAGCCGCGGCACCAGCCACTGCGTGGCGAAGGTCGGCACCACCGCCAGCTCCAGGCTCTGCGCGCCCTGCGGGCTCATCGCGGCCAAGGTGTCGCGCTCCACCGCATCGAGCTGCGTGGCGACCTTGCGGCTGTAGGCCAGGCCCGCTTCGGTCAGCTTCACCCCGCGCCGCGAACGGCGGAACAGTTCGATGCCGAGAAACTCCTCCAGCCCGGCGATCTGCCGGCAGATGGCGCTCTGGGTCAGCGCCAGCTCGTGGGCCGCCTGGGTGAAGCTCTGGTGGCGGGCGGCCGACTCGAAGGCCACCAGGGCGGCGGTGCTGGGTATCTTGCGGCGCATCTATGCCAAGACCTCACTCTGAATCGCTAGATATGCTCTTGAAGGCTATCTCGGAGTGATCAAATCGCACAACAACATGCGAATAACTCGTTTGCCGCACGCGACGCACGGGCCTAGTCTTTCCCCACTGCCCGGCCAGCGCGCCGGCCCTTCACTGCCACGTTTCGAGGATTCGCCCATGGCCGCCAAGGCAAGCTTCAACTGGATCGACCCGCTGCTGCTGGACCAACAGCTGACCGAAGAAGAGCGCATGGTGCGCGACAGCGCCCAGCAGTTCGCCGCCGACAAGCTGGCCCCGCGCGTGCTGGAAGCCTTCCGCCACGAGCAGACCGATCCGAAGATTTTCCGCGAGATGGGCGAAACCGGCCTGCTCGGCGCGACCATCCCGGAAACCTACGGCGGCAGCGGCCTCAACTACGTGTGCTACGGCCTGATCGCCCGCGAAGTGGAACGCATCGACTCCGGCTACCGCTCGATGATGAGCGTGCAGTCGTCGCTGGTGATGGTGCCGATCCATGAATTCGGCAACGAAGCCACCAAGCAGAAATACCTGCCGAAGCTGGCCAGCGGCGAATATATCGGCTGCTTCGGCCTGACCGAGCCGAACCACGGCTCCGACCCGGGCTCGATGATCACCCGCGCCAAGAAGGTCGACGGCGGCTACCGCCTGACCGGCAGCAAGATGTGGATCACCAACAGCCCGATCGCCGACGTGTTCGTGGTCTGGGCCAAGGACGATGCCGGCGAGATCCGCGGCTTCGTCCTGGAAAAAGGCTGGGAAGGCCTGAGCGCCCCGGCGATCCACGGCAAGGTCGGCCTGCGCGCCTCGATCACAGGCGAGATCGTCATGGACAACGTGTTCTGCCCGGAAGAGAACGCCTTCCCCGACGTGCGCGGCCTGAAAGGCCCGTTCACCTGCCTCAACTCCGCCCGCTACGGCATCAGCTGGGGCGCGCTGGGCGCCGCCGAGTTCTGCTGGCATACCGCGCGCCAGTACACCCTCGACCGCACCCAGTTCGGCCGTCCGCTGGCACAGACCCAGCTGATCCAGAAGAAACTCGCGGACATGCAGACCGAGATCACCCTGGCCCTGCAGGGCTGCCTGCGCCTGGGCCGGATGAAGGACGAAGGCACCGCCGCGGTGGAAATCACCTCGATCATGAAGCGCAACAGCTGCGGCAAGGCGCTGGATATCGCGCGCATGGCCCGCGACATGATGGGCGGCAACGGCATCAGCGACGAGTTCGGCGTGGCCCGCCATCTGGTCAACCTGGAAGTGGTCAACACCTACGAGGGCACCCACGATGTGCACGCGCTGATCCTCGGCCGCGCGCAGACCGGCCTGCAGGCGTTCTTCTGACCTGACTCCCCTCTCCCGACGGGAGAGGGAGCTATCCATACCGAGCCTCTACCCAGGAGTCCCGCCATGCCCGGCGCCCTGTCGCATATCCGCGTCCTCGACCTGTCCCGCGTGCTCGCCGGCCCCTGGGCCGGGCAGATCCTCGCCGACCTCGGTGCCGAGGTGATCAAGGTCGAACGCCCCGGTTCAGGCGACGACACCCGCCACTGGGGCCCGCCCTATATCAAGGACGCCGAAGGCAACGACAGCCGCGAGGCCGCCTACTTCCAGTGCGCCAACCGCAACAAGCAGTCGCTGACCCTGGACCTCACCCAGCCCGAGGGCCAACGCCTGGTACGCGAGCTGGCAGCGCAGTGCGACGTGGTGCTGGAGAACTTCAAGGTCGGCGGCCTCAAGGCCTACGGTCTCGACTACGAATCGCTGAAAGCGGTCAACCCGCGACTGATCTACTGCTCCATCACCGGCTTCGGGCAGGACGGGCCCTACGCCAAGCGGGCAGGCTATGACTTCATGATCCAGGGCCTCGGCGGGCTGATGAGCCTGACCGGCAAGCCCGATGGCGAGGACGGTGCCGGCCCCATGAAGGTCGGCGTCGCCCTTACCGACATTCTTACCGGCCTGTACGCCACCATCGGCGTGCTGGCCGCACTCAATGCCCGCGAGCAAAGCGGCAGCGGCCAATACATCGACGTGGCGTTGCTCGACGTGCAGGTAGCCTGCCTGGCCAACCAGGCGATGAACTACCTGGCCACCGGCAACGCCCCCAAACGGTTGGGCAACGCCCACCCGAACATCGTGCCCTATCAGGACTTCCCCAGCGCCGACGGCGACTTCATCCTGGCGGTGGGCAACGACGGGCAGTTCCGCAAGTTTTGCGAGGTCGCCGGCCTTCCGGCTTTGGCCGACGACTCGCGCTTTTCCACCAACAAGGCCCGCGTCGCCCATCGCGCCGAACTGATCCCGCTGCTGCGCCAGGCCACGGTGTTCAAAACCACCGCAGAATGGATCGCACTGCTGGAAGCCGCCGGCGTGCCCTGCGGGCCGATCAACGACCTGGCCCAGGTGTTCGCCGACCCACAGGTGCAGGCCCGTGGCCTGCGTCTGGACCTGGCCAACGGCCTGGGCAGCACCACGCCGCAGGTGGCCAGCCCACTGCGCCTGTCGGATACGCCGGTTGAGTACCGCTCGGCGCCGCCGCTGCTGGGCGAGCACTCGGACGCCCTGCTGCAGCGCCTGCTGAACCTGGATGAAACCACTATCGCCCGCCTACGCGAACAGGGCGTGGTATAAGCGGCGCTTGCGCTGCCCGCTTCCGCCGGGTAGCGTTGAGCCCAGCTTTCAGGAGACACCGATTCCATGAACCTTCGCCCGCACCTCGCCCTCGTCTGCGCCGCCCCGCGTGCCGCAGCGCTGTCGGCCGTGCGCGCGTATTTTTATGGGTACTGGTTTAGCCACGGGCGCGCCTGATACCCCACAGGCGCCCCGCACACCCGGGTCGCCACCAGAGAGTTTCCCCAAAACCCCCGGTCGGCTACCCGACCGGGGGTTTTGTTTTGCACCGAGGAAACCGACATGACCGCATCGCTTGATTACCGTTACCGCAGCTCCGCCTGGCGATTTAGCCGCTTCGCCCACCCACACCGAACCGACTGCCGAACACCTCGCTAGCGCCGCGCGGCACCGCCGCCGGCCAAGGACTGCCGAACATGAATGCTCCCCTGAATATCGTCGCCACTGCCAAATCTCGCGCCGAAACCCTGCCGACACCGGCCCAGCTGCGCCAGCAACTGCCCCTCGACCCGCTACTCGCCGAGCGCGTGCACCAGCAACGCGCTGCCATCCGCGCCATCCTCACCGGCCGCGACCCGCGCCTGCTGGTGGTGATCGGCCCCTGCTCGCTGCACGACCCTGTCTCCGCCCTCGATTACGGCCAGCGCCTGGCCGCCCTGCAGGAAGAAGTCGGCGACCAGTTGCTGCTGGTGATGCGTGCCTACCTGGAAAAACCGCGCACCACGGTGGGCTGGAAAGGCCTGCTATTCGACCCGCACCTGGATGGCAGCGGTGCCGCCGACGAGGGTCTGCGCCTGTCCCGCGGCCTGCTCCTCGACCTGCTGCGCCTGGGCCTGCCGCTGGCCAGCGAGCTGTTGCAGCCGATGGCGGCGGCCTACATCGACGACCTGCTCGGCTGGGCGGCTATCGGCGCGCGCACCAGTGAATCCCAGGTGCACCGCGAGATGGTCAGCGGGCTCGACCTGCCGGTGGGCTTCAAGAACGGTACCGACGGTGGCCTGACCATCGCCTGCGACGCCATGCAGGCGGCAGCCCAGGGACATCGCCATTTCGGCATGGATGAGCATGGCCGGCCGGCGCTGCTGCACAGCCCAGGCAACCCGCACACTCATCTGGTGCTGCGCGGTGGCCACCAGGGCGCGAACTATTCGGCCGAGCAGATCGCAGCCGCCAACGCCACGCTGACCCAACGCGGCCTGCAACCCAGCATCATGGTCGACTGCAGCCACGCCAACAGCGGCAAGGACCCTGCGCGCCAGCCCGACGTGCTACACGAAGTAGTACGGCAGCGCCTGACCGGCGACCTGTCGCTACGCGGGGTGATGCTGGAAAGTCATCTGGAGGATGGCTGCCAGCCGCTGCAGCAACCGCTGCGCTACGGCCAGTCGATCACCGATGCCTGCCTGGGCTGGCGTGCCAGCGAGGCGCTGCTGCGCGAGGCAGCCGCGCGTCTACGGCGGGGGTTTTGAGACATCTTGAAACCATCAATGGAGGGTTATCACTCTGATTCAGCAGGGTGATAACACTTACGAGCGATACTAAACGCGCAAACGGCAGGTCTACTCTGACCATCCCCCTTTCGCCTGATGGTCGAGGAGCCCTGCCAGTGTCCAATAACAACAACGGCTACCCCTCCAGTCTTTCTGCCTGGATCACCGTGACCATCCTGATGGTCGCTTACGTACTGTCTTTCATCGACCGGCAGATCCTCAATCTGCTGGTCGGCCCCATCCGCCGCGACCTGGCCATCAGCGATACCGAGATGAGCCTGCTGATGGGCCTGTCCTTCGCCCTGTTCTACACCATCTGCGGCATCCCGCTCGGCCGCCTGGCCGATACCAAGAGCCGCCGTGGCCTGATCGCCATCGGCATCATCTTCTGGAGTGCCGCCACGGCAGCCTGCGGCATGGCCAAGCAGTACTGGCAGTTCCTGTTCTGCCGTATCGGCGTGGGTGTCGGCGAAGCGGCGCTGTCGCCCGCCGCCTACTCGCTGATCGCCGACAGCTTCCCCCCCAGCCGCCGCGCCACTGCCATGGCGGTGTATGGCATGGGTGTTTACCTGGGCTCGGGCATCGCCTTCCTGCTCGGCGGCCTGGTGATCAAGTTCGCCTCGGCGCAGGGCGATGTCGTACTCCCCGTGCTGGGCGAAGTGCGCCCCTGGCAGTTGATCTTCCTCGCCCTCGGCGCGGCCGGCGTGCTGTTCACCCTGCTGATGCTGGCCGTAAAAGAGCCAGCACGACGCGGAGTGGGCGCCGGTGTCGCCGTGCCCCTGGCCGATGTCGGTCGTTACATCCGCAGCAACCGCCGCACCGTGCTGTGCCACAACTTCGGCTTCGCCGGGCTGTCGTTCGCCGGCTACGGCAGCGCCGCCTGGATTCCCACCTTCTTCATCCGCACCTACGGTTGGGATGCCGGCCAGGTCGGGGTGATCTATGGCAGCCTGGTGGCTCTGTTCGGCTGCCTGGGCATTGTCTTCGGCGGGCGCCTGGCGGACTGGCTGGCCAAGCACGGGCGCACCGATGCCAATATGCGCGTGGGGCTTTACGCCGCACTGGGCGCGCTACCTCTGGTACTTATGTTCCCACTGATGCCAGACGCCTTCTGGGCCTGTGTACTACTGGCACCCACCATCTTCTGCCTGAGCATGCCGTTCGGGGTCGCACCGGCGGCCATCCAGGAAATCATGCCCAATTCGATGCGTGGCCAGGCCTCGGCCATCTACCTGTTCGTCATCACCCTGTTCGGCCTGGGTCTTGGTCCGACCGCAGTAGCCCTGGTCACCGACTACGTCTTTGCCGATGACAATGCCCTGCGCTACTCGTTGCTGATCGTCACCACCCTCGCCGTACTGGGCTCCGTGCTGCTGCTGTGGCGCGGCCTGCACCCCTACCGCGAGAGCCTGCAACGGCTGCAGCAGTGGTCGTCGGCCCAACCGGCCTGAGCCGATCAGGTGCCCAACGAAGCCCCGCTGACGCGGGGCTTTTTTATGCCAGCGCCAAGGGCGCGAAGTAGTCCATACCCCAGCGACTCGCAAACAAAACAGGCGCTCCTGATGCCCCAACATTCACCGGACTTGTGGGCAACTCAAAGCCTTGTCGTACAAGGGTGATCATACTTTCGAGCTACAAAAAAAATACTCCCTTGGTGCGCTTCTTCGGCTGTCATCCGCTGGGTAGGGTGCACAGCAGTTCCACACCACACTTGGAGAGCCTCATGACAAGAATAAAAAGGCCCGGAATCTTCCAGCCGCACACCCTCGCCCTGGCTATCGCGCTGGGCTCTGCCGCACCGGCGTATGCCGTCAATTTCAATATCGGGGAAATCGAAGGCCAGCTCGACTCGTCCATGTCGGTTGGCGCCAGCTGGTCGATGCGCGGCGCAGACCCGGATCTGGTCGGCAGCTCCAACTTCGCTCATAACGGCCGCCGTGGCACCGGTTTCACCCAGACGGGTGATGATGGCCGTCTGAACTTCAAGAAGGGCGAAACCTTCTCGAAAATCTTCAAGGGCATTCACGACCTCGAGCTGAAGTACGGCGACACCGGCGTATTCATCCGCGGCAAGTACTGGTACGACTTCGAACTGAAGGACGAGAGCCGCCTGTTCAAGGACATCGACGATCACAACCGCAAGGAAGCCGCCCAGGCCTCCGGCGCGGAAATCCTCGACGCCTTCGTCTACCACAACTACACCATCGGCGACATGCCGGGCTCCGTGCGCCTGGGCAAGCAGGTGGTGAGCTGGGGTGAGAGCACCTTCATCGGCAACGGCATCAACGCGATCAACCCGGTCGACGCCGCCGCTTTCCGCCGCCCCGGCGCGGAAATCAAGGAGGGCCTGATCCCGGTCAACATGTTCTACATGTCGCAAACCATCACCGATCAGCTCTCGGCCGAAGCCTTCTACCAGCTGGAGTGGGATCAGACCGTCATCGACAACTGCGGCACCTTCTTCGCCTCTAGTGACGTGAGCGCCGATGGTTGCGACAACAACTACACCATTCTCGATCCAGCTACCATTGGAGCCTTACGTGGTGCCCAAGCGGGCCCACTGGGTGGCTTCCTGACCGGCCTGACAGTCGAGGACGAGGGTTTGGTTGTAAAGCGCGGCGGTGACCGTGATGCCCGCGACTCCGGCCAGTGGGGCGCCGCTCTACGCTGGTTGGGCGACGACACCGAGTACGGTGCGTATTTCATGAACTACCACAGTCGCACACCCAATGCGATGTTCCAGAATGCTGATGCCACCACCATCGCTAATACCGCTACCGTCGCAGGCTTTGGCGGCGGCGCACTTGTGCCTCTCATGCTGATCGGCGGTGGCAGTTACTATCTGGAATACCCCGAAGATATCCGCCTGTATGGCCTGAGTTTCGCGACCACCCTACCCACCGGCACCGCGTGGACCGGCGAGATCAGCTACCGTCCGAATATGCCACTGGGTATCAATGGCACTGATGCGACCGCCTTTCTGGCTAACACCGTAACCGGCCTGGAGTCGGCCGGGAAAGTAACCAAAGCCTACAACCGCAAGGAAGTCACCCAGGCGCAAACCACCCTGACCCACTTCTTCGACCAGGTTCTCGGCGCCTCGCGCCTGACCGTCGTCGGCGAAGTCGGCATGACCAGCATCGGCGGCCTGGAAAGCCGCGACGACGTGGCCTACGGCCGCGACTCGATCTACGGCTCGCCGCACGGTACCAGTGCCTCCAACATCGCTGCGCGCGAGGCATATGGCACCCATGGCTTCTATACCAACACCTCCTGGGGCTACCGCGCCCGCGGCATCCTCGAGTACAGCGACGTGTTCGCCGGGATCAACCTCAAGCCCAACGTGGCCTGGTCGCATGACGTCGACGGCTACGGCCCGGTGTTCAACGAAGGCGCCAAGGCCATCAGCATCGGCGTCGATGCCGACTACCTGAACACCTACACCGCCAGCCTGAGCTACACCGACTTCTTCGGTGGCGACTACAACACCCAGACTGACCGCGACTTCCTCGCCCTCAGCTTCGGCGTGAACTTCTAAGGGATCCGATCACCATGAGAAAAACAAGACAACTGATCACCGCCCTCACCCTGTCCCTGCTGGCGAGCAGCGTGCTCGCCGCAGTGTCGCCCGAGGAAGCGGCCAAACTGGGCACCAGCCTGACCCCCGTTGGCGGCGAGAAAGCCGGCAATGCCGACGGCAGCATCCCCGAGTGGACCGGCGGTCTGCCCAAGGACGCCGCTGCCGTGCTGCCTGGCGGTTTCGTGGATAACCCCTATGCCGGTGAGCAGCCGCAATTCACCATCACTGCGCAGAATGCCGACCAGTACAAGGACAAGCTGAACGAAGGCCAGCTGGCCATGTTCAAGCGTTATCCCGAAACCTACACCATGCCGGTCTACGCCACCCACCGCAGCGCTGCACTGCCTGCCGATATCTACGAGGCGGCCAAGAAAAGCGCGGTCAACACCTCGCTGATCGAGGGCGGTAACGGTCTGAAGGGCTTCACCGACAGCCGCTACTATGCCTTCCCGATCCCGCAGAACGGCCTGGAAGTGATCTGGAACCACATCACCCGCTACCGCGGTGGCAACCTGCGCCGACACATCGTGCAGGCCGCGCCACAGGCCAACGGCAACTACAGCCTGGTGAACTTCGAGGATGAAGTGGCCTTCCCGTCCGGGATGAAAGGCCTCGATCCGAAGAAGGCCGAGAACGCCCTGCTGTTCTTCAAGCAGCGCGTGACCGCTCCGGCGCGTCTGGCCGGTAACGTGCTGCTGGTGCACGACTCGCTGGACCAGATCTCCGAGCCGCGCATGGCCTGGATCTACAACGCCGGTCAGCGTCGCGTACGTCGTGCCCCGCAGGTCGCCTACGACGGCCCGGGCACCGCAGCCGACGGCCTGCGTACCTCGGACAACTTCGACATGTACAACGGTGCTCCGGATCGTTATGACTGGAAACTGGTGGGCAAGCGCGAGATGTACATCCCGTACAACAACTTCAAGCTCACCTCGCCGCAAGTGAAGTACGAGGACATCCTCAAGCCCGGCCACACCAACCAGGAGCTGGCGCGCTACGAGCTGCACCGCGTCTGGGAAGTGGTCGCCACCCTGAAGGCCGGCGAGCGCAACATCTACGCCAAGCGTCGCTTCTTCATCGACGAGGACACCTGGCAGATCGCCGCCTCCGAGCTGTATGACGGTCGTGGCCAGCTGTGGCGCGTCGGTCAGGCCATGCTGACCCAGCAGTTCGACCAGCAGGTGCCGGTCTACGCCTTCGAGGCGCTGTACGACATCATCGCCGGCCGCTACATCGCCATCGGCATGGCCAACGAAGAGAAGACTGCGGTGCAGTACGGTATTTCCGCCTCTGCCGTCGACTTCACTCCGGCCGCGCTGCGCAACGCCGGCGTGCGCTGAGTTTCATCGCAACGCTGCTCCAAGCTTGAGGCGACCCTAGCGGTCGCCTTTTTTATCCGTGCTGCCCACTGGAATGGCAAACGGATAAGATCGACCTCTCGCTACAACTAAAATAAAGAGCCGAGGCCTCGACCATGCATAACAAGGTTAGCGCCTTGCACTCCGCGGCTGCCCAGCAGCATGCGGAACACATTCTGCCGCGCCTTCCGGCCGCGCACATCGCCCGCCCGCGCCTGACCCAGGCGCTGCTCGCTGGCGACTGCCGCTTGAGCCTGGTCTGCGCGCCTGCCGGTTTCGGCAAGAGCGTATTGCTCAACGAATGCGCCCGTCAGGCCCGCGCGGACACCCGCGTGGTCTGGCTCGACCTGCTCGGCCATCCACTCAGTCCCAGCGAACTGCTCAGCCGCCTGGCCGCCGCCCTGCAACTCAGTCATGGTGAGGGCGATCCCTGCGCCGAGCTCAGCCTCTTGCTCGGCCGGGTCGAGCAACCGCTGTGGATCATCCTCGACGATTACCCGCGACAACCTTGCGCCGAGCTGGATGCCTGCCTCGACCAGTTGCTCGAACGCGGCCCGCACACCCTGCGCTGGTGGATCGGCGGCCGCCGTCGGCCGGCCTGGAACCTGCCGCGCCTGCTGCTGCAGGGCGACCTGCAGGAGCTCGATGCCGACGCCCTGACCCTGAATCAGGACGAACTCGGGCAACTGCTGGAACGCCGCCAGCTGCAGCTTTCCAACGAACAGCAGGAGCAACTGCTGCAACACAGCGAAGGCTGGCTGGCCGGGGTCTGCCTGTTGCTGCTCGGCGGCAATGCCGATCAGCTCGGCGAGCGCCTGGCCGCCGGCACGCCACTGCTGCTGGAGTACGTCGAGCGCGAGGTGCTGGCCGGCCTGCCCGACACGCTGCGCCAGGCGCTACTCATCCTGGCGCGCATGCCACGCTTCTCCGAGGCCCTGTGCCGCCACCTCCTGGAAGAACTGGACGGCGAGCATATCCTCGAGCAGCTGCGCCAACGCCAGCTGTTCCTGCGCAGCCTGGACGGCTCCGGCACCTGGTTCCGCCTGTGGCGACCGCTGGCCGACCTGCTCAAGCGCCTGCCGGCGGCTCAGGGTACCCAACACGTGCACGTCCTCGCCTGCCAATGGTTCGCTGGCCAGGGTGACGTGCGCGAGGCCGTGGAGCATGCGCTGCTGGCCGGCCAGCCGGAAGTGGCGGCCAGCTACCTGCAACGCTACGGCCAGGATCAGCTGCTGATCGGCCAGAGCGTCTCGCAGTTCCTGCACTGGCGTGACGAACTGCCCGCAGAGCTGTTCTCCAGCGCACCCCGCCTGATTCTGCTGCAGGCCTGGGCACTGATCATCTGCACGCGCCTCGACGAAGTGGACGACTGCCTCGTCGACGTCGGCCGTTTCCTGCCGCAGCGCAGCGCCAGGCGCCAGCAACAACTGATCGCCGAATACCAGGCCGTACTCGGCGTACTGCACCGCCAACGCGGCCTGCCCAGCGCCGCCCAGCACTGCCGCGAAGCCCTCGCAGTGCTGGACGAAGAGTCCTGGTCGCTGCATATCCTCTGCCACCAGGCCCTGGCCCAGCAGGCCTCTGCCGAACTGAACCTGCCCCTGGCCCAGCAGCACAGCGAAGAAGGGCTACGCCTGGCCCGCCAGCGCGGCAACGTGTTGTTCGAGGCACTGCAGGGGGTCGACCACGTGCACCTGCTCAACCTGCTCGGTGAGCCTGGTCGCGCCCTGGCCCAGACCGAGCAGTACCTGCAACTGCTGCAGGATAGTGGCCTGCGCGGTCCGGTTCATGCGCGCCTGCTGCTGCTGCGTGGCACCCTGCTGAACAAGCGCGGCGAGCGTGAAGCCGCGCGGGCCAGCCTGCGCAAAGGCCTGCAGGAGGCCGAAGCCTGCGAGGACGCCTACCTGCTGTTCGGCTACCTGGGCCTGTCGGAACTGGCTGGTTACGAAGGTGACGCCGAGCTCGCTCAGCAGCTGCTGCGCCGTGCCGAACGGCAGATGCAGTGGTTGCATGTGCCCGAAGTACGCTATCGCGAAGTGCTGCTGCTGGCCCAGGGCCGCATGCTGCTGCACCAGGGACAGGCCGAGCGCGCCCGGCAGACCTTCCAACGAGTACTGCAACGCTTCGAGCGCGACCGACTGCTGGCCCCCTCCGGTTTCTACGACCTGCAGCCACGTGCGCGCCTGTACCTGGCGCGCAGCGCCATGGCTCTGGGCGATCATGACCATGCCCTGCTCGAAATGCGCCAGCTGCTCGACGAGTGCCGGCACAGCGGCCATGCCGGTCTGGCCACCCAGACCCGCCTGGTCCTGGCCGAAGCGCTCTACCTGATCGGGCGTGAAGATGAAGCCAACCAGCACCTGCACCAGGCCCTGCAGGAAGCCGAGCGCCAACAGCAACTGTTGCCGGTGCAATCCCTGCTGACTCGCCAACCTCAGTGGCTGGAACAGCAGGCTCCGGGCTGGCTGCAGCGCCTGAGCCGGCAGTCGACTGGCCAGGGGGAAGTGGCCGACGCCAGCGAGTCGTTGCTCAGCAAGCGCGAGATGGCCGTGCTCAGCCTGATCGCCCAGGGCCATTCCAACCAGCAGATCGCCGAGAGCCTGTACATATCCCTGCACACGGTGAAAACCCATGCCAGGCGCATCAACGTCAAGCTGGGCGTTCAACGTCGCACTCAGGCCGTAGCGCGGGCCAAGGCAGAGGGCTGGCTGAGCTAGCGCCCAACCTGCAAGGAGCACAGTGGCGAAAGCCTGGCTGGGCTCTGAGCGCCAGCGGCAGAAAATCGGCCTCGCAGTGGGCCGGATTACGGGTGGAGTGAGCAGCCTGACGCTTAAGTTGCAGCCAAATAAAAAAGCCCCTGGCGCAAACCAGGGGCTTTTTCGTAGATGGCGCATCCGGCGGGATTCGAACCCACGACCCCTGCCTTCGGAGGGCAGTACTCTATCCAGCTGAGCTACGGATGCGTCGCGCGGCGCAATGATACGCATCCGGGGCGCGGGCGTCCATGCGGGGTGTTGGTGACGGCAGGCTGTCAGATTTCCTGCATCTCGAAATCCGCCTTGCTCACGCCGCAGTCGGGGCACAGCCAGTCGTCCGGCACTTCCGCCCAGGGCGTACCGGCAGGGATACCGTCGTCGGGCCAGCCTTTGCTTTCGTCGTAGATCAGGCCGCAGATCACGCAGATCCAGGTCTTCATGCCGGCACCTCTGCGTTGCTCGACAGTGGGCGCAGGCCGCGGTCGAAGTCGGCCAGAGAGGGGAATACCAGGGGCTCGGCGAATTCCAGCTGCAGCAGGTAGTCGCCATAGCGCTGGAGAATCTCCGTGCGTGCCTGCGCTTCGATATAGGGCACGTGGTAGGCGGGGAACGGCGGCAACACATGCATGCCGACATAGGCCAGGGTGCCGCGCTGCAGTGGGCGCAGCATGGGCTCCCAGTCGCCGTGAATAGCGTCTTCGTCGGAGAACATGTGCTGCTGCCCACCGAGACTGAAGGCCAGCAGCGCGCGCTTGCCGGCCAGGCCGCCGCGATCATAGAAGCGCAGACCGCCGTAGCAGGTGCCGGACACCAGTACGCGGTCGATCCAGCCCTTGAGGATGGCCGGCACCGAGCACCAGAACAGCGGGAAGTTGAAGATCACCAGGTCGGCCCACAGCAGCTTGTCCAGTTCGGCCGCGATATCCGCGGCGATTTCGCCGCGCTTGACCGCCTCGCGCTGCTCCAGGGCATAGACCAGGTAGTCCGGGTTGCTGCGCTGCGGGAAGTCGGCGGCGCTGGCCACCGGGTTCCAGTTCATCGCGTAGAGGTCGGAGACCTGCACGCTGTGGCCGGCACCACCGAGGGTGGCAACAGCCAGGTCCTTCATGGCCGTGCAGAAGGACTGCGGCTCGGGGTGAGCGTGAACGATCAGGATATTCATGAAGACTTCCAAAAGCGCGGGGCCCGCAGGCCCCGGAGACGCCCCCGAATCGGGGCGGATGAAGAAGATCAGGCGGTCTGCTGGACAGGCGCGGCGGCCGGCTTGTCCTGCTCGTCCCAACGGTTGGCGCGGGCGAAGGTGCCGAAGTCGTTGAAGCGCACGCCCATCTCGCGCATCACCCTGTGCGCCACCGGCGCGGTCATCTGGCGCAGATAGAAGGGCTCCTTGACCACGAAGTGGTGGATGCCGTGGGTGCTGCCGAAGTTGAAGCAGAACGCCTGCAGCGGCCACAGCCACCAGGGATTGAGCACTTGGGTCTGCTGGATCACGTTGCCCAGCTCGACGTCGCCGTAGTAGTGCATGTTCGAGCTGACGAAGTGCAGGCAGAAGGTGCGCAGCACGTTGGGGCCGACCAGCACGACCACGGCGAAGGTGACGCCATCCATCACCGCCAGGGTGGTGGCGGACCAGGCAATCGGCGCACCGGCAGCGGTCGCGACGAAGTCGATCAGGTGGAAACCGAGGAACAGGTACCAGACGCTCCAGTTGATCAGCCCCAGCGGCGCGTAGCCCATGATGGTGCGGCTGACGATCATCTTGCGCCGCTCCCAGGTCGGCGCGCGCAGAAAGCGGATAAAGGACGACATCATGTTGTCGCCGACCATCAACAGGCGGGCGAAGCCCCAGGGCTCGCCGTTGGTGATGGCGCGCTCTTCCATATCGGTTTCGGTACCGGACACCTTGTGGTGGTTGAGGTGCAGGTGGCGGCGGATCCACGGGTTGATGGTGCTCGGCCGCGCCATCCAGACCAGACCCATCATCAGGTTGTGCGGCACACGCTGCTTGCGGAAGTACATGGAGTGGATCAGGTCGTGCTCCAGCTCGTGTGTCAGCGAGGCGAAGAAGGCATTGAGCAGCAGGCAGGCCCACCAGGCGATGGCGCCTTCGGCGTACAGCCAGGCACTGCCGAGCATGCCGGCCAGGGCAAAGGCCAGGATGCCGGCACCAATGGCGTCCTGGTGCTTGAGAATCGGGTAGCGTTCGCGCAGCTCGTTGCCACGGGCCATCACCACGGCGCGGATATGCGCCGAACGCTCTTGGTGGGTTGCAGGAGTCGGGGTCATGCACGCATCCTCTTGGGGCGGCGCCAGCAAGAGCGCCACGGACAGTTGTCGAAATCAGGCCAGGCTAGAGTGCCCCTGCGCCGGGCACCGCGCCCGACCGACGACGCCAACCTCATGACCGAGAATGCCAAGCTGCATGACTGAACCCACCACCCTGGCCAGCTGGACCCGCGCCTTGCGCCGCCAGCTCGATGCCCTCGGCCTGGACAGCGCCGCCCTGTGCCGCGAGGCCGGGCTCGACCCGACGCAGCTCGACGACCCCAACGCGCGCTACCCGCTCGGCGCCACCACCCGCCTGTGGCAACTGGCCGTCGCCGCCAGTGGCGACCCGGCCCTGGGCCTGAGCACCTCGCGTCACGTCGCCCCCACCACCTTTCATGCCCTGGGCATGGCGGTGATGGCCAGCGGCAGCCTGCGCGAAGTGTTCGAGCGCATCGTGCGCTACCACCAGGTGGTCAGCGACGTGCTGACCCTGGAACTGCGCGACGTCGGCAGCACCTGCGAGTTCCACTTCCGCCTGCCGCCCGGCAGCCCGTCGCCCGCGCCGGAAGCCATCGATGCCTTTGCCGCCATCTATGTGCGCACCTGCCGCAATCGCCTGGGTCGCGACTACGCCCCGCTGGCCGTGCATCTACGCCGCGCGCAGCCGGTCGATCCGCAACCCTGGCTGGACGTGTTCCGCGCCCCGATGCACTTCTCCGCCGCCGAAGATGTGCTGTGCTTTGCCCGTGACGACCTCGACCTACCGCTGGACGATGGCAACCCGGAGCTGGCCGCGCACAACGAAACGGTGCTGCAGAAGCGTCTCGAAGCGCTGCAGCCGGATACCGTGGCCCGCCGCCTGCGGCGCGCCCTGGAGCAGTGCCTGCCGAACGGCGAGCCGTCCGCCGAAAGCCTGGCCCACGGCCTGCACCTGAGCCTGCGCAGCCTGCAACGGCATCTCAGTGAAGAAGGCAGCAGCTACGAACAGGTGCTGGCCGAGACCCGCCACGCCCTGGCCCTGCAGCACCTGCAGGCGCAGGACTGCTCGATCAGCGAGGTCGCCTACCTGCTCGGTTTCGCCGACAGCAGCAGCTTCAGCCGCGCGTTCAAGCGCTGGAGCGGGCAGAGCCCGAGCCAGTATCGCGACAGCCTGCGCTCGAACTGAGCTCGCGTAGTGCGGGGCGAGCAGCACTACAGCGTATCGCCCCGCATCATCGTTCTGAATATTGAACGCCAGGGAACCACAACAGCCGCCCGCCAGTCACCAGGCAAACCACGCTGGTGCCAGCTGGCCGCTGCTTAGAAGCAAATCTCGGGGTCGCACTGGACTGTTCACCCTTTTTAACTATTTTGTTGGTTTTATCGAACGTCACTCTTGCCCTTTGCCGGCACTGGCCCTAGCATTCGTTTGACATTTCAAACGCTGGGCAGACCGATATGGCTGCCTGCTTTTTGCCTGACTGCCCTACCCGTCGGCGCCGTGCTCCAGGAGAACAACATGCAACTGAAAGACGCCCAGCTGTTCCGCCAACAGGCCTATATCAATGGCACCTGGCAGAACGCCGACAGCGGCCAGACCCTCGCGGTGAACAACCCCGCCACCGGTGAAATCCTCGGCAGCGTGCCGAAGATGGGCGCCGCGGAAACCCGCCGCGCCATCGAAGCCGCCGACAAGGCCCTGCCAGCCTGGCGTGCGCTGACCGCCAAGGAGCGCGCCGGCAAGCTGCGCCGCTGGTTCGAGCTGATGATGGAGAACCAGGACGACCTGGCCCGTCTGATGACTCTGGAGCAGGGCAAGCCGCTGGCCGAAGCCAAGGGCGAGATCGCCTACGCCGCCTCCTTCCTCGAGTGGTTCGCCGAAGAAGCCAAACGCGTCTACGGCGACGTGATTCCGGGCCACCAGCCGGACAAGCGCCTGATCGTGATCAAGCAGCCGATCGGCGTCACCGCCGCCATCACCCCGTGGAACTTCCCGGCGGCGATGATCACCCGCAAGGCCGGCCCGGCTCTGGCCGCCGGCTGCACCATGGTGCTCAAGCCTGCCTCGCAGACCCCTTATTCCGCTCTGGCCCTGGCCGAGCTGGCCGAGCGTGCCGGCATCCCCGCTGGCGTGTTCAGCGTGGTTACCGGTAGCGCCGGCGAAGTCGGCGGCGAGCTGACCGGCAACCCCATCGTGCGCAAGCTGAGCTTCACCGGTTCCACCGAGATCGGTCGCCAGCTGATGGCCGAGTGCGCCAAGGACATCAAGAAAGTCTCCCTGGAGCTGGGTGGCAACGCGCCGTTCATCGTCTTCGACGACGCCGACCTGGATGCCGCCGTGGAAGGCGCGCTGATCTCCAAGTTCCGCAACAACGGCCAGACCTGCGTGTGCGCCAACCGCCTGTACGTGCAGGACGGCGTGTACGACGCCTTCGTCGACAAGCTGAAGACCGCCGTGGCCAAGCTGAACATCGGCAACGGCCTGGAAACCGGCACCACCACCGGCCCGCTGATCGACAACAAGGCCGTGGCCAAGGTCGAGGAGCACATCGCTGACGCCGTCGGCAAGGGCGCCACCCTGGCCATGGGCGGCAAGCCGCATGCGCTGGGCGGCAGCTTCTTCGAGCCGACCATCCTGACCAACGTGCCGAACACCGCCGCCGTGGCCAAGGAAGAAACCTTCGGCCCGCTGGCCCCGGTGTTCCGTTTCAAGGACGAGGCCGATGTGATCGCCATGTCCAACGACACCGAGTTCGGCCTGGCTTCCTACTTCTACGCCCGCGACCTGGGCCGCGTGTTCCGTGTGGCCGAGGCCCTGGAGTACGGCATGGTCGGCATCAACACCGGCCTGATCTCCAACGAAGTGGCGCCGTTCGGCGGCATCAAGGCCTCGGGCCTGGGCCGCGAAGGCTCCAAGTACGGCATCGAAGACTACCTGGAGATCAAATACCTCTGCCTCGGCGGTATCTGATTGCCAGCGGGGCTGCGCAGCGCGTCTCACGACCCTGCGCGGCCCTCGACCGTTTCCGACGGTCATGAATTTCCGTGGGTGTCGGCTGACAGGCAAGAGCTGCGTCAGCCGGCGTCGGCGTTTCCGGTGGTGGCACCGGCGAACCCTGCAGACGGTTCGGTAGCGCGACTCCAGTTCGATCATCGTTAGCTGGCGCGTGTTGCCCCCGTCATCATCCTTGGACCGAGTCGCCCGCGAGCGGCTTATGAGGACACCATGAGCAAAACCAACGAATCCATCCTGCAACGCCGTGCCGCCGCTGTTCCGCGTGGTGTGGGCCAGATCCACCCAATCGTCGCCGAGCGCGCCGAGAACGCCACCGTGTGGGACGTCGAAGGCCGCGAGTACATCGACTTCGCCGGCGGTATCGCCGTGCTCAACACCGGCCACCTGCACCCGAAAGTGGTGGCAGCGGTGCAGGAACAGCTGACCAAGCTGAGCCACACCTGCTTCCAGGTGCTGGCCTACGAACCCTACATCGAGCTGTGCGAAGAAATCGCCAAGCGCGTACCGGGTGACTTCGCCAAGAAGACCCTGCTGGTCACCTCCGGCTCCGAAGCGGTCGAGAACGCCGTGAAGATCGCCCGTGCCGCCACCGGCCGCGCCGGCGTGATCGCCTTCACCGGCGCCTACCACGGCCGCACCATGATGACCCTGAGCCTGACCGGCAAGGTCGTGCCGTACTCCGCCGGCATGGGCCTGATGCCCGCTGGCGTGTACCGCGCCATGGCCCCGTGCGAAATCCACGGCGTCAGCGAAGACGAGTCGATCGCCAGCATCGAGCGCATCTTCAAGAACGACGCGCAGCCGCAGGACATTGCCGCCATCATCATCGAGCCGGTGCAGGGCGAAGGCGGTTTCTACGTCAATTCCCCGGCCTTCATGAAGCGCCTGCGCGCCCTGTGCGACCAGCACGGCATCCTGCTGATCGCCGACGAAGTACAGACCGGCGCCGGCCGTACCGGCACCTTCTTCGCCACCGAGCAACTGGGCGTGGTGCCTGACCTGACCACCTTCGCCAAATCGGTCGGCGGCGGTTTCCCGATCTCCGGCGTATGCGGCAAGGCCGAGATCATGGACGCCATCGCTCCCGGCGGCCTGGGTGGCACCTATGCCGGCAGCCCGATTGCCTGCGCAGCGGCCCTGGCCGTGCTCAAGGTGTTCGACGAAGAGAACCTGCTGCAGCGTTCGCAGGCCGTGGGCGAGAAGCTCAAGGCCGGCCTGCGCGACATCGCCGCCAAGCACAAGGTCATCGGTGACGTGCGCGGCCTGGGTTCGATGGTCGCCATCGAGCTGTTCGAAGGCGGCGACGCCAACAAGCCGGCCGCCGAGCTGACCGGCAAGATCGTCGCCAAGGCGCGCGAGAAGGGCCTGATCCTGCTGTCGTGCGGCACCTACTACAACGTGGTGCGCTTCCTGATGCCGGTGACCATCCCCGACGCCCAGCTGGAAAAAGGCCTGGCCATCGTCGCCGAGTGCTTCGACGAGCTGGCTTGACCCCTTCGCGCCGGCCCCGACTCTCCTGCCGGGGCTGGCCGAACATTGCGCCTGTGGCTCACCAGGCCAGGCGAATGCATTCAGACCCGCGCTTGCGGGTCTTTTTTTGCCTGCGATTCAGGGGCTTTCGTTTGGCCAGTGCTCGGTTGGGGCGGCTGGGCACAGCGATTACCCATGCCGCCGAGATTCACTCCTGATCGCGACTGAAGTCGCTCCCACGCTGCGCCGCCATAGCGCCTGTAGGAGGGGCCTTGGCCGCGACAGATAGATGGCTGGGCAAACGCGCCATGCGCCGAAACCCAGCGCCGTGGCTGTGGCTGCGCGGGGTTTCTCTGCGCTCGCCTGCGCGCCCGCCCAGCCTAAGCGGTGCGACGCGATTTACTCGATCTCGAACAACCCCTGGCGGATCTGCGCGCCGCCCAGGCGCTGGCGGGTATCAGCATCGATGCGCGGGTCGTCCGGGCTGTACAGACCGACCTGGCGGTAGGCGTTGACCCGGTTGACCTCGGCGCCGAGGAACTCCCACACCACGCGAGTACAGGCCGGCGTGCGCAGGTCGCCGCTGGACACCCCGGTCTTCAGGCCGTTGAGGCGGGTGATGCGGCTCTTGAAGCTGGGAATCAGGATGGTCTGACTCATCTCGTTGCCGGTCAGCGACTCGTAGTCCAGCAGGAACAGGCGATCCTGCAGGTAGAAGGCGGCGCCCAGGTAGCGGCAACGCACCCAGTCCTCGCTCTCGCCGCCGCGGGCGTGTTCCTGACGCTCCTGGCGCTCCTGGCGCTCGAACAGGAAGTCGCCACGTTCCTCACGCAACTGCACCAGCGACAACAGGATGCTGCCCGGCACCGACATGCAGTTGGAGTATTCGAAGTAGTAGCCGCAGTAGCGGCGCAGATCGCCGGCCTGCTCGCGCAACGGCTGCAGCAGTTGCAGCAGTGGGTCGCTGTCCAGACCAGGGCTCGGCTGCATGCCGCGGGCGCCGATCAGGCGGGCGAACTGCTCGGTCGGTAAGCCCAGCTCGTACTCCTCGACCCCGAAGAAATCACAGATGCGCTTGAGGTTGAACGGCGTGGGCCGACTCTGTCCGGCCAGGTAGCGGTTGAACTGGGCACGATTGATCGCCAGTCGCCGGCAGACTTCGGCAATCGAACGGTAGTGGCTGCACAGCAGCTTGAGGTTGTCGCCGAAGAACTCGGCCATGGCGTCATTCCGGGTGATGCGGGTGACGCGATTCTAGCATCAACTCGCATCAACTCGCCGCGACCCGCGAAATTGCCCGATGCCCGGTCGCGCCCGACCATTGCCGGGCTCTGCGCCTTGAGCGCTTCTTCGCCAGAACAACAAGAGAGACAACCCACCATGCTCGATCTTCTCAATGACCTGCTCTGGAGCAAGGTCCTCATCGTCGCCCTGGTTGGCCTCGGCCTGTACTTCACCATCGCCTCGCGCTTCGTCCAGCTGCGTTACTTCGGCAGCATGTTCAGCATCTTCGCCCAGGCCTTCAAACGTCAGCCGGGCCAGCTCAGCTCGTTCCAGGCCCTGATGCTCTCCGTCGCCGGGCGCGTCGGCGCCGGCAACATCGCCGGTGTGGCCGTGGCCATCACCCTCGGTGGCCCGGGTGCGGTGTTCTGGATGTGGCTGGTCGCCCTGCTGGGCATGTCCACCAGCTTCTTCGAGTGCTCGCTGGCCCAGCTGTTCAAGCGCCGCGAGGAAGACGGCAGCTACCGTGGCGGCCCGGCCTTCTACATCCAGCACGGCCTCGGTCTGCGCTGGCTGGCCATCATCTTCTCGATCCTGCTGCTGGTGACCTTCGGCTTCGGTTTCAACGCCCTGCAGGCCTACACCGTAGCCAGTTCGCTGCATGACACCTTCGGCGTGCCCACCCATTTCAGCGGCATCGCCCTGGTGGTGGTGATCGGTCTGATCATCTTCGGCGGCATCAAGCGCATCGCCAGCACCGCCGACGTGCTGGTACCGGTCATGGCCACCTCCTACATCATCATGGCCCTGGCGGTCATCGGCATGAACATCGATGCCGTGCCGGCCACCCTGGCGCTGATCGTCAAGAGTGCCTTCGGCCTGGAGCCGGCCTTCGCCGGCGGCATCGGCGCGGCCATCGTGATGGGCGTCAAGCGCGGCCTGTTCTCCAACGAAGCAGGTCTGGGTAGCGCGCCGAACGTCGCCGCCGTGGCCGAGGTCAAGCATCCGGCCGCTCAGGGCATTGTGCAGTCGCTCAGCGTGTTCATCGACACCCTGCTGATCTGCACCAGCACCGCGCTGATCATCCTGCTCTCCGGCGTGTACCAGCCGGGCGCCGAGATCGGCGGCGTGATCCTCACCCAGAGCGCCATGGCCGCCGTGGTCGGCGAGTGGGGCCGGGTGTTCGTCAGCCTGGCGCTGCTGCTCTTCGTCTTCACCACCCTGGTGTACAACTACTACCTGGGCGAGAACGCGCTGGGCTTCTTCAGCAACAAGAAGCCGCTGCTGATCGCCTACCGTGCCCTGGTCATCGCCCTGGTGCTGTGGGGCTCGATGCAGGACCTGTCCACCGTGTTCGCCTTCGCCGACGTGACCATGGGCCTGCTGGCGCTGGTCAACCTGGTAGCCCTGGCCCTGCTGTTCAAGGTCGGCCTGCGCCTGATGCGCGACTACGACAACCAGGTGAAGGCCGGCGTGGAAACGCCGGTGCTGGACGCCAAGCAGTTCGCCGACCTGGACCTCGACCCCAGCGTATGGACGGCCAATCAGGCGCCGCTGAACGCCAGCGAACCTGCCGAAATCGCCCATCACCTGCACCAGCGCTAAGTCGCTGCCAGACCAGGGAAGGGGGCGACAGCCCCCTTTTCTTTGCCCAAGTGCCGGCGATTCACCGCTAAACTGCGGCGAAACCACCCTCCACCGGCACCCTTTTACTGCCCGTTGTTGGAATGCCCATGACTCCTTCGCAGAACCTGCTGGTGCTCTACACCGGCGGCACCATTGGCATGCAGATGACCGAGGCCGGCCTGGCACCGGCCTCCGGTTTCGAAGCGCGCCTGCGCGCCGAACAAGCCTTGCACCCCGAGCGTCCGGCACCGGCCTGGCGCTTCCAGGAGCTGTCACCACCGATCGACAGCGCCAACATGCGCCAGAGCCACTGGCTGGCGATGCGCGACGCCATCGTCCAGGCCGTCGACGAACAGGGCTGCGATGCCGTGCTGCTGCTGCATGGCACCGATACCCTGGCCTACAGTGCCGCGGCGCTGAGCTTCCTGCTGCTGGGCATCCGGGTGCCCGTAGTGCTGACCGGCTCCATGCTGCCGGCCGGCAGCCCCGGCAGCGATGCCTGGCCCAACCTGTTCGGCGCCATGGCCGCCCTGGCCGAAGGCTGCCTGCCGGGCGTGCACCTGTACTTCGCCGGCCAGCTGCTGCACGGCGCCCGCGCCAGCAAGCTGAAGAGCGAGGCGTTCGACGCCTTTGCCAACACCACCCGACCACGCCAGGGCCGGCACCTCGACGAGCTGCCAGCGGCCCTGCACTATCGCCAGCCACGCAGCACGGTGCGCCTGGCCGTGCAGCCACTGTTCCCCGGCGTAGACGCAGCCCAGTTGCGCGCCACCCTGGCCAGCGCGCCCCAGGGCCTGCTGCTGGAGTGCTATGGCAGCGGCACCGGCCCGGCCGATGACGCCGAACTGCTCGACGTGCTGCGCGAGGCGCACGCGCGTGGCGTGGTGCTGGCCGCCATCAGCCAGTGCTCGCAGGGGCATGTGGAATTCGGTGTGTACGCCGCTGGCAGCGCGCTGGCCGGCGTCGGCCTGGTCAGCGGTGGTGGTATGACCCGCGAAGCGGCCCTGGGCAAGCTGTTCGGCCTGCTCGGCGCCGGCCTGCCACAGGCCGAGGTCGAGCAGCTGTTCGCCCTCGACCTGTGTGGCGAGCTGGCCGAGTAGTTCATCCGCAGCAGGAGCAGTCAGGGGCCTTTGTGGGAGTGGCTTCAGCCACGATCAGGGCTGACAGCATCGCGGCTAAAGCGGAGTGCCGCCCAGCCGCTCCCACGCTGTGTCCAATCAGCCCTGCAAGGGTGCAAACACCGACCAGCCGATGCGCTCGCTGAGCAGCTCCAGCGCCGCCATGCCGGCCAGCGAGTTGCCGGCGGCGTTCAGCTCCGGTGACCACACGCAGACGCTGAAGCGCCCCGGCACCACGGCGACTATGCCGCCACCGACACCGCTCTTGCCCGGCAGGCCGACGCGGTAGGCGAAGTTGCCGGCCTCGTCGTACAGCCCGCTGGTGGCCATGATGGCGTTGACCTGCTGGGTCTGCCGTGGGCTCAGCACCTGCTCGCCGCTGTGCGGGCAGCGCCCCTGGCTGGCGAGGAAGGCGAAGGCGCGGGCCAGGTCGACGCAGCTCATGGCCAGCGCGCAATGGTGGAAATAGCTGCGCAGCACCACCTCTACTTCGTTGTGAAAGTTGCCGAACGACTGCATCAGGTAGGCCGCCGCCGCATTGCGCGCGCGGTGCTGGTATTCCGACTCGGCCACCTTCATGTCCGCCACCACCTGGGCGTTGCCGGACAGGCGCCGGGCGAAGTCGCGCAGCGACAGCGCCGGCGCGGCGAAGCGCGACTCGTTGATGTCGCAGATCACCAGCGCGCCGGCATTGATGAAGGGGTTGCGCGGCCGGCCGCGCTCGAACTCCAGCTGCACCAGCGAATTGAACGGCTGCCCGGACGGCTCGTGGCCGAGGCGCTGCCAGATCTCCTCACCGGAATGCTGAATCGCCTGGACCAGGCTGAATACCTTGGAAATACTCTGGATCGAGAAAGCCCTGTCGGCATCGCCAGCGGTGTGCAGGCTGCCATCCACGCCGAACACGGCGATGCCCAGTTGCGCACCCGGCACTTCGGCCAGTGCGGGAATGTAGTCGGCGACCTTGCCCTGGCCGAGCAGCGGGCGAACCTGCTCGACGATCTCGTTCAACAGTGCTTGCATGCACGAACTCCAAACCACGCCGGACCGGCTCCGGCGTTCAGCACTAGACGCCGGTCGGGCGCTTGCCATCACCTTGAAATTCGGGGGCATAGTTCTTGCTGCATCAACAGCCTCATCGGCCCGTCGTATCGCCATGCTGCACTCGCAAGTCACCACCCTGCACACCGTATCCCTGATCCTCCAGTTGCTCGGCGAGCAGCCGCAGATCAGCGCCGAAGCCTTGCTGGCCGGCAGCGGCATTCGCCTGGGCGACCTGCAGCACCCGGACTTTCGCATCAGCACCGCGCAGGAAATGCGCGTCTGTGCCAATGCCCGCGAGCATTGCCAGAGCCTCGGCCTGGAGCTGGGCCGGCGCATGCATGTGTCGGCCTATGGCGCGCTGGGTTACACCCTGCTGTCCAGCGCTACCCTGGGTGACGCCCTGCAGCTGGCCCTGGAGTTTCCCGCTCTGCTCGGAACCTACTTCGAGCTGAGCCTGCCGCGCGAAGGCGACCTGGTTTACATGCAGGCTGCCGGCTACCGCGACCAGCCGGCGCTGGAAACCTTCAACACCGAGTTCTGCCTGGCCTCGCTGAAGCTGATCTGCGACGACCTGCTGGGGCAACCGCTGCCCCTGATCGGTGCACAGTTCCGCCATGCCGCGCCAGCGTACGAGGCGCAGTACCAGCACAGCTTCCCCTGCCCACGTCAGTTCGAGGCCCCGCGCAACGCCTTCGCCTTCTCTGCCGCCTGGCTGGAGCAGCGCCTGCCGCTGGCCGACCCGGTGACCCATTGCGACATGCTTGCGCGCTGCCGGCAGATCAACCAGGAATTCGTCAGCCGCCAGTCGCTGGTGATGCGCTGCCGCCAGCTGCTCGCCGCCCAGCTCGAAGCGCCGCCCGGCCTGGATGGCCTGGCCAGCCAGCTGCACTGCTCCTCGCGCAGCCTGCGCCGCCACCTGCACGATGCCGGCAGCAACTACCAGAGCCTGCTCGACGAACTGCGCTTCGCCCGTGCCCGCCAGCTGCTGGAGCAGGGTGAACTGCCGATCTACCGCATCGCCGAAGCCATGGGCTACAGCGAAACCGCCAGCTTCCGCCATGCCTTCCAGCGCTGGAGCGGACAGCCGCCGAGTCGCTTTCGCGCCTGACTCAGGACGTCCGCTGTAAACCCCAGTGGGAGCGGCTTTAGCCGCGAATCCTGGCTGTCCTGCGCTCAGGCATCTGCCCGGACTGCGCATCGCGCTCACTTAAAATTGGCCACATCTATCCCCTTGTGGCCACTCCGCACGTTCTCCGTCACGCCAATCGCCGTCAAGAATGAAGGCCGGATGTCTGACAGGAGAACAACAAGATGCTCACGATTTATAGCGACGACCACCGCCTGCACCACGGCCGTTGCGAGCTGATCGACGGCGAACTCAAGCCCTGCTTCGAGATGCCCTCGCGTGCCGACCATGTACTCAAGCGCGTGCGTGACCGTGCCCTGGGCGAAGTGCGCGAGCCCGGCGACTTCGGCATGCAGCCGATCGCCCGCGTGCATGCCGGCGACTACCTGGAATTCCTCGAAGGTGCCTGGGCGCGTTGGGCCGCCGAGGGCAACCCGGATGGCGACCTGCTGCCCTTCACCTGGCCGGCGCGTACCCTGCGCGCGGTGCGCCCGGACAGCCTGTACGGCCAGGTCGGCTACTACAGCTTTGACGGCGGCGCGCCGATCACCCCCGGTACCTGGCAGGCCGTATACAGCTCGGCCCAGGTTGCCCTGACCGGTCAGCAGGCCATTGCCCAGGGCGCCAACAGCGCCTTCGCCCTGTGCCGTCCGCCAGGCCACCATGCCGCCGCCGACCTGATGGGCGGCTACTGCTACCTGAACAACGCCGCCATCGCCGCCCAGGCCTGCCTGGACCAGGGTGCCCTACGCGTGGCCATCCTCGATGTCGACTACCACCACGGCAACGGCACCCAGTCGATCTTCTACAACCGCAACGACGTGCTGGTGACCTCGATCCACGGCGACCCCAGCTTCGAGTTCCCCTTCTTCCTCGGCTATGCCGACGAAGTCGGCGAAGGCGCCGGGCGTGGCTTCAACTACAACCTGCCGCTGGCCGCCGGCAGCGACTGGGCGGCCTGGAGCGCCGCCCTGGAAAGCGCCTGCCAGCGCATCGCCGCCTACGCGCCGGACGTGGTGCTGGTATCGCTGGGCGTCGACACCTTCAAGGAAGACCCGATCTCCCAGTTCAAGCTGGACAGCCCGGACTACCTGCGCATGGGCCAACGCATCGCCGCACTGGGCAAGCCAACCCTGTTCATCATGGAGGGTGGCTACGCGGTGGAAGAGATCGGCATCAACGCCGTCAACGTACTCGAAGGTTTCCAGGGCGCCTGAGC
This sequence comes from Pseudomonas sp. BMS12, assembly GCF_001592875.1. Lineage (GTDB taxonomy): Bacteria > Pseudomonadota > Gammaproteobacteria > Pseudomonadales > Pseudomonadaceae > Aquipseudomonas. Next base: position 41,988 of record NZ_LSOF01000020.1, on the reverse strand, counting down.
CCATCCAACCAGGGGAGAGATGCACCATGAGAAAAGCCATCCCGCTACTGTTCGGCGCCACGCTCTGTGCCGGCGCGCTGCAGGCCAGTGCCGCCGAGCTGCACGTCTACAACTGGGCCGACTACATGCTGCCCGAGGTGCCCAAGACGTTCGCCAAGAACACCGGCATCAAGCTGACCTGGGACACCTACGAATCCAACGAGGCGCTGGAAGCCAAGCTGCTGGCCGGCAACTCCGGCTACGACCTGGTGGTGCCGACCAACACCTTCCTGGAAAACCAGATCAAGGCCGGCGTGTACCAGAAGCTGGACAAGACCAAGCTGCCCAACTGGCAGCACCTGAACCCCAACCTGCTGCAGCTGATGAGCGCCAACGACCCCGGCAACCAGTACGCCGTACCCTACATGTACGGCACCGTGCTGATCGGCTACAACCCGGACAAGGTCAAGGCCGCCCTCGGCGACGACGCGCCGGTGAACAGCTGGGACCTGGTGTTCAAGCCGGAAAACATAGAGAAGCTGAAGAGCTGCGGCGTGGCCATGCTCGACTCGCCCGCCGAGATCCTGCCGATCGCCCTCGACTACCTGGGCCTGGACCCCAACAGCACCAACCCTGCCGACTACGACAAGGCCACCGAGTTGCTGCTGAAAGTGCGCCCCTACGTGGCCTACTTCCACTCGGCCAAGTACATGACCGATATCGCCAACGGCGACATCTGCGTGGCCATCGGCTATTCCGGCAGCTTCTTCCAGTTCGCCAACCGCGCCAAGGAAGCCGGTAACGGCGTGGTGGTGAAATGGAAGCTGCCGAAGGAAGGCGCGCCGCTGTGGTACGACTCCTTCGCCATCCCGGCCGATGCCAAGAACGTCGACGAGGCCCTCGCCTTCCTCGACAACCTGCTCGATCCCAAGGTGGTGGCGCCGATCAGCGACTTCCTCGGCTATCCCAACCCGAACAAGGACGCCATGCCGCTGGTCAGCGCGGCCATCCGCGACGATGCCGACCTGGCACCGCCAGAGGACGTGCAGAAGAACCTTTACGTGCTCAAGCCCTTGCCGCAGAAAGTCGAGCGCGTGCGAACGCGAGTCTGGAGCAAGATCAAGACCGGCAACTGAACCGCCCGTGTGGAATAAAAAGACCGGCTAAGGGCCGGTCTTTTTCTCACCTGGGGATCAGTGCCACATGCCCTTGATCTGCGCCAACTTCAGGCCATTGATCAGACAGTGATTGGGATTGCCCGGCAGCGGGTCTTTTACGACATGGCCGCCGTAGTTGATCACCGTGGTGCTGTTGCCGCTCATGTAGGCAGCGCCAAACGCCCACCCCGTGTCCGTCGCGACCAGGGCCGCAGGCGTCTGGTTGCCACTGCTGGCACACAGCGCAGAGACTCGGTAGAGGCGGTCGTTACTGTCGCGATCTTCCTTCTGGTAGTTGTTGTCGGTATTGGCCGCGCCACCACGGACAATCATCACGCCTTTGCCCACTTCCGCGGCCTGCGCAGCGCCTGCAGCAAGAGCAGAAAGCAGCAGGCCGAAGGCCAGCGCTTGGGGTTTCTTCAGAGAGTTTTTCATCATCGAGTTCCTTTACGAAGCAAGACAGATGTCTTGAGCACTCGGCCAGCAACGGCCGAGGCTCGGTCCTGGTTTCAGTGCGCGATATCGCGGGCGTGGGTCTGTCCCGGCCAGACGCCGGTCATCTCGATCTCGCGATGCCCGGTCAGCCATTGGCCCAGAGGGCTGGGCCACTTGAAGGTGTAGTGGTCGCTGTTGATCATGCCCTTGAAGGTGATATTCACCACGATATTGGTGGCGCTCAGCGGGATGTTGGAGACCGTCTTCGACAGGCCACCGCTCAACGAGAAAGACTCGTTTTTCTTGCCCTGCGGGGTGTCGTAGCTCAGCTGAATGCTGGTGATGTAGGTACAGCCCGGCTTGTTGTTGAACAGAATCTGCAGGGCGCCCAGGCGAGTGATCCAGTTGGGGATCAGCAGATTGCCGTCGAACGACGCGAAGGTATAGGCGATCGGCACCGAGCCGCTGGGCTCCTTGTTCGGCGTGTTGGGCCACAGGTGCTGGTCGAGCTGCTTGGTTTCCTTGGTGGAAACGAAGGAGCCCTTGGCGTTGGCCCCGGCCACCATCTCCTGAACGGCGCTTGCCGAGCCGCTGAGAGAGAACGAGGAGTTGTTGTCCTGCGAGCCGAGGTTGAGGCCGCTGTTGGCGTAGATCACGCTGGTGATCACGCCAAAGCCCTGAGCGATATTGCCGCCGCTGCCCATGCTCACCGAGCCAGCCTGCTGCGCCAGCCACTGCAGGGTTTCCGGTTTGCTCAGCACGGTCAGGTCGCTGATGAATTCCTCGTTGGCGATGCCGAACTCCGAGGCAATCGAACCGACGCTGGCGAAATCCCAGGTCAGCTGGGTGCCCGCGGTGATCTTGGTGCCGGTCTCGGGGTCGGTGGCCGAGCCATCCAGCTCGACGTTGGCCTGGCTGCGCCTGACGTTGCTGGATGCCAGCTTCCACTGGTTGGGTATGCCCCGGTTGCTGACGGAGATACCCGGTGTAGCCTCCTTCACCAGGGTGAAGTCGCCGTCGTCCGGCGAAACGATACCCACGGCCCCGACCTTGAATTTCGGGTCGAGCGTCCAGTTGCCCCAATAGGCCGGACGGCCCGCGCGGATCAGATCGGTAAATGTGCGATTCCAATTCATGGCAGTAATCCTTGCAGTTGTTCATCCAAACGCGTCACGGCATCCGCCGTGACACCTGCGCCGATTACTGCAACCCACTTCTCGCCTCGAACACCGGCCCCTGAGAGTTAATCGACAGCTGCATGCTGGCGACTAACCTGATGGCCTGATATTGGGCAATTTCGGTATTGCCAGAGATAAGGGTGCGCAAGCAGGAAGCTGTCGCAGCGCAATGCTGTGCCATGGCCGGGCGGGTCTGCGTCGGGCGCTGAACAGGACAGGGAAGTGCTTACGGCACGGGAGAAGGAGGCGCTCTCGCTGGTCGCCAGAGGCTTCACGGACCGCGAGATTGCAGAACTACTGACGATTTCTCTGAGTACTGCCCGGAAGCACCGGGAGAATGTGCAAAGGAAGCTGGACCTGCACAAGTCGGCACAGCTGACGGTTCATTACCTTGAGCACGCCATGCCCGGTGCCAAAAAAAACCGCCCGCGGCACTCGCTACACCCCTGAGCGCTCGAGAAACGCAAATCCTGGTTCTGTTCGCCCAGGGCCTCAGCGACAAACAGGCCGCTCGCGCACTCGGCATCAGCGACCTGACCGTGCGCAAGCACCGCAGCAACCTGCAGCAGAAACTGCAGGTGTCGAATGTGTGCGCCCTGTTATTCGAGGCCGTCGAGAATGGCTGGCTGGTCCTACCAGCCAGCCACCTGCAGCGTTGAGCAGAGCGCGATAGGGCAGGGCAGCCGGCAGTCAGTCCAGTAGCTGCGCGAAGCTCTTGTCGGCCTCCAGCACCTCGGGCAGCTTGTCGAACAGGGCATCCAGGTCGATGCCCTCGCACAGCGGGCTGTCCAGCTCCTCGCGGGTCTTGGCCAGGTCGCCATTGTGCAGGCGCAAGGCTTCGGCAATCAGCACCGCCTGCGCCACCAGGCGTGGCAGGGGCATGTCCACCGGTGCCTGATGCGGGCGCGCCTGCAGGGCAATGGCCTGCTGGATTACCTCCGGCAGCTGCCAACGCCGTGCCAGCTCGGCGCCGACCTCGGGGAAGCCAAAGCCCAGCTGCAGGGTCTCCAACGCCACCCGCCCGGCCGCGTCGGTCTTGCCGCTACGGTTGAGGCGCGCCGCCAGCTCCGGTGCTCCGGTCTGGATCAATAGCTCGCCGATGTTGTGCATCATGCCGCAGGTGAAAGCCGTCTCCACCGCCACGCCACGGGTCTTGGCCAGCAGCCGGCAGATGCTCGCCACCTGGAAGCTGTGCAGCCAGAACGCCTTGAGATCGAAGCCGGAGTCGGTCTTGAAGGCACCGGTGACCGCCGAGGCCAGCACCAGGGTGCGCAGGGTGTTGAAGCCCAGGCGCGAGGCGGCATCCTCGACGCTACTGGCCTCGCGGGCACCACGAAAACGCGCCGAGTTGGCCAGCCGCAATACCTTGGCGGCAATCACCGGGTCCAAGGCGATATTGTTCGCCACGGCATCCAGGCTGGTGTTGGGGTTGTCGAACTGCTGGATAAGATCCTGAGCGACCTTGGGAATACTGGGTAGGCTGTGCAGCTGGGAGAAGAGGCTGTCGATATCCATGAGGCAGCTCCGGCGAAGCGGAAAGGGGTGGGTTGGACTAAGAACCTTAGTCAGCCCATCCGCCGCTTACGGTGCCTTTCGTCGCATGGTTCGGTGTAGCCAGCCTCCCCCGCCGACTGCTGGTTCTGCCTCATATCAGAAGAGGTGAACGACCGGGCCGCTGCACAAAAAGCGTACGAAACCTTCCAGCCTGCGCCATCTCTGGCTCTCGGCCATCTATCCACAGGCTACCCAGATAACACTGCACAACTTCTGTGACTAACTTGCGCAGCAGTCTCTCGGCGCTGTCTAGAAATCGCCCAACAGCCGCCAGCCCACGCCCGTACTGGTACCGAGAACTCGCCCTACAGCTTATCCACAGAGTGATCCACTCGGGCTGGGGGTAACTTCAGAAGCAGGCAGGCGACTGGCTAGGCCGCGCCCATGGCAAGGCGGATATCCGCAGCCAGTTCGCGCACCCGGTTCTCGTCGGTATCCCAACTGCACATGAAGCGCGCCCCTCCGGCGCCGATGAAGGTGTAGAAGCGCCAGCCCCAGTCACGCAAGCGTTCCAGGGCCGGCTCGGAAAGCTGCAGGAACACGCCGTTGGCCTGCACCGGGAACATCAGGCTGACGCCCGGCACGTCCGCCACCAGCTCGGCCAGCAGGCGCGCGCAGCGGTTGGCGTGATCGGCATAGCGCAGCCAGGCACCGTCCTGCAGGATGCCGACCCAGGGCGCCGACAGGTAGCGCATCTTCGAGGCCAGTTGCCCGGCCTGCTTGCAGCGGTAGTCGAAGTCCTCGGCCAGGGCCTTGTTGAAGAACAGGATGGCCTCGCCCACGGCCATGCCGTTCTTGGTGCCACCGAAGCACAGCACGTCGACGCCAGCCTTCCAGGTCAGCTCGGCCGGGCTGCAACCGAGTGACGCACAGGCGTTGGAAAAGCGCGCGCCGTCCATGTGCAGGTTGAGCTGCAACTCCTTGCAGGCCTGGCTGATCGCCCGCACTTCCTCCGGACTGTAAACCGTACCGACCTCGGTGGCCTGGGTCAGGGTCACCACCCGCGGCTTGGGGTAATGGATGTCCTGGCGCTTGAGCGCCACCTCGCGAATCGACTCCGGCGTCAGCTTGCCCAGTTCGGTGCGCGCGGTGAGCAGCTTGGAGCCGTTGGAGAAGAACTCCGGTGCGCCACATTCGTCGGTCTCGACGTGGGCGGTCTCCGAGCAGATCACGCTGTGGTAGCTCTGGCACAGCGAGGCCAGCGCCAGGGAGTTGGCCGCCGTGCCGTTGAAGGCGAAGAACACCTCGCAGTCGGTCTCGAACAGCTGGCGGAAATGGTCGGCGGCACGCGCCGTCCACTGATCGTCACCATAGGCACGCTGGTGGCCCTGGTTGGCCTCGGCCATGGCGGCCCAGGCTTCGGGGCAGATGCCGGAATAGTTGTCGCTGGCGAATTGTTGGCTCTGATCGGTCATGGGATTTCCTTGCTGGACGGCCACCGAGATCGGCCTACTTTACGCCGCCATGGCGCAGCGCCAAAACCGGCAAGCGAGGCAATAACAGATGGGCTTTGACTAAAACAGTTTAGGGAACTGTATCGCCAGGCATTCGCTGTAGTGGCGGCCCTGTGCAGTGAAAAAACCTGGCAATTATCACAGCTCAGGATTTTCCACGGAGGACCAGTACAGTTGTGTTCCACCAAGCAGAACAGTTGCAAAGCTGGCTAACAAATAGCCCGACAATTTAACCCAGCTGTGCCTATAAAACCGACCACACAGTCAGGAAAATAGCCTTCCAGTAGAACACCCTCTAACCCCGCCACAAGCGGAAGGAAGCACCACCATGGAACGTACCCTCAGTTCCGACTCGATGTTCCAGCAACACACCTCCAATGCCACCGGCCTGCTGCCGCTGCGCGCCCTGGCCACCCTGCTGCTGTGGCAGCGCCGCTCGAGCAGCCGCCGCGAGCTGGCCCGCCTGGACGCACGCCTGCTGGCCGACGCCGGCATCAGCCTGAACGAGCGCGCCGAAGAAGTCCGCAAGCCGTTCTGGCGCTAAGCCTGGCTGTAAGCAGTAGCCAAAAGGGAAGCCGAGTGCTTCCCTTTTTGTTGCCCGCAGAACAGCACCCGGCATGGGCTAGCCGAAGGAGCGCCTGGGCGACGCCTACAAGGACCCGGCCATAAAAAAGGGGGAGCCGAAGCTCCCCCAGCGGGACTTACTCTTTAGCGGCTCAGGCGACGATTTCCACCAGCACGTCGCCCGGGTTGACCCGGTCGCCCTTGGCCACGTGAATGACCTTCACGGTACCGGCGATGGGCGCCTGCACTTCGGTTTCCATCTTCATCGCCTCGGTGATCAGCACGGCCTGGCCGGCTTTGACCTGATCGCCTTCCTTGACCAGCACGTCGACGATATTGCCCGGCATGGTGGTGCTGACGTCGCCCGGCGCACTGGCCTGCTTGCGCTTGCCGCCGCTACCGGCGACGAAGTCGTTGAGCGGCTCGAACACCACCTCTTCCGGCATGCCGTCGATGGACAGGTAGAAGTGGCGCTTGCCGTCGCCCTTCACGCCCACGCCGGTGATGTCCACGCGGTAGCTCTCGCCATGCACGTCGACCACGAACTCGGTCGGCACGCCTTCGCCACCGGCTGCGGCCACGCCGCCAGCTTCGGGAATCGGCAGCAGTACTTCCGGGGTCAGGGTGCCGGCCGCACGCTCTTCGAGGAACTTGCGACCGATGTCCGGGAACATGGCGAAGGTCAGCACGTCTTCTTCGCTCTTGGCCAGGGCGCCGATCTCCTCGCGCAGCTTGGCCATCTCCGGCTTGAGCAGGTCGGCCGGGCGCACATCAATGACTTCCTCGCTACCGATGGCCTGCTTGCGCAGCGCCTCGTTGACCTTGCCCGGCGCCTTGCCGTAGCGGCCCTGCAGGTACAGTTTCACCTCGTTGGTGATGGTCTTGTAGCGCGCACCGGCGAGCACGTTGAACACCGCCTGGGTGCCGACGATCTGTGAGGTCGGGGTGACCAGGGGCGGGAAGCCGAGGTCTTCGCGCACTTTCGGAATCTCGGCGAACACTTCGTTGATGCGGTTCAGCGCGCCCTGTTCCTTCAGCTGGTTGGCCAGGTTGGACATCATGCCGCCCGGCACCTGGTTGACCTGCACACGGGTATCCACGGCGGTGAATTCGCTCTCGAACTGGTGGTACTTCTTGCGCACGGCATGGAAGTACATGCCGATCTCCTGGATCAGCTCCAGATCCAGCCCCGTATCGAACTCACTGCCACGCAAGGCAGCGACCATCGACTCGGTGCCGGGGTGGCTGGTGCCCCAGGCGAAGCTGGAGATGGCGGTGTCGATATGGTCGGCGCCGGCCTCGATGGCCTTCAGCTGGCACATCGCGCCCAGGCCGGCAGTATCGTGGCTGTGGATAAACACCGGCAGATCGACCTCGGCCTTGAGTGCCTTGACCAGTTCGAAGGTGGCGTAAGGCGTCAGCAGCCCGGCCATGTCCTTGATGGCGATAGAGTCGATGCCCATGGCCTGCATGGCCTTGGCCTGTTCGACGTAGGCAGCCACGGTGTGCACCGGGCTGGTGGTGTAGCTGAGGGTGCCCTGGGCGTGCTTGCCGGCGGCCTTCACCGCCTCGATGGAGACGCGCAGGTTACGCACGTCGTTCATCGCGTCGAAGATGCGGAACACGTCGATGCCATTGACCGCAGCCTTGGCCACGAAGGCGCGCACCACGTCGTCGCTGTAGTGGCGGTAGCCGAGCAGGTTCTGCCCGCGCAGGAGCATCTGCAGGCGGGTGTTGGGCAGCGCGGCCTTGAGCTTGCGCAGGCGCTCCCAGGGGTCTTCCTTGAGGAAGCGCACGCAGGCGTCGAAAGTGGCGCCGCCCCAGACTTCCAGCGACCAGTAGCCGACCTGGTCGAGCTTGCCGCAGATCGGCAGCATGTCCTCGGTGCGCATGCGCGTGGCAATGATCGACTGGTGGGCATCGCGCAGGATGGTGTCGGTGACGGTGATTTTCTTGGTCTTGCTCATGATCTGAATCCTTCCCCTACAGGCCGGCGTGGGCGGCGATGGCGGTGGCGATGGCGATGGCCAGGTGCGACGGGTTGCGCTTGATCGAGTACTGGGTCAGTTCCGGGTGGGCCTCGACGAAGCTGGTGTTGAACTGGCCGCTGCGGAACTCGGGGTTGCGCAGGATTTCCTGATAGTAGGCCGCGGTGGTCTTCACCCCCTGCACGCGCATGTCGTCCAGCGCGCGCAGGCCGCGGTCCATGGCCTCTTCCCAGGTCAGCGCCCAGACGATCAGCTTCAGGCACATGGAGTCGTAGTAGGGCGGGATGGTGTAACCGGTATAGATCGCCGTGTCGGTGCGCACACCCGGGCCGCCGGGAGCGTAGTAGCGGGTGATCTTGCCGAACGAGGGCAGGAAGTTGTTCTTCGGGTCCTCGGCGTTGATGCGGAACTGCAGGGCATAACCACGGTGGATGATGTCTTCCTGCTTGACCGACAGTTCCAGACCCGAAGCGATGCGGATCTGCTCGCGGACGATGTCGATGCCGGTGATTTCCTCGGTGATGGTGTGCTCCACCTGCACCCGGGTGTTCATCTCCATGAAGTACACCTCGCCATCGGCGAGCAGGAACTCCACGGTACCGGCATTTTCGTAGCCCACAGCCTTGGCCGCGCGCACGGCGAGGTCGCCGATGTAGGCGCGTTGCTCGGGCGTCAGCTGCGGGCTGGGGGCGATCTCGATCAGCTTCTGGTTGCGCCGCTGGATCGAGCAGTCGCGCTCATACAGGTGCACGGTGTTGCCGAAGCTGTCGGCCAGGATCTGCGCCTCGATGTGCTTGGGATTGACGATGCATTTCTCGAGGAACACCTCAGCGCTGCCGAACGCCTTGGTCGCCTCGGAGATCACTCGCGGGAAATTCTGTTCCAGCTCCTCGCGGCTGTTGCAGCGACGGATACCGCGACCGCCGCCGCCGGAAGTGGCCTTGAGCATCACCGGGTAGCCGATGCGTTCACCTTCGCGCAGGGCCTCATCGATGTCGGCGACGTTGCCCTCGGTGCCGGGCGTGCAGGGCACGCCGGCGGCGATCATGCTGCGCCGCGCTTCGGTCTTGTCGCCCATGCGGCGAATGACTTCGGCGCTGGGACCGATGAACTTGATACCGCGCTCGGCGCAGATTTCCGCCAGCTCGGCGTTTTCCGAGAGAAAGCCATAACCGGGGTGCAGGGCGTCGCAGCCGGTTTCCACCGCCAGGTTGACCAGCTTGCGCGGGTTCAGATAACCGGCCAGTGGGTCGTCGCCGATGCTGTGCGCCTCGTCGGCGCGCTTGACGTGCAGAGCCTGGCGATCCGCTTCGGAATACACAGCCACCGAACGGATGCCCATCTCGGCACAGGCGCGCACGATACGCACGGCAATCTCGCCGCGGTTGGCGATGAGGATCTTCTTGATCACGAGCCGGGTTCCTCGCTCATGTGAACAAACGACCGCAGCAAAGCGGTCTACGGGTGACCGCAAAGGCCTCGGCGGTCGTGCATTTACCCTACGCCCGCCATCTGAATAACCAAAATCAATATTTATTGGGTTAAGCATAAGTAAAGACTTATAGTTCTTTTCTTCAACCCCTCATGCGGACTTTAGATAATGCGCAAGTCATTGATGCGAATGACTTTTCGTCAGCTGCAGATTTTCCGCGCCGTGTGTGAAAGCCGTTCGTACAGCCGCGCCGCCGAAGAAATGGCGCTGACCCAGCCGGCGGTCAGCCTGCAGATCCGCCAACTGGAAGAGCTGATCGACCAGCCGCTGTTCGATTACGTGGCCAAGAAGCTCTACCTGACCCCTGCCGCCGAGGCGCTGCTGAAGGCCAGCGAAGATGTCTTTGGCCGCCTGGAAGCCCTGGACATGCAACTCTCCGACCTGCAGGGCTCGCTGCAGGGCCAGCTCAGTCTGGCCGTGGAGTCCAGCGCCAAGTACCTGGTGCCGCACCTGTTCGCCGCCTTCCGCGAGCAGCATCCGGAAGTCAGCCTGCAGCTGGTGGTGGTCAATCACGCCCAGGCGGTGCGCCGTCTGTCGGCGAGTCGCGACGACCTGCTGATCATGTCCCAGGTGCCCAGCGACATGGGCCTGGATTTCTTCCCCTTCCTCAACAACCCGATCATCGCGGTGGCGCCGCCGCAGCACCCGCTGTGCTCGCTGGAGAAACTGCGCCTGAGCGATCTCACCAGCTTCCCGCTGCTGGTGCGCGAGCCCGGCTCGGGCACTCGCCGCGCCTGTGAGGAGTATTGCCATCAGAAGCGCGCGCATTTCGCCCAGACCCTGGAGGTCGGCTCCTGCGAATCCCAGGTCGAGGCCGTAGCGGCCGGGCTCGGCCTGGCCCTGCTGTCTCGTCACGCCGTGCGCCTGGAGCTCAGCCACGGCCTGCTGCGCGAGCTGCCGGTGGAAGAGCTGCCACTGCGGCGCAGTTGGTGCGTGGTACATGGTCGCGGCAAACGCCTGTCGCCGGTGGCGCAGGCCTTCCGCGACTTCATCCGCAGTGAGCGGGCCGCCATCGGCCAGCTGGCCGAACGCTTCCAGCTCGGCGCAGCAGGATCAGGCAATGATCCAGCAGGATCGGCCTAGCCCCTCCTGACTGGCCTGGGCGACATTGGCAGCCTGGGCGGCGCGGCGCAGCGCCCCACCAAACCTGCCAGGGAGAGAGCCTATGCTGTCGGGAATCAGCGCCCTGCTGGGCGCCATCGCCGCCGTCGAGCGCGACGGCGGCCAGGCCGTGCTGGCCACGGTGGTCAAGGTCGAGGGTTCGGCCTATCGCCGCCCCGGCGCGCGCATGCTGATTCCGCTCTACGGCGGCACGGTCGGCACCATCAGTGGCGGCTGCCTGGAGTCCGAGGTGGCGAAGAAGGCCTGGTGGCTGACCGATGCCGGCGAGTCGGTGATCCGCCGCTACAGCACCGCCACCCAGGACGATGACGACGATCAGGACGCCGCGCTGACTTTCGGCCTCGGCTGCAACGGCACCGTGCATGTGCTGCTGGAGCGGCATAGCGCGGAAAGGCCGCTGGTGGTGTCCGAGCTGCTGCGCCGGGTGCGCGAAAGCGCTCAGGCCGGGGCGCTCGCCACTGTGATCGCCAGCTACCGCAATGCCCGCGTGCGGGTCGGCGAGCGCCTGCTGCTGCATCCGCAAACCGGTGCGAACGGTCGCCTGCTCGATCCGGCGCTGGATGCCCGGGTACGCACCGATCTGGCCGAGACCCTGGCACTGGGCCGTTCCTCGCTGCGCCGTTACCGCGATGCGCGCGGCGAGGTGGAGGTGTTCTGCGAATACCTGGCGCCGCAGCGCCGTCTGGTGATCTTCGGCGCCGGCCACGACGCCCAACCACTGGTGCATATGGCCAAGCTGCTGGACTGGCACGTGACGGTGGTGGATGGTCGCGCCCACTTCGCCCGCGCCGAGCGCTTTGCCGAGGCCGATGCGGTGCTGCAGGTCGAGCCCACCGCGCCCTACGCCCTGCACCATCTGACCGACGGCGCACTGGTGGCGGTGATGAGCCACAGCTACAGCCAGGACCGCCACTGGCTGGGTGGCGTGCTGCGCGGCCAGCCCGCCTATGTCGGCCAACTGGGCCCGCGCGAACGCACGGAGCGCCTGCTCGACGAGATTGCCGTGCAGGGCAGCGAGCTCTCGGCATTGGACCGCCTGCACTACCCCATCGGCCTGGATATCGGCGGCGACACCCCGGAGAGCGTGGCCACGGCCGTCCTCGCCGAGATGACCGCGGCACTGAACCGGCGCGACGGCGGCATGCTCAGGCATCGGCAGGCGGCGATCCACGCGCCGACGCCGCAGGATTGCAGCGAGATCGGGACGGAGACCAGGCTGAGCGCGTCCTAAACCTAGCCCGAATGCGTTCCGGAAATCCGCCATAAACACCAACGCCCGGGCAGTTACCCGGGCGTTGGTGTTTATGGCGATCGCCGTCAGGCCGTGATCTGCGCCGGCAACGGCAGCTTGCGCAGACGCACGCCGGTGGCGGCGAACAGCGCATTGGCCAGCGCCGGTGCCAGCGGCGGCACGCCCGGTTCGCCAACGCCGGTGGGACTCTCGGCCGATGGCAGGATATGCACCTCGACCTTGGGCATTTCGTTCATCCGCAGCACCTGGAAGTCATGGAAGTTCGACTGCGCCACGCGCCCCTCCTGCAGGGTGATGGCACCATGCAACGCCGCCGCCAGGCCGAAGCCGATGCCGCCTTCCATCTGCGCGCGGATCACGTCCGGGTTGATGGCGATGCCGCAGTCCACCGCGCAGACCACGCGATCGAGACGATAGCTGCCGTCGGCCTTGACCGTCACCTCGACGACCTGGGCGACGAAGGAGCCGAACGACTCGTGCACGGCGATGCCGCGCCCGCGCTTCTCGCCCGCAGCGCCGGGCGCCAGTGGCTGATCCCAGCCGGCCTGCTCGGCTGCCAGTTCGAGCACCCCGCGATGCCGCGGACGGCTGTCCAGCAGAGCGTGACGAAAGGCGTAGGGGTCCTTGCCAGCAGCCACGGCGGCCTCGTCGATCATGGTTTCGGCGACGTAGCCGGTGTGGGTATGGCCCACCGAGCGCCACCACAGCACCGGCACCTTGATGTTGCTCGGCGTGCTCAGCTCCACCTGCAGGTTGGGCACGCTGTAAGCCAGGTTGGACAGGCCTTCCACCGAGGTGTGGTCGATCCCCTCCTTGACCATGAACGGCTCCATAGAGGTGCCGGCAATGATCGACTGACCGACGATGCGGTTGTGCCAGGCCTGCAGCTTGCCGGCCTGGTCCAGGCCGATGCGCACGCGGTGCAGGTACAGCGGCCGGTAGTAACCGCCACGGGTGTCGTCCTCGCGGCTCCAGACCATCTTCACCGGCGCCTCGACGCCCTGGGCGCGGGCCGCCTTGGCGATGGCCACCGCCTCCAGCAGGTAGTCCGACACCGAACTGGCGCGACGCCCGAAGCTGCCGCCGGCATACAGCTGAGTCAGCGAAACCTGTTCAGGCTGGAAGCCCAGGTAGCCGCTGATGATCGCCTGGTCGACGGTCTGGAACTGCTCGCCGTTCCAGATCTCGCAACGCTCGGCGGAGAGCTTCACCAGGCAGTTCATCGGCTCCATCGCCGCATGCGCCAGGTAGGGAAACTCGTACTCGGCCTCGATGGTTTTCGCCGCCGCGCTCAGCGCAGCCGCGGCATCGCCCTTGCTCGTGGCGGGAAGGCCAGGCTGGCCAGCACTCTCGCGGTACTGGGCGAGAATTTCCGCGCTACCGAGGGTGAAGGCCTGGCTCTCGTCCCAATCGATCACCAGCGCATCGCGCCCCTGGCGCGCGGCCCAGGTGTTCTTCGCCAGCACGGCAACACCTGAACGGCCATGCGGCAAATCACGGAATTCCACCACCGCGACCACATCGCGTACCGCCTTGGCCTTGCTGCTGTCGACAGCGCGCGGCACGCCACCGAAGCGCGGCGGATAGGCGACCATCGCCACCAGCATGCCCGGCAGCTTGAAGTCCTGAGTGAACAGGGCACTGCCATCGGTCTTGACCGAGCTGTCCTTGCGGCGCAGCTCGACCTTGCCGATCAGCTTGAAGTCCTGCGGCTGCTTGAGGCGAACCTGCTCGGGCACCGGCTGCGCCGCCGCCGCTTCGACCAGCTCGCCGAAACCGGCACTACGGCCGGAGCCGGCGTGACTGAGCACGCTCTTGTCGACGCTGATTTCACTGGCCGGCACCGCCCAGCGCTGCGCCGCAGCAGCCACCAGCATGGCCTTGGCCACGGCGCCGGCGTTGCGCATCTGCTCCCAGGAGTTGGCCATGGCGGTGCTGCCGCCGGTGCCCTGCATCGGGCCGAAGGCGAGGTTGTTGTAGCGCTTCACATCGGCCGGCGCGCCTTCGACGCGCACCTTGTCCCAGTCGGCATCCAGCTCTTCGGCGAGCAGGGTGGCCAGGCCGGTGTAACTGCCCTGGCCCATCTCCAGATGTTTGGCCAGCACGGTCACCGTGCCGTCGGGGTCGATACGCACGAAGGCGTTCGGCTCCAACGGCGCAGCGGCCGCCAGCGCCTCGCCGCCACGCAGCAGCGGCGCGAAGAAGATGCCCAGCGCCAGCCCACCCGAGCCCTTGAGCAGCGAACGACGACTGAGGTTGAGAATGCCGCGGGCGGCGCTATCGGGGGTTTCGATCTTGCCCATGTCTGCGCGCCTCCTCAGGCCAGCTTGCCGGCGGCTTCGTGGATCGCCGCACGAATCCGCACGTAGGTGGCGCAACGGCAGATATTGCCGCTCATGGCCGCGTCGATATCGGCGTCGCTCGGCGCCTTGTTGCCGCTCAGCAGCGCCGTGGCGGCCATGATCTGGCCGGACTGGCAGTAACCACACTGCACCACGTCGAGCTGACGCCAGGTCTGCTGCACCACCTTGCCCACGGCGTCTTCGCCGACCGCCTCGATGGTGCTGATACGCTTGCCGGCCACCGCCGACACCGGAGTCACACAGGAGCGGGTCGGCTGACCCTCCACGTTCACCGTGCAAGCGCCGCACAGCGCCATGCCGCAGCCGTACTTGGTGCCGGTGAGATTGGCCACGTCGCGCAAGGCCCAGAGCAGCGGCATGTCGTCGGCCACGTCCAACTCACGGTCCTGGCCGTTGATATTCAGGGTAATCATGGTCTGCCACCTTGTTTCAGGCTGGTCTTCGATAACCGGCAGTCGGGGCCGGCAAGTCGCGCTCGCCCACGTACGCCATGCGCAGCGAGGCAGAACATCACTCTAGATGGGCGTGCGGCCGCTGTCGTCGGCCCACACGCAGATCGGCAGAACCGGGCAATAACTTCGCAGGATCGGGCAACCCGCGGGCAATGGCGCCGCGGGCACCGCGATCAGGCCGCGTTGCGCTGGGCGCTGGCCAGCAGATAGCCGGCGGGAATCAGCTCGGGGTAGTCATCGAGTTCGCTCTGCAGACGGCGCTGCTCGGCGTAATCCTCGATGGCGCGGCGAAAGGCCATGCGCCGCTGGTCTTCCAGCTTGCGCCGGGTCTTGCTGTCGTGGACGGCTTCGGCGTGATGCAGGTTCATCGCGGGGCTCCTGATCCGAGAACGAGCCCCCAGCTTGCGCAGCTGCCATGACGCTAAGGCGGCGGCGCGATGAACTTTGCGTGAAGAACTGGCTACAGGGCGCCCTCAGTCCTCGGCGCTGCGCACCGACTTGGGCGACAGACGCAGGCTGCGCAGACTGCGCTTGACGCTCTTGAGGTGGTTGACCAGGTCCGGGCCACGCGCCATGGCCACGCCCATGGCCAGCACGTCGATCACCACCAGGTGGGCGATGCGCGAGGTCAGCGGGGTGTAGATCTCGGTGTCTTCCTGTACGTCGATGGCCAGACTGACAGTGGCCAGGTCGGCCAGCGGCGTCTGCCCCGGGCACAGGGTGATCAGGGTGGCGCCGGACTCGCGCACCAGGTTGGCGGTGATCAGCAGATCCTTGGAGCGCCCGGACTGGGAGATGCAGATGGCCACGTCGGTCGGTTTGAGCGTCACCGCCGACATGGCCTGCATGTGCGGGTCGGAGTAGGCCGCCGCGGTCAGCAGCAGGCGGAAGAACTTGTGCTGGGCATCGGCCGCCACCGCACCGGAGGCACCGAAGCCATAGAACTCGATACGCCGGGCATTGGCGATGGCATTGATGGCCTTCTCCAGCTCCAGGGGGTCGAGGCGCTCGCGCACCTCCATCAGGGTATGCAGGGTGGTATCGAAGATCTTCAGGCTGAAATCGGCCACCGAGTCGTTCTCGCTGATCGAGAACTGGCCGAAGCTGGCCCCCGCCGCCAGGCTCTGCGCCAGTTTCAGCTTGAGGTCCTGGAAGCCGCTGCAGCCGATGGCGCGACAGAAGCGCACGATGGTTGGCTCGCTGATGCCGACCTCATGGGCCAGGTCGGCCATGGAGCTGTGCATCACCGCAGAAGGGTCCTGCAGGACGTGTTCGGCAACCTTCAGTTCGGACTTGCGGAGCAGGTGACGGGACTGGGCGATATGCTGCAGAAGATTCACAGGCAGGACTCTGAATGGGCGGCGCAGTGTAAAAGCGGCGAACGGGTAAAGACCCGGCCTCGCGGCGATTTCACTCGGCCTGTTATGATCGGGCTGTAGTGAGCTTGTAGTTATACTACATGAACGCTCGCCCCGCACAGGCAAACCCAGCCGGAGTCTTCTCGTGAACAGCCCCTGCGACATGCTGGTCTTTGGCGGTACCGGTGATCTGGCCCTGCACAAGCTGCTGCCGGCCCTCTACCACCTGCACCGCGACGGCCGTCTGGCTGCCGACATGCGCATCGTCGCCGTCGCCCGCAACCAGCTCGATCGTGCCGCCTACCAGGCCCTGGCCGAGCGCCGTTGCCGCGCCCAGGTGGCGCGCAGCGACTTCGACAACGACACCTGGACCGGCTTCGCCGCGCGCCTCGACTACTTCGCCATGGACCTGTCGCAGAGCGCCGAATTCGGCCGCCTCGGCAAATTCCTCGGCAACCGCGGCTGCAATCGCGGGCGCATCTACTATCTGGCCACCGCACCGGACCTGTTCGAGGCGGTCGCCGAGCACCTGGCCATCGCCGGGCTGGCCGGTAGCGACACACGCATCGTGCTGGAAAAACCCATCGGCCACTCGCTGGAGTCGGCCCAGGAAATCAATGCCAGCATCGGCGCGGTATTCAGCGAGGCGCAGGTCTTTCGCATCGACCACTACCTGGGTAAGGAGACGGTGCAGAACCTCATGGCGCTGCGTTTCGCCAACGCCCTGTTCGAGCCGATCTGGCGCGCCGGCCATGTCGACCATGTACAGATCAGCGTCAACGAGACCCTCGGTGTGGAGAATCGCGGCGCCTACTACGACCATGCCGGCGCCATGCGCGATATGGTGCAGAACCACCTGCTGCAACTGCTCTGCCTGGTCACCATGGAGGCGCCGGTACGCTTCGACGCCGAGTCGGTCCGCAACGAGAAGGTGAAGATCCTCGAAGCGCTCAAGCCCATCGCCGGCCTCGACGTGCACGACAAGACCGTGCGCGGCCAATACGTCGCCGGCAAGATCGGCGGACAGGAGGTGCCGGCGTACTACTTCGAGAAACATGTCGATAACGACAGCGATACCGAGACCTTCGTCGCCATCCAGGCCGAGATCGACAACTGGCGCTGGGCCGGTGTGCCCTTCTACCTGCGCACCGGCAAACGCATGGCCAAGAAGTGCTCGGAGATCGTCATCCAGTTCAAGCCGGTGCCGCATCGCCTGTTCGACGGCAGCCAGGCCAACCGCCTGGTCATCCGCCTGCAGCCGGAGGAGCGCATCAGCCTGCAGTTGATGGGCAAGAGCCCGGGCCGCGGTATGCGTCTGACGCCGATGGATCTGGACCTCAACCTGGCCCAGGTCTTCCCGCAGAAGCGCCGCTGGGACGCCTACGAACGCCTGCTGCTGGATGTGATCGAAGGCGACTCGACACTGTTTATGCGCCGCGACGAAGTGGAGGCCGCCTGGGCCTGGGTCGACCCCATCATCAAGGGCTGGCAAGACAACTACCAGGACCCGCGCCCCTACCCCGCCGGCAGCAACGGCCCGGAACAGGCCAGCACCCTGCTGGAACTGGCCGGCCGCGAGTGGATGGACTGAGCACCTGGCGGAATGGGCAAGAACCAGGGCGTCAGTTGCTAGCCCCGATCAGCCTGCCCTCTACTGCTCTCGCCTAAAAATCTAACGCTCTGAGCTGACACAAGCGGCTTTGGCCACGATGCTTATGCGCAGTCTGAAGTGCAGCACATAGATTTAGCTCCCCGCCCTTACCGCTCAAGTTTTAGTCAGCTCGGCGACAATCAGTCGCCACTCCTCGATGCACTTGGCGGTCATCGGCCAGCGCAACAGCCGGCAGCGAAGCCGATGCCAACGCCCGCGGGCCTGGTTGCGCCGGCAGGCTTCGGCCAGCCACTGTGCATCGAACCCCGTCCACACGCCGGCGACGCTCCAGCCATTGAGCCAGACCACCGGTGCCACTTCCTCGTAGAAGATCCGCTCCAGCTCGGCCAGTGGCAGGCCGCTGGCGCGCAATACGCGAATGATGTGCAGGCGACTGGTGACGTCGGGCTCGACGTCCAGCCACAGGTCGGACAGCGCCAGCCAGATAGCCTCGCGGCTGGCGCTCATTTCAGCCCTGCGTCAGCAGAAAGGCACGCACTCGCTCGGCACTCGCCGCGGGGTGCTCCTGCATGAAGCAGTGCCCGCCCTCGACCTCGTCGATACGCACCTGTGGGTTCAGCCCGGTCAGGCGCCGCGCCGACTGGCCTACGAAGGGGTAGGTTCGGTTGCCGTACAGCAGCAGGCTAGGCGTGGCGATCCTGGCCAGCGACGGCCACAGGCGTTTGGGGTAGGAGCTGAAGATATCCACCTCGCGACTGGGCCGGCACTTCAGTTCGACGCCGCCGTCCTCGGCATCTTTCAGGGCATGCTCGACATAGGCCTGCAGCGCCGCATCGTCCCAGCCACGGAAGATACCGCGCCCCTGCAGCAGGGAGAACGCCGTGGCCCGGTCCGGCCAGTGGCGCCGGCGCGCTGCCGACTTCTTCGCCATGACGTTGCGCCGATGCAGACCGAGCAGCTCGGACAGCGCCATCGCGCCGATCATCGGCTTGCTGAACAGCACCGGATCGAGCATGACCGCACGGCGGAACAGCTCGGGATGGCGCGCCAGGATCAGGCTGGTCAGCACGCCGCCGAAACTGTGGCCGAGCGCCAGGCGCGGCACCTCGCCGAATAGGCCGCGCCCTGCCTCGAAGGCCTCGACTGCCAGCTCGGCGCTGCGGTTCCAGCCGTGGAAGCGGCCACCATGCTCGGTCTCGCCATGGCCCTGGGCATCGCACAGCCACAGGTCGAAATGCTCGGCCAGCAGCGCCAGCATGGGTTCGTAGGTGCGCCCGCAGAAGCCGTTGCCATGCAGGAAATGCAGCAGCGGCTTGCCGGAGGGCGGGCTGTGCCAGCCGGTCAGGGTGAAGCCGGCGGATGACGGATGAGACCAGGGGAGCAGTTGCATGGAATGGGCCGCAGAGAATGTCCGCGGCTAGTGTACCCATGCCCTCCCGAGGCGTCAGGCAGGCAAAGCCGCCGAATGCGCGGCGATAAACTCGTCCAATAAGTGGTTCAGTCGCCTTGGCTGGTCCAGTGGCGTGGCATGCCCGGAGTCCTCGATCACTTCCAGGCGCGCGTTGCGCAGCTGGGCCACGTAGGCACGCTTGTAGGCCAGCGGGGTGTAGTCGCGGTCACCGCTGACCACCAGCAACGGAGTCTCCACCCGCGTCACCGCCGGCAGGGCCGACCAGCCGGGAATGCTGCGCATGGCATGCAGGTAGGAGACGGGGTCATTGCCGGCGATACGCTGCTTCACCTGCTCGCGCAGCGCCTGCTGTTCCGGTTTGGGGAACAGCTTGCCGGCCAGCATGCGCGCCAGGCCGCGCAGGCCGAACAGACGAAACAGCGTGAGGCGTAGCCAGATCTGGCCCCTGATCTGCCAGGAGTCCACCGGGAAGCTCGGCGCACTGTTGATCACCACCGCCGCCCGCACCAGCTGCGGCTGCTCGGCAAGCAGCTGGAAGGTCAGCATGCCACCCATGGAAATGCCCACCAGAATGCACGGCTCGATATCCAGCGCCTGGATGAACGCCGCCACGTCCCCCGCCAGCGCGCTCATGCTGGATGGCGCGCGCAGCGGTTCGCTCTGACCATGACCGCGCACATCCAGCGCCAGCACCCGGCAATAGCGCGCCAGGTGTTCGACCTGCGGTTGCCAGTCGAGCAACGAAGAACCCAACCCGTGCAGCAGCAGAATGGGTGTACCCTGGCCCTGGTCGATATAAGCGAAACGCCCGGTGGGCAAATGCAGATAGTTGATCATTAGTGCATCCACTGATTATTAAAAAGACAATAAAAGTGCATTACCCGAGCAACTCGGATAATTAATAAAGTTGTTTTAAGCAATAACTTGATAAACGCCATTCACTTCAATAAATGGCAATTTGCCTTGCCCTATCAAACCCCCTAGAATCGACTGGCTCCGGCTCGAGAATCATTTATGTACAGCATCGCCAGCCCCACCCAGGCACGCAGCAAGAAGGCCCTGGAACGCTTCCTCAACGTGGCGGCCGAACTGCTGACCAACAATAGTTTCGAAGAAACCGGTATTTCCCAGATCGCTCAACTGGCCGAATCCTCGGTCGGTACTTTCTACCGCCTGCTCGGCGACAAGGACGTGCTGCTGTACGCCGTGCACGAGCGCTTCGTCGAGCAGAACCGGATCGCAATCGATAACCTGGTCGAGGACCTGAGTCGCGAGGCCGCACCGCTGGACGCCGAGGTGGAAGCCTTTATCCGCGGGGTGATCCGCCTGTTCGACGGTAGTGAAGGCCTGCTCCGCGCGCTGATCCGGCGCAGTTCCATGGACCCGCAGTTCCGTCAACGCTTTCACCAGCTCAATGCCCATATCGGCCAGGCCCTTGGTCGTATTGTGCTGCACCATCGGGCTCTCCTGCGTCACCCGCAGCCGGAACAGGCTGCCGATCTCTGTGCCCATATGCTGCTGGCCGGGCTGAACTACTTCACCATGGTCGGCAGTATCGGGGCGACGCCCCGGGAAGTTGTTCCCGGGGAACTTTCCAAGATGATCTGCAGCTATCTCCAGCTGACGCAAAGTTGATATCCGTCGATTAACGGCGACTGTCGCGGCGTAGTTGCGCCGGCGTGAAGTCGGTTGGATTCAAAGCCACACCAAACTGGTCCGCCGGTTCTTCGTTGGCCAATATGCCAATCACGTAGCGGCCGCCGATCAGGTCATACACCGCATCACCGCGGGTCCACAGCAACGGCTGGTCGTACATGTTGAGGGTGTAGGACTCGCCGAGACGCCATAGGTTGTCGCGGTTGTCGTAGTGGTCCACCACCAGGATCTGGTAGCTGTCCTCGTCGAAATACAGGTCGCGCTGCTTGTACTGGTGGCGCAGACCGGCCTTCAGCGTGGCGCGTACGTGCCAGACGCGGTGCAGCTCGTAGCGCAGCAGGTCCGGATTGACGTGCCCAGGCTGGACGATATCGGCGTACTTGTTGGTCTTGGCCGCGAAGCGGTAGCTGTTGTAGGGCACGTACATTTCCTGCTTGCCCATCAGCTGCCAGTCGTACTTGTCCGGGGCGCCGGAAAACATGTCGAAATTGTCGGTAGTACGCATGCCCTCGGAGGCGGTGCCGGGCGAGTCGTAGGCCACGTTCGGCGTACGTCGCACGCGGCGCTGGCCGGCGGCATAGAGCCAGGCCAGACGCGGCTCCTTGACCTGGTTGACGGTCTCGTGGACCAGCAGCTCGGTACCGGCCAGACGCGCCGGCGCCAGTACCGATTGGCGGAAGTAGAACAGCACGTTGCCGTTGTCCTTGCTGGCGTTGCCGGCGTCCTGGTTGAACAGGAACAGGTCCTCGATCTGGGTCATGAAGTAGTCGCCGCTGGCGTGCGGCACGGCCTGGGCGTAGTAGCGCTTGACGCTGTCACCGCGATAACGCACCAGGTGGTTCCACAACACTTCCAGAGCCGACTGCGGGATCGGGAAAGGCGTGGCGACCTTGAAGTCGGCAATGCCGTTGCCGTTCTCGATCAGCTTGGCGCTGGTGGCGTTGGCCTTGATCGCGGCGTAGACCTTGTCCGGGTAGGAGGCCGAGCGGCGGCTCGGATAGACGTTGAGCTTCCAGCTGCCGGCGTAGCGCTTGAGCATGGCCAGCTGCCCCGGGCTGAGCTTGTCGCGGTACTGCTCGGCGTTGGCGGCGCTGATGCTGAACAGCGGCTGGTCGGCGGCGTAGGGATCCTTGTAGCCGAGCTTGGGGTCGAAGGCCGCGCTGTCCTTGTTCAACCCGCCGTTCCAGGCGGGGATGCTGCCGTCGGCGTTGCCGGCCTTTTCCGCGCCCAGCGGTGTGAGGTCCTGGCCCAGGCGCGCGGCCTGGTCGGCGCCGACCTGGGCCTGCGCCAGCGGGGTTACGAGCAGGGTGGCCAGCAATGCGGCGTGGAGCTTTCCTGAATGATGCATGGCTATCCCTCTCAGAAGCTGTATTTGACGTTGAAAGTCAGGTAGTCGCGGTCGGTGCGCTTGTTGGAAATGCCGCCGCCACTGTAGGCGACGAACTTGGCGCCGACCGTCAGCGATTCCTGGTAGATGGCGTCGAGACCCACCGACCAGCTCTGCGCCTCTTCATCGAGGCCGTTGGTGAGCTGAGGCGCCACGCCGTTGATGCTGTACTGGTAGCTCATGCTGGGCACAAGGTTCACCAGGTTGAACACGTTGGTATAGGTCAGGTTCATGCTGGCCTGGGCGCCGTAGGCACTGCTGGTCGCCTCGTAGTAGTCGACGTCCGACTCCAGGCCCTGCACGCGGCTGGCGACCAGTTCGGAGAACAGCGTCGCGGAGTCCGAGCCAAACAGACCGTTGAAGTTGTAGATGGCCGCCAGCGAGGCCTGATACATGTCCTTCTCGCGATAGCCGTCGAGCTTGCTGCCCACCGGCAGGCCATCCGGATTGAGCAGGGCGAGTGGCAGGTATTCGTTGAGGCCGAGGGCGATCGGCGTGTCCGGCCGGTAGCTCAGCTCGCCCGCCAGGGACAGGCCATTGAGAAAGCTGTCGCCGCCGATCGAGGTGTTGAAGCTGATGCCGAACAGGTCGCGCTTCTCCAGGTACTCGGCGTAGTAGCGCGAGCTGCTGGCATCGGGCAGCGCGCCCACTACCGGCAGTACCACGGGGCGGCCGACGGTCATGCCGAGCATCGGCACCTGCATGTTGTAACGCAGGTAGTAGAAGCCCAGCTCGGTGTCGTTCAGCTCCGGCACGTACCAGCGCAGGGCCAGGCCGTACTGGGCCGAGTCGTCGCCATCGATGTCCTGGGCGCGGCTCATGAAAGTGGTCGGGATGTAGGCACGCAGCAGGTTGTTGACCAGGCCAGGTGGCAAACCGTTGGCCCAGGCCTGCGCCGCCTGCGGGCTGTCGAAGGCCAGACTGCTACCAGCCAGGGCGGTGGCCTGTTCCTGCAGGGGGGACACGGACAGGTACTCGCAATCCTCGCCCAGCGGGTCGAGCGTCGAGTAGTAGGTGCCGCAGGGGTCGATCTTCGAGGCTTCCCAGGCCTTGCCCGGCTGCCAGTAGCCTTCCACGGAGACGTTGTCGTGCAGCTCGTAGGAGCCGTAGATCATGAAGGTCGGCAGATAGGCCTCCTTGATCTCCGAGCCCGGCGCGCGCAGGGCGTTGATGTCCACCGGGTTGGTGGCGCCGATGCCGTTCTGGTAGAACAGCGACTCGCCCCAGTTGATCACCTGGCGCCCGAGGCGCACGTTGAGGTCGCGCTCGCCCACCGTCCAGCTGCCGTAGACGAAGGCATCCAGCAGGTCGATGCTGGAGCCGGCTTCATCCAGGCCGCCGTCGCTGATCTCGCGGTGGCGACGGTCATCGTCCTTCAGCTCGAAGTCGTAGAAGGCACGGCCACGGACGAATACGCCGAAGTTGTCCTGGTAGCGCAGATCCATCTCCGAGACGACCTTGGCCATTTCCGAGAACAGATCGCCCCTCTTGAAGTTGAGGTTACCGTCGTCGGAGTTGATCAGCCCGGCATTGCTGCCCTTGCCGCCGTTGGCGCGGGCGATCAGTTTGCGGTCCTGGCCCTCCATGCGGTAGCTGACGCCATAGGAGACGGTAGTATCGAGCGAGGTGGTCCAGTCGCCGGAGCGAACCTGGAATGCCTGAGCGCCCAGGGGCAGGCTGCCGAGTAATGCCAGGCTGGCTGCCGCCAAGCCTCTTCCGTGGTGTGCCACGATGACCTCCAGTGTTGTTTTTATCGGAATCGGAACATCGGTTCCGAAATAATCTAGACCTCCTCTGCTCACCTGACAAGCCCGCCAACAGAACTTTTTCTGTGGCCAGTGGTTCGTGCCTTCCTCCGGCAACTGATTCGCCCTCGGCAGCGAGCGAATCAGCCGCTCTATTCCGCCAATCTCCCGGCAAAGATGCTCTGCAGGCCCCGCAATCCGGGCACTTTAACACTTGACGGAATCGGAATTCCTGTTTCTATTTGGCTCGCGACACCCACAATAACAACGGAGATCACGCTCATGCTCGCGCCCCGCTCATTGCTGTTCTGCCTGCTGTTGTTCGCCCTGCCCAACGCCTTCGCCGACTCGCGCTGCAGCGAAAGAGCCAAGACCCTGCTGCTGCCGGCCAAGGTCAGTTGCAGCTACAAGACCACCTGGATCGACTCCGGCATCGTCGGCGCCCGCCAGGTGATCTACCAGACCCCGCTGGGCACGCCGCCCGCCAACGGCTGGCCGGTGGTGCTGATCTACCAGGGCTCGTTCTTCCCGCTGAACAACTTCACCTACTACAGCAATCAGCCCTTCGGCGGTTACTACGAAGGCAAACTGGTACGCGCCCTGCTCGACAACGGTTACGCGGTGATCGCCCCCAGCGCGCCGGCCGACCTGTTCTGGCAGACCAATATTCCCGGACTGGCCCAGGCCTATGAACTGACCACCGACTACGACTTCCTCGGCAACGTATTCGACGCCATCGCCAGCGGCCACTTCGGTCCGCTGAACAGCCAGCGCAAATACGCCACCGGCATTTCCAGCGGCGGTTACAACAGCAGCCGCATGGCGGTGTCCTTCCCTGGCCAGTTCAAGGCCCTGGCCATCCAGTCCGGCTCCTACGCCACCTGCAGCGGCCCGTTGTGCGTGCTACCCAATCAGCTGCCGGCCGATCATCCGCCCACCTACTTCCTGCATGGCTTCGTCGACCTCACCGTGCCCTGGTGGAGCATGGATCTGTACTACGACCGCCTGCTCCAGCAGGGCATCGAAACCGCGCGCTACACCGAGCCGCTGGGCGGCCACGAGTGGTTCGCCGCATCGCCCGGCAAGGTCCTCGCCTGGTTCAACGCCCACCCCTGAGCAGCACCTGGCGGCCAACGCCGCCCGACCCTACACCACACGGAGCCTTTCATGATCGCCCGCCTATTCGGCCTGCTGGGCCTCGTCTCATGCCTGCTCAGCGGCGCAACTGCCAACGCGGACGAGTTACAGGAGCTGCGCCTGGCGCTCAGCGGTTCGCTCGGCGATTTCTACCTGCTCTATGGCGTTGATGCCGACCCCGGTTTCAGCGTCGTACTCGAACGGCGCCTGCAACACGGAGAAAGACTGGTGACCCAGCTGGCCACGCGACCGCCCGCCATGCTCGAAACCTGGCAGCGCTATCGCACATTGCTGCAGTCCATCTCGAACGAAATCCAGCAGGGCCATATCCCCGACGGCAACTCGGTGGCCTCGGTACTGGAACTGAATCGCCGGCTCATGGCCGACAGCGACAGCCTCGGCCCGACGCCGGACGAGTTGACTGGCCCCGAGCGCCTGGCCCTGCGCCTGCAGTACCTGACCACCGACTACATCGCCTACAGCATCGGTGCCAATGCCCTGGGCAGCGACAGCCTGGCGATCGACGAGCAGGCCAGAAACTTCAGCAGCGACCTGCTGCAGATGCTGCACCAGGCGGCTCCCCGCAGCGAACGCCAACGCCGACTCCAGGCCATCGCCCGCAAATGGCGCTATATCGAACCGTCGCTAATGGGCTACGAGCAACGCGCAGTCCCCAGCCTCATGCGCCGTTACAGCACCAGCATCATCGGTGAACTGACACTGCTCGCCGCAGCCGACTAGGCCAGCCGGCAACGCAGCAACGAGGCCTGGAGCAGATCCGGCTCCTGCGCTGCGGCGAAGATCAGCTCCAGCCGCGAATCCCGGCGCCATTCGCTGTCCCGCCACTGCGGCGCCTGGCCGGCGAGCAGGTTGGCCGAGCGCCAGCCCTGCTCGGTATGCAGCACCAGCTTGGCGCGGCTCCAGTCCAGCCCGGCCAGCCACGACTCGATCTGCAGGGAGTCAAAACGCTGGCTTGGGTGGAAACGCCAACCGATGCTCCAGCCCTCGGCCTGCGCCTGCATCTGACAGATCGGCTGGCGCGGGTCGCGCCAGAGCTGCGCCAGCGGCGCCTTGGCCTCGGGCAAGGCACTAGCGTCAGTGGCCTCAGCAGCACATACGGCGCTGCCCGGCAGCTCGGCGAAGTCCAGCGCGCCCTGGCTGGTCCAGCGCAACGGCAACGCCGGCAGTTGCGCCTGCACGCGTGCGCGCGCCGCCTGATCCAGGCCTTCGGCCTTGTTCAGCAGCAGCAAACCGGCCAGCGGCAACGCCGCCTGCTGCGCCTCCGGCAACGTCTGGCCAGCCGCCAGGGCCGCGGCATCCAGCACCAGCACCACTGGCTGCAGCGCCAGTACGCCCAGCCAGGGCGCCATGCCCAGCTGGCGCAGCAACTCGGCCGGGTGGCCCAGGCCGGACGGCTCGATCAGCAGGCGATCCGGCCGCACCTTGCGCAGCAGACGGGCGAGGCCAACCTGAAACGGCGCACCGGCGACGCAGCACAGGCAGCCACCGGGAATCTCGGCGATGCCGATGCCGTCCTCATGGGTCGCCAACAGGGCAGCGTCCAGGCCGATCTGGCCGAACTCGTTGACCAGCACGGCCCAACGCTCATGCGCCGGCTTGTGCGCCAACAGATGACGGATCAGGCTGGTCTTGCCGGCGCCCAGCGGGCCGCCGATCAGATGGGTGGGGATATTCGCGAGCATGGCCCTATGGTGCGGTTTTAACGGCTGGCGGAAAAGGCTAGAGTCGCCGCTTTGCCGCCAAGGAGAAACGCGATGCGTGCGATTGTTGCCCTGTTGTTGCTGGGCCTGACCGGCCAGGCCTGGGCCGAGGCCTGCGTGGTGCACGCGGAAGGCCAGCAGCTTGAGGTCAAGCTGTGCCAGCAGAACCGTACCATCCCGGCCAACCTGTTTCGCAGCGGCTTCTGCGCCCCACAGTTGCAGGGGCAGAAGGTCGAGGTCAGCTTCGTCGTGCAATGCCCGGCCGGCGCTTTCGGCGAATGCCGCAACGCCAAGGTGCAGGGCACGCCCTACCAGCAGGATATTCACTATTACGGCGTCGAAAGCGATGCCCGTTACCTCAAGCCCGCCTGCGAACAGCAGAGCAAGGGCGTGTGGATGGCGCGCTAGCCAGCCACCTGCTGAGCGCGGCTAGGCCAGCCAGTCCAGGGTCAGCAACAAGCGCCGCTCGCCAGCAGGTGGCGCTGGCGAACGATGAATCAGCCCGGCGCCCTCGTTGCCCAACCACTTCTCGCCCTTGGCCAGCGCCACCCAGCCCGCCTCCATCTGCTGGATACGCCCGGCATCCCGGGGCTCGGCCTGGGCATCGCCCAGCCGGCGGCGATCCATGCCACCCTCTGGCAGCCATTCGCTGGCAACCCCGGCATAGGTGCTGATCAACCTGAGCGGCACATGATCGACGTGAAAGCGCGGGCACATCGGCTTGGCCAGGCTGCGCAGGCGCAAGCCAACCCGGCGCGCATCGAGCAGACAGGCGAATGCCTCGACCAGCCAGACGACATCGGCGACAAAGGCTGCGTGCCCATGCAGGTCGGCCTGGACGGCCAGCAACGGCGGCATGCGCAGCGCCTCGTCGGTGCCAATCTCGATCTGCAGGGTCTCGCTCACCTCCAGCGGCTGGGCCAGCAGCACCTGCGCGAAATCCGTCACCTGCGGCGCCAGGCGGCGCTGCCAGAGGGCCAGATTGACCCCGTCGTGCAGCACCTCGGTGAGCACCTCGTGTTTCTCGCTCAGCACCTGGCGTGGCGCCGGGCGCAACTGCAGGGCCTGCATCAGGCCGCCTCCTCGGTCCAGGCGCCGAAGGGGTCCGGCAGGTGTTGCCAGGCCTCGGGGCCGGCGGCCATCTCGGCGTCGGTCAGCAGGCAGTCGTCCAGTTCGGCGCGCAGGCGGGCGAAGTCGATGTTCTGGCCGATGAACACCAATTCCTGACGGCAGTCGCCGACCTCGGCGCTCCATTTGCTCATGATGGTGCCAAGGCCGTCCTGATCCTGAGGCCACTGGGTCTTGGGCACGAAGCGCCACCAGCGCCCGGCGTAGCCATGGCGCATCAGGCCGCCGGCCTGCGACCAGCTGCCGGCCTCCTGGTACTTGCTGGCCAGCCAGAAGTAGCCCTTCGAGCGCAGCAGCCGACCGTTGACCCATTCGCGGTTGAGGAAGGTGAAGAAACGCTCGGGGTGGAAGGGCCGGCGCGCCTGGTAGGCGGTCGACGCGATGCCGTATTCCTCGGTCTCCGGCACGTGCTCGCCGCGCAGCTCCTTGAGCCAGCCGGGCGCCTGGGAAGCGCGGTCGAAGTCGAAGCGGCCGGTGTTGAGGATCTTCGCCAGCGGCGCCTGGCCCATCACCATCGGCACGATCTCGGCCTCGGTGTTCAGCCCGCGCAGGATGGCCGTCAGCTCCTCGCGCTCGGCACTGGAGATCAGGTCGGTCTTGCTGATCAGAATGACGTCGGCGAACTCCACCTGCTCGATCAGCAGGTCGGTGATCGAGCGCTCGTCCTCCTCGCCCAGCGTCTCGCCACGGCTGGCCAGGCTCTCCGCGGCGTGGAAGTCGCGCAGGAAGTTCACCCCGTCGACCACGGTGACCAGCGTGTCGAGGCGCGCCAGGTCGGACAGGCTCTGGCCCTGTTCGTCGCGGAAGGTGAAGGTCTCGGCCACCGGCAGCGGCTCGCTGATGCCGGTGGACTCGATCAGCAGGTAGTCGAAGCGGCCGTCGCGGGCCAGCCGCGCCACTTCCTCCAGCAGGTCTTCGCGCAGGGTGCAGCAGATGCAGCCGTTGCTCATCTCCACCAGCTTCTCGTCGGCGCGGTTGAGGCTGACGTCGCGCTGCACTTCGCTGCCGTCGATGTTGATCTCGCTCATGTCGTTAACGATCAGCGCCACGCGCAGGCCGTCGCGGTTCTTCAGCACATGGTTGAGCAGGGTGCTCTTGCCGGCGCCGAGAAAGCCGGACAGCACGGTAACGGGTAGACGGTTATCCATTGGGGTTTCCTCGCACATCACGGATATGGCGTTCGCGTTGTTCCTGACGCTCCTTGGCTTCGATGCACAGGCTGGCGGTGGGCCGCAGCAGCAGGCGGCGCAGGCCGATCGGCTCGCCGGTTGAGGGTCTGCCCCCCGTTTCGTAGTGGCCGCGCCGGCACCAGTTTTTGCGCGGGGTTAGGCGCGAGAGGCGAAGTTTGGTGCTCCAAATGAGCCGTCGAGCAACAACGCACCGTGCAAAAACTGGCCCGGCACTTCGGGTTGCGCGGCAAATGGCGCCATGCGGCGTTGCGGGACTTGGCAAGGGGCCACCATTCCCTGCGCCCCGCGCCTTGCCTGGCGCCATTTGGCGCAGCAACGCGGCCGCTACGAAACGGGGGGCAGACCCTGGGCACCAGCCGTACTCGCCACGGGCCAGGCGCTCCAGCGCCTCGTCGATCTTGTCCAGCAGCTTCTTCTCGCGCTCCAGCAGACGCAGCTGCCACTGGCGCTGTTCCTCGTCGATGCGCCGTTGCAGCTCGCTGCGTTGTTCCAGCAGACGCTGGCGGAAGAACGCCTGCTGCGCCTCGTTCATGTAGGCGGCGGCGGGCATGGCAAGCAGTTCGGGTTCGCTGAGCACAGTCGATTCTCGTCAGGGTTGTCTCTCATTTTTGTTATAACATAACATTATCGGTTCGCAACTGGCCCGAGAAATCCGATGACTGCCCTGACCCTTCCCGATATCGCCGCGCAGTCCAACGCGCAGAACCAGCCCCGGCTGGACTTCGTTGGCATGCAGCAGATCGCCTTGCCGGTGCTGCTCGATGGCAAGCCGCTGGACTGTCGGGTGGATGCCGGCGTCAGCCTGGACAACCCCGGCGCACGCGGCATTCACATGTCGCGCCTGTACCTGGCGCTGGAGGCCCTGGAGCAGCGCGAGTTGTCCTTGCCCGCGATCGAGGCGGTGTTGCACCAGTTTCTGCAGAGTCATGAAGGGCTATCGCAGCAGGCCCACCTCAACCTGCGCGGCGAGCTGCTGCTCAAGCGCCCGGCGCTGGTCAGCCCGTTGGCCGGATGGAAGGGCTATCCGCTGGAACTGAATACCCGCCTGGATGCGGCAGGGTTTCACGTGGAACTGCAGCTGACGTTGGGCTATTCCTCCACCTGCCCGTGCTCGGCGGCGCTGGCCAGACAGCTGATTCAGCAGCAATTTGTCGATGATTTTGCAGGTATATCACTCGATCATGCCGATATCATCGCCTGGCTTGGCGGCACTAGCGGCATTCTTGCCACGCCGCACAGCCAGCGCAGCGAGGCGCGCCTACGACTGTGCTTAGACCCCAAACTGCAGCGTCTGCCGGTTCGCCAACTGCTGAACAACGCCGAAGCCGCCCTGGGCACGGCGCTGCAGACGGCAGTGAAACGCGCCGACGAGCAGGCCTTCGCCCTGGCCAACGGGCAGAACCTGATGTTCTGCGAAGACGCCGCGCGACGTCTGCATCAGTGCCTGCGCGAGCAGGACGGCCTGCTCGGCTTCAACCTGGAAGTGGTGCATGCCGAAAGCCTGCACGCCCACGACGCCGTGGCCCGCAGCAGCTGGAACTGGCGCTAAGCCTTACCAGCCGCCGCCTCCTCCGCCACCGGCACCACCGCCAGAATGGCCTCCCCCCGAAGAGGCGGACCCGCCACTGGAGCTCGGAGCATCGGACACGGAATAATCAGCAGAGGAGCTCGCAGCCGACTCCTCGTCACAGGCGCTGGCCAAGTCGCGGTAGAGGCTCGGCGCCAGCTCGCGGCCAATGGCTGCCGCATCGCGCCCCACTGACCAGTCGGGCCGGTATTCGCGCAACTGCGGCTCGACCAACCCGGCGGCCAGCGCCGCAGCGAAGCGTGCGCTCCAGCGTGCCTCGACCCCCAGGGCCATGGCGTAAGGCAGGTGCCGCTCGTACAGCTCGATACTCATGGCCGGCGCGTCACCAGCGCGAGCCAGCACGTCGGCCTCAGCCAGCTGCAGGTATTCGCGGTACCCCGCCAGCTCATCCAGCATGCGCCGGCCCTGAACGGTGGGTGCCGCCAATAGGAAACGGAACAGCACCACCAACAGCCAGAGCACGGTTACGGCCACAAGCGCTCCCGGGGGTACCCGATTAGCCAGCATGCTCAGCGGAAACAGACTGACCAACAACGCCATGATGCCGCCGAAGGACGGGCCCCCACTGAGCAATGAGCCAATACCGATGCCTCCAAAAAGCAAAATTGAAACCGCAATGCCGGCGATCTCCTTGCTCGCTTCTCCCTCACTTTCGGCAAACAGCAACACCAGGGTGGCAGCGAAAGCAATCCAGAAACCGACCAGCCATGGAGCCCGATTGAGGCTGTGATAGCGGGCACCAAACTCCTTCAGCCTATGGCCGAAGGCGACCACCGCCTGCAGAAGGCGCGGCTGGTGCGTACGTCCGAGCGGGATCGGTTGCCCATCGGTAAACAGTTCGTCGAGCAGACGCCCCTCGTCGATACCCAGCGTCGCCTGGCACTCTGTGGCGCGGGTAAGAAGCAGCCGTCCCCCTTCGTCGCGCAGATGGACATGACCGCGGATGGCCAGATCGGTCAGGGTTACACCCAGCTCACGCACAGCACGCTTGCCCTCGGCGAAGCCACGGTGCCAGAGAAAGCTGACCCTCGCCGGGCTGACGCCCTCGGGAGCGGCATAACGCGGAATCACCAGGCCAGGTGCCGGGTCCCGGCCAATGCGATACCAGTAGTACCCGTAGACACCCGCCAGAAACAGCACCGCCAGGCCCGCACGAAGCAGGCCGAGGTTGTCGCACAGCAAACGCCAGGTGCGCTTCAGCCAACCCGGATGCGTGACCAGCCCGGACGGCCATTGCACTGCCAAGGTCAGGCCCTCGCCGGGGCCCAGGACTCGGGTGCTGGTTAACGCCAGACGACCCTGGCCGGACTCGATGCGGTAGTCAGTTCCCTGTGTTCCTTTCAGGCCCGTGTAAGCCCTGGCACTGACGATCTGCGCGCCCTCCGGCAACAACACCTCGGCGCTGGCGCTGAGAATCGGCAGGCGCCAGGCATTGCCAGTAACGTTCCAGTACAACTCGTCGTGCAACTCGCCCTGAATCAGCTGGGCATCGACGCGGTAACGCAGCTCATAGCTATGCCGCCCCGGCTCCAGGATGTGCTCGGCGCTGCCGAGATACAGGCGCTCGCCCCCGGCGGCGCGCACGATATGGCTAGCCTCCGGCTGACCATCGCGACTGCTGCCCAGCCACTCGAACGGCGTGTTGCGATACAAGGAGTCTCCGCGGCGATAGCGCGTGGGCAGTTCGCGATAGATGCCACGCCTGATCTGCCCTCCCTCGGCCTGCACCACGATGCGCTCGGTGACCAGCAGTTGACCGTCGGCCTGCACCTGCAGGGTAGCGGCAAACGATTCGATGACTTCATCGGCGCTGGCCGAAGACGCCAGACAGCACAACAACAACAGGGATAACAGCCTTCCTGGCACAACCACACTCCTTGTAAGAGCGCCCTTTCCGGGCGCCGGACATTTTCGACCTACCAGCCGCCACCGCCGCCACCACCACCGCCTCCGCCCGAGGAACCGCCGCCGGACGAGCCACCGGATGACGAACTCGACGGCGGGCTGGCCGCGCTCGCCGCGATGCCGGCCAGGCCCGAGGACAGGTGGCTGGAGAACTGTTCCGGGCTACTGAAGGCGCGCTCGCTGGCATACCAGGTCGGCCGGTAGCTGTCGCTGCTGGCACCCGAGATCAGGCCCGCCGCCAGGGCGCGGGTAAAGCGCGCGCTCCATTCCTTCTCCACGCCCAAGGCCATGGCGTAGGGCAGGTGTTGTTCGTACAGGGCGATGCTCATGGCCGGGGCCTTGCCGGCGCCGGCCAGTTCGTCGCGCTCGGCCAGGCTCAGGTATTCGCGGTAGCCGGCAAGCTCGTCGAGCAACTGCCGGCCTTGCAGGGTCGGCGCCTCCAGCCACACGCGAAACAGCGCGCAGCACAGCACCAAGGCCAGCACCAACAGCAGGTTCAGCGGCGCCACCGCCCCTGCCATCATGCCCAGCGCGCCGAGGCCGACGCCGAAGAACGGCAGGCCGAACAGCACCATGACCAAACCGCTGCCGACCCCGCCCTCGCCCATGCTGCGCACCCCGGTGCCAATGATGAACAGCCCGGCGCCACCGAAGCAGACCATGAACAGGCTGGCCACGCCGATCAGGGCCAGGCCCTCGCTGTCGCGGGTGCCCAGCACCAGGCAGGCGGCGATGCCGGCCAGGGCCAGCAGCACGCCGCGCCACCAGATGCCGCGATTGAGGCGGAAGCAGCGCTCGTGCTGTTCCTTGTGCAGCAGCTTGTCCAGTGCACCGACGGCGGCGCCGAGACGCGGCTCGTAGTCGCTGCCGACTTCCAGATAGCCGATGTCGCCCTTGAGCAGGCTGGCCAGAACCTTGCGTTCGCCGCTGAACAGCGCCTTGTCGTCTACCTGGCCGCGATGCACGGCGAAACCCTTGCCGCCGTTGAGGTCCTCCAGGCGCACCGCCTGCTTGATCGCCATCGAGGTCAGCGCCACGGTCAGCGCGCGCACGCTGCTGTAGCCACGCGCAAAACCTCGGTGCCAGATGAAGCCGGCCGCCGCTGGCGACAGGCCCTCGGGCGCGGCGAAGCGGGCGATCACCACGCCGGCCTCGGGATCGCGGCCGACGCGCCGCCACTGGTAGCCATAGAAGCCCAGCAGCGCCAGCAACAGGGCCAGGCCGAGCAGCGCGCCGGGGTTGTCGTCGATCAGCCAGCCCAGCTGGCGTAGCGCACCGGGCCGCTGCACCAGGCCCTCGGGCCAGGCCAGGGCGATGGTGAAACCCTCGCCGGGCTGCAATTCGCGGGTGGTCTCGTAGCTCGGCGGCACGTCGTCGACCTCACGGTAATCCTCGCCCTGCTCGCCCGCCCAGCCGGTGTAGCCGTGCGCGGCCAGCACCTCGGCGCCGGCCGGCAGCAACACGCGTACGCTGGCATGGCGAATGGGAAAGGCCCAGTCGTTGCCGGTGACGTTCCAGTACAACTCATCCTCGCCGGGGCGATGCAGCAACTGGCGATTGCTGCGGTAGCGCAGCAGGTACTGGTAGCGCCCCGGCGCCAGCTGGCGGTCGTGGCGGCCGATATAGACCCGCTGCATCGGCCCCTGGGCCTGCTCGAAATAGGGCTCGGGGGCGCCGTCGCGCTGCACTTCGAGCAGCTCGAAACCGACCCGCTTGTCGAGCAGCCCCGCCAGCCGCATGCGCACCGGGAAGTCGCGGTAGATGCCACGCTTGATCTGCTCGCCCTCGGCCTGCACGGTAATGCGCTCGCTCACCAGCAGGCCGCCGTCAGCCTCGACCTGCACCTCGACGGCGAAGTCCTCGATCACTTCCTGCGCCCGCGTCACGCCGGGCAGCAGGCAGCACAACAGCAACAGGGGTTTCAGCCAGCCCGGCATGTTCAGAACTCCAGCTTCGGCGACAACCCGTCGCGGGCGTCGTCCAGGGTGAAATAGGTGGCGCAGCGAAACGCGAAGGCGCGCGCCAGCAGGTTGCTGGGAAATGACTCAACCAGCACATTGAGCTCGCGCACGGCGCCGTTGTAGTAACGACGGGCCATCTGGATATGCTCCTCGACCTCGCTGAGGTTGCGCTGCAGATCGAGGAAGGCGGCGTCGGCCTTGAGCTGCGGGTAGTTTTCCACCAGGGCGAAGGTGCGCAGCAGCGCGGCCGTGAGCTGGGTTTCGACCGCCGCCCGATCCGCCGCACCGTCGCGCTCATGGGCTTGGGCCGCGCCGCGGCGGCTGACCAGTTCTTCGAGGGTTTCCCGTTCGTGAGCCATGTAGGCCTTGAGACAGGCCACCAGCTGCGGGATCAGGCTGGAGCGGCGCTTGAGCTGCACGTCGATGCCGCTCCAGGCCTCGGCCACCCGCGCGCGGTTGAACACCAGGCGGTTGTAGCCATAGATGATCGCCAGCAGCACAGCCGCCACCAGTGCCAGTGCGATCCAGCCACTCAATCCTTGCATACCCTTGGCTCCCCTGCCCCATGAGGAGGGCAGTGTACCCCGGCCACCGGATCAGCGACTGGGCAGCCCGCCACAGTCCTCGCCCAGCCATTTCGCCTGGCTGTGCATGCTGCTGGGCTGGCCGTCGTAGACGCCGTTGACCGTGGTGGTGAAGGCGGTATCGCCCTGGAAGCGGGTTTCGCCCTCACCCTCGCCATTCGGGCACTTGAAGTGGAACTTCCAGACCTCGGCGCTGCGCTCGGTGATTTCATGGCTGCAACCGGAGTCTTCGTTCTGCAGAGGGATGTCGCCGGCCTTGAGGCGTTCGGCACTGAGGCACAGCTGCACACCGCTGCCACCCAGCTTGACTCCCTGCTGGGCGAGCATCTGCTCCATCATCTGGCGCTGCTCGGGCGGCAGGTTCTGCAGCTGGCCCATCATCTGCTGCATGTCCGGCATGGTCTGACCACCATGCAGCATCTGGCTGGTGAACTCCCACAGACCGGCACGAGGCTCGGCGCAGGCGAGGGTTGGCAAGACAAACAGCAGGGCAAGCAGAGGGCGCATGACGGTTTTCCTCCAGGTGGCGGTTCAGCCAGCTTAGACCCCAGACGAACAAAACCCCCGGAGGCGAACCTGCGGGGGTCGGGTCCATCCTGGCGCTTGTGGCGCCGGGATCAGCGTTGGAGCGTGCAGCTCCAGAGTTCCAGCGCCGGCCGGTCCGCTCGTGGCGGACCCAACCACTCGCCAAGGGTATGGCAACGCTGGTCGAAACAGAGTTGGTAATCACCGGCCTCGGGGGTACGCCCGACGCGCAGCGGTTGCAGCGGCGGCATCTGCCGGCGGTAGTGCCAGCTGCCGTCACGCAGTTCGGCGCCGTCCGGGATCTCCATGCCCGCGCCGGAGCCCTTGACCCGTGCCTCGCCGAGCAGCAGGCCGTCGGCGGTAACGCGGTAGTCCTCTTCCCAGCGGATCTTCTCGATAGTGTGGTTCCAGGCCAGGGTGAACCCCGACTGCGGCACCGCCACCTGGGCCCAGAGCGCGCCGGCCAGGCCCATGCACAGACCGATCACGCGGCCGCCGGCGCCGCGTGGCGATGACGCCACAGGTGCTGGCCGAGCAGCACGGCGGCAATGGCGAAGCCCAGCTCATCGGTGATCGGCAGCGCCAACACCAGGGCCACGCCGCCAGCGAAGGCCAGCACGCGCTCCCACAAGGCCAGGCGACCCTGCAGGAAACCGATCGAGGCGATGCCCCACAGGCCGATGGCAACCGCCGCCTTGAACAGCATGTACGCGGTCATCCACAGGCTGTCGCCCTGCAGCATCAGCGACGGGTTGTACACCGCCATGTACGGCACCACGAAACCGGCTACGGCGATGCGGATCGCCCACAGGCTGATCTTCAGCCCAGTCTCCTTGGCGATCGGCGCGGCGGCGAAGCAGGCCAGCGCCACCGGCGGGGTAAGGTCGGCGAGGATGCCGAAATAGAACACGAACATGTGCGAGACGATCAGCGGCACGCCCAGCTCCAGCAGGGCCGGCGCGGCGATCGAACTGGTGATGATGTAGTTGGGGATGCTCGGGATGCCCATGCCCAGCACCAGGCAGGTGAACATGGTCAGCACCAGCGAGAGGAACAGGTTGTCCTTGCCGATGGCCAGGATGTAGCCGGCGAAGGTGGTGGCCACCCCGGTGAGCGACACCACGCCGATGATCACCCCGACCAGCACACAGGCGATGCCCACCGGCACCGCATGGCGCGCGCCCTCGACCAGCGCGTGCAGGCACACGGTCAGGGTCTCGCGACCACCCTTGATGAACCAGCAGGCCGCGACGAGCAGGCCAATGACGCCGAACACCACGCCGATGCCGAGCTGGAAGAAGCCGGCGCAGAGCACGCCCAGGGCGATCCAGAACGCCACGCGCAGGCCGAAGCTGGAAACCCGCAGGATGATCGCCGAGCCGAGGATAACGATGGCGGTCAGCGCCAGGCCGACGGTGCCGGAGAACAGCGGCGTGCGCCCGGAAAACAGCAGCCAGACCAGCACCAGCAGCGGAATCAGCAGGTACCAGCGCTCCTTCACCGCCGTCCAGGGGTTCGGGCATTGGTCCTTCGGCAGGCCCTTGAGGCCGGCACGCTTGGCTTCCAGGTGAACCATCCAGAACACCGAGCCGAAGTACAGCAACGCCGGCAGCAGCGCCGCCTTCGCCACCTCGACGAAGGGCACGTTGATGGTCTCGGCCATGATGAAGGCCACCGCGCCCATCACCGGCGGCATGATCTGGCTGCCCATGCTCGACGTGGCCTCGACCCCGCCGGCAAAGGCCGACTTGTAGCCGAAGCGCTTCATCAGCGGGATGGTGAACTGCCCGGTGGTGACCACGTTGGCCACGCCGGAACCGGTGATGGTGCCCATCAGCGCCGAGGACACCACCGACACCTTGGCCGGGCCACCCAGCTTGTGGCCGAAAAAGCCCAGGGCGAAGTCGGTGAACAGCTTGATCATGCCGGCCTGTTCGAGGAAGGCACCGAACAGGATGAACAGGAAGATATAGGTGGCCGACACGTAGGTCGGCGTGCCGTACAACCCCTCGGTCCCGAACGACAGCTGGTTGACGATCTGGTCGAAGCCGTAGCCACGATGGGCCAGATCACCCGGCAGGTATTCGCCGAACAGGCCGTAGAGCAGGAACAGGCCGCAGATCAGCGGCAGTGCGATGCCCATGACCCGCCGCGCCGCCTCGAACACCAGGGCGATCAGCAACACGCCGACGATCAGGTCGCCCTGGGTCAGGTCACCGGAGCGCTGGATCAGGTCCGCCTCGAACACCCACTGGTAGATCGCCGTGGCCATGCCGGCCAGGCCCAGCACCCAGGCCAGCGGCTGCCACGGGCGGCCCTTGCCGACGCCGGGGTAGCAGAGAAACACGATCAGCAGCAGGAAGCCGGCGTGCACCGCACGCAGCACCTGGGTAGACACCGGGTGAAAGGCGGCGGTGATGATCTGGAAGATGGTGAACAGCAGGGCGACGCAGAACAGCGCCTTGGGCCAGTCGCGCGGGTTGGCCGCCAGACCGTCGTGGTGCTCGCTCATGAATCCGGTACCTCGATAACCATGGGACGAGAGCGGCCGGCAAAGGACAAACGGCGGTTCGGCCTTTGCCGGCTTCTCTCAGCAGGATAGTTGCGGCCACCGCTGGCGGCCTGTGCGCGGCGCGCCGGGTTACGCCGCCCAGCGGGTAACCCGACGCGCAAGGGCCTTACAGCGCACCGACTTCCTTGTAGTAGCGCTCGGCACCCGGGTGAAGCGGGATCGGCAGGCTCTTCGCCGCGCTGTCCAGCTTGATGTCCTTGGCCGCGGAGTGGGCAGTGGCCAGCTTGTCCAGGTTCTCGAACATCAGCTTGGTCATCTGGTAGGCCACGTCGTCGCTCACGCCCTCATGGCTCACCAGGATGTTGGTGATGGCCACGGTCGGTACGTCGGCATCCTGGCCGTCGTAGGTCTTGGCCGGGATGGTCGCCGGCTGGTAGGCGGCGTTGCCGATCTTGCCCACCACGTCGGCCGGGATGGCAACGAAGCTGATCTTCATGGTCGAGGCCAGGTCGCGGATGGCGGCCATGCCCAGGCCCGAGGACTGCAGGGTGGCGTCCAGCTGGCGGTTCTTGATCAGCTCGACCGACTCGGCATAGGGCAGGAACTGCACTTCACCCATGTCCTCGTAGCTCAGGCCAGCGGCCTTGAAGATGGCGCGGGCGTTGAGCTCGGTGCCGGACTTCGGCGCGCCGACGGAGATGCGCTTGCCCTTGAGGTCGGCCAGGGTGTGGATGTCCGCGTCGGCGTTGGCGACGATCTGGATGTAATTCGGGTAGGTCCCGGCAATGGCACGCAGCTTCTTCAGCGGCGCCTTGAAGCCGGCTTCTTCCACGCCGTTCCAGGCATCGGCCACCGAGTCACCGAGGGCCAGAGCCAACTCGCCACGCCCGGCCTGCAGCAGGTTGAGGTTTTCCACCGAGGCCTTGGTCGCCTGTACCGAAGTTTTCGAGCCTTCGATGCCGTTGCTGTACAGCTGCGACAGGCCGACACCGATCGGGTAGTACACGCCGCTGGTGCCACCGGTGAGGATGTTGATAAAGGTCGGGGCGGCAATGGCCGCGGTGCTGGCGGTGAACGCTGCCGCGGCGGCGAACAGGCTGAGACGCTTGGTCAGGGTCATGCGGGTTTCTCCATTGTTGTTGTCGGTGAGTCGCGCCCGTGGAGCTGAACGGCGACCCGGCAACAAGAACGGCGAGCGCACCCGGCAGGCCGGGCTAGATGAGGAGCCCTTGGACTCCTGGCAGGCAATGCACACTCGGTCGTTCTTGTTATCACCCTCTTGAGGGCATGGCAGAAACCATAGCAGCCAGCGTGCCAGGGGCTAGAAGGCTCGATTTTGCTGGGTTCGAGCAAATCCGCCCGACAAGTTTGAGCGGAAATCCGCCCACCACCCGCCCCCAATAAGCGGAAATCCGCCGATGGCCCGCCAGCCATGCCAGGGCACTTGTGCCAGACCCGCGCACTTCTGTGCCACCTGGCCACGCGCTGCGGCGCTGTCCGGTAGTCTGAGCACCAGCCGCCAAGGAGAACCTCCCCGTGCCGAATCCCCACGCGCTCTGCCGCAATGCTGCCCTCGCCATCCTGACCCTGCTGGCCGGCTGCTCGGCCGGCGATGGCGCCGACCTGATCCTGCACAACGGTCAGGTGCTGACGGTCAACGCCCAGGACCAGGTGGCCGAGGCCATCGCCGTGCGCGACGGGCTGGTCCTGGCAGTGGGCAGCGAGGCGCAGATCATGGCGCTGAAGGACGAACACACCGAAGTGATCGACCTGCAGGGCAACACGGTACTGCCGGGCTTTATCGCCGCCCATGAACACCCGACCCTGAGCGCGGTATTCGGCGGCGCGGCGGACCTGTCCGGCTTCACCCACCCAAGCAACGCCGAGGTCTGGGCGGCGCTCAAGGCGGCGGTGGCCGAGGCCGACCCGGGCGAGTGGGTATATGCCGGCGGCATCGACCCGATCCTCACTCCCGACCTCGCCGTGCCGATGCGCCAGGCACTGGACGCCATCGCCCCGGACAACCCGGTGCTGCTGGTGTCGCAGACCCTGCATTCGTTCTGGGCCAACTCGCGCGCCTTCGCCGAAGCCGGCATCGACCGCAACACGCCGGATCCGGGCGACGGCTCCTACTACCAGCGTGACAGCCAGGGCGAGCTGACCGGTTTCATCGCCGAAAGCCGCGCCGCCCAACCGCTGCTCAAGGACCTCAAATCACCGTGGCAGCTGTTCGGCCGCTACCAGACGGTGCTCGACGACCTGCTCGCCAACGGTTTCACCTCGGTCGCCTCACTGGGTTACAACGTGCCGCCGCTGATGGCGCGCTTCGTCGCCTCGGACCACTTGCAGCCACGCATCCGCCAGTTCTTCTACCTGGTCGAGGACGAGCTCAAGTACCTGCCGGACAGTCCCGAGCAGGACAATCCCTACTTCCGCGTGCTCGGCATCAAGCTGTGGCACGACGGCTCGCCCTACACCGGCAGCATGTTCACCAGCTCGCCCTACCTGAACAGCCCGCTGGGCCAGACCCTGGGCATCGCGCCGGGCAGTCACGGCGAGGCGATGTTCAGCCAGCAGCAGTTGCAGGAGAAGATCCGCCGCTACACGGCCGCCGGTTGGCAGGTGGCCATCCACAGCCAGGGCGATGCCTCGGCCCGCGCCGTGACCCAGGCGCTCAAGGCCGCCGGCCCGCTGCCCGGCAAACGGCCGGTGGTGCGCCTGGAGCATGGCGTGGAGCTGCCTCTTGACCGCCTGCCGCTGCTGGCCGAGATGGGCGTGACGCCCTCCTTCCACATCAACCACATCCTCTACTACGGCGACGCGCTGGAAGACTCGATCATCGGCCGGCTGATGGCGCAGCAGGTGCTACCGGTACGCAGCGCCTTCGCCCAGCACATGCGCCCCACCCTGCACGCTGACAGCCCGATGTTCCCGGCCAGCCCGTTCAGCCTGATGCACACGGCGATCACCCGGCAGAGCAGCAGCGGACGGGCGCTGAACGCCGGCGAAGCCATCGACATCCACCAGGCGCTACGCGCCATGACGGTCAACGGCGCCTACCAGCTGCGCATCGAGGAACAGGCCGGCAGCCTGGAGCCGGGCAAGTGGGCCGATCTGCAGATCGTCGACCACAACCCCTACAGCGTGGCGACCGAGGCGCTGCCCCGGATCAAGGTGCAGGCGGTGTACCTGGCCGGCGAGCGCAAGTACCCACGCTAAGCGCCGCTATTCGTCGTCGCCACTGCCGGCAGGGCGATAGCTGCTGCGCTGCAGGCGGTGACGCTGCATCTTCTCGTTGAGGGTGCGGCGCGGCAGCTGCAGCAGCTCCATCACCTCGGCGATATTGCCCTGGCAACGTTGCAACGCCTGGTGCAGGCACTGTGCCTCGAAGGCTTCCATCTGCTCGGCCAGCGACTGTCCACTGGCCAGACTCGGTGCCGGCACCGACAGGCCCAGGGCATGGCGCTCGGCGGCATTGATCAGCTCGCGCACATTACCCGGCCAGTCGTGGCCCAGCAGCCGCGCCAGCTCGCTCGGCGGCAGCGGCGGCGCCTCGCGGCCATGGCGCCGGGCGGCCT
>NZ_LSOF01000002.1 GCF_001592875.1 Pseudomonas sp. BMS12 | reverse complement strand
CGGTGCGCCGACGGCCAGGCGCCCGGCGGGCAGGCGCAGGGCCCTGGCCGGGCCGCTGGTCAGGCGGGCGAGCAGGGTCGGCAGGTCGAGCAGACCGTCCTGCACCAGGGTCAGGGCCAGCGGCAGCAGCAGTTCGACGCTGCTGATGCCGGGCTCGGTGGCGCCGAAGGGGGCCAGCTTGGCGTCGGCCTCGTGGGGATGGTGGTGGCTGGCGATGGTGCCGATCACGCCACTCTTCACTGCCTCGCGCAGGCCGTCGCGGTCGAAGGCCGTACGCAGTGGTGGCTGCACGTGATAGAGGCTGGAGAAGCCGAGCAGCGCCTCGTCGGTGAGGATCAGCTGGTACATGGCCACATCGGCGGTCACCGGCAGGCCGCGGGCCTGGGCGGTGGCGATCATCTCGGCGCCGCGGGCGCTGGTCAGCTGGCTGAAGTGCGCGCGCACACCGCTCTGTTCGACCAGCAGCAGGGCGCGGCTTAGGGCGACGGTCTCGGCGGTTTCCGGAATGCCGGCCAGGCCGAGGAAGCTCGCGGTGGCGCCTTCGTGCGCCAGGCCGCCTTCGGCCAGGTCGGCGTCCTGGGCGTGGAATACCAGGGTCAGGTCGAAGGTGGCGGCGTACTCCATGGCGCGGCGCAGGGTGCGGTTGTTGGCGAACGGCGCCAGGCCGTTGCCGAAGGCCACGCAGCCGGCATCGCGCAGGGCCACCAACTCGGCCAGCTGCTCGCCGGCGAGGCCCTTGGTCAGGGCGCCAATGGGAAAGACCTTGGTGTGCCCGGCTTCCTGGGCACGGTCGAGAATCAACTCGGCCACGGCCGAGGTGTCCAGCACCGGCTTGGTCAGCGGCGGGCAGCACAGGCTGGTGACGCCGCCGGCGGCGGCGGCCAGGGTTTCGCTGGCGATGCTGCCCTTGCGGCTGTAGCCCGGCTCGCGCAGGGCGACGGACAGGTCGACCAGGCCGGGGGCGGCGATCAGGCCGCGGGCGTCGATTTCACGGTCGGCACTGAAGCCGGCCGGAGCCTGGTCGAAGGCGGCCAGCTTGCCGCCGTCCAGATAAAGGTCGCGAACCTGGTCCAGGCCACTGGCCGGGTCGATCACGCGGGCTCCGAGGATACGGCTGCGCATCAGTTGTGCTCCTCGGCATTCAGTTGGCGTTGGGTGGCTTGGCCGCTCATGGCCATGGACAGCACGGCCATGCGGATCGCGATGCCGTAGGTAACCTGGTTGAGAATCACCGAGCGCTCGCCGTCGGCGACCGCCGATTCGATCTCCACGCCGCGGTTGATCGGGCCGGGGTGCATGACGATGGCATCTGGCTTGGCCAGCTTGAG
Organism: Pseudomonas sp. BMS12; assembly: GCF_001592875.1. Classification (GTDB taxonomy): domain Bacteria; phylum Pseudomonadota; class Gammaproteobacteria; order Pseudomonadales; family Pseudomonadaceae; genus Aquipseudomonas. Next base: position 159,398 of record NZ_LSOF01000002.1, on the reverse strand, counting down.
GCGCTGCTCGGTGAGGCCGTAGAGGCGGTAGAACTCGCCTTCGCTGGGCAGCAGGCCGCCCTGCATGCGTTCGCGCTGCAGGCGCAGCATGATCACCACGTCGACGTCCTTGAGGCCTTCGGCCAGGTCGTGATGAACGCTGACGCCATACTGTTCGATGCCGATCGGCAGCAGGGTCTTCGGGCCGATCACGCGGATGTCCGGGCAGCCCAGGGTCTTCAGCGCCAGCATGTTGGAGCGCGCCACCCGCGAGTGCAGGATGTCGCCGACGATCGCCACCGAGAGATTCTCGAAGCCGCCCTTGTGCCGACGGATGGTCAGCATGTCGAGCATGCCCTGGGTCGGGTGTGCGTGACGGCCGTCACCGCCGTTGATGATGGCCAGATCCGGGCACACGTGTTCGGCGATGAAGTGCGCGGCACCGGAGTCGGCATGGCGCACGACGAAGATGTCGGCGGCCATGGCTTCCAGGTTGCGCAGGGTGTCGAATAGGGTCTCGCCCTTGCTGGTCGAGCTGGTCGACACGTTGAGACTGATCACGTCGGCCGACAGGCGCTGGGCGGCCAGTTCGAAGGTGGTGCGGGTGCGCGTGGAGTTCTCGAAGAACACGTTGCACACGGTCTTGCCACGCAGCAGCGGGACTTTCTTCACCGCACGGGCGCCGACTTCGAGGAAGGAGTCGGCGGTGTCGAGGATTTCCGTCAGCAGCTCGCGGGGCAGGCCGTCGAGTGAAAGGAAGTGGCGCAGCTGGCCCTGGTCGTTGAGCTGCAGCGAGCGCGAGGCGGCGGTAGGCATGGTGGCAGGCCTTAGGATGCGGTAAGGGTTTGCAGCTCAAGGGCGAGCGGCGCGGGGCCGGACAATTTTACCCGTTGCTGTGGGCTCAGGGCGAGGCTGGCGCCGAGCACGTCGGCATGAATCGGCAGTTCGCGGGCTTCCAGGTCGAGCAGGCAGACCAGGGTCACGCTGGCCGGGCGGCCGTAGTCGAACAGCTCATTCAGCGCGGCTCGGATGGTGCGGCCGCTCATCAGTACATCGTCGATCAGCACCAGATGCTGGCCTTCGATCTCGAACGGCAGGGCCGAGGGGCGTACCTGCGGATGCAGGCCGTTCTGGGTGAAATCGTCGCGGTAGAAGGAGACGTCCAGGGTGCCCAGTGGCTGCTCCTGGCCGAGTTCGGCGAGCAGGGCCTCGGCAACCCAGACGCCGCCGGTGCGGATGCCGATGAAGTGAGCCTGATCGACGCCGCGGCGCTGGAGCAGGGCCTGCAGGTCGGCAGCCATGCGTGGCAGCAGCTGTTGGGGATCGGGCAGGGTCATGGCGTTCCTCGCAGTCAGTCCGAAAAATTCTGTTCCAGCCAGCCTTCCAGTAGCAGGGCGGCGGCCAGGGCGTCTACCGGCTTGTCCCGGTAGCCGCCGCGCTGGCCTTGCGCCAGGCGCTGGCCCTTGGCCTCGAAGGTGGTCAGGCGTTCGTCGTGGGTATGTACCGGCAGGTTGTAGCGGCCGTTGAGGCGGCGGGCGAACTTCTCGGCGCGCTCGCTCATCTCGCTCTTCGTGCCATCCATGTTCAGCGGCAGGCCGACGACTATGGCATCCGGCTGCCACTCTTTGATCAGGGCCTCGACCTTCTGCCAGTCCGGCACGCCGTTCTGCGCCTTGAGCACGCACAGCTCGCGGGCCTGGCCGGTAATGGCCTGGCCGATGGCGACGCCGATCTGTTTGGTGCCGTAGTCGAAGCCCAGCAGCAGGCGCGGCGGCGCGCTCATGCGTGGCCGGCCTGGGCGGTGAGCAGGCTGAGATTGATGCCCAGGCGTGCGGCGGCGGCGCCCAGGCGTTGGTCAAAGGGAGTGGCGAAGAGGATTTCACTGTCGGCCGGGCAGGTCAGCCAGGCGTTATCGCTCAGCTCCTGCTCCAGTTGGCCGGCTTCCCAGCCGGCGTAGCCGAGAGTGATCAGGTGCTGGCTGGGGCCCTGGCCGTCGGCAATGGCGAACAGCACGTCCTGGGAGGTGGACAGCGCCAGTTCGCCGAGCTCCAGGGTGGCCTGGTAGCTGGGCCCGCTGGGATGCAGGACGAAGCCACGGTCGGTCTGCACCGGGCCGCCGGCGAATATCGGCAGGCTCTGGCACAGGCTGGACGGGGTTTCTTCGGGGCGCAGTTGTTCCATCACGTCGGCCAGGTTGAGGCCATTGGGGCGGTTGATCACCAAGCCCATGGCGCCTTGCTCGTTGTGTTCGACCAGGTAGGTGACGGTTTGCGCGAAGTGCGGATCGGCCATGTGCGGCATGGCGATCAGGAAGTGATGCTTGAGGTAGCTGGCAGCGGTTTTCATGAGCGCTAGTTTCGGCCTTAAGGCGGCTGGCTTCAAGCTGCAGGGGTGCCTGTCGCCACAGGCTTTGTTCGCGAAGCTTTGGGTAGGCCTGAGTTGGCGAGCAGAACCTGTGGTGACGGGCTGCTAGTTGCTGGACAGGCGGTCGCCGCGTTCGAAGCGCCAGGTACGGATGATTTCCAGGCGGTCGATGTCCGCCAGATCGCCGGTGAAGGGGGCGAAGGGCGCGGCCAGGCGCACAATGCGCAGGGCGGCCTGGTCAAGGACCTGCTGGCCGGAGGATTCGAGGATCTGCACCTCGTAGATGGTGCCGTCGCGATTGATCGCCACCAGCAGGCGCAGGCTGCCGTATACCCTTTGGCGGCGGGCCTCTTCCGGGTAGTTGAGGTTGCCGACGCGTTCGACCTTCTTGCGCCAGTCATCCTTGTACCAGGCCCCTTTGTCGCGCATGGTCGAGGCTGCGTTCAGGCGCAGGATCTTCGGGCGCTTGGCATATTGCTGGACGTCCTGCGCCAGCTGCGCCTCCAGGCTGGCGATCTCCATGGACAGTTGCGAGCTGTCGAACACGGGAGCGGGGTGGGCGTCGGGCTCGGGCTGCTTTTCTTCACGTTTGACGGGGGTCTTTTGTTGCTGCGGGCTGCGCGTGGCCAGTGCGGCCTTGGGCGCCTCCTGCGGCTTGCTCGGCGGCGGCGCTGCGGCCGGCGTGACCTTGTTCACCTGGGTGTCGTGGAACGGCGCCTGCTCGGTGGTCTTGGGCGCTGCTTTCTTTTCCAGGCTGCCACTGCCTTGCTGGTTGTCCTGGGCGAGGAAGTCGGCTTCCTTGGGTTTTTCCTGGCTCTTGAAGGTGGACAGGGTGATTTCCAGGGTCTTGCTGATTTCGCTGGGTTTGGCCAGGGTGAAGCTGACGCCGAGGATCAGGGCCAGGTGCAGCAGGGTGGCAATAAGCAGGGTGAAGCCCAGGCGGTCCGCGGGGCGGACGCCTTGGCTGGCGAGTTCGGTGGGAATGCGGGTGGCAGCGTTCATCTGGCAGTGGCTGGCTTCAGGATGTCGCGCAGTCTGCCGGCTGAGCGTGGCGACTCGCAAGCTGCAAGCGCCAAGCTGCCACCTGCATCAAGCTTTGCGTGCATCGAGCTTGCTGGCAATGGCGTCCATCAGGCGCTCGCCGATACGGGTGTCGTAGGCCTTGTCGATCTCGCGGATGCAGGTCGGGCTGGTCACGTTGATCTCGGTGAGGTGTTCGCCGATCACGTCAAGGCCGACGAACAGCAGGCCTTTTTCACGCAGCACCGGGCTGACTTCGGCGGCGATCTCGCGGTCGCGCTCGGTCAGCGGTCGCGCCTCGCCAGTGCCGCCGGCAGCAAGGTTGCCGCGGGTTTCGCCTTTGGCCGGGATGCGCGCCAGGCAGTAGGGCACCGGCTCGCCGTCGATCATCAGAATGCGCTTGTCGCCGTCCTTGATGGCCGGTAGGTAGCCTTGCGCCATGATCTGCTGGGTGCCATGGGCAGTCAGGGTTTCCAGGATCACCGAGAGGTTGGGGTCGCCGGCGCGGTGGCGAAAGATCGAAGAACCGCCCATGCCATCCAGGGGTTTGAGAATGATGTCACGCTGCGTTTCGGCGAACTCGCGCAGAATGTCGGGCCTGCGGCTGACCAGGGTAGGTGGCATGCAGTGGGGGAAAAGGGTGGCGAACAGCTTCTCGTTGCAGTCGCGCAGGCTTTGCGGGCGGTTGACGATCAGCGAGCCGGCTCGCTCGGCCTGTTCCAGCAGATAGGTGGAGTAGACGAACTCCATGTCGAAGGGCGGATCCTTGCGCATCAGGATCACGTTCAGCTCGCTCAATGGGGCGTCCTGCTCGTCGTCCAGTTCGAACCACTGCTGTGGGTCGTTGAAGACGCGCAGTGGGCGCATACGGGCACGTGCCTCGCCGGCACCCTGGTAAAGGTCTTTCTGCTCCATATAGAACAGTGACCAGCCGCGGGCCTGGGCGGCCAGCAGCATGGCCAGGGAGCTGTCCTTCTTGAAGTTGATCTGGGCGATGGGATCCATGACGATCCCCAGGCGAATGCTCATGGGGGAAACCTGCTAACGGCTGGTCGAAGGGATGCGCAAGGGTGGCGCCGGGGGCGTCGCCGGTCAAGAAAAACCCCGAGTATTAGGGGCTTATAGATTGCATGAGTAGAGTGTGCTAAAAAGTCCGCACGATCGGGGCGCAGCCCGTCAGTGTTACGGCCTCAGCCACACTGTGCTGTAAAGATAAAATAATGAATTACCGAGGCGATGGTAGGGCAGACATGGAACAGCATTCCGAAGGTTTGAGGGTCATGGTGATCGACGATTCGAAAACGATTCGTCGCACCGCCGAGACTCTGCTGAAGAAGGTGGGCTGCGAGGTCATCACCGCGGTAGATGGCTTCGATGCGTTGGCCAAGATTGCCGATACTCATCCGAGCATTATCTTTGTTGACATCATGATGCCGCGTCTCGACGGCTATCAGACCTGCGCTCTGATCAAGAACAACAGTGCTTTCAAATCCACGCCAGTGATCATGCTGTCCTCCAAGGACGGTTTGTTCGATAAGGCCAAGGGACGCATCGTCGGTTCCGACCAGTACCTGACCAAGCCATTCAGCAAGGAAGAGCTGCTCGGTGCCATCAAGGCGCATGTGCCCGAATTCGTCCCGGTGGAGCAAGCCTCCTGATTTCCGGCCACAAGCCGGTGACGCCTATTCCGAATGGGGAACTTCATGGCTCGTATTCTGATTGTTGATGACTCTCCGACCGAAATGTACAAACTGACTGCCATGCTCGAAAAGCATGGTCATCAGGTACTCAAGGCAGAGAATGGCGCCGATGGCGTCGCCCTGGCACGCCAGGAAAAACCCGATGCAGTATTGATGGATATCGTCATGCCGGGCCTCAACGGCTTCCAGGCGACCCGTCAGCTGACCAAGGATGCCGATACCAGTCACATCCCGGTAATCATCGTCACTACCAAGGATCAGGAGACCGACAAGGTCTGGGGCAAGCGCCAGGGCGCGCGCGACTACCTGACCAAGCCGGTGGATGAAGATACCCTGATGAAAACCCTCAATGCGGTACTGGCCGGCTAAAGCCGCGCCAGCCCGTAGCCATATAAGAAGAACAGACCAAGGCCGGCATGTCGGACGCACAATCTCCTTTCCAGCTCCTCGTCGCTCTCGATCAGCGCTGTCGCTCGCTGGCTGCCGGCTTGCCGTCGCAGCAGCAGACGGTGCAGACCTGGAGTGGCATTGGCTTTCGCATGGGGGAGCGCTACTTCGTGGCGCCCATGGGCGAGATCGGCGAAGTGCTGCACGAGCCGCGACATACCCTGCTGCCTGGCGTTAAGAGCTGGGTCAAGGGCGTGGCCAACGTGCGTGGTCGGCTGCTGCCGGTCATGGACCTGTGCGGTTTCTTCGGTGGCGACCTGTCGCCCTTGCGCAAGCAGCGACGGGTGCTGGTGGTGGATCACAACGAAGTCTTCGCCGGCCTGACGGTCGACGAGGTGTTCGGCATGCAGCACTTCCCGGTGGATACCTTCTCCGAGCAGTTGCCGCCACTGGAAGCGGCGATCCAGCCGTTCATCCATGGCATTTTCCAGCGCGAGCGACCCTGGCTGGTGTTCAGCCCACATGCGCTGGCGCAGCATCAGGGCTTTCTCGACGTAGCAGTATAAGATTTTCGGTTGGGTCGGCAGTTGCCGGCCCTTTGGCGTTACATGGGAACCGTAGTGCGGTCGGTCCAGGCGGGGGCCAAACAATGAAAAAACTCGATGCAGGCAATCTCTTGGCAGGTGTGCGCAGTAACACGCTGATCGCCGGACTCTTCGTGGTCCTGATCATTTCCATCGTGTTGCTGTTCGCCAACTTCGCCTACCTCAACACGCAGTCCAACTACGACAAGGAATACATCAGTCACGCCGGCGAGCTGCGCGTACTGTCCCAGCGTATCGCGAAGAACGCCACCGAAGCGGCGACCGGTAAGGCGGAAGCCTTCCCGTTGCTCAAGGAAGCGCGTCGCGACTTCGAAGAGCGCTGGGGTTTCCTGACCTCCGGTAGCGAAGCCAGCGGTCTGCCGGCGGCGCCCGAGTCGGTCAAGCCGCAGATGGACGACGTGCAGAAGGACTGGGATACCCTGCGCCAGAACGCCGACGCCATTCTGGCCAGCGAACAGACCGTACTGTCTCTGCACCAGGTAGCGGCAACCCTCGCCGAAACCATCCCGCAGCTGCAGGTCGAGTACGAAGAGGTGGTCGATATCCTGCTGCAGAGCGGTGCGCCGGCGGCCCAGGTGTCCGTGGCTCAGCGTCAGTCGCTGCTCGCCGAACGTATCCTCGGCTCGGTAAACAAGGTACTGGCCGGTGACGATGACTCGGTACAGGCCGCCGACATGTTCGGTCGTGACGCCAGCCTGTTCGGTCGCGTACTCAAGGCGATGACCGAAGGCAATGCCGCCATGGAGATCTCCGCAGTCACCGACGTCGACGCTCTGGAGCGCCTGGCCGAGATTTCCGAGCTGTTCCAGTTCGTTTCCGGCTCGGTGGACGAGATCCTCGAGACTTCGCCGGAACTGTTCCAGGTCCGCGAATCCGCCAACACCATCTTCACCGGCTCGCAGACCCTGCTGGACAAGTCCTCCGGCCTGGCCACCGAGTTCGAGAACCTGGCCGACGGTCGTTACTTCAACACCCTGGCCGGTTATGTGCTGGGCGCCCTGGCCCTGGCCGCGATCATCCTCATCGGTCTGGTGATGGTGCGCGAGACCAACCGCCGTCTGGCCTCCACCGCCGAGAAGAACGAACGTAACCAGTCGGCGATTCTGCGACTGCTCGACGAAATCGCCGACCTCGCCGACGGTGACCTGACCGTGGCCGCGACCGTAACCGAGGACTTCACCGGTGCGATCGCTGACTCCATCAACTACTCCATCGACCAGCTGCGCGACCTGGTAGCGACGATCAACTCGACCGCTGTACAGGTGGCTGCCGCCGCCCAGGAAACCCAGGCCACGGCGATGCACCTGGCCGAGGCTTCCGAGCACCAGGCCCAGGAGATCGCCGGTGCTTCCGCGGCGATCAACGAAATGGCCGTGTCGATTGACCAGGTATCGGCGAACGCCGCGGAATCCTCCGCGGTAGCGGAACGTTCCGTAGCCATCGCCAACAAGGGTAACGAGGTGGTGCACAACACCATCACCGGCATGGACAACATCCGTGAGCAGATCCAGGACACCTCGAAGCGGATCAAACGCCTCGGTGAGTCGTCCCAGGAGATCGGTGACATCGTTAGTCTGATTAACGACATTGCCGACCAGACCAACATCCTCGCACTGAACGCCGCGATCCAGGCCTCCATGGCCGGTGATGCGGGTCGCGGCTTCGCCGTGGTAGCGGACGAGGTACAACGCCTCGCGGAACGTTCCTCCGCTGCAACCAAACAGATCGAGGCACTGGTTAAGACGATTCAGACCGACACCAACGAAGCCGTTATCTCGATGGAACAGACCACTTCCGAAGTGGTGCGCGGTGCCCGCCTGGCGCAGGACGCCGGTGTGGCACTGGAGGAGATCGAGAAGGTATCCAAGACCCTCGCGGCCTTGATCCAGAACATCTCCAACGCCGCCCGTCAGCAGGCGTCCTCGGCGGGTCACATTTCCAACACCATGAACGTGATCCAGGAGATCACCTCGCAGACCTCCGCAGGTACCACCGCTACCGCCAAGAGCATTGGTAACCTGGCCAAGATGGCCAGTGAGATGCGCCGTTCGGTATCCGGCTTCACCCTGCCGGAAGGCCAGGCCTGATCAATGGAGGTGCGGCGGCCTGAGAGGGTCGCCGCCCGGGGCGCTCGGTCATGAACGAAGGGCACGGCATGCAGCCAAGCGGCGTCTGGGCCTTGAAACCCCTGGCCGACATGTCGCAGGCGGAATTCCGCGACTGGCAGGCGTTGCTGGAAGAGCGCACCGGCGTGGTAATCAACGAGCAGCGTCGGGCATTCCTGCAGACCAACCTGAGTGCGCGCATGCGTGAACTCGAGGTTACCGACTACGCCAGCTACTACCGCCAGGTGACCGATGGGCCGCGCGGTGCGGTGGAGTGGTCGACCCTGCTGGATCGCCTGACCGTTCAGGAAACCCGCTTCTTCCGTCACCGCCCATCCTTCGAAATTCTGGAAAGTTATCTGCGCGCGCGCCTGGTCACGGACGAACAGGCCCAGCCACTGGCACTCTGGAGCGTCGGTTGCTCCAGTGGCGAAGAACCCTATTCGATGGCCATCTGCGCCGCCGAAGTGCTGCGTGATCTGGAAAGCTGCAGACAGTTTGGGGTGACCGGTACCGATATCAGCCTCAATGCGCTGAGCAAGGCCCGCGAGGCGGCCTATGCCGCGCGCAAGCTGGAACAGATGGATGCCGATCTGTGCGAGCGTTATTTCCTCGCCCAGGAAGATGGCCGGCGCAAGGTGGTGCCGGATTTGGCGGCGCGAGTCTGCGTTGCCCGTTTGAATGTGCTGGAGCTGGCCAAGGCGCCACAGGCCGGCATGGACGTAATTTTTTGCCAGAACCTGCTGATCTATTTCCGCCGCTGGCGCCGCCGCGAAATCCTCAACCGTCTGGCCGAGCGCCTGGCACCTGGGGGCTTGCTGGTGGTAGGAGTTGGCGAAGTGGTCGGATGGCAGCACCCGGACCTGGTTCCGGTGGCTGACGAGCGGGTCCTGGCGTTTACCCGCAAGGGCTAAGACAAGAATGACTGGAGTCGTTATGGGTGATCGGCACGACTATGTCGCCCTGGAATGGGTCAAAGGCGAAATCGCAGAAACCCTGAAGCAGGCGCGTCAGGCCCTGGAGGCGTTCGTCGAGAACCCCCAGGACGGCACCCGCATGCGTTTCTGCCAGACCTATGTGCACCAGGTCCACGGCACCCTGCAGATGGTCGAATTCTACGGTGCGGCTTTGCTCGCCGAGGAAATGGAGCAGCTGGCCCAGGCCCTGCTGGACGGCCGGGTCGGCAATCAGGGCGAGGCCCTGGAAGTGCTGATGCAGGCCATCCTGCAATTGCCGGCTTACCTGGACCGTATCCAGAGCGCGCGGCGCGACCTGCCGATGGTCGTGCTGCCGCTGCTCAACGATCTGCGTGCCGCACGCGGCGAGAACCTGCTGTCGGAAACCAGTCTGTTCTCTCCGGACCTGTCCGGTCGTCTGCCTGCACTGTCTCTCGACTCCCTGGACAAACTGCGCACCGCCGAACTGCCGGTGCTGCTGCGCAAACTGCGGCAGATGCTGCAGATGGCTCTGGTCGGTGTGATCCGCAATCAGGATCTGGCCACCAACCTGGGCTATATGGCGCGCGTCTTCGCCCGCCTGGAAACCCTGTGCCAGGAGGCGCCACTGGGCTCCCTGTGGCAAATCGCTTCCGGCATGGTCGAGGGGTTGGCCAACGGTAGCGTGGTCAACAGTGCTTCGGTGCGCACCCTGCTGCGTCAGGTCGACAAGGAGCTCAAGCGTCTGGTCGACCATGGTGCCGATGGCATCAACCAGGCCGCCCCGGACGAGCTGACCAAGAATCTGCTGTTCTATGTGGCCAAGGCGCCGGCGCAGTCGCCGCGCATCAATGCGCTCAAGGAACGCTATCGCCTCGAAGACGCCCTGCCCGACAGCGGCGTGGTCGACGAGGAGCGTGCCCGCCTGGCCGGCCCGGACCGCGACGCCATGCGCTCGGTGGTCGGCGCGTTGTGCGAAGAGCTGGTGCGGGTCAAGGACAGCCTTGACCTGTTCGTGCGCAGTGACCGCAAGCAGGTCGCCGAACTGGATGCCCTGCTGGCACCGCTCAAGCAGATCGCCGATACCCTGGCGGTGCTCGGTTTTGGCCAGCCGCGCAAAGTGATCGTCGACCAGATCGACGTGGTGCACGGTCTGTCTCTCGGCAAGCGCGAGCCCAGCGACGCGGTATTGATGGATGTGGCTGGCGCCCTGCTGTATGTCGAAGCGACTCTGGCCGGCATGGTCGGTCCTGGCGACGAGCAGCAGAATGAGCAGAGCCACCTGCCGACGACCGACGTGGCGCAGATCCACCAGTTGGTCATCAAGGAGGCGCGTACCGGCCTGGAACAGGCCAAGGACGCGATCATCGAGTTCATCGCGTCGCAGTGGAACCATGAGCATCTGGCCCGCGTGCCGGAGCTGCTGACCCAGGTTCGTGGTGGCCTGGCGATGATTCCGCTGGACCGTGCTGCCAGCCTGCTCAAGGCCTGCACCCGCTATATCGAGGAACAGTTACTGGTGCGCAAGGCTGTGCCCAACTGGCAGAACCTCGACACCCTGGCGGACGCCATTACCAGCGTTGAGTACTACCTCGAGCGTCTGGCCGAAGATCATGCCAGCCAGGGCGACCTGATCCTCGACGTGGCAGAGGAAAGCCTGGAGAGCCTGGGCTATCCGCTCAAGGAAAAACCTTCGATCCTCGATCGCGTCGAGCCGCAGGCCGAGTCCCCCGCGCCGTTGGCCGACCCGCTGCAGGACATCGAAGTGCTGGCGGCCGAGGAGATTGCCTACGACGAGCCGCTGGGCGAGTTGCCGGGCGATGAACTGAGTGCCGAATTTGCTGAGCTTTCCGGTGGCCCGGATGCCGGCGAGCTGCTGGTCTTCGATGACAACTGGAGCCTAGGTGAGAACCTATCGGCGGATGATGCCACGAGCATCGACCTGAGCCTGGATGCGCCCCTGCAGCTGGACCCTATCGAGGCGCCGGAGCAGGAGACCCCGAGCGACGAGCTCTCGCTCGAGGACCTGAGCCTGGACGCTCCGTTAGAGCTGCAGGCGGATGAGCCGCAAGCCCCATCCGATGCTCTCGAGCTGCCCGAGGCCGGCGAAGAGCTGAGCCTGGACACGACTCCAGGCAGCTGGGACGAGCTGGAGATGGCCGACCTCGACCTGCCCGAAGTCGAGCTGCCCAGTGCTCCCGCCGAACCCGCTCCTGCGCAGCCGGCCGCCGACAAGCCGATGACCATGGCCGAAGTGATGGCCGCGCCCGTGCAGGCGATCAACCCGCCCGCTCAGGATGTGCCGCCCAGCCTGCTGCCACCTCCCGCCGACGAAGAACCGGTGGATGAGGACCTGTTGGAGGTCTTCATCGAAGAGGCCGGCGAGGTTCTCGAAACCATCAACGAATACCTGCCGCAGTGGCGCGCCAATACCGATGACAAGGACGCCCTGACCGAGGTCCGACGTGCCTTCCACACCCTCAAGGGCAGTGGTCGCATGGTCCGCGCGTTGATCATCGGCGAACTGGCCTGGTCCATCGAGAACATGCTCAATCGCGTGCTGGACCGCAGCATTCAGCCAACCGCGCCGGTGCAGCAGGTGATCGCCGATGTGGTCGCCCTGATGCCGGCCCTGGTCGACGAGTTCGCCGCCAAGGCCCAGCGTCAGCGCGACGATGTCGACCAGTTGGCCGCCACCGCCCATGCCCTGGCGCGGGGCCAGGTGCCCAGCTTCGCTGCGGCCGAGCCGGTGGAGGCTCCGCTCGCGTCTGACAGCGAACCGCAGGCCGAGGCAGAAGTCGAGCCGCAAGCTACCGCGCCAGCCGCCATGGTCGGGGATGACGACGGTCTCGACCCGCTGTTGCTGGAGATCTTCCGCAACGAGGCCGAGACGCATCTGGATACTCTGGTCGGCTTCCTTGCCGACTGTGCCCAGGAACTGCCGCAGCCGGTGACCGATGCCCTGCAGCGCGCCTTGCATACGCTCAAGGGCAGCGCGCACATGGCCGGCATCCTGCCGATTGCCGAGATCGCCACTCCGCTGGAGAAGCTGGTCAAGGAATTCAAGACCAACCTGATCGACATGGATCTGGCCGAGGCCGAGCTGCTGCATGCTGCCGAGCAGCTGTTCCGGGTCGGCCTGGATCAGCTGGAAAGCCAGCCGCTGGCGCCGATTCCGGGGGCCGCGGAGTTCCTCGAGCGCGCGCACAAGCTGCACCAGGCACGCCTGGACAGCATCGAGAGCGCACGTCACGAAGAGCAGGATCAGCGCGACCCGCAACTGATCTCGATTTTCCTCGCCGAAGGCATGGATATCCTGCTGGATGCCGATGAACTGCTACGCAAATGGCGCGAGCACCCCAGCGAGCAACAGGAACTCAGCGCCCTGCTGGAGGAGCTGACCACCCTTGGCCGTGGCGCCGAGATGGCCGAGCTGCCGCAGATCGACGAACTTTGCCAGGCTCTGCTGGCCCTGTATCAGGCCGCTCTGGATGGCCGCCTGGCTGTCAGCGAGCGCTTCTTCGCCGAGGCCGAAGCCGCCCACGAGGCGCTGATCGGCATGATGGATCAGGTCGCCGCGGCCCTGCAGGTCAGCCCGCAGCCCGAGCGTGTGGCCGCCCTGCACAACCTGCTGGAGCAGGCGCTCGATCCTGCTGCTTTGGCGCTGCTGAGCAACGATACCCCCGGCCTGGAAGTGGTCGAGCTCGATGAGCTGCCGAATGCGTCTGCCGAGCAGTTCGTCGCGCCGGTCGAGGAGCTTGGCGCCGCGGCGCTACCGGAAGATCTGGACGCCGAGATGGTGGAAATCTTCCTGGAAGAGGCCGTCGATATTCTCGACAGTGCCGGCCAGGCGCTGGACCGCTGGCTGGCGGACCCGGAAAGCACTCTCGCGCTGTCGTCCCTGCAGCGTGACCTGCATACCCTCAAGGGTGGGGCGCGGATGGCCGAGATTCGTGCCATCGGCGATCTGGCCCATGAGCTGGAATCCCTTTACGAAGGTCTGGTGGATCGCCGCTTCAGTTACTCGCCGCTGCTGGCGGGCCTGCTGCAGCAGAGTCACGACCGTCTGGCCGTGGTGCTGGAGCAGTTGCAGCGCGGCCAGCCGCTGAGTGACTCCTCTGCACTGATCGATGCCATTCGCTCCTTTCGCCAGGGCGGCACAGTAGCCGCACCGAGCGCGCCTGCCGAAGCGTTGGACGAGCTGCCACTGGCCGAACTGGATGAGCCTTCGGCGGAGATGGACCTTGGCGAGCTGGTCGAGGTGGATCTTTCCGCTCCGCAGCTCGATGAACTGCCGGAACTGCATATCGAACCCGTCGCCGAGCCTTCTGCTGAAGAAGCGCCGGAGGAGATGCCGGCCCTGAGTGCCGAGCAGTGGCATATCGAGGAAACGTTGCCGGCCCTGGGCGCCGAGCCGCTGGAGGGTTCCGACGAGCCTGAACCGGCGAGCGCCGCCGCCGAGGTCGGCGAGATGGATCTGGGTGAATTGCCCGAGGTCGACTTCGCCGCACCGCAGCTCGACGAGCTGCCGGAGCTGCATATTGAGTCGGACGCCGAGCAGTCAGGCGAGGAACTGCCGGAAGAATTGCCGGCCCTGAGTGCCGAGCAGTGGCATATCGACGAAACGCTGCCGGCCCTGGGCGCCGAGCCGCTCGAAGACGCTGCCGAAGGCGCAGCGGCTGATAGCGCCGCCGAGGTCGGCGAGATGGATCTGGGCGAGCTGCCCGAGGTCGACTTCGCCGCACCGCAGATCGAAGAACTGCCGGAACTGCATATCGAACCGGCCGCCGAACAGCCGGGCGAGGAGCTGCCGGACGAGCTGCCGGCCCTGAGCCCCGAGCAGTGGCATATTGAAGAAACGCTGCCGGCTCTGGGCGCTGAGGCGCTGGATGAGGGCGAGTCGACGATTGCGCCTGAACCGGTGAGTGCCGTGCCTGCAGCTCCTGCCCCGGCAGTCGACCGCGACCCCGAGCTGGTGGAGATCTTCCTCGAGGAAGGTTTCGACATCATGGACAGTGCCGGCGCCGCTCTGCAGCGCTGGATGGCCGATGTCGACAACACCCTGGAGGTGGAAGCCCTGCAGCGTGACCTGCACACCCTCAAGGGTGGTGCGCGGATGGCCGAGATTCGCGAGATCGGCGACCTGGCCCACGAGCTGGAGTTTCTGTACGAAGGCGTCGGTGATGGCCGCCTGAGGGCCAACGGGGATCTGTTCGGCCTGTTGCAGACCAGCCATGACTGCCTGTCGTCGATGCTCGACGCGGTACGTGACAACCGGGCGATTCCCGACGGCCTGGCGTTGATCGAGACCATCAAGCGCTTCCGGGCCAATCCTGATGCCCAGCTGAGCGTGCCCACCAGCGTGCACCTGCAACCGGTGGTGGAAGAGGATGGCGCCGAAGCCGATATCCTCGACATCTTCCTGGAAGAAGGCGATGACCTGCTGGAGGCCATGGAGTCGGCCATCGGCCGCTGGGAAGCCAATCGCGCCGATGGCGCTGCCATCGACGAAATGCTGCGTATCCTGCACACCCTCAAGGGCGGTGCGCGGCTGGCCGGGCAGAAGCGTCTGGGCGACCTCAGTCATGATCTGGAGCAGCACCTGACCGAGGCGCAGCAACAAGGCGCGCCCTGGCCGGAAAGCTTGTTCCTCGACGTGCAGTCCGGCTTCGAAGGCCTGCAGAAGGAGCTTGACCAGCTGCGTCAGCGCCTGGACGACAGCCATGTCGCCGACCTTCAGGTCGCGCCAGTGGCCGAGGACGTTCCGGCGGCGCCGACGCCCGTGACCCTGAACACGCCGATCGTGGCGGCCAGCAGCCAACCGCAGAGCGAGCAGCAGAACAAGGTGCTGCCGTTTGTTCAGCGTGCCGCCGAGGCGGCCGCACGGGCGGCGAGCCAGCGCGCGCCGCAGGAATTGGTCAAGGTGCCGGCCGAGCTGCTCGAAGGCCTGGTCAACCTGGCCGGTGAGACTTCGATCTTCCGTGGTCGGGTCGAGCAGCAGGTCAGCGACTTCGGCTTCACCCTCGGCGAGATGGAAGCCACCATCGAGCGGGTACGCGACCAGCTGCGTCGTCTCGATATCGAGACCCAGGCGCAGATCCTCAGCCGTTATCAGGCCGAGGCCGAGCGTGCCGGCTACGAAGACTTCGACCCACTGGAAATGGACCGCCACTCGCAGCTGCAGCAGCTTTCGCGCGCGCTGTTCGAGTCCGCTTCCGACTTGCTCGACCTGAAGGAAACCCTGGCCACGCGTAACCGCGACGCCGAGACGCTGCTGCTGCAACAGGCGCGGGTCAACACCGAGCTGCAGGAAGGCCTGATGCGTACCCGCATGGTGCCGTTCGATCGCCTGGTGCCGCGTTTGCGTCGCATCGTGCGTCAGGTGGCGGGCGAGCTGGGCAAGCAGGTCGAGTTCCACGTCGGCAACGCCGAAGGGGAAATGGATCGTACCGTGCTGGAGCGCATCGTCGCCCCGCTGGAACACATGCTGCGCAATGCCGTCGACCACGGTATCGAGTCGGCCGACAAGCGTCGGGCCGCGGGCAAGTCCGAGGTCGGCAATATTCGTCTGAGCCTCGGTCGCGAAGGTGGCGACATCCTCCTGACCCTGGCCGATGATGGCGGCGGTATCCGCCTCGATGCGGTCAAGCGCAAGGCCATCGAGCGCGGTTTGATGGACGAGGGCAGTGATCTCACCGATCACGAGATCCTGCAGTTCATCCTCGAGGCCGGTTTCTCCACGGCCGAGAAGGTCACGCAGATTTCCGGGCGTGGCGTGGGCATGGACGTGGTGCACTCGGAGGTCAAGCAGCTCGGTGGCTCGATGAGCATCGAGTCGACCGTGGGCGAGGGCACCCGCTTCCTGATCCGCCTGCCGTTCACCGTGTCGGTTAACCGCGCGCTGATGGTGCGTTCCGGTGAAGACCTCTACGCCATTCCGTTGAACACCATCGAAGGTATCGTGCGGGTCTCGCCGTACGAGCTGGAGGCCTACTATGGTCCGGATGCCCCGCGCTTCGAGTACGCCGGCCAGGCCTACGAGCTGAAGTACCTGGGTGACCTGCTGAACAACGGCCAGCAACCCAAGCTGGTCGGCCAGAGCCTGCCGCTGCCGGTGATCCTGGTGCGTTCCAGCGAGCACGCCGTAGCGGTGCAGGTGGACGTGCTGGCGGGTTCCCGCGAGATCGTGGTGAAGAGCCTCGGCCCGCAGTTCGCCGGTGTGCATGGCATCTCCGGTGCGACCATCCTCGGTGACGGTCGCGTGGTGGTGATTCTCGATCTGCTGGCGACCATTCGTGTGCGTCACGCCCACCTGCTGGGCCTGCAGCAGGCTCCGCGCTTGGCCAGCCATGTGCCGGAGGCCATCGAGCACGATGCTGCGCGGCCGACGCTGGTCATGGTGGTGGACGACTCGGTCACAGTGCGCAAGGTCACCAGTCGCCTGCTGGAGCGCAACGGCATGAACGTGCTGACCGCCAAGGACGGGGTCGACGCCATCGCCCAGCTGCAGGAGCACAAGCCGGACATCATGCTGCTGGACATCGAGATGCCGCGCATGGACGGCTTCGAAGTGGCCACCCTGGTGCGCCACGACGAGCGTCTGAAGGATCTGCCGATCATCATGATCACCTCGCGGACCGGTGAGAAACACCGCGAGCGAGCCATGGCCATCGGCGTCAACGAATACCTGGGCAAGCCCTACCAGGAGTCGGATCTGCTGGAAAACATCCTGAAGCTGGTCAAGGACAAGGCCGATGACTGAGAAATCTGCTGCTCGTATTGCGGTCATCGCCGACACCTCGCTGCAGCGCCATGTGCTGCAGCAGGCCCTGGCTGGCAGTGGTTACCAGGTGGTGCTCAACAGCGATCCGGCGCGTCTCGACGAGGCGGCCCTGGCCGCCTGCGAGACCGACCTGTGGCTGGTCGATCTGGCCCAGTCCGAGGATTCGCCGCTGGTCGACAGCCTGCTGGAAAACGCCAGTGCCCCGGTGCTGTTCGGCGAGGGTCATGCCCCGGAGCGCCACTCGGAGAATTATCCGCGCTGGGAGCGCCGCCTGTTCGGCAAGCTCAAGCGCCTGGTTGGTGACCCGACCCAGGCCGTCGGCCCCAGCCTGGAGGCCCTGATGGCCGAAGCGCAGCGCCCAGGTCGCCTGGACTTGCCGGCGGCACTGGCCGATACCCCACTGGTGGCCGGTGAGCCGGCACGCCAGGTGTGGTTGCTGGCCGCCTCGCTGGGTGGCCCGGCGGCGGTAAAGACCTTTCTCGACGCACTGCCTGGCGGTCTGCCGGTCGGTTTCGTGTATGCCCAGCATATCGATGCGTCCTTCGAGGCCGCTCTGCCCCAGGCGGTCGGCCGGCATAGTCAGTGGCACGTCAATCCGGTGCGCAATGGCGATGCGGTGCGTTGTGGCGAGGTGGTGGTGGCCCCGATCAGCCAGGAGCTCGGCTTCGCCGAGGATGGCGTCATGCTGCTGGCCGACCGCGCCTGGCCCGAACCCTACAGTCCTTCCATCGACCAGATGATGCTCAATCTGGCCCAGCAGTTCGGCGCCAGCTGTGGCGTGATCGCCTTCAGCGGCATGGGCAGCGATGGCAGCGCCGCCGCCGCCTACGTCCGTCGCCAGGGCGGCGTGATCTGGACCCAGAAAGCCGATAGCTGCGCCTGCCCGAGCATGCCCGACAGCCTGCGCGAAGGCGGCTACAGCAGCCTCAGCGGTGACCCACGCGAGCTGGCTGTGGCCCTGGTCAATCATCTGGCCGAGCAGTGCGTCTGATCCGCACCCCATTCAGGAAGTCCCCATGAGCCAAGCCATCGCCCCGCAGAACAGTGTCAGCAGCCTTACCGCGCTGCTGGTACCGCTGGCCGACCGTACCCTGCTGCTGCCCAACGTGGCAGTGGCCGAGCTGATTCCCTATCGCGCCCCGCATGTCACTCCTGGCCTGCCAAGCTGGTTTCTCGGTCAGGTGGCCTGGCGCGACCTGCAGCTGCCGCTGCTGTCCTTCGAAGCCGCTTCCGACGGCCAGCCGCAGATCGGCCCGGGCGTTCGGGTGGCGGTGCTCAATGCCATGGGCGGGCGCGACAAGGTCAAGTTCATTGCCCTGCTGGTGCAGGGTATCCCTCGCTCGATGAAGGTCGAGGACAACCTGGCGCGCGCCAGCGCCGAGCTGGCGCCACTGGAACTGGATGCCGTGCAGCTCGGCGAAGCCGTGGTGAAGATCCCGGACCTGATCGGTCTGGAGCAGAAGCTGGCGGACGCCGGCCTGATCTGACGGTTGCCCGCTCGATGCCTGTGCTTGCCTTCCTGACCCGACTCGGCGACTGCCCGAGCGGGCGCTGACATGGCTGTACGCCTTGCCCGCCTCGGCGAGCTGGAGGTGGCCAGCACCTCGGCTGTCGGCCAGCAGTTCGACAGACACAGCCACGATGAGTTCGTCATCGGCGCCAACCTGCTTGGCGAAGAGCGCATCTGGCTGGACGGCCGTAGCTTCAGCGCCATGGCCGGCGCCATCACCACCTATAACCCAGGTGCGATCCAGGGCGGCGGCGCAGCCGCGGGGCAGCCCTGGCGCTATGTCAGCCTCTATGTACCGCAACAGCAGTTGGCACAGAGCCTGGGGCACGATGAACTGCAGTTCGAGCGTCCGCTACAGCAGGCACCCGCCCTGGCCGCCGAACTCGCTGCGGCGGTGGAAACCTGTCTGAGCGCGGACCCGCTGTACCGTGCACGCGGCGAGGAGCGCGTGATCCTGCTGCTCGGCCAGATCGCTGGAGGTGTCGGGGTGCGCCTGGCGATGCCGGCGGCGATCGGATCCCAGCCCGTGCGGCGTTTGCAGGAGTTGCTGGCGGAACGTCTGCAGCAGACGCCGAGCCTCGACGAGATGGCTGCCGAGCTGGGGCTTTCCAAGTTCCATCTGCTGCGCGCTTTCCAGCGCCACACCGGGCTCAGCCCGCGGCAGTGGGCCATGCAGCTGCGTACCCGCCGTGCCCAGGGCCTGCTGCGCCAGGGCTTGCCGGCCGGTGAGGTGGCGCATGCGCTGGGCTTTGCCGACCAGAGCCACCTCAATCGTCATTTCCGCGCTGCCTACGGCCTGCCACCCGGTCGTTACCAGGCATTGCTGCGCGGCTGATCCTGCAATCCGGTACAAGCCAGGCGCAGTTCGCCCCGGCACACTGCGCGCCATCAACGAGCCTGGAGTGCGCGCGATGCTGGCGATTTTCTGTTCTGCCCTGGTCTTTGGCCTAGCCTTCTGTGCCTCGCCCGGGGCGGTGTTCAGCGAAACCCTACGGCGGGGGCTGAGCGGCGGTTTTCGGCCGGCGCTGCTGGTGCAACTGGGGTCGCTGATCGGAGATGCGCTGTGGGCGCTGCTCGGGTTGTCCAGTCTGGCGTTGCTCCTGAGTCAAGACAGCGTGCGCCTGCCGCTGACCCTGGCCAGCGCGGCCTACCTGGCCTGGCTGGGTGCGCAGAGCCTGCGCGACGCCTGGAGCATGCCGCAGATGGCCAGTGGCACGCTCGCCCAACAAGACCGCGCGGCCTTCGGTGCGGGCGCCTTGCTGTCGCTGTCCAACCCGAAGAACCTGGTGTTCTGGGGCGCTCTGGGCAGTGCGCTGAGCGGCATCGTCCAGGGCACGCCGAGCCAGGCCGAGCTGGCGGTGTTCTTCGCCGGCTTCATGCTGGCTTCGCTGCTCTGGTGTTTCGTCTGCGCGGCTCTGGTGGACTGGCTGCGGCGCAACAGCACAGTGCTGTGGCAGCGCTTCAGTTATGCGGGATGCGGCCTGCTGCTGTTGGGGCTGGCCGGCCTCACCCTGCGCGGGCTGTAGAAAAGCAAAAGCCCCGCCGAAGCGGGGCTTTTGTCAGATCGAGGCGATCAGCGCTGAGACTTCAGCTCGGCCTTGATCTCGGCCTGCTCTTTGGCCAGGTTGCTTTCGGCCTGGGAAGAGGTCCAGTAGTCGGCATTCTTGATGCCGAGTTTTTCCGGGTGGAACACCGGGTCCTTGCCTTCCTTCTTCTGCGCCTCGTAGTCCTTCAGGCAGACGTAGGCGATCTTGTGCATCAGGATGATGGCGATGATGTTCAGCCAGGCCATCAGGCCTACGCCGAGGTCGCCCAGGTCCCACGCCAGGGTGGCGCTACGCACGGTGCCGTAGACGGTCGCGGCGATGATGCCGAACTTCAGCAGCAGGGTCAGCAGCGGGCGGTGCACCTTGCGGTTGATGTAGGCGATGTTGGTTTCGGCGATGTAGTAGTACGCCAGGATGGTGGTGAAGGCGAAGAAGAACAGAGCGACGGCGACGAAGATGTTGCCGAAGCCTGGCATCATGTTTTCCATCGCGGTCTGCACGTAGCCCGGGCCTGCGGCGACACCGGCAATCCCGGTGAACAGCGCGCTACCGTCCGCTGCCTGCACGTTGTACTGGCCGGTGATCAGCAGCATGAAGGCGGTGGCGGAGCAGACGAACAGGGTGTCGATGTACACCGAGAAGCCCTGCACCAGACCCTGCTTGGCCGGGTGGCTGACGGCGGCGGCGGACGAAGCATGCGGGCCGGTGCCCTGGCCGGCTTCGTTGGAGTACACGCCACGCTTCACACCCCACTGGATGGCCATGCCGAGGATGGCGCCGAAACCGGCTTCCAGGCCGAAGGCACTCTTGAAGATCAGCGCGATCACGCCTGGCAGCTGATGGATGTTCAGCAGGATGACGACCAGCGCTACCAGGATGTAACCGAGGGCCATGAACGGCACCACGACCTGGGTGAAGTGGGCGATGCGCTTGACGCCGCCGAAGATGATCAGGCCGATCAGGATGGCCAGGACCGCGGCGGTGACAGTCGGTTCGACGTCGAACGCGGTCTGCACGCTGGAGGCGATGGAGTTGGCCTGTACGCCCGGCAGCAGCAGGCCGCAGGCGAAGATGGTGACGATGGCGAAGACCCAGGCGAACCACTTCATGCCCAGGCCTTTCTCGATATAGAAGGCCGGGCCACCGCGGTACTGACCGTCGATGTCTTCCTTGTACACCTGGCCGAGGGTCGACTCGACGAAGGCCGAGCTGGCGCCGAGGAAGGCCACCATCCACATCCAGAACACCGCACCAGGGCCACCGAAGGTGATGGCGGTGGCAACACCGGCGATGTTGCCGGTACCGACGCGACCGGCGAGGGTCATGGTCAGGGCCTGGAAGGAGGTGATGCCATGCTCGTCGGAGCGCCCGCCGAGCATCAGTTTGATCATTTCCTTGAAGTGGCGGACCTGCAGGAAGCGACCGCGCAGGGAGAAATACAGGCCGACGCCAAGGCACAGGTAGATCAGTGCCGGGCTCCAGACCAGTCCGTTCAGTGTCGAGACCAGTTCGTTCATTTAGTGCTCCTAATGCCTGGGGCTGGCAGCGGCTTCCTTGTGGGAAAGCGCGGGGCCCTGGCGAATTGTTATTGGAGAGAGCCGGCGTTATAGGTGCCGACCTCGACAGGTGCGACGGCGGAGTAAGCCGCAGGCGCGCCGGTGGCGTGCAGAGCATGCCAGAGGCTGACGGCGCAGCCGTTCATCAAAGTCACATCTTGTTACGTGCAGGCGACAGATCAGGACAAGAACGCGGCCTGCGGCCTGCAGTCGGCGCTAGAAATCGCCCCACAGCTGCTGGGCCACCGCCAGCGCCACCACCGGTGCCGTCTCGGTACGCAGCACCCGCGGACCGAGGCGTGCGGCGTGAAAGCCAGAGCCCTTGGCCTGCTCCACTTCGGCGTCGCTCAAGCCGCCTTCCGGGCCGATCAGAAAGGCCAGGGTCGCGGGTTTGGCGTGGCTGGCCAGGGGCGCGGCGACGGGGTGCAGAACCAGCTTGAGTTCGGCATCACTCTGTTTCAGCCAGTCGGCCAATGCCAGCGGCGCGTGGATGACCGGCAGCACCGAGCGCCCGCACTGCTCGCAGGCGCTGATCGCCACCTGGCGCCAGTGGGCCAGGCGCTTGTCGGCGCGTTCGTCCTTCAGGCGTACTTCACAGCGCTCGGAAACGATCGGGGTAATTTCGGCCGCGCCCAGCTCGGTGGCCTTTTGGATCGCCCAGTCCATGCGTTCGCCACGGGACAGGCCCTGGCCCAGATGCACGCGTAATAGCGACTCGAGTTGCCCGTTGAGCTGCTCGTGCAATTCGACTCGCACATTCTTCTTGCCCACCTCGATCAGCTCCCCACGGTACTCCTGGCCGCTACCGTCGAACAGTTGCACGGCGTCGCCGACGGCGTGGCGCAGGACGCGCCCGATATAGTGGGCCTGGGCCTCGGGCAGGTCGTGCTGGCCGAGGGAGAGCGGGGCGTCGATGAAGAAGCGGGATAGGCGCATAAGGGCAGCTGCAGGCGGCGAATTCGAAGCGGCAAGTTTAAAGCAGCGGACGGCAGGCTCGCAGCTTCACTGTGGCGCGAGCCTGCCGTTCTCCTAGCCCGGGTCGCGATGATTGGGATAGAGGTCGCTGGCCACGCTGACCCTGGTTGGCTGGCGCGTGGCGATATCGATGCCTTCGCTGGCCACTTCGGCGAGGAAGTCGATCTGCTCCGGAGTGATCACGTAGGGCGGCAGGAAGTACACCACGCTGCCTAACGGGCGCAGCAGCGCGCCGCGTTCCAGTGCGTGCTGGTAGACCTGCAGGCCGCGGCGCTCCTGCCAGGGGTAGGCGGTCTTGCTGGCCTTGTCGGCGACTATCTCGATGGCTAGGGCCATGCCGGTCTGGCGTACTTCCGCCACATGCGGATGCTCGGCCAGATGCGCGGTGGCCCTGGCCATGCGCGCGGCCAGGGCCTTGTTCTGCTCGATGACGTTGTCCTGTTCGAAGATATCCAGGGTCGCGAGCGCGGCGGCGCAGGCCAGCGGGTTGCCGGTGTAGGTGTGCGAGTGGAGGAAGGCGCGCAGGGTGGCGTAGTCGTCGTAGAACGCACCATACACCTGGTCGGTGGTCAGCACGGCGGCCATCGGCAGGTAGCCGCCGGTGAGCGCCTTGGACAGCACCAGGAAGTCCGGGGTGATACCGGCCTGCTCGCAGGCGAACATGGTGCCGGTGCGGCCGAAGCCGACGGCGATCTCGTCATGGATCAGATGCACGCCATAGCGGTCGCAGGCTTCGCGCAGCAGGGTCAGGTACACCGGGTGATACATGCGCATGCCGCCGGCGCCCTGAATCAGCGGTTCGACTATTACCGCCGCGACTTCATGGGCATGCTCGGCCAGGGTCTGCTCCATGGCGGCGAACATGTTCCGCGAGTGTTCTTCCCAGCCCATGCCCTCCGGACGCAGGTAGCAGTCCGGGCTCGGCACCTTGATGGTATCCAGCAGCAGGGCCTTGTAGGTGTCGGTGAACAGCGCCACGTCGCCCACCGACATGGCCGCGACCGTTTCGCCGTGGTAGCTGTTGGTCAGGGTGATGAAGCGCTTCTTGCCGGGCTGGCCACTGTTGATCCAGTAGTGGTGGCTCATCTTCAGCGCCACCTCGATGCCCGAGGAGCCGTTGTCGGCGTAGAACACCTTGTTCAGTCCCGCCGGGGTGATCTGCACCAGACGCTCGGACAACTCCACCACCGGTGCGTGGGTGAAGCCGGCCAGCATCACGTGCTCCAGGCTTTCCAGCTGCTCCTTGATGCGTGCGTTGATACGCGAGTTGCCGTGGCCGAACACGTTGACCCACCAGGAGCTGACGGCATCCAGGTAGCGCTTGCCGTCGAAGTCCTCCAGCCACACGCCGTCGCCGCGCTTGATCGGGATCAGTGGCAGGCGCTCGTGGTCCTTCATCTGGGTGCAGGGGTGCCACAGCACGGCAAGGTCGCGCTGCATCCACTCGGTGTTCTGGCTCATGGGGCTTTCTCCTGGACAACGGCCAGTGAGACTACCAGAAGGACGCGGTAGGCACGTCCGCCGGGTGACTGAGGTTCGCGCATGAAGTTTCGATGAATCGGTCCAGGGCGAGGTTTTCTCACCGGCAGCCATTCATATCCTGAAACATGCCGTTCAGAGGCGCGCGGTGAACCCGGCGGGGATGTCATGACCTAAGAGTCTCGCTCCTGGCGGCGCGGTCAACAGATCTGGTTACTCGATATTTCGAAGCGAAAAATTCCGCTTTTATTCGATGCGTTTGCCGCTAGGCTTGGCCAACTCTCAGTACGGAAACGATGCAATGCAGTGGCGCAATTCCAACTCCCGCTATGGTCTGATCAGCATCCTGCTGCACTGGCTGGTGGCCCTGGCGGTTTTCGGCCTGTTCGGCCTGGGCCTGTGGATGGTCGGCCTGGATTACTACAGCAGCTGGTACCGCACTGCGCCCGACCTGCACAAGAGCATCGGCCTGACCCTGTTCGTCGTCATGCTGGCGCGCCTGGCCTGGCGCTTTGTCAGCCCGCCACCGCCGGCACCGGCCAACCACGGCGCCGCCACCCGCCTGGCCTCCAAGGCCGGCCATGGCTTCCTCTACCTGGCGCTGTTCGCGCTGATGTTCAGTGGCTACCTGATATCCACCGCCGATGATCGCGGCATCGCCGTGTTCGGCCTGTTCGAGATTCCCGCGACCCTGACCAGCATTCCCGACCAGGCCGACGTCGCCGGCCTGATCCATGAATACCTCGCCTGGGCCCTGGTGATTTTCGCCGGCCTGCATGCCCTGGCGGCGCTCAAGCACCACTTCATTGACCGTGACGCCACTCTGGTGCGCATGTTCGGTCGCACCGGCAAGTAACCCACAAGGAGACTGTTAATGCTCAAGCAATCCATCGCCGCCCTGACCCTGGGCGCCGCACTGTTCGCCGGCCAGGCCATGGCTGCCGACTACGCCATCGACAAGCAGGGCCAGCACGCCTTTATCAACTTCAAGATCAGCCACCTGGGCTACAGCTGGCTGTATGGCACCTTCAAGGACTTCGACGGCAACTTCAGCTTCGACGCCAAGGCGCCCGAGGCGAGCAAGGTCAGCGTCAAGATCAACACTGCCAGCGTCGACTCCAACCATGCCGAGCGCGACAAGCACCTGCGCAGCGGTGACTTCCTCAATGTCGACAAGCACCCGACCGCTACCTTCGAATCCACCTCGGTGAAGAGCACCGGTGAAGGCACTGCCGACATCACCGGCAACCTGACCCTCAACGGTGTGACCAAGCCGGTGGTGATCGCCGCCAAGTTCATCGGCGAGGGCAGCGACCCATGGGGTGGCTACCGTGCCGGCTTCGAGGGCAGCACCAAGCTCAAGCTCAAGGACTTCGACATCCAGAAGGATCTCGGCCCGGCTTCCCAGGAAGTGGAGCTGATTATCTCGGTAGAAGGCGTGCGCCAGTAATTCGGGGTGCGTATCTGCCAGGCGTCATAGGGCAAGGACCTAGCCTGGCTCTTACGCTTTCCCACCGAGATTGCGGCACAAAAAAGCCGGCCTGGGGCCGGCTTTTTATTGCGCGAGGATTACTCCGACGCTTCGCTCTTGCGCGTCAGCAGCGCCGGCTTCTCACCGCGTGGGCGGGAGCTGCTCAGGCTGTCCAGTTGCTCGGCGGTTGGCAGGCGCTCACCCTTGCGGATGATCAGCGGCTGCTTGGCCACGCGATCCTGCACGGCGGGTTCCTGGCGCTCGTAGCGCGGCTCGTCGCGACGACCGCCGCCATTGCCGCGCGGACCTTGGCCCTTGCCACGGTTCTGCCCCTGGCGTTGGCCAGTCTTGCCCTGACCTTGTTTCTGGCCGCCTTGTCCGCCCTGGCGCGGAGCACCCTGGCCGCGTGGCTGACCGTTGCCCTGGCCACCGCCTTGGCCGCCGCGACGCGGATTGCGACCCTGCGGTTTTGGCTGGGCCGGCGGAACGTAGTCGGCCCGGTTGCCGAAGTTGTCGAACTCGTCGTCGAGGAATTCCTCGGGATCGCGCTCCGGCGGCAGGACCAGCGGAGCGGCCGGGCTGCGGGCCTGGCGCGGCTGGTTCTGTTGTGGTTGCTGGGCAGCACCTTCGCCCTTGCCCTTGCCGCGGCGGCGCTTGCGCTTCTTGCCCTGGCCTTCGACGCTTTCGCCTTCGGCCTTGGGCGCGTGCTTGGCCTCGTGCTTGGGTTTGTCCGCGCGCGGCTGGCGCTCGGGGCGCGGGCCGCGGGCCTCGGGTTTTTCCACCTCCACGCTGGCCGGGTCGAAGCCCAGCATGTCGCCGTCGGCGATGCGCTGCTTGGTCAGGCGTTCGATGCCCTTGAGCAGTTTCTCTTCGTCCGGCGCGACCAGCGAGATGGCTTCGCCGCTGCGCCCGGCACGGCCGGTACGGCCGATGCGGTGCACGTAGTCTTCCTCGACATTGGGCAGCTCGTAGTTGACCACGTGGGGCAACTGGTCGATGTCCAGGCCGCGGGCGGCGATGTCGGTGGCGACCAGAATGCGTACCTGGTTGGCCTTGAAGTCGGCCAGGGCCTTGGTCCGTGCGTTCTGGCTCTTGTTGCCGTGGATCGCGGCAGCCGGCAGACCGTGCTTGTCGAGGTACTCGGCCAGGCGGTTGGCGCCGTGCTTGGTACGGGTGAAGACCAGCACCTGCTCCCACGCGCCGGCAGTCACCAGGTGCGCCAGCAGGGCGCGCTTGTGCGTGGCCGGCAGGCGGAACACGCGCTGCTCGATGCGCTCGACCGTGGTGTTCGGTGGGGTGACCTCGATGCGCTCCGGGTTGTGCAGCAGCTTGCCGGCGAGGTCGGTGATGTCCTTGGAGAAGGTCGCCGAGAACAGCAGGTTCTGCCGTTGCGCCGGCAGGCGGGCGAGAACCTTCTTCACGTCATGGATGAAGCCCATGTCGAGCATGCGGTCTGCTTCGTCGAGGACCAGAATCTCCACGCGGGACAGATCGATGCTGCCCTGGCCGGCCAGGTCGAGCAGGCGACCCGGGCAGGCGACGAGAACGTCGACGCCCCTGGCCAGGGCCTGTACCTGCGGGTTCATGCCGACGCCACCGAAGATGCAGGCGCTGACCAGTTTCAGGTCGCGGGCATAGATCTTGAAGCTGTCGTGCACCTGGGCCGCCAGCTCGCGGGTCGGAGTGAGCACCAGCACGCGTGGCTGTTTCGGTCCGTGGCGGTGTTCGCGGTCCGGATGGCCGCCTGGGAACAGGCGCTCCAGAATCGGCAGGGCGAAGCCTGCGGTTTTACCAGTACCCGTCTGGGCGGCGACCATCAGATCGCGGCCTTGCAACACGGCGGGAATGGCCCGCTGTTGCACCGGAGTGGGCTGGGCGTAGCCGGCCGCTTCTACGGCGCCGGCCAATGCCTCGGAGAGACCGAGGGAAACAAAGGACATGTGTGATCCTGTCTATATGGGGCGAAAGCCCGATGGGGAAGCTGCCTGGCTTGAATCGCTCTTGCTGAACGATCCCGTCCGGTACTGCTGGGCGATGGTTTGCCGAGCATCCGGGCGCAAGCCTGGCGGGAATCGGGAGTATACCAGAGCAATGCACTGCTGCCGCTAGCTGTCCGTCGCCTGAATTTCGTGCCCTGGGTCAATCCTTCGATGCAATGGGCGCGTCATTGGGCTCGGCATAGCGCGCTTGCAGGCGGGCATAGGCAGTCTCGCGCTTGAAGCGGCGCAGCTCGCTGGCGAAGTGCTTGGCCAGCGTGGCCAGTTCCGGTGTGCGGCGCAGGGCCAGGTACAGGCGATCCTCACCGACGGCCTTGCGGTTGTAGCCGAGCTGCGGGCCGAGGCCCAGGTGGGACGCCAGGTACATGCCGGCGCGGCGGTCGTTGACCACCAGGTCGACCCGCTGGCGTACCAGCTTGCCCAGATTGGCCTCGTGGGTCGGCGCCTCCTCGCGGCTGAACAGGCGCGAGTCGCGGAAGGTCTTGTCGTTGTACCAGTAACCGGGAGAGGTACCGATCACCAGGTCGCGCAGGTCTTCCAGAGAGTGGTAGCGGTAGGGTCGTTGGCGGGCGTAGAACAGGACGAACTCGACCTCGGACAGCGGCTCTTCGACGAACAGCATGGCGCGCTCGCGCTCGGGGATGCGGAATATGTCGAGCACGCCGTCGGCCTGGCCCTGTTCGATGGCCAGCAGGCAGCGCTTCCAGGGCATGAACTGCCACTGCACCTCGACGCCGAGGCGACGCAGCACTTCGGCGCTGACCTGGTAATCGAGCCCGGCCGGCTGGCCGTTCTCCTCGTAGACATAGGGTGCCCATGCCTCGGTGACGATGCGCAACGGCTGCGCCTGCGCCACGAAGGCGAGGCTGCAGAGTAGTGCGGCAATTATATGGCGCTGGAATAATGGCATCTGGCCAGAGTAAAGAGTTTTACCCCGGCAGAATAGTAGGCCATTGGTCGAGGATGAGGTTAGTCGACCACCCGGTAGCAGGGCACATAGGCGCTGCCGCCCGGCAGCTTCATGCGGTGCTGCTCGACGAAGGCCTGCAGCAGGCGATCCAGCGGACGCATGATGCTTGGCTCGCCCTTGATCTCATACGGACCATGCTCTTCGATCAGGCGGATGCCATGTGCCTTGACGTTGCCGGCGACGATGCCGGAAAACGCCCGGCGCAGGTTGGCGGCCAGTTCATGCAGCGGTTGCTCGCGGGTCAGGTTGAGTGCGGCCATGTTGGCGTGGGTGGCCTCGAAGGGGCGCTGGAAGCCCTCGTCGATCTTCAGCAGCCAGTTGAAGTGGAAGGCGTCGTTGTGGTCGCGCCGGTACTGCTCCACTTCCTGCATGCCGGCGGCCATCTGCCGGGCCACTTCGGCCGGGTCGTTGACTATCACCTGGTAGCGCTGCTGCGCGACCTGGCCCAGCGTGGCGCCGATGAAGTCGTGCAGCTGCTGCAGATAAGGCGAGGCGTTCTTCGGTCCGGTGAGCACTACCGGGAAGGGCAGGTCGGCATTATCCGGATGGGTGAGGATGCCAAGCAGGTAGAGGAACTCCTCCGCCGTGCCGACGCCGCCGGGGAAGATGATGATGCCGTGTCCGACCCGGACGAAGGCCTCCAGGCGCTTCTCGATATCCGGCAGGATCACCAGCTCGTTGACGATGGGGTTCGGCGCCTCGGCGGCGATGATGCCCGGCTCGGTCAGGCCCAGGTAGCGGGCGCCCTTGATGCGCTGTTTGGCGTGGGCAATGGTGGCGCCTTTCATCGGCCCCTTCATCACGCCCGGGCCGCAGCCCGTGCAGACGTCCAGGGCGCGCAGGCCGAGCTCGTGGCCGACCTTCTTGGTGTACTTGTATTCCTCGCTGCTGATCGAGTGGCCGCCCCAGCACACCACCATCTTCGGCTCGACGCCGTTGCGCAGGGTGCGCGCGTTGCGTAGCAGGTGGAAGACGTAGTCGGTGATGCCTTCCGAACTGTCCAGGTCGATGCGCTGGTTCTCCAGCTCGCTCTGGGTGTAGACGATGTCGCGCAGGGCGCTGAACAGCATCTCGCGGGTGCTGGCGATCATCTCGCCGTCGACGAAGGCGTCAGCCGGAGCGTTGCGCAGCTCCAGGCGGATGCCGCGATCCTGCTGATGGATGATCACTTCGAAGTCCGGATAGGCCTCGAGGATGGTCTTGGCGTTGTCGCTGTGCGAGCCGGTATTGAGGATCGCCAGAACGCACTGGCGGAACAGGGCGTAGACGCTGCCGGAACCGGTCTCGCGCAGCTGTTGTACTTCACGCTGGGAGAGGGTTTCCAGGCTGCCCTTGGGGCTTACCGAGGCATTGATCTTGTTGCGCGCCAGAGGCATCGAGGCTTCCTTGTCGAACGGTGCAAAGGTGGCCGCATGCCAATGCAAGACGGCTGCACCGGTGGTGGAGCGAGTGTCGCGGCGAGAGACTCGCCGCGACCCGTGGAACGTCTCAGCGTGGCAGCTTGAGGTTGTTCCAGATGGCCAGGCTTGGGTCGGCCTGATTGAGAGTATAGAAGTGCAGACCGGGCGCGCCGCCTTGCAGCAGGCGCTCGCACATCTCGGTCACCACCTGTTCGCCGTAGGCCTGGATGCTCTCCAGGTCGTCGCCGTAGGCTTCCAGCTGCTTGCGCACCCAGCGCGGAATCTCGGCGCCGCAGGCGTCGGAGAAGCGAGCCAGCTTGCTGTAGTTGGTGATCGGCATGATGCCCGGCACGATCGGCAGATCGACGCCCAGCTTGCGCACGCGCTCGACGAAGTAGAAGTAGCAGTCGGCGCTGAAGAAGTACTGGGTGATGGCGCTGCTGGCACCGGCCCGGCACTTGCGCACGAAGTTCTGCAGATCGTCCTCGAAGTTGCGCGCCTGCGGGTGCACTTCCGGGTAGGCCGCCACTTCGATATGGAAATGGTCGCCGGTTTCGTTGCGGATGAACTCGACCAGTTCGTTGGCGTAGCGCAGCTCGCCGCTGGCCATGCCCATGCCGGACGGCAGGTCGCCGCGCAGGGCGACGATGCGCTTGATGCCGGAGTTCTTGTACTGGCTGAGCAGGCTGCGCAGCTCGTCTTTGCTGTCACCAACGCAGGACAGGTGTGGCGCGGTCGGCACGCCGACGTCGCCATCGAGCTGCAGCACGGTGTTGAGGGTGCGGTCGCGGGTCGAGCCGCCGGCACCATAGGTGCAGGAAAAGAAATTGGGGTTGTAGCTGGCCAGCTGGCGCGCCACGCCCATCAGTTTTTCATGCCCCGCTTCGGTCTTGGTGGGGAAGAACTCGAAGCTGAAACTACGTTGTTCTTGAGACATCGATTGGGTCCTTGCACACACGCAAAGGGCGGGGTGTTGCCACCCCGCCCTCGCGGCACATCATCAGTAGCGGTAGGTGTCCGGCTTGAACGGGCCTTCCACGGCCACGCCGATGTACTCGGCCTGCTTGGCGGTCAGCTGGGTGACCACGCCGCCGAAGCCCTTGACCATTTCCAGGGCGACTTCCTCGTCCAGCTTCTTCGGCAGCACTTCCACGGTCAGACGCTCGGCCTTCTTCTCGGCAGAGAGGTCGGCGAACTTCTGCTCGAACAGGAAGATCTGCGCCAGTACCTGGTTGGCGAAGGAGCCGTCCATGATGCGGCTCGGGTGGCCGGTGGCGTTACCCAGGTTCACCAGGCGGCCTTCGGCCAGCAGGATCAGGTAGTCGTCATTGGCCGGGTCGAAGCTGCCTGCGCCGGTGCGGTGGATCTTGTGCACCTGCGGCTTGACCTCTTCCCACGCCCAGTTCTTGCGCATGAAGGCGGTGTCGATCTCGTTGTCGAAGTGGCCGATGTTGCACACCACGGCGCGCTTCTTCAGAGCCTTGAGCATGCCGGCGTCGCACACGTTGACGTTACCGGTGGTGGTCACGATCAGGTCGATCTTGCCCAGCAGAGCGGCGTCGACGCTCGCCTCGGTGCCGTCGTTGATGCCGTTCTTGTACGGGGAGACCAGCTCGAAGCCGTCCATGCAGGCCTGCATGGCGCAGATCGGATCGACTTCGGAGACCTTGACGATCATGCCTTCCTGACGCAGCGACTGCGCCGAGCCCTTGCCCACGTCACCGTAGCCGATGACCAGTGCCTGCTTGCCGGACAGCAGGTGGTCGGTGCCGCGCTTGATAGCGTCGTTGAGGCTGTGGCGGCAGCCGTACTTGTTGTCGTTCTTGCTCTTGGTGACCGCGTCGTTGACGTTGATCGCCGGGACTTTCAGGGTGCCGGCCTTGAGCATGTCGAGCAGGCGGTGCACGCCGGTGGTGGTTTCCTCGGTAACACCGTGGATGCGCTCGAGCATCTGCGGGTATTTCTTGTGCAGGATTTCGGTCAGGTCACCGCCGTCGTCCAGCACCATGTTGGCGTCCCACGGCTGGCCGTCCTTGAGGATGGTCTGCTCGATGCACCACTCGTACTCTTCTTCGGTCTCGCCTTTCCAGGCGAACACCGGGATGCCGGCGGCGGCGATGGCGGCGGCGGCCTGATCCTGGGTGGAGAAAATGTTGCAGGACGACCAGCGCACTTCGGCGCCCAGGGCGGTCAGCGTCTCGATCAGTACGCCAGTCTGGATGGTCATGTGGATGCAGCCGAGGATCTTGGCGCCTTTCAGCGGCTGGCTGGCGGCGTACTTGCGGCGCAGGCCCATCAGTGCCGGCATCTCGGACTCGGCGATGATCAGTTCCTTGCGGCCCCAGTCGGCCAGGGAAATGTCGGCGACTTTGTAGTCGTTAAAAGCGCTCATGCAATAGCTCTCCATTCGTTGTCTGCGAATGGGCGCCGTTGATGCGTATGGTTAACGCCCCATCCGAGCCTGACAGGCGGAAGACTGATTCGAATCGCCGCATTGCCTTGCTGGAATGCCGGGCTTGGGGATTCAAACGGGTCCTTCTACCTGCTGCAGCGCCCCTCGGACAGGTGGCGGGCGCGGCCGGAACTGAGCCGGTCGCGTGAAGCCCGGGGATTATAGCCATGCGCGTACGCCAGCCCAAGGCTTTCTGTCGGCTGGCTATGGGGGCGATTGAAAGCTTTGCCGCGACGGGGTGCCCGGGCGGCTGCGATCATGACGGCCGAAACTGACCGAAAAGACAGGAGTGGCCATGAAGTTCCACACGCGCAAATGGGTCAAGCCCGAAGACCTCAACCCCAACGGCACCTTGTTCGGCGGCAGCCTGCTGAAATGGATCGACGAGGAGGCTGCGATCTACGCCATCATTCAGCTGGAGAGCCAGAGCGTGGTGACCAAGCTGATATCCGAGATCAATTTCGTCAGCTCGGCGCGCCAGGGCGACATCATCGAGCTGGGCCTGACCGCCACCGATTTCGGGCGTAGCTCGATCACCCTGCGCTGCGAGGTGCGCAACAAGATCACCCGCAAGAGCATCCTCACCATCGACCGCCTGGTCTTCGTCAATCTGGGGGCCGACGGTCTGCCGGCGCCACATGGCAAGACCGAGATCACCTATATCCGCGACCGCTTCCAGGATGGGCCTGCGGCATCCTAGCGCTTGGCCGATCGGGGCGTAGCGGCAATACTGTCGCCCCCTCCGTCCGATCAGCCGTAGATGATGAAGTCGAAACTGCTCCTCGCTCTGCTCGCCTGCACCCTGCTTGTCGCCTGTGATCGGGTCGACCCGAACTCGCCGCTGGGCAAGCGTCAGACCCTCTTCAAGGACATGCTCAAGACCAGCGAAGACCTCGGCGGCATGCTGCGCGGGCGTCTGGTGTTCAACGCCGAGCGCTTCAGTCAGGGTGCGGCGCATCTGGACGATATCTCGCGTCAGCCCTGGCAGCATTTTCCCCAGGTGCGCGAGAGCGGCGATGACAGCCAGGCGCGTGATGAAGTTTGGCAGCGCCAGGAGCGTTTCCAGCAACTGGCCCGCGAGCTGGAAGCGGCGACCGGCGCGCTGCACGTTGCTGCACAGGCCAAGCCGCTGCAGGCCCAGGCGCTGGCCGAGCCGGTGGCCAAGGTCGAGGCGGCCTGCAAGGCCTGCCACGAAGAGTTCC
This sequence comes from Pseudomonas sp. BMS12, assembly GCF_001592875.1. Lineage (GTDB taxonomy): Bacteria > Pseudomonadota > Gammaproteobacteria > Pseudomonadales > Pseudomonadaceae > Aquipseudomonas. The sequence continues at coordinate 125,961 of NZ_LSOF01000002.1, read as the reverse complement.
GCATCTACTAGAAGCCTTCTACCCCGGCGGCGTGCAACTGTGCGCGCAGTTGCACCACTTCCGGGGCGCGAAAGAACGCCGCTAGTTGCGCTGCGCGACTGGCACCCACTCCGGCATAGGCATCCCAGGCCCTGGCATCGCGTGCCGCCAGGCTGTCCCAGTCACCCTCCAGTGGCGCCGAGCCGTTTGGCGGCAAGCCGAGGGCGCGCAGCCACTGGCTGAATGAGCGCTGCCGGGCGAGGTCGAAGCTGGCCCGGAGCTTGGCAGCGCTGCGTGGTCCCAGTCCCGGTCTGCTCGCCAGTTCGGTCTCGCTCAGCGGCAACCAGTCGAGCAGCCCCTGCAGTTGCAGTTTCTCCCAGGTGCCGGCACCGACGCCGGGTAGGGCCAGGCCCTGCTTGCTGCTCAGCCATTGCTGGCGTGCGGCGAACTGGCTGGCGCAGCCGGCGCTCGGTCGCCAGCAGCTCAGGGCGTGGTAGGCGGCGGGATCGGGCACCGTCAGCTTGTCACGAACCTGGGTGCGCCAGGTTACGCCCTCCAGGCGCGGGATGGTCAGCCCGGCCAGGGCAATGTTCACCTGATCGCCGGGGCGTACATCCAGTTCGCGCCAGCGCTGCAGCGAGCCGAGACTGACCCGCTGCACCTGGCGCCCATCCAGTTCGACCGGCTGTAGCTGCAGCAGCGGGGTGATGCGACCGCTGCGGCCGATCTTGAAGTGCACGGCGCGGACCTGTGCCAGGGCCTGGCGCACTGGATACTTCCAGGCCACCGCCCAGCTGGGCGTCTCGGCGACCCAGGCGCTGCCGGGCGGGCGTCTGCCCTGACGCAGTACCACGCCGTCGCTGGCGAAGGGCAGCGGGCTGCGGTACCACTGCTCGCGCCACTGGCGCACCTGGTTCGGATGGCGCAGTGGCAGCGTCAGTCGGGCGCTGTCGCCGAAGCCCAGACGCTTTAGGTCGGCCAGGCGCTCGTCCATGGCGTCCGGGCCATTGGGCCAGTCCCAGACGAACAGGCCGATCTGCGCCGCCGTTGCGGCATCCAGCGTGCTGCGGGCGAGGGCGCCGGCCACCTTGTTACGGGCGTTGCGGCCGCCATCGCGCCGTTGCACATGGCCGGGCAGGCGCCAGTACAGCTCGCCCTGCAGGATCAGCTCGGCGCTGTCGGCCAGTTGTTGTGGGATCGCTCCGATCAAGTGCGCCTGTGCGCTCCAGTCCTGGCCTGTGCGACCGTCGCCGCGACTGATGAACTGCTGCAAACGACCTGCGCGATAGACCAGGGTGACGGCTACGCCGTCGACCTTGGGTTGCACCCACAGATCGTCACGCGGCTGCATCCAGGCGCGCACCGCGGTTTCATCGGGTAGCTTGCTCAGGCCGGTCTGGGGGATCGGATGCGCGACTGGGCCGCCGGCACCGCGCAATGGCTCTGGCGCTGTTGGCGGGTGAGCGGGAAAACAGGTCTGCCACTCGCCGAGGCGGGCACGGCTCTGGTCGTAGAGTTCATCGTCGACCAGGGGCTGGCCGGCGACATGGTAGGCGTGGTCCCACTCGGCCAGCTGTCGCTCGAGCGCGCCGATCTCCTGGGCGGCTCGCGCGATGGGCCAGTCGGGGCATGGGTTGGCGGACAGGGCGCAGGCATAGGCCAGCGCACAGAATGCGATGCAGGTTCGCATGGGGAGCATCCTTGCTCGGGGTGTGGTGTTTGCAGGCTAGTCAGTACCTCGCAGCTTGCTCTAGGATCGCTGCGCTTTTGCGAACTTCGTCCACAAGGAGAGTGATATGGCTACGTTGGGTTTGTTGGTTCTCGTCTGCGGCTGGATCTGGTCGGTGGCCAGGGGTATTCAGGTATCCCTGCTTTGCGTGGTGCTCAACTTCATTTTTCCACCGTTGGCACAGGGCTTTTTCTCGCTCTACGAGCCGACAATCCGCAGCCCGTTTGTGACCATGCTTGCCGGAGCCGCGCTGATGTATTTCGCTGGCGCACTGCGCTTCGCTGACAGCGGTATAGGTTTTTCTTTCAGCCTCTGACGCGCCAACAAAAAGCCCCGCACTAGGCGGGGCTTTTCCGTTCCTGCAGAGCCTTACAGGCCGGCGGCTGCGCGCAGCGCCTCGACCTTGTCGGTCTTCTCCCAGGTGAAGGTGCTGAAGGTGTCGTTGCCGACGGTCTTCTGCTGCGGGGTGCGGCCGAAGTGGCCGTAGGCCGCGGTTTCGCGGTACATCGGGTGGAGCAGGTCGAGCATCTTGGTGATGGCGTACGGACGCAGGTCGAACACTTCGCGCACCAGCTGGATGATCTTGCTTTCGGCGATCTTGTGGGTGCCGAAGGTGTTGATCGAGATCGAAGTCGGCTGGGCCACGCCGATGGCGTAGGAGACCTGGATCTCGCAGCGATCGGCCAGGCCGGCGGCGACGATGTTCTTGGCCACGTAGCGACCGGCGTAGGCAGCCGAACGGTCGACCTTGGACGGGTCCTTGCCGGAGAAGGCGCCGCCGCCGTGGCGGGCCATGCCGCCGTAGGAGTCGACGATGATCTTGCGCCCGGTCAGGCCGCAGTCACCCACCGGGCCGCCGATGACGAAGTTGCCAGTCGGGTTGATGTGGAACTGGGTGTCCTTGTGCAGCAGTTCGGCCGGCAGGGCGTGCTTGATGATCAGCTCCATCACGCCTTCGCGCAGGTCGCTCAGCGACACTTCCGGGTTGTGCTGGGTCGACAGCACCACGGCGTCGATGCCGACCACCTTGCCATTCTCGTACTGGCAGGTGACCTGGGACTTGGCGTCCGGACGCAGCCAGGTCAGCAGACCGGACTTGCGCGCCTCGGCCTGGCGCTCGACCAGGGCGTGGGAGAAGCGGATCGGTGCCGGCATCAGCACGTCGGTTTCGTTGCTGGCGTAGCCGAACATCAGGCCCTGGTCACCGGCACCCTGGTCTTCCGGCTTGGCGCGGTCGACCCCCTGATTGATGTCCGGGGACTGCTTGCCGATGATGTTCATCACGCCGCAGGTGGCGCCGTCGAAGCCGACGTCGGAGCTGGTGTAGCCGATGTCGCAGATCACGTCGCGGACGATCTGCTCGAGGTCGACCCAGGCGCTGGTGGTGACTTCGCCGGCGACGATGGCGACGCCGGTCTTGACCAGGGTCTCCACGGCCACGCGGGCGTGCTTGTCCTGCTCGATGATGGCGTCGAGGACGGCATCGGAAATCTGGTCGGCGATCTTGTCCGGATGTCCTTCGGAGACGGACTCGGAAGTAAACAGGGAATATTCGCTCATCTATCGGTTCCTTTCTTACCGGTGGGTGAGGGCGCTTTGCCAATCCGGCTTGGCGAAGTGCCGTACCTGAATCTGAAAGCCATTCTTGAGGCCAATGTAGAGGCTCTCGCCGGGCGTGAGCCCCGCGGCATCGGCCCAGCGGGCCAGGTCTTCCTGTTCGAAGCCAAGCCAGAGGTCGCCGCAGGCCGTCCGGGCCCAACTCTGGTCGTGGCTGCACAACTCGGTGATCAGCAGGCTGCCGCCGGGGTTCACCAGGCGCGCCAGTTGTTGCAGTGCCTCGGCCGGGGCGGCGAAATGGTGCAGGACCATATTCACCACCACGCAGTCGGCCGCGTCGATTTCGTCATGCAGGGCGTCGGCGAGTTGCAGCTCGACATTGCCCAACTGTTCTTGCTCGCAGCGCTGGCGCGCCAGTTCCAGCATCGCCTCGCTGTTGTCCAGGGCCCGCACGCGCTGGAAGCGCCGCGCCAGCTCCGGCAGGAAGCCGCCGTCGCCAGGGCCGACTTCCAGTGCCGTGGCGCCGGCGGCGAAGCCTAGGGCGTCGAGCAGGGCCAGCACGCTGTCGCGGTACTGCGGCAGGCCGGCGATCAGGTCCTGCTGGGCCTGGAACTTGTCCGCCGCCTTGGCGAAGAAGTCGCGGCTGGCGGCGGCGCGCTGGGCATGCACGGCGTGCACGCGGGCCTGTACTTCGTCCGGCAGCTGCAGCGCATCCACTTCACTCAACAGTGCTGCATGCAGGGTGCCGCCGAGTAGCTCGCCCTGGGGCAGGGCGCGACGGTAGAAGACTGCGTTGCCTTCGCGCCGGGTGGCCACCAGGCCAGCCTGGGCCAGGACCTTGAGGTGGTGGCTCATGCCCGACTGGCCGATGGCGAAGATCTGCGCCAGCTCCAGCACGCCGAAGGAGTCGTTGCTCAGGGCGCGCAGCACGTTCAGGCGCAACGGGTCGCCGCCGGCCTTGCACAGGGCGGCGAGCTCATCGGCTGGCTCGAAACGGAGCTGGGGTGCGCGCACATTCATAGTGGCGGCAGTCTAGTCGCTCACTTTTCATCCAGCAACAGCAATATCAAAAAGTTTTGATATTGCTTTTCAGGAGTTCCAGGAAGGCTGCTGGTGCCGGGCTCAGCTGGCTGTCACGGCGCCAGAGCAGGTGCAGGTCGCGCTCGATCTGCAAGTCGACCACGTCCAGGCACACCAGGCGACCGTCGGCCAGCTCCTCTTCGACCACCAGTTGCGACAGCCAGGCGATGCCACGCCCGCCGGCGATCAGGCGTTTGAGCGGCTCGGTGCCGCCGCCGACCATCGCCGCACGTGCCTCCAGCCCCAGCTCGCGGTAGGCCTGTTCGATGCTGACGCGGGCGCCGGAGCCGGGTTCGCGCATATACAGCTCGTGCTTCTGCAGGTCGACGGCGTGCAGCTGGCGACGCCCGGCCAGCGGGTGGGCCGGGCCGGTCAGCGGCAGCAAGCGGTCGCGGGCCAGCAGGTGGTGGGCGTAGTCGGCAGCGGGAAAGGGGCCTTCGACGAAGCCCAGGCTGATGCTGCCGTCGTCCAGCTGCCGGGTGACTTCGTGGGTGTTGCTGACCTGCAGGCTGATGAATATCTGTGGATGTTCGGCGCGGAAGCGATTGAGCAGTGGCGGCAGCAGGTAGGCGCCCAGGGTGGCGCTGGCGCCAAGGTACAGCTCGCCCTGGTCGAGGTTGGCGTAGTCGCGCAGGTCGCGCTCGGCGGCCTGTTCCAGAGCGAATATGCGCTCGGCGAACTGCTGCAGGCGTTGGCCGCCCTCGGTGGGCTTGACCCCGCGTGGGTGGCGGTCGAACAGGAGCAGGCCGAGGCTGGCTTCCAGCTCGCGGATTTCGCGGGTCACCGCCGGCTGGCTGATATGCAGGCGCTGGGCGCCGGCGCTGATGCTGCCGGCCTGGGCGACGGCGAGGAAGACCTTGAGGTGATGAAGGTTCATGGCGTTCTTGCATAAATAGAAAGCATGCAAAGCATGCTGAATATGTATTTTTAATATGGCAAGCGCTTGCCTAGCCTTGGCATCTCGTTTTCTGCCATCGGAACCGTCATGCCGCGCCCCTTCACTCGCCTGCCCGAACCCTGGGCCTTTGTCCGTCACTTCACGCCCAACTGGTTCGCCATGACCATGGGCACCGGCGTGCTTGCCCTGGTCATCGCCCGCCTGCCCTGGGCGTTGCTGGGGCAGCTGGCTCTGGCCGAGGCGCTCTGGCTGTTCGGCGTGCTGCTGTTCGCCCTGTTCGGCTTGCTGTTCCTGGCGCGCGTGCTGGTGTTCCGCGACACCGTCTGGCCGATGCTGCTGCACCCGGTGCAGTCGATGTTTCTCGGCGCCATCCCGATGGGCCTGGCCATGCTGATCGGCGGGCTGGTGCAGTTCGGCCCGGCGCGTTGGGGCGAGGCTGTGTACGCGCTGGCCCATGTGCTGTGGTGGCTGGATGCGGGGCTGGCGCTGGGTAGTGCGCTGCTGGTGCCCTACCTGATGTTCACCCGGCAGAGCCACGCGCTGGAGAAGATGACGGCCGTGTGGCTGCTGCCGATCGTCGCGCCCGAGGTGGCGGCCGGTGCGGCTGGCGGTCTGGCGCCACACCTGGACCCGGCCTCGGCGCGACTGATGCTGACGGTCGGCTTCGTCCTCTGGGGCATGTCGCTGTCCCTGGCCTTCTCGCTGATCACTCTGGTGTTGCTGCGCCTGGCCCTGCACAAACTACCGGACACCGACTTCGCCGCCACCAGCTGGCTGCCGCTGGGGCCGCTGGCCACCGGCTGCCTGGGGTTGCTGACCATGGGCCAGGATGCTCCGGCCGCCTTCGCCGGCACGCCGCTGGCCGGTGCTGCCGAAGTGGCTAGTGGCATCGGTCTGGTTGGCGGCCTGGCTCTGTGGGGTGCGGGGCTGTGGTGGCTGGTCACGGCGATCTTCTTCACTCGTCACTACATTCGCGACAACATGCCGTTCAATCTCGGCTGGTGGGGCTTCACCTTCCCCCTGGGGGTGTTCACCCTGGCCACGTTCGAGCTGGAACGCCTGACCGAGCTGCGCTTCTTCGCCCTGGTCGGGCTGGTGCTGAGCGTGCAGCTGGCGGCGGTCTGGCTGCTGGTGCTGCAGCGCACGTTGCTCGGTGTCTGGCATGGCGAGCTGTTCGAGGCGCCCTGTTTGAGCGGGCCGAGCGCGCCGGCGCATGGGGTGTTCGCGGCGGATTGACGGGGTGCCACCCGATAATCGAGGTCATCCCGATGGCTCTTTTCGGCTGCTTGGGCGGGCGTTCGACCATCTGTCATTGCCCCCGCGGCGCCTGCTGGGCGAAAATGCGCGCCTTTCCGTGATCAGTACCCGCAGGAGATTCAGCGATGCCCAGCCGTCGTGAGCGTGCCAACGCCATTCGTGCCCTCAGCATGGATGCCGTGCAGAAAGCCAACAGCGGCCACCCCGGCGCCCCCATGGGCATGGCGGACATCGCCGAAGTGCTGTGGCGTGACTACCTCAAGCACAACCCGCTGAACCCGAACTGGGCCGACCGCGACCGCTTCGTGCTGTCCAACGGCCACGGCTCGATGCTGATCTACTCGCTGCTGCACCTGACCGGCTACGACCTGGGCATCGACGACCTCAAGCAGTTCCGCCAGCTGCACAGCCGCACCCCGGGTCACCCGGAGTACGGCTACACCCCGGGCGTGGAGACCACTACCGGCCCGCTGGGCCAGGGCATCGCCAACGCCGTCGGCTTCGCCATCGCCGAGAAGGTGCTGGGCGCGCAGTTCAACCGCGACGGCCACACCGTCGTCGACCACTTCACCTACGCCTTCCTCGGCGATGGCTGCATGATGGAAGGCATCAGCCATGAGGTCTGCTCGCTGGCCGGCACCCTGGGCCTGGGCAAGCTGATCGCCTTCTACGACGACAACGGCATCTCCATCGATGGCGAAGTCCACGGCTGGTTCACCGACGACACCCCGGCGCGCTTCGAGGCCTACGGCTGGCAGGTGATCCGGAATGTCGACGGCCACGACGCCGAAGAAATCAAGATCGCCATCGAGACTGCGCGCAAATCCAGCGACCGTCCGACCCTGATCTGCTGCAAGACCATCATCGGCTTCGGTTCGCCGAACAAGCAGGGCAAGGAAGAGTGCCACGGTGCCGCGCTGGGCAATGACGAAATTGCCCTGACCCGCGCTGCCCTGGGCTGGAACCACGGCCCGTTCGAAATCCCGGCCGACATCTACGCCGAGTGGGATGCCAAGGAAGCCGGCGCCGCCCGCGAAGCCGACTGGGACCTGCGTTTCGCCGCCTACGCTGCCGCCCATCCGGAGCTGGCTGCCGAACTCAAGCGCCGCCTGGCCGGTGAGCTGCCGGCCGACTTCGCCGAGAAGTCCGCTGCTTATGTCGCCGAAGTCGCCGCCAAGGGTGAGACCATCGCCAGCCGCAAGGCCAGCCAGAATGCGCTGAATGCCTTCGGTCCGCTGCTCCCGGAGTTCCTCGGCGGCTCCGCCGACCTGGCCGGCTCCAACCTGACCCTGTGGAAAGGCTGCAAGGGTGTCGAGGCCGCTGACGCATCCGGCAACTACCTGTTCTACGGTGTGCGCGAGTTCGGCATGAGCGCGATCATGAACGGCATCGCCCTGCACGGCGGTTTCATCCCGTACGGTGCGACCTTCCTGATCTTCATGGAGTACGCGCGCAACGCCGTGCGCATGGCTTCGCTGATGAAGCAGCGCGTGCTGTTCGTGTTCACCCACGACTCCATCGGCCTCGGCGAAGACGGCCCGACGCACCAGCCGATCGAGCAGCTGGCCAGCCTGCGCGGCACGCCGAACCTGGATACCTGGCGCCCGGCCGACGCGGTGGAATCCGCCGTGGCCTGGAAGTACGCCATCGAGCGTGCCGACGGCCCGTCCGCGCTGATCTTCAGCCGCCAGAACCTGCCGCACCAGGCGCGTGATGCCCAGCAACTGGCCGACGTGGCCCGTGGCGGCTATGTGCTGAAGGACTGCGCCGGCGAGCCGGAGCTGATCCTGATCGCCACCGGTTCGGAAGTCGGTCTGGCCGTGCAGGCCTTCGACAAGCTGAGCGAGCAGGGCCGCAAGGTGCGTGTCGTCTCCATGCCGTCGACCAGCGTGTTCGACCAGCAGGATGCCGCCTACAAGCAGGCCGTGCTGCCGTTGCAGGTGGGCGCGCGTATTGCCATCGAGGCCGCGCATGTGGACTTCTGGTACAAGTACGTGGGCCTGGAAGGCCGCATCATCGGCATGACCACCTTCGGTGAGTCTGCTCCGGCGCCGGCGCTGTTCGAGGAGTTCGGCTTCACCGTCGACAATATCCTGGAAACTGCTGCCGAGCTGCTGGACGCGTAAAGCCTTCTCCCCTCGGGAGAAGGTGCCCCGCAAGGGCCGGATGAGGGAGTCGTCCCTCACCCCCAGCCCCTCTCCCGACGGGAGAGGGGAGACCGAATCGAGACCGCCATGCCCAACGCCCGCCCCTATAAAGTCGCCCTCAACGGCTACGGTCGTATCGGCCGCTGCGTGCTGCGCGCCTTGCACGAGCGTGGCGCCGCGGCTGGCTTCGAGATCGTCGCGCTGAACGACCTGGCCGACCAGGCCAGCATCGAATACCTGACCCGCTTCGACTCCACCCACGGCCGCTTTCCCGGCGAGGTGAAGGTCGATGGCGACTGCCTGCATATCAACGGCGACTGCGTGAAGGTGCTGCGCCAGAGCGAGCCCGAAGCCATCGACTGGGCTGGCCTGGGCATCGACCTGTTGCTGGAGTGTTCCGGCCAGTACACCAGCCGTGCCGACGGCGAGCGTTTTCTGGCGGCCGGCGCGCCGCGCGTGCTGTTCTCCCAGCCGATGGCTGGCGAGGCGGATATCGACGCCACGGTGGTCTTCGGCGTCAACCAGCAGCGCCTGACCGGCGCGGAGAAGCTGGTGTCCAACGCTTCCTGCACCACCAACTGCGCGGTGCCGCTGCTCAAGCTGCTGAACGAGGCGGTGGGCATCGAGTACGTGTCGATCACCACCATCCACTCGGCGATGAACGACCAGCCGGTGATCGACGCCTATCACCACGAAGACCTGCGCCGCACGCGCTCGGCCTTCCAGTCGGTGATTCCGGTATCCACCGGCCTGGCCCGCGGTATCGAGCGCCTGTTGCCGGAGCTGGGCGGGCGGGTGCAGGCCAAGGCCATCCGCGTGCCGACTGTGAACGTGTCCTGCCTGGATATCACCCTGCAGGTGGCGCGCGATACCTCGGCCGCAGAGATCAATACGCTGCTGCGCCAGGCCGCCGAAGCCGGTCCGCTCAAGGGTTTGCTGGCCTACACCGAGCTGCCCCACGCCAGCTGCGATTTCAACCACGACGCCCATTCGGCCATCGTCGACGGCAGCCAGACTAGGGTCTCCGGCCCGCGCCTGGTCAACCTGCTGGCCTGGTTCGACAACGAATGGGGCTTCGCCAACCGCATGCTCGACGTCGCGGAACACTTCCTCGCCGTCGCCAACTCATCCAACTAACCAGCCCCCGTGAAGGACTGACCATGACCGTTCTGAAGATGACCGACCTCGACCTCGCCGGTAAGCGCGTGCTGATCCGCGAAGACCTCAACGTGCCGGTGAAGGACGGCGTGGTGAAGAGCGACGCGCGCATCCTCGCCTCCCTGCCGACCATCAAGCTGGCGCTGGAGAAGGGTGCTGCGGTAATGGTCTGCTCGCACCTGGGCCGCCCGACCGAAGGCGAGTTCAGCGAAGAGAACAGCCTGGCCCCGGTCGCTGCCTACCTGAGCAAGGCTCTGGGCCGGGAAGTGCCGCTGGTCAAGGATTACCTGGGTGGTGTCGAGGTCAAGGCCGGCGACATCGTGCTGTTCGAGAACGTGCGCTTCAACAAGGGTGAGAAGAAGAACGCCGACGAGCTGGCCCAGCAGTACGCCGCCCTGTGCGACGTGTTCGTGATGGACGCCTTCGGCACAGCCCACCGCGCCGAGGGTTCGACCCATGGCGTGGCCAAGTTTGCCAAGGTCGCCGCCGCCGGCCCGCTGCTGGCCGCCGAGCTGGACGCCCTGGGCAAGGCCCTGGGCAACCCGGTGCGACCGATGGCCGCCATCGTCGCCGGCTCCAAGGTCTCCACCAAACTGGACGTACTGAACAGCCTGAGCCAGATCTGCGACCAGCTGATCGTCGGCGGCGGCATCGCCAACACCTTCCTCGCTGCGGCCGGGCACAAGGTCGGCAAGTCCTTGTACGAGGCCGACCTGGTCGACACCGCCAAGGCCATCGCGGCCAAGGTCAGTGTGCCGCTGCCGGTGGACGTGGTGGTGGCCAAGGAGTTCGCCGAAACCGCCGAAGCGACCGTCAAGCTGATCGCCGATGTTGCCGACGACGACATGATCCTCGACATCGGCCCGCAGACCGCCGCGCAGTTTGCCGAGTTGCTGAAGTCGTCGAAGACCATTCTGTGGAACGGCCCGGTCGGCGTGTTCGAGTTCGACCAGTTCGGCAACGGTACCAAGGTGCTGGCCCAGGCCATCGCCGAGAGCCCGGCCTTCTCCATCGCCGGTGGTGGCGACACCCTGGCGGCGATCGACAAGTACGGCGTGAACGAGCAGATCAGCTACATCTCCACCGGTGGCGGCGCCTTCCTCGAGTTCGTCGAGGGCAAGGTGCTGCCGGCCGTGGAAGTGCTGGAGGCCCGCGCCAAGGCCTGATGCAGCGCGCTGCCGGTCTTGCCCTGCTAGGGTGAAAGACGAGTCCCGGTTCTGCCCCGGTTAAACCCTGGGCTGATCGGGTTGTCCGATTCCTCGTGCAAGGAGTAAGACCATGGCCAGGTGGATGCTGCTGGGCGTTATCGGTGTGCTGTTGGCGGCTTGTGCAAGCGATGCCCGCGAAAAGACCTGCAGGGTGTTCAGCCCTGCGCAGATTGAGACGCCGAGCAGTCAAGGCGCGGAGCGTATGGGCGAGCAGGGTGGCAGTGGCGCCAATGGCGGCATGCCCAGCCAGCGTTGTGACTGAGGAAAACGGATGAGCGGCACGCGTTTTATGAGCGTACTCACCGCCAGTTTGTTGCTGTCGGCCTGTGCCGAGCAGCCGGTGGTGAGCGATCAGTGGATAAGCTGGGTTTGCGACAATCACACCGAAGTGTTGTGGCGCCCGGCAGGTGAAGATGCGATCGACCTGCGTCTGGGTGGCAGCGACATCGCCCACCGCCTAAAGCGTCAGCCGGCGGCCTCGGGGGAGCTGTACAGCGACCCGATCCTGGCCTTCCACACCAAGGGCGAGGAAGGGCTGGTGTACCGGATCGGCAGCGAGCAGGTCGTCGGGCGCAACTGCAAGGCGCGCTGAGCGGCGAGGATTTTGCAACACCGCGTGGCCAACTGGCCGCGCGCACCGGAAGCGGGCGAAGCCGTACCTTCCGGATCACTTGAACCAGGCCTGCCCGTGGGGCAGGCTGCACGATTAACGATCCTTTTTCCGGGAGACAGGAACACATGGCACTGATCAGCATGCGTCAGATGCTGGACCACGCCGCCGAATTCGGCTACGGCGTACCGGCTTTCAACGTCAACAACCTCGAGCAGATGCGCGCCATCATGGAAGCGGCGGACAAGACCGATTCCCCGGTGATCGTCCAGGCTTCGGCCGGCGCCCGCAAATACGCCGGTGCGCCTTTCCTGCGCCACCTGATCCTCGCCGCCATCGAAGAGTTCCCGCACATCCCGGTGTGCATGCACCAGGATCACGGCACCAGCCCGGACGTGTGCCAGCGCTCGATCCAGCTGGGTTTCAGCTCGGTGATGATGGACGGCTCGCTGAAGGAAGATGGCAAGACCCCGGCCGACTACGACTACAACGTGCGCGTCACCCAGCAGACCGTGGCCTTCGCCCACGCCTGCGGCGTGTCCGTGGAAGGCGAGCTGGGCTGCCTGGGCAGCCTGGAAACCGGCATGGCCGGTGAGGAAGACGGCGTCGGCGCCGAAGGCGTGCTGGACCACAGCCAGCTGCTGACCGACCCGGAAGAGGCCGCCGACTTCGTCAAGCGCACCCAGGTCGACGCCCTGGCCATCGCCATCGGCACCAGCCACGGCGCCTACAAGTTCACCAAGCCGCCGACCGGCGACGTACTGTCGATCGAGCGCATCAAGGAAATCCACAAGCGCATCCCCAACACCCACCTGGTGATGCACGGCTCCTCCTCGGTACCGCAGGAGTGGCTGAAGGTGATCAACGAGTTCGGCGGCGACATCAAGGAAACCTACGGTGTGCCGGTCGAAGAAATCGTCGAAGGCATCAAGCACGGCGTGCGCAAGGTCAACATCGACACCGACCTGCGCCTGGCCTCCACCGGTGCCATGCGCCGCATGATGGCCGAGCACCCGAGCGAGTTCGATCCGCGCAAATTCTTCGCCAAGACCATCGTGGCCATGCGCGACATCTGCATCGCCCGCTACGAAGCCTTCGGCACCGCCGGCAACGCTTCCAAGATCAAGCCGATCAACCTGGAAGGCATGTTCCAGCGCTATGCCAGCGGCGAGCTGACTGCCAAGGTCAACTAAGCCTCCAGGCTTTGTGCGCCACCAAGAGCCCCGCGATGCGGGGCTCTTTTGTATCCGCCACACTGATTTACGAACCCCATCTTGTAGGAGCGAGCCCTGCTCCTGACGGGTCAATGCTGGAGTGCATGCATGAAATCAGTCATCGCCACGTTTTGCGCCGCCCTGTTGCTGAGCGCTTGCGCGCAACAGCCGATCGCTACTGTGCCCGTTGCCGGCTCTCCAACTGCCGTAGATGCAATCGGTGATCCGCAGCAATGCGCCAGCCAGGCCGAGTGCACCACCAAAACCTCGCGCACCCTGTTGTTCGTCTTCGACTACGCCGCCGCAGGCGGCACTATGGTGCAGCGTCGGGAGCGGCTTCTGTTCACTCCCAGCGAGGCGGCTCCCAGCGACTGGCCGGCGATCCAGATCCGCCTGGCGGAGCCGCGCGACAGTCGCTTCGAGTTCGCTGCCGAGTGCCGGGTTGCCAACTGCCGTTATGACGCCGCACAGCTGTTGCGGGTCTATCGCAGCTATCTGGCTGACCAGCCCTGTTCGCTGCTGCTCGATGGCGCGATCGGGGCCTGCGGCGAAGTCAGCAGCGCCCCGTTGCGGCCCTAGTCGGCCAAGCAGTGTGGCTCGCCAGGAGCGAGCAACTGCTCCGCACCTGCGGTGGCGCTGAGCAGCACCTGCTGGCAATAGCCCCCCTCGACGCTGTACTCGCTGACCAGGTCGGGCTTGCCGTCGCGGTCCAGGTCACCGGCCCAGAGCAACTGCCAGGAACCGCTGGCCGGGTCGGCGCCGGGCAGCATCTGGCTGCGTTTCCCGACACTCAGGCGCAGGCTGTAGTTGCCCAGAGCGTCGCCCTTACATTCCAGTCGATAGTCGCCGGCCTGCAGCAGCGTCTGCACGAAGGCCTTGGGTTCATGGGCGTCGTTGTAGCACGTGCTCTGTGCACCGAGTTCGAGGACGGAGGGCACGGCGCCGGGGCGTAGGCGTGCATCGATCAGATTGAGCCTGGCGTCTGCCAACGAACCGCGGATATCCGCCAGTGCGCCGAGTTCATCGACATACGACTGCAGTTGGGTCGGCTGTAACTGCCAAACACCGCTACGCTCCACCAGGGCCATGGCAGGAAGGGGCTCGCCGGAGGGCGCTTTCTCGGCCGCGGAGGTGTGCAGTGGCGGCAACAGGAGCAGCAGGAGGAGGCGCTTCATAGCAGTTCGGGCTCGCTGACGGTCAGGTGCAAGTGATGAGCGTGCAGTTTTTCGTTGGCGCTGGCTTGCTTGTTTGCCGTTGCCGCGACCTGGTCTCGGGTGTTGCTGTCCATGTACCAGGGGTCGAACAGTTGGCTGACCAGGCTGTTGCCCTGAAGTGACTCGCGGAACGAACGGAGTCCGGCGGGCTCATTTCTGTCGCGTTCGTCATTCCAGGCTTTCTCTGCGTCTACTTTGGCCTTGTCGGCATCGGTTTTCTTCTTGTCTGCCGCGTCCTTGGCTTTCTGCGCATCAACTATTTTGTCCGGTTCCTTCTGCGCCTTTTTCAGAGCGGCTGCTGCGGCCTTTTGTTCCTTGGCTGCGCTGGCTGCATCCTTTTGCGCTTGCTCATAGGTGCTGAACAGGGTCTTTTCTTCGGCACTTACCCAGTCCAGATCAGGGGCGCTCTTGCGCAGTTCTTCGCGATTGACGCGAATCTTTTTGTCGCCGGCCTCCATGTAGTTGATGTCCAGCCCCAACCCGCTTCTATGGGCGATGGAGCCCAGCATCGGGCGCCACGCCGAGCTCAGGGTCAGCTTGCTCACGCCAGCCAGCTGGGCAGCCCGGAACAGCGCTATCAGGCCCTTGGGGTGGGTGCGTGGTAAGCCATCGCTGAGCAGGGAGAAGGTGCTGATATTGCTGCTGGCATTGTTGGAGGCATCGAAGCTCATGGTGATGGACTGTGCCGCCTTGCTGGCAGTGGCGGCGAACGTAGCGGTGACCTGTGCTGTGCTCAGGCCCCGGTAGACATTCAGTACAGCGTCCTGGATAGCGCTGTCGGTACCGGCAGGGATTCGCGACTTGGCTTCGGCCTCGGTGTACTTGTGTGACACCTTCAACCACACGTCGCCGGTTAGGTCTGCGGTGTAGTAATCCACTTCCTTGCCGTCACTGCCTTTCTTGGTCTCTTTGAAAACCGGGGTTGTCTGGTCGCTATGTTTGCCGGTCTTCTCGGTGATGGTGATGTGCACGTCTCGCGTGGTCGGGGTGATGGCGTACACCGGCTCTTCGCGGAACGAGACCTGAGCGTCGCTATTCAGGTACAGCGTGACGGCGGCGTTTTCGTCGACGGTGAACGTCTTGGCCTTATTGTGGGTCAGGCGCTTTGGTTTACCACTGGTCGGGTCAGTGACCGTGCCATTCACCGCCATGGCATAGGGCAGAGAAAGGTTGGAACTGGAGGTGAACTTGAAGAGATAGGTCACCTTGCGTTTGCTGGCAACCTGTACGGTTTGCACTGCGGTGTTGCTTTGGGTGCTCAGGGCGGAAGCATTGGCGGGCTTGTTCATCATCAGCAGCACCCACAGGTATCAGCGTGGTCGTCGCAGTCCTCGTCCTCGACGTGCGACTCCCAGAACAGCTGAACACTTTCGGCCTGCGCCGTATTTACCCGCATCGTGTAGCCATCGGCATCGGTGCAGCCGCGCAGCGAGGTGCCGTCAGCCATCTGCAGGCGATAGGGCAGGTCGTACGCAGGTTGCCCGGTGGTTTCGTCGACGGCTCTGAACTGTACCGAGTAAGGTTTCTGTGTTGTCACGGCCCCTGGCGCGAGCAAGCTTGTGACGGCCTGGCCGAGTATCTGCATAGTCCCCACCGGGCTCATCGTCGCGCCGCCGCCGGAGGTGCCGAGCAACACATTGCCCGAGCCGGTGACGATGACTCCGCCGTGGGCACTGGCGCTGCCCAGATGGGCGATCGGTTTGCCGTTGACCAGGATGGTGGGGATACCGACCGCGATGGCATCGCCGCAGGCGGTTGGGTCGCCGACGCGGGCGCAGGGCAGGTTGTTGATCAGTACGTTGGGCGAACCAGCGGTCACCGGGTTGGGGCCGTGGCCTGGCAGTGGACAGGCGTCGGTGTCGGATACGCGGGCGGCGGGTTTAGCCATGGCCAATCTCCTTATCGGCGAGCGCGAAAGTGGATGACAGTGCCGCAGGCGGGCCTTGGGTGTTAGCGGTGCTCTCTGTTTATATGCGTTTGCTCACTGTTTTGCTGGCAGTTGCGCAACTAGTTGCTCAGTCCATGGCGTCCGCGGGGCGGGCTGCTGCGGTTACACTGCGCGTATGACCACACCTTTCAAATACCTCCAGGGCTACCCGGCCAACCTGCAGCAGCAGGTGATGCAGATGGTCGCGGAAAACCGTCTGGGTGATTACCTGGCTACGCGCTATCCGCAGCGCCATCAGGTGCAGAGCGACAAGGCACTGTACGGCTACACGGTCGATCTCAAGCAGCAGTACCTGCGCAGCGCGCCGGCCATCGACAAGGTGCTGTATGACAATCGCCTCGACCTGACCCATCGTGCCCTGGGCCTGCACACTGCCGTGTCGCGGGTGCAGGGCGGCAAGCTCAAGGCGAAGAAGGAGATTCGCGTGGCCAGCCTGTTTCGCGAGGCGGCGCCGGAGTTCCTCAACATGATCGTGGTGCACGAACTGGCGCACCTGAAGGAGGCCGAGCACAACAAGGCCTTCTATCAGCTGTGTCGGCACATGCTGCCGGACTATCACCAGCTGGAGTTCGACTTGCGTCTGTATCTGACCTGGCGCGAACTCCAGGGTGGCGCCTGAGTGAAAACTGAGCAGTATGGTGCAGGCCGCAGGTAGCCTGGATTGCAGCGACTATTCCCCCTGTTATCCACAGAGTCATCCCCGGGCTCTGTGAGCAACTCGTTGAGGCATAAGGATATTGTTCGCCGAATGGGTAATCCGACCAGCGTCCGTAGCACCTCCGTGGGCAGGCGCTATGGTTAAGGCATAGCCTGCTAAGGAAGCTCCCCCGCGCGCTTGGCCGCGCTTTATCGCGGAGGTTCAGTCATGAGCACTGCCCCGTCCCAGCTGAGCTGTGAGCAACTGAGCAGTTTCAGCCCGATGGACTTTCTCACCCCGCATTACCGCCAGCAGCTGCAGGCCAGCCTCAACTACCTGCAGCGGCCGGCGGGTACCCTGCTGCTGCAGAAGGGCGAGCGCGTGCTGGCCCAGTACTACCTGCTGGAAGGGCAGGTCAGCGTGGATGATGGCTCCGCCAAGCAACGTGTCGAGGCTGGCTCGTCCCAGGCGCATCTACCGCTGAATCCGGGGCCGGTCAATCCGAGTACGGTAAGGGCGCTCAGTGATGTGCGCCTGTTCGCCGTCGAGCATCAGCTGCTGGAGCGCCTGCTTGGCTGGAGTCAGGAGGCCGCCTACCAGGTCAGCAGCCTCGGTGATGGCGTAATGGTCGAGGAACATGACGAGGACGACTGGCTGGCACGCCTGCTCAGCACACCACTGTTCGGCCGTTTGCCGCCGTCGCACCTGCATGCCCTGCTGGCGCGTTTCGAGTACGTCGCGGTGGCGGCCGGGGAAGAGGTGGTCCGCTATGGCGAGCCAGGCGAGCACTTCTATGTGCTCAAGAGCGGCCGTGCCAGGATCAGCCTGCCGTCGGCCTATCGCGAACAACCGGCCCTGGTGCTGGAGCGGGGTGACTTCTTCGGCGAGGAGGCGCTGGTCAGTGGCGCTGTGCGTTCGGCCAGCGTGGTCATGCTGGAGGCGGGCGAGCTGGCGCGCCTGCACCGCGAGCACTTTGTCGAGCTGGTGCGACCAGCGTTGATCCCGCGCCTCGACCATCAGGGCCTGCAGCAGCTGGAACAGGGGCGGCGCCGCCATCTGCTGCTGGATGTGCGTCTGGCCGCCGAATATCGCCTTGGCCATCTGCCGGAGAGCATCAATATGCCGGTGGCCAATCTGCGCACTCATGCCGATAGCCTGGACAGGGCGATCTGCTATGTGGTGACGCCGGAGGGAGGCATTCGCAGCGAGCTGGCCGTGCATCTGCTTAACCAGATGGGTTTCGATGCCTACCTGCTGGGCGAGGCGACGGCGGTGGCCTGATAGCACCGCCTTAGGCAGATACGCGCAGACTGCGCTAGCCTGCGAGTGACTTCTCGAACGAGGCTATCTGAGCATGCGCAGTGTGCTGGTCGTGCTGTTCTGGCTTTGCCTCGGCGCCGTGGCGCAGGCTCGCGAGTTGCGGGTGGTGGGCACCTTTTTCCCTCGGGTCTACGAGCAGACCGAGGATGGCCAGTTCAGCGGCCTGGGGCCTGCGGTGCTGCGTGAGCTGGCGGGCTCCCTGGAGAGTGAGCTGCATTTCGAACTACACCCTTGGGCGCGTGCCCAGCGTATGGTGGAGCTTGGCTCGGCGGACATTCTGGTCGGGCCCTACCTTACGGCCGAACGCGAACAACGCTTTGCCTTTGCCGCCGAGCCGTTCTACCAGGACCGTATCCTCTTCTATGCCCGTCGCGACGCAGGCTCCACCTGGAGCGGTGATTACCATGACTTGAACGGCCGGCGCATCGCCGTGGTGCGCGGCTGGGTCTATGGCCGCCAGTTCGAGGAGGTACGGGCGCAACTGCAGCCGATCATGGTGGAGAGCGTGGAAAACGGCCTGCGCATGCTGATGGCCGGGCGTATCGAACTGCTGGCCAGCAACCAGCGCAATACCGCGCCGCATCTAACGGCCATGGCTCTGTACGATGAGGTGCGCGAGCTGACACCGCTGATCGATGTGCAGCGCGGTTATTTTGCTTTTCCTCGTGATGCCCTTCACCTCGAGCTGCGGCGGCGTTTCGACGAGGCCTTCAGGCAGATGGTCGAGTCCGGCGAGTTGGCGCGCCTGGCCGCGCCGCTGGAGGTCAGCGTGCCCTAGCCGCAGGGCCGGCGGCGGGGCTTATTCCACCTGCAGCACCTGCCAGCGCGTTTGCGCGACCTGTACCCAGTCGCCGGGCCCTTGGCCCTGCAGTTGTTGGCCGAGCGGTGAGTGCGGGCTGATCAGCACGACTTCGCCTTGAGCGTCCTGCAACTTGAGGCCTGCTCCGTCCGGGCCCAGCAACAGGCGCTGCCGGCGACCTTTCTCGTCTGCCAGGCACACCAGAGCACCGAGCTGTATGCCCGCCGCGTCGTCGTAGGGGCGCAGTTGCAGGCTACGCCAGGCGGCCAGCGCGCGGCGGATCTCCGCGACCCGGCGCGACTGCCCGGCAGCCAGGTACGAGGCTTCCAGGCCGCGGGTGTCGTACTTGTTTTCCGCCTTGCTTTCTTCGTGGGTGGCAGCCTGGTGCGCGGCTTCCGCGGCGGCGATCAGGCTGTTCAGGTCGGCCGCGAGGTGCTGGCAGACCTGTTGCTGAAGCAGGAGTTTGCTCATGGAGGTATCGATGCGCTGCGAAAGCTGCAGGTTATCAGTCGTCCTGGCCGCCGTCGCGAACTAGACTTCAGGCAATCGCGGCAAGATGGATGGGTGGCAATGCATGGCTCTCGCTGGCGTTGGCTGGGATGCCTGTTCGCTCTGTGTCTTGTAGGCGTCTGCCGTGGCGAGACGCTGCAACTCTATACCGAGGAATATCCGCCACTGAATTTCGCCCGCGAGGGGCGTCCGACAGGTATGGCCGTCGATCTGGTGCGCGAGCTGCTGGAGCGTACCGGAGATGGCGCGCGCATCAGCCTGGTACCCTGGGCACGCGCCTACCGCGAGGCGCAAGGCGAGGCCGGCAGTGGGGTGTTTGTGACCATGCGCACTACCGAGCGCGAGTCCCTGTTCAAGTGGGTTGGGCCGGTGGCGGTCGTGATCACCAGCTTTTATGCGCTGAAAGACTCGGGTATCGCCATCGAGAGCCTGGAGCAGGCCGCCACTCTGGAGAGCATTGCCGTACCGCGTCAGTGGTACAGCTACCAGGAGTTGCGATCCCGCGGCCTGGACAACCTCTATGTGGTGAGCGGACCGCGACAGATGATGGACATGCTGCGACATCGCCGGGTGCCGGTGGTGGTGGCCGACAATGTCACGCTGGCCAACCTGCTGGCCCTCGGCGGCCTGCGGCCCGAGGATGTCGAACCGCTTCATGGCTTTCTGCGTAGCGAGGCCTATATCGCCTTTTCGCCGGCTACCGATGATCGAGTGATCGCGAAATGGCAGCAGGCGCTGGACTCGATGAAGGTCGATGGCAGCTTTGCCCTCATCTATCGGCGCTGGCTGCCGGGCCCGGAGATTCCTGCGGGGCTGCTGGATACCCCAGGGCGGCCTTGAGGTATCAGGGGCGGCGCATGCCGATATGCGGAATGTCGTCTTCCAGGTAGACCTCGGTCACCGGCAGGAAGCCATAGCGGCCGTAGTAGTTGCGCAGATGGGCCTGGGCCGAGAGGTAGATCGGCCGACCTGGCCAGCGCTCGGCGCAGGCTTGCAGGGCGCGCTCCAGCAGTTCGTGGCCGAGTCCGCTGCCGCGCGCCTCGGGCGCGATCACGACGCGGCCGATCACGGCTTCGCCGGCATGGTTCTGCGGGTCGAGCAGGCGAAGGTAGGCCATCAGCTCGTCGTCGCGCCAGCCCAGCAGGTGGCAGGTATCGCCCAGCAGATCCTGACCATCCACTTCCTGGTAGGGGCAGTTCTGCTCGACCACGAAGACGCGGGTGCGCAGGGCGAGCAGGGCGTACAGCTCTTCCTTGCTCAGTTCGCTGTGATGTTTGCAGTGCCAGTCGAGATGCATCAGGGACATTCCGTGCGGGACAAGGGCGCTACTTTAACCCGCCTGCCGTGCGGCGAGCTTGCCGAGCAGCCACTGCAGGCCGGCCAGATGCTGCTGATCGTGGCTGCACAGGTAATGCACCAGGCTGCTCAGGGTCAGCGCGCCGTAACCCTCGAAACGCGCCGTGCGTTGCAGCTGTGCGGGGCTGAGATCGGCGAGCATGGCCAAGGTCTGCTGGCGTGCCCGGCGAAAGTCCGCCAGCGCGAGCACTGCGTCTGCGCTGCTGTAACGCCGCTCACGAGCCATGGATTCGCCATCGAGGGATGGCAGCAGCGGGTTGTCCTCCGCCAGAGTGCGGTGGATGCGTGACTGATAGCCCTCCACCTCGATATCGCGCACATGGCAGATCTGTTCGAGGGCGCTGAAGGCTTCGCTGGGGATGCCTTGCCAGCTTTGCGGTTGCCAGTTTACGAACTCGGCGGGAAAGCTCGCGTGGTAGGCCTCCAGTTGGCTAGGGAAGGCGGCAAGGGCTTGCAGGGTTGTGGCGAGCATGCGCGGGTTCCAGTGCTGGCGATAGCACGATCCTGGCATGTGGACCCGCTCCGGTCGCGATACAGATCGCGAGAAAAGTGGCCCGCATCTGCTGTTGCGGCAGCATTCGGCTGGCGGTCTGGCGTCGCTACCAGGGTGCGGCCATCACGGATGGCGTACCGGTCTGCGTAAGGGGTGGTGACTGCAGGAAACTCTGGCTCGGCTCGTCGGCGTAGATGTAGCGCACGTTGGTGTGCTTCGAAAACGCGTAGGAGAAGTTGACCCCGAAAAAGCCGCTATAGCAGCGTGACAGGTGTGCGGCATCGGTGAAGCCGGCGGCGCGGATGGCGGCGGCGGTGGGCACGCCGGACAGTGACAGGACGACGAAGTCGATCAGCCGGTACCAGAGGCGATGTTTGCGCAGGGGCGCACCGACATGCTGGCTGAACAGCCGTATCAGCCCTGAGGCGGAAAGCCCGACCTCTTCGGCCAGGGCCTGTACCGAAATATTCTGCGCGGCGGTACTTCTCAGGCGTTCGACCGTGTGTCGAACCCTGGCGTCGAGGTTGGCCATAGCATCGGCCGCATGGGGGTAGATGATCGACTCTATGCGCTGCTGCGCCTCGTTCAGGCCTGGTGCATCGTCGCGCAGGCCGAGCAGGCTCCGGATCAGTCGGTCCTCGTTTTCGTGCCTGTAATAGACGCCGCGATGGACCGACACCATCTGTTTCTTGAGGGTCAGAAAGTCCGGCTTGGCGGCGTCCAGGTAACAGGACGATATGACGGCACCCTGGTTATCGATGCCGATTCGACTGCCCGCCGAGATCAGCATGCTTTTCGCGCTGATCCAGTGGCTTTCGCCGGGCATGCAGAACTTCATGGTGCCTTCCAGGCAAACGACCAAGGATGACGCGCCCGAGTGAAAGTCGCGGATACGTAGTTGCGTGCGCCCCAGATAGAGGTATCTCTTGTTGGAGACATACACCAGGGCGGGAGGTTGGTCAGAGGTCGTAGTTACAGGGTTCATATCGGTTTTTATTATTGAATATGAAGTTGTAACTTCCATGTCGTGGCCAGTGCGCATGGCCAACTACTTATCCTGATTGCACGGATTTGAGCAGGATAGGCAATTACGGATAACTGTCAATGGCTCAGGTTGCTTGGTGTTCTGTCGCTCTTTTAGGTGTCGAGCGAAAGTATGACGGACAGCGTTTTGAAAGGGGTCTTGTTTAATGTTTTGCGCTGAATTCGTTAAGCATGAATGGTTTGTTTTTTAATTTAATCAATAGGATATGGTTTTACTGCGTGAGGTGGCGGTTCTTGCTTGCGCGGACTTGGTGTGACGGAAAGTAGCAACTTGTATTGGGTGTTCTGGTAGCGCTGTAAGCTTTGTATGAATTGAGCAGAGTTGCAGATTGTTGGCGTTAAAGGCGCTTGTTAGTTTGCCTGGCCGCCGCTCGGTACAAGTTGTGCGTGAGCGAGTTCACATATGTTCTGTAAAACAATACCAATAAGGAATATGCAATGAATGCCAGGTTTTCCATTAGCAAGATCTTCCTGCTGGCTGCCTCGCTGCTGGCAAGCTCCTATGCGTTTTCGGCCAGCCCTTCCGCACCCTGTTCGAACTGTACCCGTGGGCCGAACCCCACCGTGGCCTCGCTGAAGAGCTCTTCGGGGCCGTTCAGTACCGCCAAGTTCAGCGTTTCCGGTTACCTCAAGGGGTTCGGCAACAGCACCGTGTACTACCCCACCAACACCACGGGCAAGATGGGCGCCATCGCCGTTATTCCGGGGTATCTGTCCTACGAGAGCAGCATCGAGTGGTGGGGGCCGCGCCTGGCTTCGCATGGTTTCGTGGTCATGACCATGAACACCAATACCATCTATGACCAGCCCGACAGCCGCGCCACCCAGTTGAGCAAGGCTTTGGACTACCTGATCAGCCAGAGCGGTTCGAGCTCCAGCCCGATCTACAACAAGGTGGACAGCACCCGTCTGGGCGCCATCGGCTGGTCGATGGGCGGTGGCGGCTCGCTGAAGCTGGCGACCCAGCGCTCGATCAACGCCATCATTCCGCAGGCGCCGTATTACGCAGGCCTGAGCAACTTCAACCAGATCAACACTCCGGCACTGATTCTGGCTTGCGAGTCGGATGTTGTGGCGCCAGTCGCGACGCATGCTTCGCCGTTCTACAACAAGATTCCCAATGCGACGCCCAAGGCTTTCCTGGAGATCAACAACGGCTCGCACTTCTGCGCCAACTCCGGTTACCCGGATCAGTCGCTGCTGGGCTTGTACGGTATTTCCTGGATGAAGCGTTTCATCGACTTCGACAGCCGTTACAGTCAGTTCCTCTGTGGCCCCAACCATGAGGCGGACTACAGCATTTCCGAGTACCGCGAGAACTGTAACTACTGAGGACGCGGGTTTTCGGAGTAGTGAGCATGCTGGAAAGGGAGGGCATTAATGGTGTTGCCCCTCCTTTCTCGCAAGCCGCTGGCGACTTCCAGGCGGGTCTGCCTACCCCTGCCGCGAAGTGGCGAGAGCTTGTATGAAATGCGCGGCATTGGTAATTGTTGTCATTTGTAGCCCTTGTTAGTTTTTCTGCTGCAGCCTGCGGTGTGAGTGAGTTGCAGGCTGGTCACCATCGCTTCGCAAGAACAATAACTAACAAGGTGAACCGCATGAATGCCAAGATTTCCATCGTCAAGACGCTACTGTTTGTCGCCTCTCTGGCGGCAAGTTCCTACGCCTTTTCGGCGCCGGGCCCCTCTGCTCCTTGCTCCAACTGTACCCGTGGGCCGAACCCGACCGTGGCCTCGCTGAAGAGCTCCTCGGGTCCGTTCAGCGTCTCCAAGTTCAATGTTTCCGGTTTCCTCAAGGGTTTCGGCAACAGCACCGTGTACTACCCCACCAACACCACCGGCAAGATGGGCGCTATCGCCGTCATCCCGGGGTATCTGTCCTACGAGAGCAGCATCGAGTGGTGGGGGCCGCGCCTGGCTTCTCATGGCTTCGTGGTGATGACCATGAACACCAATACCATCTATGACCAGCCCGATAGCCGCGCCACCCAGCTGAGCAAGGCACTGGACTACCTGATCAGCCAGAGCGGTTCCTTTTCCAGCCCGATCTACAACAAGGTCGACAGCACCCGTCTGGGCGCCATCGGCTGGTCGATGGGCGGCGGTGGCTCGCTGAAGCTGGCGACCCAGCGTTCGCTGAATGCCATCATTCCGCAGGCGCCTTACTACGCGGGCTTCAACAGCTTTGACGATATCAAAACGCCTACCCTGATTCTGGCGTGCGAGTCGGATGTCGTGGCGCCGGTTGCCCTGCATGCTTCGCCGTTCTACTACGACGTGCCCAGCTCGACTCCCAAGGCGTTTCTGGAGATCAACAACGGCTCGCACTTCTGCGCCAACTCCGGTTACCCGGATCAGTCCCTGCTGGGCATGTACGGCATCTCCTGGATGAAGCGTTTCATCGACTTCGACAGCCGTTACAACCAGTTCCTCTGTGGGCCCAACCATGAGGCGGACTACAGCATTTCCGACTACCGCGAGAACTGCAATTACTGAGACCAGGCTCGTGTAATCAGGAGGGCGGATCCGGCGATCCGCCCTCTGTGCATCTGGGCTGGCGTTGCTTGTCTCGACGCATCGAGTTGCGGGTAATACTGGCGGTCGCCACCTACACTCCTTCTGGGGCTGGAGGTGCGCGGTGGTTGTCGAGGATTCCGATTATTCGATCTATCGGCGGGTGGTCTCGCAGTTGATGCAGGGGCAGGAGCAACTGCCCAGTCTGCCGAGCCTGACGCTGGATATTCGTCGCGCACTGAGCGATGGGCAGACCAGTACGGGAGCCTTGGCACGCCTGGTGAGTCGCGATCCGGCCCTCGCCGCGTTGCTGATGAAGCATGCCTCCTGTGCCCTCTATCGTCATCCGCTACCGCCCAAGACACTGCAGGATGTGATCGCTCTGCTGGGCATGGGCGAGGTGGACCGCATCACCATGGTGCACAGCATCAAGAGCCTGTTCACTCTGCACAGCCCCGCACACAAACGCCTGTTCATGGATGCCTGGGAGCGCCTGACGCTCAAGGCCGGAACCTGCGCCATGCTGACGCGGCTGTTCGGGCGCGTATCCCCGGAGCATGCGCTATTGGCCTGCCTGCTGGCCGAGGTGGGCACACTGGCGGTGCTGTCCGCTTTCAAGGACGAGGCGCAGATACCCTCCGCCGAGCTCTATTACAAACTCTGTCGCGAGTACAGCAAGTCGCTGGGCATCATCGTGCTGAAGAAGTGGGCGGTGGATGACGAATACATTCGAGTGATTCGCGCCGCCGGTAGTTGGCAGCACAACGAGGGCAATGGGCTGGACCTGATCGATCTGGTCAACCTGGCATTGTTCCATGCCATTCGCGAACGCAATGCCGAAGCCGATCTGCCCCTGCTGGTTGAGTTGGCGGCCTACCACAAGCTGGCAGCACCCCTGAACCTTGTTGGCGAAAACGGTGAGCTTGAGTGGGTGGTCAAGCATCGGGCGGACATTCATGCCATTGCCGAAACCTTGCGCTAGGGCTCTGCGCTGCTTGCTGCTGGGGCTCTGCGGCCTGGCCGCACCGCTGCTGGCGGAAGAGCGCTGGGTGGTGGCCGTGGCGGAGTTGCCGGTGCTCGCCGAGCGTGACGGCGAGGGTCTGTTGCTGGCGCAGTTGCGAGCGCTGGATCGTCAGCTGGAAGGTGTCAGCCTGGAGCTGAGGGTGTTGCCGTTCGCCCGCACCCTGCTGCTGGTGCGTCAGGGGCAGGCGGACATCCAGATTCCCTATATCGGCCTGCCGCAAGCGCCCGAGGGGCTGCGCTACGGTGCCGAGCCCCTGGGGCAGGTCAGCTTCGCGCTCTATAGCCGGCGTGGCCAGCCGTTGACCCGTGAGCAACTGCTGGACCCACGCTGGCTGCTCAGTGACTCGGCGCTGGCCGCCAGCGGTCTGAGTGGACAGCAGCAGGCGCGTCTGGCGCCTCTGCTTGGACGTAGCTGGCGCCTGGAACAGTTGCAGGCCGTGGTGGGCAAGCACGCCGAACTCGAAGCGCTGGCGTATCCCTACCGGGTGGAAACCGACCGCGCCCATACCGAGACACTCGGCTTCCCGGCACTGCCCAGCAACACGGTACGGGGTAGCCTGGAGCGCCTGATGCGCGGGCGTATTCAGGGCTATGTGCTGGCCCCGATCAATGTCGAAACCGAGATCGATCGCCTGGGCCTGCGCGATCAGCTGCAGGCGGTCGCGTTCGCGGACTATCAGGCGCGCTGGCTGGTTGCCGATAGCGACGCTGGCGCTACCGTGGCACGGCGTTTCGGTGCGGCGTTGCGGGCGCTCAAGGAGAACGGCGAGCTGGATCGTGTCGGTGAAGTCCTGCACCAGCAGATGGACTGGCAGCCCTGGCCCTGAGGCTTGGCGCTCACGGCGTGTCGAGCCCTGCGCCGAGCTGCTATGGTCTGGCCTCTGCTAGCCGAGAGCGCCCGCCATGCCCGCCCCCTGTGTTCTGATTCCCCTGCCGCGCCGCGACTACGATCCCAGCGAGGCCGCACTCAGCTGGCGCCTGCTCCGCCAGGCCGGCTACCGGGTGTGCTTCGCCACCCCGGATGGCCAGCCGGCGGAGCCGGACCCGCAGATGATCAGTGGCGAAGGCCTGGATGCCTGGGGCCTGCTGCCTGGCCTGCGCCGGCTGAAGCTGCTCGGTCTGTTGCTGCGAGCCAATGGCGAGGCGCGCGCGGCCTGTGCCGAGATGCTGCGCGATCCGGACTATCTGCAGCCGCTGCGCCACGAGCGCCTTCGGCTGGAGGACTTTGTCGGCCTGGTGCTACCGGGTGGACACTGGGCGCGTGGCATGCGCGAGTACCTGGAGAGCGAGTCGTTGCAAGCCTTCGTCGCCGCCTGGTTCACCGTTGACAAGCCGGTGGCGGCGGTCTGCCACGGCGTGCTGCTGGCGGCGCGCAGCCGGGGCGCGGATGGCCGCTCGGTGCTGCATGGGCGCAAGACCACCGGGCTGACCTGGAAGATGGAGAAGACCGCCTGGGACCTGACCCGCTTCTACGGCCGCTGGTGGGACAGCGCCTATTACCGCACCTATTGCGAGGCGCCGGGAGAGCCGGGCGGGTACATGAGTGTGCAGGGCGAGGTGGGGCGCCTGCTGGCAAGCCCCGCGGACTTCCTCGATGTGCCCAAGGACGCCCCTGACTACTGGCGCAAGACCAGTGGCCTGCACCGCGACACGCCGAGCGACAGTCGCCCGGCCTGGGTGGTGCGCGACGGCAGTTATGTATCCGGGCGCTGGCCGGGTGATATGCATGAGTTGATGCGGCGCTTTATCGAGCTGCTACCCAGGCCCTAGAAGCTGTTCGGGGGGACTTCCGAGAGGCGCCGCTCAGACGTATTCCGCCGCCGCATGCGCCGAGGCCCAGGCCCACTGGAAGTTGAAGCCGCCGAGGTGGCCGGTGACGTCCAGCACCTCACCAATGAAGTACAGGCCCGCTGACTTCTGCGATTCCATGGTCTTCGACGACACCTCGCGGCTGTCCACGCCGCCGAGGGTCACCTCGGCGGTGCGATAGCCCTCGGTGCCGGCCGGCACCAGGCTCCAGCCGGCCAGCTTGTTGGTCACTGCCTCCAGCTCCGCCACGGTGTACTGCTTGAGCGGCTTGCTGACGAACCACTGCTCGGCCAGCAGGGTGGCCATCTTCTTGGTGAACAGCTCGGCCAGCAAGGTCTTCAGCTCGCTGTTGGGGCGTTCGCGCTGCTGGGCGGCCAGCCACTCGGGCAGGTCGATATGTGGCAGCAGGTTGATCTCGATGGCGTCGCCCGGCTGCCAGTAGGAGGAGATCTGCAGGATCGCCGGCCCGCTCAGGCCGCGGTGGGTGAACAGGATATTTTCCTTGAAGCTCACACCGTTGCAACTCACCACGCAATCCTCCACCGAGGTGCCGGACAGCTCGGTGCACAGTGCCTTGAGCTGCGGCTCGGTGATGGTGAAGGGCACCAGGCCGGCGCGGGTCGGCAGCAGGCTGTGGCCGAACTGCCTGGCCACCTGGTAGCCGAAACCGGTGGCGCCGAGGGTGGGGATGGACAGGCCGCCGGTGGCAATCACCAGCGACTCGCAGGTGAATGCGCCGGCACTGGTTTGCAGGGCGTAGCCGGTATCCAGCTTGGCGATGCGTTCGACGCTGGTGTCCAGGCGCAGGTCGACGCCGTGCTCGTCGCACTCGGCCAGCAGCATGTTGAGGATGTCACTGGCCTTGCGGTCGCAGAACAGCTGGCCGAGCTTCTTCTCGTGGTAGGGCACGTCGTGTTTGACCACCAGCTCGACGAAGTCCCACTGGCTGTAGCGGGCCAGGGCCGACTTGCAGAAGTGCGGGTTGTGCGAGAGGAAGTTGCCCGGCTCGCAGTACATGTTGGTGAAGTTGCAGCGCCCGCCGCCGGACATGAGGATCTTCTTGCCCGGCTTGTTGGCGTGGTCGAGCAGCAGCACGCCGCGCCCACGCGCGGCGGCCTTGGCCGCGCACATCAGACCCGCGGCGCCGGCGCCGATGATGATGACCGGGAAGAAGGGCAAGGGATGATCCTCGAAGGTTCGCAGAAGGCGCGCATTCTAGCGGAAAGCGCTGCAGTGCCTGAGGGGTAGTCGTCGCGTCGCTCGGAGTTCAGGCGCTTTTTGTGGGAGCGACTTCAGTCGCGATGGCTCGGCGGCTCAGGTGCTGCCCAGGAGTCCCCCCTGCGCAGCGCTTTTGTAGGGAGGGCTTTTCGCGGCTGAAGCCGCTCCCACAGAAAAGCTGGCCCTGCCATCGCTCAAGCCGCCTTGCTGTCGCCCTGCTGCGGCTGCTTCTGCAGGTGCGCGACCAGCGTGCGCAGCGGCGCCAGCTGGCGGCAGATCAGGCCGAGCTGTACCTGCACCAGGCGATGGCCTTCGTCCATTTCCTCGGGCAGTTGCTCCAGCTCTTCGGCCAGGGTCTGATCCTGCTCGTCATACACCGCCACGGGCAGGCCATCGCGTAGGTTGCCGGCGATGGCTTCCAGAGTCTGGCTGATATGCGCCACGGCGCGGTCATGCAGGGCATCGCTGGCATCGTCGGCGAGACTGGCACGGTGTGCGCCGAGGGCCGAGAGGTAGCTGAGCAGTGTGTGCGACAGCACCAGAAAGCGGAAGCCGGTTTCGGCGTCCTTCCGGAAGTGCCCTGGCTCCAGCAGCATGTTGGACAGGGTGGTGGACAGCGCCGCATCGGCGTTGTGCGCGTTGCGTCGGGCCAGGCGGTAGTTGAGGTCGTCGCGGGCGCCGGATTCATACTGCTGCATGATCTGCTGCAGGTAGCGGCTGTTGCTGCTCAGGGTGCTGGCCAGCACCTGGTTGAGCTTGCGCCCCTGCCAGTCGGGCAGGATGAAGAACACCGCCAGGCCGGCGATCACCGTGCCCAGCACGGTATCCACCAGGCGCGGCCAGAGCAGGGTATAGGCGTCGCTGATCTGGTTGAAGCAGAGCACCACCACCAGGGTCATGGCGGTGGTGGCCAGGGTGTAGCGGTCGACCCGGTTGGTGAAGAACACCACTCCGGCGGCCACGGCGAACAGCGATTGCAGCAGTGGATCGGGGAACAGGCGGATCAGCGCCCAGCCGATGACCAGGCCGATCAGTGTGCCGCTGACCCGCTGCACCAGGCGCAGGCGGGTGGCACCGTAGCTGGGGCGGCAGACGAACAGGGTGGTGAGCAGAATCCAGTAGCCCTGTTGTGGGTGAATCCAGTGCAACAGGCCATAGCCGGCGAGCAGGGCGATGGACAGGCGCAGAGCGTGACGGAACACCAGGCTGGTCGGGGTGAAGTGCTGGCGCAGGCGAGCGAAAGCGTCCTTGAGGTTCTGCGGCGAGCGGTCGAGCAGGGCACTGTCCTGCTCGTCGGCCAGGGCGTCCGGGTTGCTGGCGCTGGTCAGCTTGCGCTCCAGGCTGGCGAGGTTGCCGGCCAGGGCGCCGAGCGAGCGCAGCAGGCGGCGCCAGGCCGGGTTGTTCTGCTCGCGCAGGTAGGTCATCGAGGCATCGAGTTCGGCCATGGCCTGGCTGTTGTCGTTGTAGTCGAACGGTTGGCGCAGGCGAATGGCGCGGCCCAGCGCCTGGCAGGCCTTGCCCTGCTGGCTGAGCAGGCGTCCGCAGCGGAACATCACGTCGCTGTGGAAGAAGGCCTCGGCCAGGGCGTTGTAGGGATAGTGCGAGGAGCTGGCGCGCTCGTGGATATCCTGGGCGATGAAGTACAGCTTGAGGTAGCGGTTGGTCTTCTGCCCGCTGCGCTTGCGGCTCATGCGGTTGAGGATGATGTCCTTGGCCAGGTTCAGGGCCGTCACCACCCGGCCGTTCTGCCGCGCCAGCTCCAGGCGGCGGGCCTCGATGTCGATCTTGCGCACCGGCTCGAACAGCGAGGCTTTCAGGCGCAGGTAGGTGCCCAGTTCATCGAACACTCGCGCGAGCGCCTGTTGCACCGGCTGCTGGCTGAACAGTGCCCCCCACAGCACGGCCAGCACGCCGTACCAGGCGGCGCCGGAAATCAGCAGCAAAGGCTCCTGCCAGAAGCTGCCCATGCTGCCGCCACGGTGTTCCAGGCCGATGGCGGTGTAGATCGCCAGGATCAGGGTCGCCGAGGCGACCGCCGCGTAGCGCTCGCCGATGCCGCCGAGCAGGGTCATGGCAAAGGCGCCCAGGGCCAGGCCGGCGCCGAACAGCAGGGGCGTGGGGAACAGCAGCTGCACGGCGCTGGCGGTGGCGGCGAAGCAGATCAGCGTGACGATCAGCGCCTGCAGGCGGCCGCGCCAGTGGTCGTCGCTCTCGGCCAGGGCGCTGGCGATGCAGCCGAGGAACAGCGGGATGACGAACTCGATGCGTTCCAGGTACCAGCACAGCGCCATGGCACCGGCCAGGGCGATGAATACCCGTACGCCGTAGGTGAACTTCTCGCGCGCCCATAGCTGGCGCAAGGTGTCATTCAACGATGAGGACATGGCAGCCTGATGGAAAAAGAAAAGGGGCGCCGAGAAGACGGCGACGGGCCCGCATGAGGCACCATTTTATTGACCTTTCGTTCAGAGGATAGCCCGGTGGGGCAATGGCAAGACAGCCAATGGCTGGTGGTGCAGGACGTCGTGTGGAAAGGTCGCGCTATGGCGTTCGGCACAGGACAGCTTTCGCGGCTGAAGCCGCTCCCACGAAAAGCATACGCAGCATGAAAGAAAACGGGCCCGAGGGCCCGTGTGGTTCAGCGTGCGGAGTGATCAGTCTTCGCCGTCGTCGTCGTCGCCGCCGTCGACCTTCATTCCCAGTTCCTTGATCTTGCGGGTCAGGGTGTTGCGACCCCAACCCAGCAGCACGGCGGCATCGCGGCGGCGCCCGGCGGTGTGCTTGAGGGCGGTCTCGATCATGATCCGCTCGAAGGCGGGCACTGCGCTGTCCAGCAGGCTGGATTGGCCGCGGCCGAGGGCCTGGTCGGCCCAGTGGCGCAGGGCCTGTTCCCAGTTGGCGGCCGGCGCGTGTTCCTGCGGTTGGGTCAGCAGCTCCGGCGGCAGGTCGTCGATGTGCACTTCGCGGCCGGAGGCCATCACGGTGATCCAGCGGCAGGTGTTCTCCAGCTGGCGCACGTTACCCGGCCAGGGCAGGTGCTTGAGGTAGTCCTCGGTCTCGCTCTTCAGCAGCTTGGGCTCGACGGCGAGCTCCTGAGCGGCGCGGGCGAGGAAGTGACGGGCCAGGGTGGGGATGTCCTCGCGGCGATCGGACATGCGCGGGATATGGATGCGGATGACGTTGAGACGGTGGAACAAGTCTTCGCGGAACTTGCCGGCCTGCACCAGGGATTCGAGGTTCTGGTGGGTGGCCGCGATGATGCGTACGTCGACCTTGACCGGGGTGTGGCCGCCGACACGGTAGAACTCGCCATCGGCCAGTACACGTAGCAATCGGGTTTGCGTATCGGCGGGCATGTCGCCGATTTCGTCGAGGAACAGGGTGCCGCCGTCGGCCTGCTCGAAGCGTCCGCGGCGCTGGTTGGCGGCGCCGGTGAAGGCGCCTTTCTCATGGCCGAACAGCTCGGACTCCATCAGGTCCTTGGGGATCGCCGCCATGTTCAGCGCGATGAAAGGCTCTGCCGCACGTGGGCTGTGGCGATGCAGGGCGTGAGCGACCAGCTCCTTGCCGGTGCCGGATTCGCCGTTGATCAGTACGGTGATATTGGAGTGGCTCAGGCGGCCGATGGCGCGGAACACCTCCTGCATCGCCGGCGCCTCGCCGATGATCTCCGGGGTGCGCGAGAGGGCGGCGGGGGCCTCGAGGCTCTGCTGTTCCTGGGCGTGCTGGTTGGCGCGCTTGACCAGGGAAACCGCCTCGTCGACGTCGAACGGCTTGGGCAGGTACTCGAAGGCACCGCCCTGGTAGCTGGCCACTGCGCTGTCCAGGTCGGAGTGCGCGGTCATGATGATCACCGGCAGGCGCGGGTGCAGGTCGCGAATGCGCGCCAGCAGGTCGAGGCCGCTGGCGCCGGGCATGCGAATGTCGGAGATGATCACGTCCGGCTGCTGGCGCGCCAGCTTGCTCAGCACGCCGTCGGCGCTGTCGAAACTCTGGGTGGTCATGCCTTCCTGCTGCAGGGCTTTTTCCAGAACCCAGCGGATGGAGCGGTCGTCATCGACGATCCAGACGGTTTCACTGCGACTCATGACTGTGGGGCTCCTTGTTCCAGCGGCAGGAAGATCGAGAACACGGTGTGGCCAGGGTGGCTCTCGCATTCGATCAGGCCCTGGTGCTGACTGATGATGTTCTGGGTGATGGCCAGGCCCAGACCGGTGCCGTCCGGGCGGCCGCTGACCATGGGGTAGAAGATGGTTTCCTGCATTTCCGGCGGGATGCCCGGGCCGTTGTCGATGATCTCCATCTTCACCACCAGGCGATGGCGGGTGTGGCCGATGGTGAACTGGCGCAGGGTGCGGGTGCGCAGGCTGATGCGGCCCAGGCGCAGGTCGCTCTGTGCGGATAGCGCCTGCAGGGCATTGCGCACGATATTGAGTACGGCCTGGATCATCTGCTCGCGGTCGATCAGCACATCCGGGATGCTCGGGTCGTAGTCGCGCACCAGGGTGATGCTGCCCTGGCTCTCCGCTTCGATCAGGCTGCCGACCCGCTCCAGTACCTCGTGGATGTTGGTCATGGCCAGCGACGGCAGTTTGTTCGAGCCGAGCATGCGGTCGACCAGGTTACGCAGGCGGTCGGCCTCTTCGATGATCACGTTGGTGTAGTCGCGCAGGCCTTCGTTGGGTAGTTCGCGTGCCAGCAACTGTGCCGCGCCGCGGATACCACCGAGCGGGTTCTTGATCTCGTGGGCCAGGCCGCGGACCAGCAGCTTGGTGGTTTCCTGCTTGGACAGCTGCGCCTCCTCCTTGGTGATGCGCAGCAGGCGGTCGCGCGGATGTACTTCCAGCAGCAACAGGGTTTGCCCGGCGTTGAGGATGGGAGTCACTGCGTAGTCGACGGTCAGCGTCTGGCCGCTCAGCGCGGTAAGCATGGCTTCGCGCTTGGTGAACGGGTGGGCATGCTCGACGGCCTGGCGCAGCGAGCTGAGCGCCTCTGGCGATTCGGTGAACAGTTCGCTGATGAACTGGCCGTGGCTGCGCTGGCCGCTGACCGCCAGCAACATCTCGGCGGCCGGATTCATGTACTCCAGGCACAGCTCGGCGTTGAGCAGGATGGTGGCGGTGGTCAGGTTGTCCAGCAGTAGGCGATGCAGTGCGTCGTTGATCATGGCAGGGTCCTGGCTATGGGCAGGAAAATGCAAGAAGCAAACCAAAGCCCCGAAAAGACGCGTGTTTTTCGCTACGGGTGCGGTCTGGGCTGTGTTTCGGCGCAGTCGATCAGGTGTTTGGCGAACCAAAACAGGGAGAGCATAGAAAGCGGTGCACTGATATGCACTGATATGGTGCGCTGCTCAGATGAAGGGGACGAAGGGAATGTCGCGAGGCTCTTTGGGTTTGTCCTTGATGGGGCATTCCGGGCGCACACCCCAATCCTTCTTCTTGCACGGATTCGCTGCCCGTTTTTGTGACAGCGAGATGCGCTTCATGTGGAAAGGCTGGCTGGGCGTGCGCTCGACGATGCGGCCCTGGCTGTCGATGATTTCCACCGATACCTGGTGACTGCCACGGTCGATGTTCTGCAGGGGAAATACCGGGCTGCGCCCGGCTTCGCCAAAAGGCTGGCCATCGAGAATCAGACGGTAGCTGTGCCCGCTGTGCAGGGCCGGTTCGCTGTTGGCGGTGACGATCAGGTTGCCGCTCTGATCCAGGATGGTGGCATCTGGCTCGGGGATCAGAATTCGCAGGACATCGTAGGCCGGTTCGACTCGGGCGCTCGGGTAAGGCGGTACGTTGCTGGCGGGAACCTCGGCAGGCGCCATGTTGTTGCTGGGGGCGATCTCGACGCGCTGGGCCTTGCCCGAGGGCGGCTGATCGGTAAAGACTCGATTGCCGTCGGCATCGATGTAGGTATAGACGCCGGCGTAGGCGGGCATGCCGTTAAGGCAGAGCAACAGGCAGAGCAGCAGGCGAGGCATAGATGACCTGATCGGGTTTACGGGGCGGGTTTCGGTTTCGGTCGCAGCGCCGGGCTGCTGGTATTGACCCGCTGCACGGTAAAGGTCACTGGCGCGCTCTGTTGAATCTGCTGTCCGCCGCCCAGCACTTCCACGGCAAGACTGTGCTCGCCGCGGTCGGCGTTGATTACCTGCAGGCGTGGCACGTTGCTCGGCTGACCATAGGGTTGCCCGTCCAGTAGCAGGCGCAGTGTGTGGCCAGGCATCAGGCGCGGCTCGATCTGTACGCCGACACTGAAGGTGCCGTTGTTGGCGCGCAGGGCTTCGTCGGTCGGGATGTCGGACAGCGCCAGTACCTGATAGGGCGGCCCGCTGTCCTGTGGCTGTGTGCTGGGCTCTGGGGTCACAGGCTGTTGTGCTTCCACCGTATTGGTTGGCGGCAGGTTCACGGCTTCCGTGTTCTGGCCTTCCGGTGGCTGGTTGGTGAATACCGTGTTGCCGTTGGCGTCGGTGTACTTGTAGATCTGTGCCATGGCTGGCAGGGCCAGGGTGCAGAGCAGGCAGGCAGTGAGCAGGCGCATCGGTAAGCTCCTGATTGATCTTGCGGCAAGAGTTGCATCGCAATGCCGGGTTGGCAAGCTGCGTTGCAGAGGGGCGTGGTCTGGTGCAAAGAATTGCCGGGGTGGGCGTTGAGTTGTTCCGGGCCTGCCGGAAAAGAGAGCGACAGTGCACTTTGTCATGGGCCGTCAAGAGCGGCGGCTTGGGCGCGGTACGGGCCACATTTGCGGCTAAGGCTGTGCCTGCTGGGCTTGCGCTCACACCAGAAATCGGTGCCATAAAAAAGGCCTCCCGAAGGAGGCCTTTTTAGTCACGCTACTGGCTTAGACGCTGTAGTACAGGTCGTATTCCAGCGGGTGTACGAAGGTACGAACCTTGATTTCTTCTTCGGATTTCAGGTCGATGTAGGCATCGATGAAGTCGTCGGAGAATACGCCGCCCTTGGTCAGGAACGCACG
This sequence comes from Pseudomonas sp. BMS12, assembly GCF_001592875.1. Lineage (GTDB taxonomy): Bacteria > Pseudomonadota > Gammaproteobacteria > Pseudomonadales > Pseudomonadaceae > Aquipseudomonas. The sequence goes on along the minus strand of NZ_LSOF01000002.1, from coordinate 90,271 downwards.
GCCCTTGTCCAGCTCTTCCAGAGCTTCCTTCAGGCTGCCGCAAACCTGCGGGATGTTGGCAGCTTCTTCCGGCGGCAGGTCGTACAGGTTCTTGTCGGCTGCATCGCCGGGGTGGATCTTGTTCTGGATACCATCCAGACCGGCCATCAGCAGTGCAGCGAAGGCCAGGTAGGGGTTGGCAGCCGGATCCGGGAAGCGCGCTTCGATGCGGCGGGCTTTCGGGCTGGAAACGTACGGGATACGGATCGAGGCGGAACGGTTGCGAGCCGAGTAGGCCAGCATGACCGGAGCTTCGAAGCCCGGCACCAGACGCTTGTAGGAGTTGGTGGACGGGTTGGTGAAGCCGTTCAGGGCCTTACCGTGCTTGATGATGCCGCCGATGAAGTACAGGGCGGTGTCGGACAGGCCGGCATAGCCTTCGCCAGCGAAGGTGTTCTTGCCATCTTTGGAGATGGACATGTGCACGTGCATACCCGAACCGTTGTCGCCGTACAGCGGCTTCGGCATGAAGGTAGCGGTCTTGCCGTAGGCGTCGGCAACGTTGTGCACGCAGTACTTCAGGGTCTGAACTTCGTCAGCCTTGTTGACCAGGGTGTTGAACTTCACACCGATCTCGTTCTGACCGGCAGTCGCCACTTCGTGGTGGTGAACTTCGACGACCAGGCCCATTTCTTCCAGGGCGTTGCACATGGCGGTGCGGATTTCGTGGTCGTGGTCGACCGGCGGAACCGGGAAGTAACCGCCTTTGACGGCCGGGCGGTGGCCCTTGTTGCCGCTTTCGATGTCGGCGTCGGTGTTCCAGGAGGCCTGCTCGGAGAAGATCTTGAACATCGAGCCGGAGATGTCGGACTTGAACTTCACTTCGTCGAATACGAAGAATTCCGGCTCCGGGCCGACGAATACGGTGTCACCGATACCGGTGGACTTCAGGTATTCCTCGGCGCGCTTGGCGATGGAGCGCGGGTCGCGATCGTAGCCCTGCATGGTGCTCGGCTCGATGATGTCGCAGACGATGATGACGGTCGGCTCTTCGGTGAACGGGTCCAGTACGGCGGTTTCGTCCACCGGCGACAGGATCATGTCGGAGGCTTCGATGCCTTTCCAGCCGTGGATGGAGGAGCCGTCGAACATCTTGCCGTGCTCGAAGAAATCTTCGTCCAGGGCGTCACGGGCCGGCATGGTCACGTGCTGCTGCTTGCCCTTGGTGTCGGTGAAGCGCAGGTCAACCCACTTCACGTCGTGTTCTTTGATCAGTTGAATCGCCTTCGACATGCTGTCCTCCAGGTGGAAAGGAGCCAGGTACTGACCTGTCTCCGAAAAATTGGTGTAAGGCCGGCCGCGATAGTCCGCCAGGCCTGACTGCCTCACAAGGGAGCAAATTGCGTGCCAGTGCCCCGGAATGGACGAAGAGGCTGCGGCTCAGGGGTGGCGGGGGTTGCGGCTTTTTTTTGAGCATATTTATGCACTATTAAGGTGCTTTAAAAATCCGGAAAGCACTTATTTGGTGCGATTAATCTTCCTTTGCTGTTTTTGATCAAAGCTTGAGCAATTTCCGCTATAATCCGCGCCCCTGTTTTTCGACCGCCTCCCAGGCGCCCGGTTTTCATGAAACTCATCGTCAAGCCTTTCGCTGAAATCACCATCAAGAGCCGGCCGGTGCGCAAGCAGTTCATCCGCCAGCTGGCGAAGAACATTCGCACGGTGCTTCGCGATCTGGACCCGGCGTTGGACGTACAGGGCGAATGGGACAACCTCGACCTGATCAGCCAGGTGAGCGATGCGAAGATTCAGGCGGAGATGTTCGAGCGTCTGCGCAACACCCCGGGCATCGCTCACTTCCTCGAAGTACACGAATATCCCTACCTCGATTTCGATGACACTTTCGAGAAGTGCCGCGAACACTTCGGTGCCCAGCTGGCGGGCAAGGTCTTCGCCGTGCGCTGCAAGCGCGCGGGCAACACCCATGATTTCTCCTCGATGGAGCTGGCCACCCATGTTGGCAGCCGTTTGCGTCGCGAGTGCGGTGCCGCCGGTATCGACCTGAAGAAGCCCGAGGTCGAGGCGCGCTTCGAGGTGCGTTACGACCGCCTGCTGATCATCCACGCCCAGCACGAAGGTCTCGGTGGCTATCCGCTGGGCTCCATCGAGCAGACGCTGGTGCTGATGAGTGGCGGCTTCGACTCCACCGTCGCCGCCTACCAGATCATGCGCCGCGGCCTGCTGACCCACTTCTGCTTCTTCAATCTCGGCGGTCGCGCTCATGAGCTGGGCGTGATGGAAGTGGCCCACTACCTGTGGCAGAAGTACGGCAGCTCGCACCGCGTGCTGTTTATCAGCGTGCCTTTTGAAGAAGTGGTCGGTGAGATCCTCTCCAAGGTCGACAACAGCCAGATGGGCGTGGTGCTCAAGCGCATGATGCTGCGTGCTTCCAGCCGCATCGCCGAGGAGCTGAACATCGATGCGCTGGTCACCGGCGAGGCGATCAGCCAGGTCTCCAGCCAGACCCTGCCCAATCTCTCGGTGATCGACTCGGTCACCGACACCCTGGTGTTGCGCCCGCTGATCGCCGCGCACAAACAGGACATCATCGACACCGCCACGGCCATCGGCACCGCCGAATTTGCCAAGAACATGCCCGAGTACTGCGGTGTGATCTCGGTCAACCCGACCACCCGCGCCAAGCGCGGCCGCATCGAGCACGAAGAAAGCCTGTTCGACATGGCCGTGCTCGAGCGTGCCCTGGAACGCGCCACGCGCGTGACCGTGGACAAGGTGATCGACGAGCTGGGTGAAGACCTGCAGGTCGAGGAAGTGGCCGAGGCCCTGGCCGGGCAGATCGTCATCGATATCCGTCATCCGGATGCCGCCGAGGACGAGCCGCTCGAACTGCCGGGTATCGAGGTGCAGCCCCTGCCGTTCTATGCCCTCAACAATCGCTTCAAGGAACTGGATGAGACCCGCCAGTACCTGCTGTATTGCGACAAGGGCGTGATGAGCCGCCTGCATGCCCACCATCTACTCTCCGAGGGGCATGCCAATGTGCGCGTCTACCGTCCGCGCTAGGACCACCCGGCTGCTGGCCGAAGTGCGCCGCAGGCGCCCTCCGGATCGGGTCGTGGCTTAACCCCGTATTCATCAAGGCGGAGTAGACTGCGCCGCCAACGCTTTCAGAATCATCAATCGAGACGACATCGTGATCGAAAATCTGCGCAACATCGCCATCATCGCCCACGTCGACCATGGCAAAACCACCCTCGTCGACAAACTCCTGCGCCTGTCCGGCACCCTCGACCGCAAAGAAGCGGAAAACGAGCGCGTGATGGACTCCAACGACCAGGAAAAAGAGCGTGGCATCACCATCCTGGCCAAGAACACCGCACTGAAGTGGGGCGACTACAGCATCAACATCGTCGACACCCCCGGACACGCCGACTTCGGCGGTGAAGTGGAGCGCGTGATGTCGATGGTCGACTCCGTGCTGCTGGTGGTCGACGCCCAGGACGGCCCGATGCCGCAGACCCGTTTCGTGACCCAGAAGGCGTTCAAGGCCGGTCTGCGTCCGATCGTGGTGGTGAACAAGATCGACCGTCCGGGCGCGCGCCCTGACTGGGTCATCGACCAGATCTTCGACCTGTTCGACAACCTCGGTGCCACCGACGAGCAGCTCGACTTCCCGATCGTCTACGCCAGTGCCCTGAACGGCATCGCCGGCCTGGACCACGAGAACATGGACGACAACATGGATGCCCTGTTCCAGGCCATCATCGACCATGTACCGGCGCCGAAAGTCGACGTCGACGGTCCGTTCCAGATGCAGATCTCCCAGCTGGACTACAACAGCTTCCTCGGCGTGATCGGCATCGGCCGCATCGCCCGTGGCCGCATCAAGGCCAACACCCCGGTCGTGGCCATCAGCGACGACGGCACCAAGCGCAACGGTCGTATCCTCAAGATCATGGGCCACTCCGGCCTGCAGCGCGTGGAAGTGTCCGAGGCCGAAGCCGGCGACATCGTCTGCGTATCGGGCATGGACGAGCTGTTCATCTCCGACACCCTGTGCGACCCGCAGAACGTCGAGGCGCGCCCACCGCTGACCGTCGATCAGCCGACCGTGAGCATGACCTTCCAGGTCAACGACTCGCCGTTCGCCGGTAAAGAAGGCAAGTTCGTCACCAGCCGCAACATCAAGGACCGTCTGGACAAGGAGCTGCTGCACAACGTAGCGCTGCGCGTCGAAGCCGGCGACTCCGCCGAGAAGTTCAAGGTTTCCGGTCGTGGTGAGCTGCACCTGTCGGTTCTGATCGAAACCATGCGCCGCGAAGGCTTCGAGATGGCCGTGGGCCGTCCGGAAGTGGTGATCATCGAGAAGGACGGCGAGAAGCAGGAGCCTTACGAGAACGTCACCATCGACATCGAAGAGCAGCATCAGGGCTCGGTGATGGAACAGATGGGCCTGCGCAAGGGCGATCTGACCAACATGATCCCCGACGGCAAGGGCCGTGTACGCCTGGAGTACACCATTCCGGCGCGTGGCCTGATCGGCTTCCGTAACAACTTCCTGACCCTGACCTCGGGCAGCGGCATCCTGACCTCGACCTTCAGCCACTACGGCCCGGTCAAGGCCGGCGAAGTGACCAACCGCCAGAACGGCGTACTGGTCTCCATGGCCACCGGCACCGCGCTGACCTACTCGCTGGAAACCCTGCAGAGCCGCGGCAAGCTGTTCCTGGCTCCGGGCGACGAGATCTACGAAGGCCAGCTGGCCGGCATCAACAGCCGCGACAACGACCTGGTGATCAACCCGACCAAGGGCAAGAAGCTCGACAACATGCGCGCTTCCGGCAAGGACGAGGTCATCGCCCTGGTGCCGCCGATCAAGTTCACCCTCGAGCAGGCGCTGGAATTCATCGCCGAAGACGAGCTGGTGGAAGTGACGCCGAAGTCGATTCGCCTGCGCAAGAAGCTGCTCAACGAGAACGACCGCAAGCGGTACGAGCGCAGCAAGGTCTAAGCCTCGCGCAGTGAATGAAAAGCCCCCGGTGGAGTGATCCCCGGGGGCTTTTTCGTCAGGTTCGCAACAGGCCGGGGTGGGCAGTGGGGCGGTGCTGGCCGAGCCAGACGCTGCCCAGCACCAGGCCCATACCCACCAGCTGTAGCGGGCTCAGGCTCTGTTGCAACAGCACCCAGCCGAGCAGCGCGGCGCTGAGCGGGCTGAGGAAGCCCAGCGAAGAGACGGTTGCCGGCTCCAGCCGGGCGATGCCGCGGAACCACAGCAGGTAGGTGAAGGCGGCGCCGATCAGGCTCAGGTAGGCGATGCCGGCCAGGTTGGGCAACGACAGGCTCGGCGGCACCGGCTCCAGCAGCATAACCAGGGGGATCAACAGCACGCCTCCGGCCACCAGCTGCCAGGCGGTGAAGGTCAGCGTGGAGGTCGGCGGTTGCCAGCGCCGACTGAGCACGGTGCCCAGCGCCATGGACAGGGCGCCGCCAAGGCCGGCGGCGACGCCGAGTGGGTCGAGTGTCGCTTGCGGCGTGAGCACCAGCAGGGCGACGCCGAAGATGCCGCCCAGGGCGCCAACGATGGCCAGGGCGCGGATCGGGGTGCCCAGACTCAGGCGCGCCAGGAGGATCACCAGCAGCGGCTGCAGTGCGCCCAGGGTGGCGGCGACGCCCCCCGGCAGGCGGTAGGCGGCGACGAACAGCAGGCTCCAGAACAGCGAGAAATTGAGGGCGCCGAGCAGGAACACGCGCCCCCACCAATGGCCTTGGGGCAACTGGCGAACCAGCAGAAGCAGAAGCAGGCCCGCCGGCAGTGCGCGCAACAGGGCCATGGTCAGCGGGTAGTCGGGCGGCAGCAGCAGCGTGGTGACCACATAGGTGCTGCCCCAGATGGTCGGGGCCAGGGCAGTGAGGAGCAGGTCGGTATGTCGGCTCATGGCGGTGCCTCAGGCGAGTTCGAGGATCTGTTCCAGTGGCCGGCGCGGTTTCTGCGGCCAGTTGCCGGCGCGCGCGCGGCCCATGGCGACCAGCATGACCGGAATCTCGTCGGCGCCGAGGCCGAAGCTGCTGGCGACAGCCTCGGTGTCGAAGCCGGTCATCGGGCAGGCGCCCAGGCCCAGGGCCTGGCCGGCCTGCATCAGCGTGGCGGCTGCCAGAGTGGCACTGCGCACGGCTTCGTCACGACGGGCCAGCGGCGAGTCGCTGTACAGCTGCTCGGCCGCCTGTTGCCAGGTGTGGGGCATGGCGGCGGGCATGAAGCCGGCGTTCACCGAGGATTGCAGGCGGGCCGGCAACTGTGCGGTGTCGGGCAGCACGCCACAGAGGATGAAGGTCACGGCCGCCTCGCTGACCTTGGGCTGATCCCAGGCCAGTTGGCGCAGGCGCTGCTTGCCGCTCTCGCTGCGCACGGCAATGAAGCGCCAGTTCTGCAGGTTGAAGGCGCTGGGCGCGCGGCTGGCCCAGCCGATCAGCTCGCGGATGTCGGCGTCATCCAGTCGTGCTTCGGCGTCGAAGTGGTTGAGGGAGCTGCGTTGGGCGATGGCTTCGAGTAGCGGATGCATGGGGGATTCCTGTCGATGTAGGTTGCTGACAGGTTAATTCGTCACCGATGAATAGATAATTGGCGTTAGGATGCATGGTCTATTTACTCCGAGTGACTAATGCATGGATCGCTTTACCGCCCTCAATGTTTTCCGCCAGGTGGTCGAACTCGACAGTTTCGCCGCCGCCGCCCGGCATCTGGGCCTGTCACCGGCCGCCGTGAGCAAGAACATCAACGAGCTGGAGGCTCATCTGGCGGCGCGCCTGCTCAACCGCACCACGCGGCGCTTGAGCCTGACCGAGGCCGGTAGTCGCTACTACGAACAGATCGTGCGGGTGCTTGATGACTTGCAGGATGCCGACAGTTCTCTGGGGCCATTGCAGGAGCAGCCCAGTGGCACGCTGCGGGTCAGTGCGCCGATGTCGTTCACCCTGGTTCGCCTGGCCGAACTGGTGCCGCGTTTTCTGGAGCGCTATCCGGAGTTGTCCCTGGACTTGCAGCTGGACGACCGCCGCGTCGATCTGGTCAAGGAGGGCTTCGATCTGGCGCTGCGTGGCAGCGATCGCCTGGAGGACTCCAGTCTGGTCGCGCGCCACCTGATGACCTTCGATCATGTGCTGTGTGGCGCTCCCGCGTACTTCCAGCGCAATGGCGTGCCCGCCGATCCGGAGGAGTTGCGCCGGCATGAGTGCGTGAGCTTCACCTTGTCCGGGCATGCCGCGGAATGGAGCTTCCAGCGCGGCGGCGAGACGCGCCGGGTGCCGGTGCGTGGGCGCTACCGGGTCAACTCCAGCCTGGCGCTATGTGCTGCGTTGCGGGGTGGGCATGGCATCAGCCTGGTGCCGGAGCTGTATGTGCGCGAAGACCTGGCCCGGGGTACGCTGCAGGCGGTGCTGGGCGACTGGCAGATGGTGCAGACCCAGATCTATGCCATCTACCCTTCGCGCCGACATCTGCAGGCCAAGGTGCGCGCCTTCGTGGACTTCCTGTTGCAGGAATTGGGGGGCGATTGCGTCGGCTAGGCCCCGTGGTGCGGAGCCTGCCGGGCTTGCCCTAGAGCCGGGTGGGGCAGCGTACGCCGACCGCGGCGAACGCGGCGACCACATCGGCGCTGCTGTAGCTGCGGTTTCGCGCCGACTGGGCCACGCCACAGGCGCCCCGATCGAAGTCGCTGGTTTCGGTCCAGTAGAAGCGGTTGGCGTCGACGAACACTTCAAAGGCCTTGCGCGTGTTCCAGCCGACCGAATTGGCCAGCAGGTAGAACGCGCGGTTGTACACGCCACTGGAGAGGTGCACGTCGATGCCGTCGTGGTACTGGCTGGCGTGTTCGATCGAGGCGCCGTCGCGGCTGGGGCTGTCCATGTAGCGCAGGGCCGCGTCGCCCTTGAAGATATCGGCGCCGACCTGCCAGTCGTTGCGGCCTTTCATGTAGAACTCGGCAGCCTCTCCGGCCATGTCCGAGAAGGCTTCGTTGATGCCGCCGGATTGCCCGTCGTAGACCAGGCCCGAGTTGAGCTCGGTGAAGCCATGGCTGACCTCGTGGGCCGAGACGTCCAGTGATACCAGCGGAAAGAAACGGTTGCGGCCATCGCCAAAGGTCATGGCCTGACCGTCCCAGAAGGCATTCTCGTAACCGTTGCCATAGTGCACTTTCATGTACAGCTTGCGCTCGTTGAGGGGGCGCAGGCCGCCGAACCAGTTGCCGTACATCTGGAACACCACGTTGCCGAAGTAATGCGCGTCGTTCAGTGGCGAGAAGGCACCATTGACCTGCTTGTAGTCGTTGTATGGGCAGGCGAAGCGGAAGGGCACTGTGCTGCTGTTGTCGTAGCGGTTGGCGAGGTCGACGGTGATCACGTCGCCGCTGTTCATCTGGCAGCGGCTGTTGACGCTCAGCGGGCCATATTGCGTGCCATAGAAGTACTGGCCGGTCTTGCTGTTGCCCCCCGGGCCTGTGGCATTGGCGTGGGCCAGCCCCTCCCAGCGCTGCAACAGTTCACCCGTGTTGGCCTCGATCATGAAGTGTGGGCGCGAAGGTGTGGGCCCGGCGATGAAGAAGGACACCACATAGGCCAGCTGGGTCTGCCCCTGCTCGTTCATCCGCACCACCAGCTCGGCCTGTTCATTACCCAGAGGCTCGGCGCTGTCCGCCAGGTGGCGGGCCTGCTGCAGGGCCTGGTCGGCGCTGAGGTTAGGGGTGACGTCGCGCGCCAGGTCCTGTTCGATGCCGACCAGCATGCGTCCGCTGCGATTGGCGCGCACGCCCTGGGTCTCGGTGATGGCCTCGCCCCATACGCGTACGCCCTTGTAGTACTGCTGGTAGCGAGTCACGCGGGCACCGCCGGGCAGGCGGGCGCTGGTGTCGGCGTCGAGCTCATCCCGGCTCAGGCCGAGTTCGGTGTGAATGTCGCTGGCAGCGATGCCCGAACGGGCGCTCGGCAGGCTGGCGACATCGACCAGTTGCGCCGCGAAGCTGCTGAGCGGGGTGGCCAGGGCGGCCAGGAACAGGGGGTGCTGGATCAACTTCCTATGCATGGTTTTCTCCTTGGGGGCGGAGCGGTACTCCGCAGGGTTGGGTTCCGGCCGCCTTGTGGGCGGCGCGGAGGGCTCATCGCCGCCGGAAAGCGGGTAGCCATGCCATTGGCGATGAAAAAGGGAAAGCCGGCGGGCGCACAGCCGCCTGTGGCTGCCGCGCGCGGGTGGGGCTAGGCGAAGCGCAACGTGACGCGGCGGTTGTGGCGGCTCTTCTTCTCGATCTTGTCGCAGATCACCGCTCCCACTTCGCGGGTGTTGCCCACGTGCGTGCCGCCACAGGGCTGCATGTCCACGCCGGGGATGTCGATCACCCGTACCAGACCCTGGGTGATCGGCGCGGGTATGCGGGTGCGGCAGAGGTCAAGCATGCGGCTGTATTCGCTGACCGGCAGTTCGTGGGTGCGAACGTCCAGCTCCGCGTCGACCAGCTCCTTCAGGCTCCGCGTGATGTGTTCCTTGTCGAGGGTCGACTCCGGCAGGTCGAAGTCCAGGCGGCCCTTGTCGATGCCGATGCTGCAGCCGGTTACCGGCGCGTCGATGATCGAGCACAGCAGGTGCAGGCAAGTGTGCATGCGCATGTGTTGATAGCGGCGCTGCCAGTCCAGGCAGCCCTGCAGTTCGATGCCGGCCTGCAGGGCCGGCGGGGTTTCTTCCAGCTGGTGCCAGATGATCGAGCGCAGCAGCGGGTCGCGCTGGGTGTCGAGTACGGCGACGGCCGAGCCGTCCGGCAGCAGGAGGTGCCCCTGGTCGCCGGGCTGGCCGCCGCCGTTGGGGTAGAACAGGGTTTGCTCCAGCGCCACGCCCTGTTCACTGACCGCCACCACGCGGGTGGTGAACGTGTGCTGGTAGGGGGCTTCATCGAACAGGGCATGGGTTTGCAGGGTCAACGCCGACATGGGTCAGCCTCCTATGCTGAGCAGGTGAGGTTTCAGCACTGCGCGGACCAGGCTGCTCAGGCCGGGTGGGTCCAGCAGGGTCATGTTCAGCGTCGTGTCGGCGACGCTCAGGTGCAGGGGGTAGAGTGGCGCAGGGCTCACGGCGTCGAGGTTGCGCAGGCGATATTGGCGGTGGTGGCGTTCGCGCACTGTGCACTCCAGGCTGAGGTTGCCGAGACGCTGATGCTCGGCGTCGAGCACGCACAGCTCGTCCGCCTCCGGCAGTTCACCCACCAGATGCAGGCGCTCACCGAGAGCGAAGGCCGCGAGAAAGCCGCGACTGCAGGCAGAGCTGCTGCGTTGCATCTGCAGTTGATTGACGACGCTGACGCGCGTGTTGGCCGGTACGTCGCGGGTGATGACGCAGGCCGGGCTGATGAAGACGTTGTCGCCGATCTGCACCGCGCCGAGAATGCGCGCGCCGGCACCGACTTCGACGCCATTGCCCAGCTGCGGGTGGCGTTTGCCCCCGGGATTGTCGGCAATGCCGGCGGCGCCAAGCGTGACACCGCTGAGCAGGTAGCAGTCGTCGCCGATCCGGCAGGTTTCGCCGATCACCGTGCCGAAGCCGTGATCCAGCACGAAGCGCTTGCCGATGCTCGCCGCCGGATGGATCTCGACGCCCGACTGCAGCTTGCCGGCGTTGGCCAGGCGGTGGGCAATGAATTCACGGTCGGTCAGCCCGCCGCACAGCCAGACCTGATGCGCCACACGGTGGAACAGCACGGCCTTGAACGAGGCGTAGGTGCTGAAGATCAGTTCGCTGCGCCCGCAGGACGCGGGGTCGCGTTCGGCATAGGCTTGCAGATCCTCGGTGATCTGTTCGACGGCGCAGTCCATGATGCCGTCCAGGTGCGGTAGCAGATGGCCCATGGCTTCGGGGCTGAGGGTGTGCACCAGATGGTCCAGCAAGCCATCGTAGAGTCGCAGCCGGTCGAGATATCCACGCATCCTGTCGTTCTCCACGGGGCTCAGGCGAAATGCGCCAGGTAGCTGTCGACGCTGTCGTAGACCAGCGTCAGCAGGCGTGTGCCTGGTCGCAGCTCGCCCGCCAGCTGAGTAATGGCCACCAGGTTGGCGGCCGAGGACAGGCCAAGGCTGACGCCGTCGCTGCGCATGGTCTGGCGCACCCGTTCCAGGCAGGCCTGCTTGCTGACCTTGAGCATGCCGTCGAGTACGTCGAGGTTGAGGATCGCCGGCACCAGGCCGATGGATAGACCCTGTATCTCGTGTGGTGCGTGGCGATTGCCGAGCAGGTCGCATTGCTCCGGTTCCACGCCGTATACGCGCAGTGCCGGCCAGTGCGCCTTGAGCGTTTCGCCGAGGCCGGTGACATGGCCACCGGTGCCGATGCCGGCCACCAGGCAGTCGAGCGGATGGTCGGCGAAGTCGCGGAGGATTTCCTGGGCGGTGTTGCGCCGGTGGACCTCCGGGTTGGCCGGGTTGCGTTGCTGGTTGAGCATCACGTAGCCGGGGTTTTCCAGTTGCAGCTCCATGGCCAGCTCGCCATGCGAGTTGTTGCCGCGCCGGCTATCGGACAGCACCACTTCGGCACCGTACAGACGCAGCAGCTTCTGCTTCTCCGGGCTGTAGTTGTCGGGAATCACCAGGACTACGCGATAGCCGAGGATGTTGCCGGCGATGGCCAGGCCGATACCGGTATTGCCGCCGCTGGGCTCGATGATGGTCTGGCCGCTGCCGGGCACCAGGATGCCCCTGGCTTCGGCGTCGCGCACCATGGCCAGGGCGATGCGCGCCTTGTGGCTGCCACCCGGGTTGAGTGATTCGAGCTTGGCGTAGACCTCCAGCCCGGTTTCGGCGCTGAAGGCGGCCAGACGTACCACCGGGGTGTTGCCGATGGCATTTAGCAGGGAGTCGTGAATCATCCTGGGCCTCAGTACAGCGGCATGTCGGGGTCGATGGCGCGAGCCCAGGCCTTGAGGCCGCCCTGCAATACCTGCAGTTGAGCGAAGCCCGCGTCCAGCAGGACCCGGGCGGCACGTTCGGCGCGCGGTCCGCCGTAACAGATCAGGCACAGCGGACGGGTCGGGTCCAGCTCGGCCAGGCGTGCGTCGAGCTCACCCAGTGGCAGGTTCACCGACCCGGCCAGACGGCAGACTTCCAGTTCGTTGGGTTCGCGCACATCGAGCAGCTGCAGTTCCTTGCCCAGAGCGAGATCGTGCTGCAGTTCGAGGGGGGTTATGTAGAGGCTTGCCGCCAGCGCATCGGCGGCTGGCGAAGCGCTGGAGCACTGTGTCGCGGCGATGGCTTGCAGCGCACGGTCGCTGCGCGAGGGCGAGCAGGTGGGGCAATTGGGGCGGCGCTGGAAGCGGATCTCGGAGAAACGCATCGCCAGGGCGTCGAAGCGCAGGAGCCGGCCGACCAGGGGCTCGCCGATGCCGAGTATCAATTTGATCGCCTCGGTGGCCTGGATCATCCCGACCACCCCCGGCAGTACGCCGATCACCCCGCCTGCGTTGCAGTTGGGCGCCAGCTCCATGGGCGGGCTCTGCGGATAGAGGCAGCGGTAGCAGGGGCCGTCCAGATGGTTGAACAGACTCATCTGCCCGTCGAAACGGTGCAGGGCGCCATAGACCAGCGGGCGCTTGAGCAGCACGCAGGCATCGTTGAGCAGGTAGCGGCTGGCGAAATTGTCGGTGCCATCGACCACCAGGTCATAGGCCTCCACCAGTTGCAGGGCATTGTCCGGGGTCAGCGCGCAGTCGTGGGCGTCGATGTGGATATCCGGGTTGAGGTCCTGCAGACGGCGCCGCGCCGACTCCACCTTGGCTTGGCCGAGGGTGGACGTGCCATGCACCACCTGACGCTGCAGGTTGCTGCTCTCGACCCGGTCGAAGTCCACCAGGCCCAGGGTGCCGACGCCGGCGGCGGCCAGATAGAGGCTTGCCGGTGAACCCAGGCCACCGGTGCCGATGATCAGTACACGGGCTTTCTTCAGGCGCAGTTGGCCCTGGCGCCCGACATCGGGCAGGGTGATATGACGTACATAGCGACGCACTTCGTCATTGCTCAGTTCGTCGCAGTCCAGGCCGCCCGATGTGGCCAGCAGGATGTCCAGCTCGGCATTGGCCGGTAGCGGACTTTCGGCCTCGACCAGCTCGCCGCCGGCGGTGAGCAGGAAGTGTTCCTTGAACTGGTCGTTGGCGTAGAACAGGTGCTCGCGCAGCCCCGCATAGCGGGCGCAGACGTCTTCCACCAGCTCCCGAACCGTGTCCCCAGAGCCCTCGAGTCGCGTGGCGGGCAGCCTGGCGACGCGGCTCAACACTTCCGGGACTATCACCACTCTCATAACCAAACTCCTTTTAGCGGTAGGCCATTACAGGGCGCCGGGAAACTCCCGGCTGCAGACGAATCCTTCTCCACTCCATTCGAACAGCTTCGCGCCCATTGCCGTCCCGGCACGCACGTCCACCACCAGGTAGGCCACGGGGTGAATGGGCTGGCCCATGAACAGGGCCTTGTCCTCGTCCTCGCGGCTGAAGTACGCGCCGACATCCGGGTGCGAGTGGTAGATCACCTGCACCGGGTTGTCGCTGCGCAGGCTGCGATTGAGCAGCAGCGTGTCGGCCACCGCGAAGGTGTAACCATTGGCGGCGCTGCGCCGGTAGACCTCGGGCTCGCGCTGATGGAGCTGGTTCTGGATGTTCTCGCCGCAATGCACGCGGGCGTCGGCGAAGACGAAGCCGCAGCATTCCTCGGGGTAGGCCTGCGCCGCATGGCGGTAAATGATCTGCAGGGTCTGCTGGTCGAGGATGTCTGTGTCGCTCATGGGCTCAGGCCTTCTTCGCCAGGAGCTTTTCCATTGGCACCTTGGTGATGGCAAAGCCGGCCAGCAGCAGGGCGGAATAGAGCGCCAGGTCGCGGGAAATCGGCTGCCCTTCGTACCAGGAGCCGACGATCACGGCGAACACCGGGAAGATGATGAAGACGAAGGACAGAATCACCGGGCTCAGGCGCTTGAGCAGGAAGAAGTAGACGATGAAGCCGCCGACCGACGCGCACAGGCCAAGGTAGGTCAAGGCCCACCAGGAGCGCGTGCTGAAGCTGACGAAGTCCGGCTGCTCCGCCCCCAGCCCGACCAGGAACAGCATCAGCCCGGCCAGTCCGATGGGCAGGGTGTTGTAGGTGATGACGCTGATCTCGGCCCCTTTTTGTTTGGTCATCACGTAGCACAGCGCGTGCATCACCGCCGCGGCGAGGATCGCCAGCACCCCGGCAAACTCGTCATGCGCCAGGCTCAGGCCCTGGCTGCGCAGGATCATGTACAGGCTGCCGAAGCCGATGGCGATGCCCGTCACCTGTGACAGGTAGATGCGCTCACGCAGGAACAGGGCGGAGAAGATCAGGATGAATACCGGCATGCAGCTGAACAGCAGGGCGGTGAGGCCGGAAGACACGTGGGTCTCGCCGTAGTTGAGCAGGTAGTAGGGCAGGCTGAAGTAGCACAGGGTGACGAAGACGAAGAAGCCCAGGCTGCCGCGCGGGAAGAAAATCGAGTCGCCACGGATCAGGGCGAAGCAGAGGAACAGCGGGAAGGCGATCAGAAAGCGCAGGCCGGAAGCGGTCAGCGGCGGCACGGTTTCCACGGCGATCTTGATGCCGAGCCAGGTGGTGCCCCAGCTCAGGCAGACGATCAGGAACAGCAGGCTGGTGAGCAGTGCGGCCAGCCACTGCTTGGTGGGTTTCTCGGTGTTTGCAATTGCGGCAGACATTGGCATGATGACAATCCTTCGTGATCACAAAATTGAACCCTAATATCCAGGAATCAATTGCGATTGATACTGGTCAATCAGGCTATTTGGACGGAAAATGGCTGTCAAACCAATTATTGACACGGTGTCAATTCTTTGCGAGGCACTTCGTGTCGGGCAGGGCGCCAAGTACAAGCGGCTGGCCGAGGCGATGCAGGTCAGGATTCAGGAAGGCAGTATCGAGGCCGGGGCCAAGCTGCCGCCGCACCGTAGTCTGGCTGACCGCCTCGGTGTGACCATCGGCACCGTCAGCCGGGCCTATGCCGAGCTGGAGCGCCTGGGGTTGGTGGTGGCGCGCGTGGGGGACGGTACCTTCGTTCGGCAGCGCGACCTGGAGCGCAAACGCGATGCCGGCTTCAGCAACTTTATCGAGGAGCGGCCAGAGCAGTACGACATGAGCCGCAACATGCACATCCCCGGTGCGGAAACCAACCTGCTGGCGCAGAGCCTGCAAGCACTCGCCAGGGACCCGCGGACCCTCGCCGAGGTCGCGCTGTATACGCCCGACTGCGGCCTGCCGCGCTATCGCCAGGCGGGCGCGCGCTGGCTCGCCCACGGCGACTTTCGCCCCCAGGCCGAGCAGATTCTGTGCGTCAACGGTGGTCAGCACGGTCTGCTCTGCACCCTGATGGCCCTGCTGCGCGCTGGCGATACCCTGGTCACCGAGCAGCTGACCTACCCCGGGCTGATCACCGCAGCACGCATGCTGGGCATCAAGCTGCTCGGGGCGGCGATGGATGCCGAGGGACTGATTCCGGCCTCGCTCGACGAGCTCTGCCGGCACAACCGGGTCAGTGCCATCTACTGCACGCCGACCTTGCAGAATCCGACCACCGGCGTGCTCTCCGCACAGCGCCGCGAAGCGCTGGTCGGCGTCTGTCGGGAACACAACCTGCTGATCATCGAGGACGAGGCGCATGCCGTGCTGGTGGCGGATCGGCCACCGCCCCTGAGCCACTATGCGCCGGAGCGTACGGTGTTGATCGGCAGCCTGAGCAAGGCGGTGGCGGCCGGGCTGCGCGTCGGCTATCTGCACGCGCCGACGCCGTTGCTCGGTCGCATCGCCGCTGCCTTGCGTGCCTCCTGCTGGATGGCCACGCCGCTGGCGATGGAGTTGGCGAGCAACTGGATCGAGAGCGGTGTGGCGCAGAGCCTGCTGCAGCAGCAGGTGGTCGAGATCGGCCGCCGCAAGGCATTGGTGCAGGCACTGCTGGACGGGTTGAACTACAGGACCCATGCGCAGTGCCCGCACTTCTGGATCGAAGTGCCGGAGCCCTGGCGGGCCTCGGACGTGGCCGCGGACCTGAAGATGAAGAATTACCTGATCGCCACGGCGGAGGCGTTCGCCGTGGGGCGTGCTGCGGTACCCCAGTTCGTCCGGGCCAGCGTCAGCAATGCCGCGCACGACGATCAGCTGCTTCTGCAGGGGTTTCAGGCCCTGGCCAACAGTCTGCGCCAGGGGATCGCTGCCTACGACGAATGAGCCGCAACGATGGCCGCCTGGCGCTTTTTCGCACGTTGATGGCGCATTGCCTTCTATCGTTCAGCTCATGAAGTCTGTGACTCTTCCGATATTGAGGGGTAGTCCGGAGGCAGTGAGGGCGTGGCTCGGCATTTGCTAGGTCAAGCGCTTTGCTGTCTCGTCCGATTCAGGAGTTCGACGATGAATGCGCTGTTGCTGCCTGGGGTGGGAGCCCTGGAAAAGTTCAGCTTCGCTCGCAAGTTCCAGTTGCTGGCGCTGCTGTTCCTGCTACCACTCGGTTATGCCGCCTGGTCCATCGGTGAGAACTACCTCGGGCGCCTGGAGGTGGTGGATAACGAGCACTCCGGGGTGATTCAGCTACAGGTCCTGGATCGGGTCGAACGAGCCCTGGTGAATCAGCGCAACCTCACCGCCCGGTGGAAATCCACCGAACGTGGCCGCCAGGCTACGGATGAGACCCAGGCGGCCATGGCGCAGCTGCAGCAGCGCGAGGGCGAACTGGATCAGGCGCTCGATCAGCTGCAGCAGATCTTGACCGAGGAGGGCGCTGGCAAGCCGGTGCTGGCGGGTTTGCAGGCCCTGCGCGGGCATCGCGATGGCCTGCGTGCCCAGGCCCTGAGCAGCGTCGGCTGGTGGCCCGATGCCTATGACCGTTTCACCCTGGCCTTGCAGCAGCTCAACGTGTTGCGTGAGCAGGTTGCGACCGAGAGCGGCCTGATCCTCGATCCCTGGCTGGAAACCTATCTGCTGATGCAACTGGCCACTCAGGATGCGCCGCGCCTGCAGCAGCAGCTCGGGGTGCTGGCCAGTGTGGGGCAGGGTGCGGTGGCCGCGGGGCAGTTCAGCCTGCAGAGCCGTTTGCAGTTGCGCGAGATCCGCAGCGCCACCGGGGTCTCGCGCCAGCAGTTGGGCAAGCTCGGCGAGCGCCTGCAGGGTGAGCTGCCGAAGTCGCTGTCGGCCTGGAACCAGGCCTACGCGCAGAGCCTGGAAGGACTCGACGCCTGGCTCGCGCAACTGGATCAGAAGATGTACGGCGACGAGGGGCTCAAGCTCGATGTCGCGGCGTTCGAGCAGGGCATGGATGGCGCCCATCAGCATATCGAGCAGCTGCAGCGCGCGACCCTGGAGGCGCTCGACAAGCGTCTCAGCCAATACCGCAGCAAGGCTTTGCGCGCGTTGGTTTTCACCCTTGGCGCGTTCGGCGTGCTGGTGCTGCTGGCGCTCTATGCGCTGGCCTGCCTGCAGGCCTCGATTCGTGGCAGCAGCTGGCGCATCACCTCGCTGGCGCAGTCGCTGCGTGATGGCGACCTGCGCCGGCATGTCACCGTGCACGGCAAGGACGAGCTGGCGTTGATCGGTGCGGCGCTGAACGATGCCGTGGCCCAGCTGCGTGGCTCGTTGCAGGGCGTCAACCGCGAAAGTGCCGAGCTGAGCGACACTGTGCTGGTGCTCAGCGAGGAGGCGCGGCGCGCCCTCGGCGCGGTGGAGCAGCAACAGCAGCAGGTCAGCCAGATCGCCGCAGCCGCCACGCAGATGGCGGCCACTGCACAGAGCGTGGCGGAGAACTGCGAGATGGCCGCCCAGGATGCCACCCAGACCCGGCATATCGCCGAGCAGAGCAACCAGCGTAGCCAGCAGACCACCGCCAGCATGCACCAGCTCACCGCACGCCTGGGCGATACCGCCGCGGCGTTCGGCGAGCTGCGCGAGCAGGCCCAGCAGATCGACCGGGTGGTGGATGTGATCAAGGGCATCGCCGAACAGACCAACCTGCTGGCGCTCAACGCCGCCATCGAGGCGGCGCGGGCCGGCGAGGCCGGGCGCGGTTTCGCCGTGGTGGCCGATGAGGTGCGCTCGCTGTCGCAGCGCACCCAGGAGTCGACCCGCGAAATCAGCGCCACGGTCGAGGCCCTGCAGCGCGTGGTGCTGCAGTCCGTGGAGTTGATGCAGACGGCCTGCAGCCAGGCCGAGAGCGAAGCCGGCGCGGTGACCGAGTTGGGTGAGCATCTGGGCGAGATCGCCGGCGCCGTACAGCGGGTCAGCGACATGATTGCGCAGATCGCGACCGCCGTTGAGCAGCAGGCGGCGACCGCCGAGGAAGTCAGCGGCAATATCCAGCAGGTCGACCAGGCCGCCGCCAGCCTGCTGCAGGGTGCGCAGACCGTGCATGGCGTTGCCGATCGCCTCAGCGCCGGTAGCCGCAGCCTGGCGCAGAACACGGCGCACTTTCACCTGGAGTGAGGGGCGCTGCGGCGTTTGACACTTTTTTAACAGCGAGCCGAGCACAGTGACGCGGTTTCCTCCACGAGCAAACCGTGATGACTACCGTGCAAACTCCCGCCGGACGTGCTGTTCGGGTCGACTGGGCCGGCCTGGGCTGGGCCTTCCTGTTCTTCTGGTATTTCTCCGGCGTAACCCAGGCGTTGATCCAGTTCACCGGCACCGCCGGCTTCACCGGCTTTCGCCAGGCGTTCCTGCTCAGCAGCCTGTGGCTGATACCGCTGCTGCTGTTCCCGGCACGGGCGCGCCTGTTGGCTGCGCTCATCGGTGTGCCATTGTGGCTCTGTTCGCTGGCGGCGTTCGGTTACTTCCTGATCTACGGCCAGGAGTTCTCGCAGAGCGTGATCTTCATTCTCTTCGAGTCCAACGTCAGCGAAGGCAGCGAGTATCTGGCGCAGTACTTTGCCTGGTGGATGGTGCCGGTGTTTCTCGCCTATGGCCTGGGGGCCTGGCTGCTGTGGCGCAAGATCAGGCCGGTGTACCTGCCGCGGCAGGCGGCCGTGCTGGCCAGTGTGGTGCTGTTCACGGTCTCGCTGGGCTACCCGGCGTTGCGCCAGTATCTCAAGCAGGGCGATCTGCATGAGGCCTTCGAGCATTTCACCGCGCGCCTGGAACCGGCCACGCCCTGGCAGCTGCTGGTGGGTTATCAGCAATACCGCAGCCAGTTGGCCAACATGCAGGATCTACTCGACGGCGCCAGCAAGATCGCCCCGCTGACCGCGCTGCAGGATGCCCATGCGGGCCAGCCGGCCACGCTGGTGCTGGTGATCGGCGAATCGACCAACCGCCAGCGCATGAGCCTGTACGGATACCCCCGTGAAACCACGCCGGAACTGGACAAGCTGCGCAGCCAGCTGCAGCTGTTCGACAACGTGGTCACGCCGCGCCCCTACACCATCGAGGCCCTCCAGCAGGTGCTGACCTTCGCCGATCAGCAGCATCCTGATGACTATCTGCGCACGCCGTCGCTGATCCGGCTGATGAAGCAGGCGGGTTATCGCACCTACTGGATCACCAACCAGCAGACCATGACCAAGCGCAACACCATGCTCACCACCTTCTCCAAGGAGGCCGACGAGCAGGTCTATCTGAACAACAACCGCGAGCAGAACGCCCGCCAGTACGACGGTGACGTGCTGGAGCCTTTTGCCAAGGTGTTGGCCGATGGCGCACCGCGCAAGTTCATCGTGGTGCACCTGCTCGGCACCCACATGAGCTACCAGTACCGCTATCCGCCGGAGTTCGAGCGCTTCACCGACCGCAGCGGCGCGCCGGCGCATGTTACCGATGCCCAGTTGCCGACCTACAACAGCTACGACAACGCCGTGCTGTACAACGATTTCGTGGTGTCCAGCCTGATCAAGCGCTTCGCTGCCACCGACCCCAACGGCTTTCTGCTGTACCTGTCCGACCATGGCGAGGCGGTGTTCGATGCGCCCAAGCCCGAGGTGCTCGGGCGTAACGAGGCGGCGCCGACCAGTCCGATGTACACCATTCCCTTCATGCTCTGGCAGGCGCCGAAGTGGCAGGGCCAGGACTACAGCTTCGCCCGTCAGCGCCCCTACAGCAGCGCCAATTTCATCCACACCTGGGCCGACATGGCCGGGCTGCGCTTCGCCGAGCTCGACCCCAGCAAGAGCCTGGTCAATGCCCAGTTCAAGGTACGGCCGCTGCTGATCGGCAATCCACAGCAACCGCAGAACCTGATCGATTTCAGTCTGATCAAACCCAAGGCGGCGCAGCTGGATGTCGCCTCACAGGGCGTCGACGAGGTGAAGCGACCGCTCTAACGCAACAAGCCGCCTGCTACCTTGGAGCGACCGCCGCGCGAATGGATTAACCCGTCGCGCGGCGCCTCAATCGAAGGAGGGAAATTGCACGAGCGATCGTGTGTTCCCGCTGCACACACCCTAAAGTCCCCCGCCGCGTAACCAACACAACAAGAACAACAGGGGACTGGGTTCATGAAGCGCATATTGACGCCGCTGGCACTCGCCTGCCTTTTGGCAGGTCCATCTTCGATCCATGCCGCCGCCTACAGCGGCATGGTGGTGTTCGGCGACAGCCTCAGCGACGCGGGGCAGTTCTCCAACGGACTCAACCCGATTCGCTTCACCACCCAGGTTGGGCCGACCTTCAGCTACTTCTCCAGTGAGTCCTTTGCCGGCACTTCACCGATGCTGATCGGTGAAGGTCTCGGCCTCGGCTCGCAGACCGCCTCCACCAGCCCGCTTCGTCAGGCGCTGGGGCAGGCCGACGGCGACAACTGGGCGGTCGGTGGCTACACCACTGCACAGATCTACCAGTCGATCACCCAGCCGGGCGGCTCGGTGGTCAGCTCTGGCGGCGTGCCGCTGCGTACTCGCGACGGCTTTCTGGTCGGCGGCCGGGTGGTAGACCCGGACACCCTGTTCTACGTCAACGGCGGCGGCAACGACTTCCTCCAGGGCCTGGTGGTCAGTGTGCCGACTGCCCAGGCTGCTGCGGTGCGCCTCGGCGATTCTCTGCGCGCCCTGCAGGCCGCCGGTGGCCGCTACTTCATGACCCCGCTGCTGGTCGACGTGGCGAACCCCACCACGGGTGGCGCCTTCAATCCCGCCCAATACACCCTGGCGCAGGCCTTCAACGGCGAGCTGATCCGGCAGATGGCGAGCCTCGACGCCGAGGTGATCCCGCTCAATGTGCCGCTGCTGTATCGCGAGGTGCTGGCCAATCCCGGGGCGTTCGGTTTCGACGCCAGCCAGAACCTGCTGGGGACCTGCTTCTACGCCGTCTCCATCACCGGAGCCACCGGTTGCCAGAACGCCACCTGGGGAGCGCTGAGTGCCACGCCTGATCCGAGCAAGCTGATCTACGCCGATCTGGTCCACCCGACGGCGGCGATGCAGCGGATTCTCGCCGACCAGGGGCTGTCGATTCTGGCCGCACCCTGGGAAGTCAGCCTGCTGCCGCAAGCGGCCGTGTCCGCCCTGGGCAGCGCGCGGAGCAAGCTGCAGCAGCAGTGGCTGGGTGACTGGGGGCGCTGGCAGGCAGTCGGCAAATGGCGCGGCTTCATCGATGGTGGGGTGAGCCGTGCGGATTTCGACGCTGCCGATACCAGCGCCGAGGGGGATGGCGATGGCAAGACGCTGAGCATGGGTAGCAGCTACCGTCTGGACGAACACTGGCGTCTGGGCGTGGCGCTGGAGCTGCAGGATCAGGATCTGCAACTTGGCCCGCGTGACTCCGAGTACGGCCTGCGCAGCTACCTGGCCAGCGCCTTCGCCCAGTACGACGACGGTCAGTTGTGGGGCGATGTCATGCTCAGCACAGGCTATCTGGATTACCACGACCTCGAACGCCGCTTCGCCCTGGGCATCACCACGCGTACCGAAAAAGGCGATAGCGATGGCCAGCTGCTGGCTCTGGGCGGGCGCCTGGGCATGGAGTTCGCGGTGGATGAGCGCTTGCGCCTGCGGCCGTTCGTCAGTGCCGATTACGCCCATACCCAGGTCAATGGCTATCGCGAGAGCGGTGCCAGCTCGACGGCGCTGAGCTATGACGATCAACGGGTGGAGTCGCAGCGCCTGGGGGTTGGCCTGCAGGCACGCTTTGCCCTGGCTGCCGACGCCGAGCTGTTCGGCGAGATCGCTCGTGAACGGGAGTTCGAGGATGATCAGCAAGAGGTGAAGATGGAGCTGAACAGCGTCGCCGGCGTGGACTTCGAGCTCAAGGGCTACGAGCCCGAATCGGACCTGACCCGCGCCACCCTGGGGCTGCGTCAGCAGCTCGCGGCGGACCTGGCCTGGCAGCTGGGTTACAGCTATCGGCACGCCGGCGACGCCGATCAGCACGGCATCAGCCTGGGGCTGGTGCTCGACTGGTAACCAGCAGGCCGTCCTGCAGCCACTGCTTGAGCCAGCCGGCGGCCAGTGCCGGCGCCTGTTCGCCGTGGGCGGCCAGGCTTGCGCACAGCTCGCCGAACGTGGCGCCGGCGAGCATGGCCTGCAGGGCGCCGGTTTCGTCGCTGGCCAGGGCGCGGTAGCGGCAGACCAGATCCTGACGCCACACCAGGCACAGTTCCTCGGCCGCCAGTGCCTGGCTGGCGGGGAAGTCGGTCGCGGCCTTGACTGCCCGCCACTGCGCCAGGCTGTTGTAGCGGCAGGGCAGGCGTTGCAGGCTGGGGTGGCCACTTACCTGCAGCGTCGGCCACTGCTCGGCGGGCAAGGCGGCGATCTGTTGCAGGCTCAGCGGTTCAGCATCGGCGGCGTCGAAGGCCAGGGTAAAGGCCCACTCCAGGCGTGCCAGTTCGGCCAGTGGCGCGGCCTGCTCGGCGATCAGGTGCCGGTCGACGAAGCCCGGCAACTGTTCACCCAACCAGCGCAGGCTGTAGTGGCGTGGCGGATGGGCGCGCAGGTAAGCGTGCATCAGCGCGTCGAATTCCGCGTCGCCGAGCCAGGCGTGCACGGTCGGATAGTCGCCGCGCAGGGTTTCCAGCAGTCGCGCGCGATAGGCGTTGTGGTAGATGCCCAGACCGCCGGCGCCACTCAGGGTCGGCCCGTCGCGCAGTTCGGGCAGCAGTGCCTGCATGGCCTGCGGGTCGTCGTTCAGCAGGTAGCTTTCCAGCTCGCGCTGCCAGTCGTTCAGGCGCATTGGCGCGCCTCCAGGGCAGCGCGGGCCAGTTCGCGCGCGCGCTGCAGCTCGTCCAGTAGATCGTCCAGCGGCGGTAGCCGGTCATCGCGTTCGAGCAGGGTGGACACCGGGCCGAGATGCTCCAGGGTGCGCCGATACAGCTGCCACACCGGATCTGCCACCGGGTGGTCATGGGTGTCGATGACGTAGTCGCCGTAGTCGCTGTGCCCGGCCAGGTGCAGCTGGCGGATGCTTTGCGGCGGCAACGCGCTGATGAAGTCCCAGGGTTCGAAGCCCTGGTTGCGTGCACTGACGTAGACGTTGTTGACGTCCAGCAGCAGCTGGCAGCCGCTCTCGGCGCTGAGGGCGGCGAGGAAGTCCCACTCGCTGAGGGTCGAGCTGGCCGGCTGTACGTAGCTGGAGAGGTTCTCCAGCACCAGGGGGCGTTCGAGGATGTCCTGCACCTGCCGCACGCGTTCGCTGAGGTAGGCCAGGCTTTCTTCGTTGTAGGGCAGCGGCAACAGATCGTGTAGCTGGTGGGCATTACCGCGGGTCCAGCACAGGTGGTCGGAGACCCAGGCCGGGTGCACGCGGCTGATCAGTTGCTTGAGGCGCTGCAGGTAATCGCGATCCAGTTCATGCGGGCCGCCGATCGACAGCGACACGCCATGCATTACCAGTGGGTAATGCTCGGCAATGGCGTCGAGGTAGTAGAGGGCCTTGCCACCCTCCACCAGGTAGTTCTCGGAAATGATCTCGAACCAGTCCACAGCCGGGCGGCGGTCGAGAATCTCCTGGTAGTACTGGCTGCGCAGGCCGAGGCCGTGGCCGAGATAGGGAAGCATGGGGCTGGGATGTCCTTTTGTGGCCGGGGTGCGGGCCGACTGGGTCGGCCCGCGCATCGCTTACTCGCGGACTTCGCCACCGGCAGCATTGCACTCGGCAATGGTCATGGCCTTGAAGCCGTGGCCTTTGCACGACGCCTGGCCCTTGCAGCTGTTCTCGGCGGTCTTGCAGTCGTTCTGGCCCTTGCACGAGGTCACGCCGTAGCAGTGCACCTGAGCTTCTTCGGCGACCACCTGGGTCGGCAGGCTGGCGAACAGGCCGGCGGCGGCCAGGGCCAGGGCGGCGCCGGTCATGGTGGAAGCGGTCTTGTGAGTCATGGTCAGTTCCTCTTGGTATGAACCGGCTGGCTGCCGGACATGACACTAGAGTAGGTCGTCCCGCGAGCGTTACAGGTGCAGGAAAAAAAGATTGGATGCTGCGCGTGCGAGATGCTCTTTGGGAGCCTCTGGGCGGCACGTCGCTTGCGCCAGGTGACGGCGCCTCGGGCTGCTTCGCGTGGTCTTTATCGCGGTTGAAGCCGCTCCCGCAGAAGCCGGGCCGGTACTCGGGCAGCCTGTGCCTGGCGCAGGCAAAAAAAACCCGGCACGAGGCCGGGCAAAGTTGCTGAGTAGCTCGGGGGTCAGTTCATGCCGATCCAGTTGGGCAGGGCCAGGGAGATGAAGGGCACATAGGTGACCAACAGCAGGAAGGCCAGCAGGATCATCAGCCACGGCAGTGCGGCGCGGATGGTGGCGGTCAGCGGCATGCCGGTGACCGCGGAACTGACGAACAGGTTGAGCCCCACCGGCGGCGTGACCAGGCCGATCTCCAGGTTGACCACCATGATGATGCCCAGATGGATCGGGTCGATGCCCAGTTGCGTGGCGATGGGGAACAGGATCGGTGCCAGGATCAGGATGATCGCCGAAGGCTCCATGAAGGCCCCGGCGATCAGCAGCACGATGTTCACCACCAGCAGGAAGGTGATCGGCGTCAGGCCGGCCTCGATCACCCAAGTGGTGATCTGCTGCGGCAGCTGCTCGGTGGTCAGCACGTGGGCGAACAGCATCGCGTTGGCGATGATGAACATCAGCATGATGGAGAGCTTGCCGGACTCCAGCAGCACCTTCGGCACTTCGCGGAAGGTCAGGTCCTTGTACACGAACAGGGCGATGAAGGCCGAGTACACCGCCGCTACGGCGGCCGCTTCGGTCGGGGTGAACATGCCCGAGTAGATGCCACCGAGGATGATCACCATCAGCAGCAGACCCCAGATGGCCTTGCGTGCGGCACCCAGCCACTCGCGCAGGCTGGCGCGCGGCAGGGCCGGCAGGTTCTTCTTCACCGCGACGATGTAGATCGCGATCATCAGCGTCAGGCCGAGCAGTACGCCCGGCACCACGCCGGCCATGAACAGCTTGCCCACCGAGGTTTCGGTGGCGGCGGCATACACCACCATGACGATGCTCGGCGGGATCAGGATGCCCAGGGTGCCGGCGTTGCAGACGATGCCGGCGCCGAACTCCTGCGGGTAGCCGGAACGGACCATGCCGGCGATGGCGATGGAGCCGACCGCGGCCACGGTGGCCGGCGAGGAACCGGACAGCGCGGCGAACAGCATGCACGCCAGCACGGCGGCAATCGCCAGGCCGCCACGGATGTGGCCGACGCAGGCGTTGGCGAAGTCGATCAGGCGGCGCGCCACGCCGCCGGTGGTCATGAAGGCGCCGGCCAGGAGGAAGAACGGAATTGCCAGCAGGGTGTAGTGCTCGCTGGTCTCGAACAGCTTGATCGCCAGCGAACGTACGGAGTCGGGGCTGAAGAAGATGATGGTCAGCGAGCCGGCCAGGCCTAGGGACACGGCGATCGGCACGCCGATGAACATCAGCACGAACAGCATGAAGAAGAGGAACAGTACTGTCATGGCTTGTGCTCCTCATGCTCGGTCAGTTTGACGGCTTCGGCGGCTTCGTCAGCCAGGCCCAGGCCGGTCTGTTGGCCGCGCAGGATGCGCACCAGGATTTCGGCGAAGCGGATGAATACCAGGGCGAAGCCCAGCGGAATGATCAGGCCGATGTGCCACTGCATGATGCCGTAGTGGCCCAGGTCTTCGGCGCCGATGGCGGCGGTGAACAGGGTCTGCACCCACTCGAAGCTGGCCACGCTGATCAGCCCGGCATAGCCCAGGCAGCACAGGCAGGCGATCACGCCGATCACCCGCTGGATGTGCTTGGGCGCCAGCTTGACCAGGGCATCCACACCGATGTGCCCGGCGGTACGCACACCGTAGGCCAGGCCGAAGAAGATCAGCCAGGCGAACAGAGCCTTGGTCAGCGCGCTGCTCCAGGTCATGGCCTGGGCGGCGGCGAGAATGCCGTCACCGATGGCGAACAGGAAGTCGCTGGCCGCCGGCCAATGGTCAGCCAGGGTGTAGAACAGGGTGTAGAGGTTGTTGAGGATGACGTAGACGAAGGTCACCAGCGTCATGGCCCCCAGGAGAAAGGCGATGA
This sequence comes from Pseudomonas sp. BMS12, assembly GCF_001592875.1. Lineage (GTDB taxonomy): Bacteria > Pseudomonadota > Gammaproteobacteria > Pseudomonadales > Pseudomonadaceae > Aquipseudomonas. Next base: position 63,779 of record NZ_LSOF01000002.1, on the reverse strand, counting down.
AGGCTTCCTCGAAGTGGTCCCAGATTCGCCGCAAGGCATTCATGTTTTCTTCTCCAGCGTGATGGACAAGACCCCGCGACAACAGACTGCGGGGTCTTTGGCTGCAGGCAGCTGCCTACAGCATCAGGTGGCTCGGGCCACTCTTACTGGTTGGCGGCTTCGGCGGCCTTGATCAGGTCCGGGCCGATCTCGCCCTCGAACTTCTTCCATACCGGCTTCATCGCTTCACGCCACTCGTTGCGCTGCTCCGGAGTCAGGCTGATGATCTCGGTGGTCTTGGCGTCGAGGATGCGCTGCTTGTCGCCCTGGTTGAGGGCGTCGGCCTGCTTGTTCACCTCGGCGGTGACCTCGACCATGATCTTGCCCAGCTCGCTGCGCACGTCTTCCGGCAGGCCGTTCCAGAACTTGGTGTTGGTGATCAGCATGTAGTCCAGCAGGCCATGGTTGGACTCGGTGATGTACTTCTGCACCTCGTGCATCTTCTGGCTGTAGATGTTCGAGTAGGGGTTCTCGGCACCGTTGACCACACCGGTCTGCAGGCCCTGGTAGACCTCGGCGAAGCTCATCTTGCGCGGGTTGGCGCGCACGGCCTTGAACTGCTCTTCGAGCACGGCGGAAGCCTGTACGCGGAACTTCAGGCCACGGGCGTCCTTCGGTTCACGCAGCGGCTTGTTGGCCGACAGCTGCTTCAGACCGTTGTGCCAGTAGGCCAGGCCGGTGATGCCCTTGGACTCCATGGAGGTCAGCAGCTTCTGGCCTTCCGGGCTGTGCTGGAAGCGATCGACCGCGGCCATGTCGTTGAACAGGAAGGGCAGGTCGAATACCTGCAGCTGCTTGGTGTACTGCTCGAACTTGGCCAGCGAGGGCGCGATCAGCTGCACGTCGCCCAGCAGCAGGGCTTCCATTTCCTTGCCGTCACCGAACAGCGAGGAGTTCGGGTAGACCTCGACCTTGACCTTGCCAGGCAGGCGCTCTTCGGCGAGCTTCTTGAACATCAGGGCGCCCTGGCCTTTCGGCGTGCTGTCGGCGACCACGTGGGAGAACTTGATGACAATCGGGTCGGCTGCCTGGGCCAGGCTGGAGATGCCGAGGGACAAGGCGCAGGCGAGCGCCATGGCGGTCTGCTTGAACATGCGGAGTTTTCCTTTGTTGTGATTGTGAGGTCGAAGCGCGTGGCACGCCCCGCTTCCCTAACACTGTAGACGGGGCTGCATCGGGGAGAAGCTATAGCAACCCGGATGCCAGCCCGGAACACGGCCGCAGCCCAGTATTCACGGGGCCTGTGCTTGGAGGGTTGGCGACTTTTCGCCAGTGTCGTGTTCGCGCTTGGCGGTTTTCCGCCATTTGCCCCTGCTGCTCGTCGGCAGAGCCCGGGCGCGGCTTGACGAGGCCGGGCCTGCGGCGCACATTCGCTGGCAGACCACAGTGCATGTGGCGCCGCTTTCTCTCCCTTCTTGGTATTTCGCGTTCAGCAGTCGCCTTTCCCCTGCCCAACCCTGTAGCGGGAGTCGGCGACATGTCTCATCCTGTCTTGGCCACGGCCTATGCCGTGGGTATCTGTTGTGGCTGCCTGGCTTTGCCGGCGCAGGCCCAGTTCTATGCACTGACCGATCTCGGCAGCCTGATCATCACCTCCTACAGCGTGCCGCATAGCCTCAGCGAGAACGCCGATGTGGTTGGCTATAGCTATGCCGGTACCGGGGCCCACGCGTTCCTCTGGACGGCCAGCGGTGGCATACAGGATCTCGGCACCCTGGGCGGCAGCACCAGCTACGCCTATGGGGTCAATGATGCGCAGCAGGTGGTCGGTTACGGCGTGCAGAGTGGGGGCGACAAGGCCTATCTGTGGACCGCTGCCACCGGCATGCAGCTGCTCGGCACGCTCGGTGGCGCGGCCAGCTATGCCCGCGAGATCAACGATGCCGGGCAGGTGACAGGCTACAGCCAGATTGCCAGCGGCAAGTACCGCGCCTATCGCTGGACGGCCGAGGGCGGCATGAACAACCTCGGCACCCTGGGCTCGGCCAGCAGCAACAGCTACGCCACCGGCATCAACAGCGCCGGTCAGGTGGCCGGCTTCAGCCATGTCGGCAGCAATGCCCACGCCTTTCGCTGGGACCCCGGCAGTGGCATGCAGGATCTCGGCACCCTCGACGGTGGCAACAGCTACGGCAAGGCCATCGGCGGCAGCGGCGCGGTGGTCGGTTACGGCAGCTATGCCGGCGCCGAGCATGCTTTTATCTGGACGCCCTCGGGCGGCATGCAGGACCTGGGCACCCTGGGCGGCGCCAACAGCTATGCCAAGGGCGTCAACAGTGCGCAGCGCGTGGTGGGCCAGGCCGATACCGCGACAGCCTCGGTCGGTTATGTCTGGAGCCTCGCCGAGGGCATGCAGAACCTCAACGACCTGCTGCCGGATGCCGGTGGCTGGTTCATCGAAGCGGGGCTGGGCATCAATGATCAGGGCGTGATCGTGGCCATGGGACGCAATACCTTTGGCCGCGTGCATGCCCTGTTGTTGGCACCGGTGTTGGCCGAGGACTAGTCCGGCCGGCCGCTAGATGCTCTGTCCACAGCGCGGCGCCGTCAGCGGCGGCGGCCCGGCCTGGCTGGCAGCGAGCACCTGCAGGTGGGCCACGCAGCCATGCTTGAGGGTGGTTTCCAGTAGCAGGCTCTGCACCGCCAGCAGGTCGCCATCGAACACCTGCTGCAGGCCGGCCATGCCCTGGTAGCTGTTGTTGCCCAGCAGCAGGCTGGCGACGCCCTGCAGGTTGATCATGGACTTGCCGATTGCCGACAGGCGGTTATCGAGCAGGCTGATCTCGCTGCCGCCCACTGCTGGCTGGTTGATGATGCGGATGGCGTATTCCGGTGTGCTGCTGATGCGGTTGTCGAGGATCAGCGCGCGGCGAATGTGCTGGCCCTCGATGCCGCTGCCGCCGCTGTTGGCAATCAGGTTGCCGGCCAGCAGCAGGCCATCCACTGGGTGTTGCGGGTCGCCCAGCAGGGCGATGGCGCTGGCGCCGGTGCCGCCGATCAGGTTGCCTTGCAGGGCCAGAGCGCCTTGCTGCAGCTGGGCCTCGATGGCCGACTTGCCGATATCGCTGAGCAGGTTGCGGCTGATCAGGCCACTGCTGCCGTTGCGCAGGCGGATGGCGCTGTGGTTGCGCACGCCGCTGATGCGATTGCCGCGTACGCTGACCAGGCTGGCGGAGAAGTCCAGGCCGTACTGCTGCAGGTCGTGAAAGCTGGAGTCTTCGATCAGCGCCTGGGCGTCGTGCAGTTCGGCGCCGCTGGACATCTCGTGGAACTGGCTGGCGCGAATCAGCACCCGTGCGGCTGGTGTGGCAGCCGCCTGCTGCTGGCTGCGCAGGCTGGTCAGGCCGCGGGCCAGGTGGGCGTTGTAGCCGAGGCGGCTGAGCTCGGAGCCTTCGATCAGGGTGGTGCTGCCGGCCCAGGCCATGATGAAGGGGCGGAAGCTCTGTGCCGAGAGCTGCGCTTGTTCGCCGCTCCAGCTTTGCACCTTGGCCTGGCGCAGGATCAGCAGGCCGCGGTTGATCACGGCGGCGCCGGCGCGACTGTTCAGGTACAGCTGTTCGTTCTCCACCCGCAGCGCTCCTTGCGGGCCGATCAGCAGGGGATAGCTCAGCAGGTAGCCGTCCTTGTGCCGTTGCAGTACGCGCGGGTCGTTCACCCGCTGGGCCAGTTCGGCCAGGCTCAGGCTGCCGTTGTCCAGCAGCAGCGCCTGCGGGTGGTGCGCCTGATAATCGGCGATCACGCGGAACAGGCCGCTGCTGGCGAAGGGCTCGAACGGCCAGCTGCCGGCCTGGGCCGAGAACAGGTTGGACAGGCCGACACTGGCGCGGCCGCCGGGCGGCGTGACGCTGAACAGGGCGGGGTCCAGGCCCTGGGCTGGCGCCGCCAGCAGTTCGGCGATGCGCGCCTGCTGCGGGTGGCTGCTGAGTGCCTCCAGGTGATGGTGGTAGAGGCCTTGCTGGGCCGTGGCGGCACTGCTGGCCAGCAGGAGCGGCGCGATGCAGCGGCGCAGGATGGCGAGCGGGAGCATGGCGACACCTCGTGATTCAGTGAACATCGGGATACAGCGGCGCGAGGCGACCACCGAGTTGGCTGTAGCCATCGGCGGCGACACCGACGTTGGTGTACAGGTGGCGGGCTTGCTTGTGTTGCGGGTACTGGCTGAGAAACGGCAGCAGCCAGACCATCTTGTACGGCGGCACCGGATATTGCGGCTGGCCGCGCAGCTCGCTCAGCGCGCGCTCGTCCAGCACGCTGAGGGCGGCGAAGTTGGCCAGTTGCTGCAGTTTCTGCTGGTCTGCGGTGCTCAGGCCGGGGCCGTTCAGGCGTGATGACTCAGCCAGCAGCATCAGCGGAACCAGGGCGTAATGGGTGTAGTTGGCCGCCAGGCGCCCCCGGCCCAGCTCGTTGGGCAGGTAGGCGTAGTCGCCATGGGGCGAGACGCTGATCTGCCCCAGGGCGCGGCGGAAGTTGCGCTCGCCCCAGGCGATGTAATCGTCGCGACCGAGCAGCATGCCGGTGGCGGCCATGGCCCAGCCGGCCCAGTAGTCATGGTTGTTGAAATAGGCGAAGTCGGGTGCGAGGCGCGGCGCGTAGTCGGCCATCATCAGTTCGGCCAGGCGTTGCAGCCACTGCTTCTGTGCACTCGACAGCTGCGGCTGGCCGCCGCTGACGGCCTGGGTCTTGAGCAGCGTCGAGGCGATGGCCGCCAGCGTCCACTTGCGCGCGGCCATGCCGGTCTTGCTGGTGTCGCGGCTCTCCAGGGCACCGGCTTCGGCCCAGGCCTGCAGCCACTGGTCGATGCAGGCCAGTGCGGTGCCGGCCTGCTTGGCGTTCTTCGCCTGCAGGTAGTAATCGGCGAACTGGGCCAGGCGCTGACTGAACTCGGCGATGCGCGCATGGGTTTCCTTGGAGCGCGCCGACACCTTGTTGCTCAGGGTCGAGCGGCTGGCGTCACTCTGGTCGTACTTGCTATCGATCTGCAGCGGCCCGGTGTAGGGCTCGGCGACTTTCTTCGGGCACTCCAGCTGGCGATAGTCGCCGACCTGGCTGCTCAGTGCCGTCGGCTGCGGCGCCCAGATCGACTGGGCCTGGGCGCTGCCGGCCAGGGTCAGCAGCAGGGCGGCCAGCGGTTTCACAGGCATAGTTGCAGCTCCACGCTGCTGGGATGTTCCAGCGGCTCGCTGGGCTCGAAGAACACCGAGATCAGATTGGCGTCGCGAAATACCGGGTCGCGGCTCAGCTCCAGGTAATACTGGCCACCCTCGACGATGGCTTCGCGGCGATACCACACCTTGTCGCGCTGGCCGTTGTCGTAATAAACGATCAGGTAGAAGTCCTTGAGGTTCTTGTCGCCCAGCTTGAGGTCGATGAAGCCGGGCTTGCCGCGCAGATCCAGGCGACTGCTGCCGGCATTGCTGAACAGCTCGCGGCGCTGGCCGGGTTGCAGGACCGGCAGCTCGCCGCTGCGTTTGCCGAGCACCTGGGCCTTGGCGCAGCCACCGCGAATCGCCGGCTGCAGTTGTCGATAGAGCAGCGGGTCCTCCAGGTGGAAGCTGGCCGGTAGCTCCCAGATGATCATCTTCGGTGGCGCATCCGGCGAATAGTCGGCCGACTGCAGGTAGTTGAGCAGCGCGCCTTCCTGGCCTGCGCCGGGCAGGGCGACATTGAGGATGTCGACGCTGAGGTATTCCTTGAGGTAGCCGTCGAAGTTGTAGTTCTTGGTGTCGTCGTCGCGGCTGGCCGAGTTGCTGGTGCCGACCAGTACCACTTCCTGCTCGCTTTCTTCGTCGAACAGTGCGCCGAGGTCGTCGCCTGCCGGCACGGTCTGGAAGCCGCGGGCGTACTGGAAACCGTAGTTGTTGCCACAGATCTTCTTCAGGGCCCGGCTCATGGTGCCGTCCTTGGGCAGCATCACGCCTGGCTCGGTGCGGTAGCTCTTCTTCGTCAGTTCGGCGTAGAAGGGCTGTTGCTGGATGCTGTCGGCCACCACCTTGGCCGTGACCTGCGCGCCGGTGGGCGTCCAGTGGTGGTCACGGCGGAAGAAGTAGTCCTGCTGCGGTGGGTGGTCGACCAGCGGCAGGATGTCCGGCACCACGGCGCCACCGGCGCGCAGCTGGCCGAGGAAGGCGGCCAGGTTGCGCCGCGCCTTGCTGAAGTCGAAGCCATAGGCCGCATCTGCCCGCACCTTGTCGCGGTGCATGATGCCGCGCGTCGGCTGCACGGCGATCACCACCTGGGTGCCCTTGGCGTGGAAGGCATCCATCAGCCGCTTGAACTCGCCGCGCATGTCGGGCGGGATGCCGAAGTCGTTACTCAGGTCCACTTCGGAACGAAACAGCCAGGTGTCGTCGCCCGGGGCGATGTACTTCATCGACTTCATGATGCCTTCGCTGTAATGGCTCGGCTCGGCCAGGCCGGAGCACAGCAGGCAATCGAGCTCGCACTGCTGTTCGGCAGCCTGGGCGGCAGGCGCGAGAAACAACAGCAGGGCGACGAGGAGCGGGCGCGGCATGTTCATGGGCTTACCTACTTGATGCTGTCTAGGCCGTTCATCGAGGCGATGGTGCGGACCCCGGCGCCATCGGGGATCACCAGATAGCTGTAGGAGCGGCCCTTCTTCAGGAACAGCTCGTCGAACTTGGCCAGGTTCTGCTCGCCGGCATAGGCGGCGAAACCGATCTTGATCTCGTTGACCGGGCGCGAGCCGCTCTGCCCGCTGGGCACGCTCTCGACCACCGCGTGCTTGCCATCCAGGGTCTTCAGCGACAGCGGCTTGTCGGTGAGGTTGTAGAAGGCGATCAGCGCCTTCTTGCTGTCTTCGCTGTAGGTGTCGGCGATGGGCTTCAACTGCTGGCCGTCGAAGACCAGGGTGGTGGCGCTGTTGGCCTTCAGTTCGGTCTGCAGGCTGGTGCTACCGGCGCTCAGCTTGTGCGCGCCGGGGGCGACGAACTGGTAGTTGCCGAGCTGGCCGGCGCCGATCTTCTGCGCCGCGCTCTTGCCGCTGACCATCAGTTCGCTACCGCTGCCGGTCAGGTTGAGCATGCGCACGAAGGCCGAACCGGCCGGGGCCACGGCGTCGTAGAGGGCGGCATTGCCATCCTGGGCATGGGCCAGCACGGGAACGGTGAGGCACAGGGCCAGGAGCAGGCGTTGGCTGAGGTTGTTCATGGTCAGTCTCCGATCAGAAGAATTGGTTGGCGGCGACCTGCCAGCCGCCGGTGGTGGGCTTCTCGGCGAGCAGGGTGCGCACCGGGAATTCCCAGATCACCGTGGTGATATCCGGGTCTTTGAGGCGCTCGCCGGCGAGGAATTGCTCCATCGCCGCATAGGGGCCCTTGGCCTCCACCGCGGTGGTCTGCAGGTCGCTCTGGAGCGACTCCTTGAGAAAGCCGGGGAAGTTCCAGTCGTCGATCTTGGTGTAGCTGGAGCCGACCAGCATGATCGGCTGGCTGGCCTCGCCGAACAGCGCGCCGTCGCTGACCTGCTGCTCGCTCTTGAGGGTTTCGTAGAGCTGCAGCGGGCTGGGGCGGAAGCGCTCGGGCGCCAGGCTGCGGTTGAACAGCAGGTAGTTGCTGAGGTCGCCCGGCAGGCTCTTTTCCGCCACCGGATGCGAGGTGTAGCTGGTGCTGCCGATCAGCTCGGGATGCTGGCGCGCCAGTTCCTGGGCGGCCAGGCGCGCGCCTTCGGGCGTCCAGTGGGTGTCGGTGCGCAGGAACAGCGCCTGCTGATCCTTGTGTGCGAGGAAGGCGTCGCGCAGCGGGCTGGTTTCGATGCTGGCGCGACGCAGGCCGGCGACGAAGTCCTCGTACAGGCCCAGGGCACGGCCATCGAGCGGGCGTGACGAGTACTCGGCATAGACATCCACCTTCATCGGCAGCGGCAGCATGATCAGGCGCTTGTTGTGCGCACGCAGGGTGCGCTCGACCTCGGCGATCTTCGCCAGGTTGCTGTCGAGGTTGTCCTCGTAGGCGTTGGGCACCAGGTACTCGGCATTGGTGAACAGCCAGCCTTGCTTGCCCAGCACCACGCCACTGGAGCCCTCGCGAAACAGCAGGTACTGCGCGCTGGCCCACATCTCGATGGATGGCGCGCGGAGGAACAGGTTGCTGTCGTAGTAGCGCTCGAACTGGCGCAGCAGCTGACCGCTCATGAACTGCTCGGCGGCCTGCGCCGGTGCCTGGGTGCTGGCGAACTGCAGCACCTTGGGTGTGGAGTAGGCCAGCATGGCCGTCAGCATGACGATGAACAGGATGCCGTTGAGCTTGTGGGCGGAAGTCATCACCGGAAACATGGCGCGCTCCTAGAACTGGAAGTAGAGGAAGGGAGAGAAGGAATTGGCGGCCAGGCGGGTCAGCGACAGGCCGAACGCGGCCCACAGCAGCGCCATGCTCAGGCCGCCGACGTGCTGCATCCAGTAGCCCTGCTTGGCGCCGGCGTAGTAGCGCACGTTGATGCGCCCGGCCAGGGCCATCCACAGCAGCGCCACGGCGGTGAAGGCCACGGTCATCTGCGAGGTGGCGAGGAAGTAGCCGTCCAGCGAACCGATGCCGCGCAGGCCGGCCATGCCGGTGAGGATGTTCAGCGCGTGCTGGATGTCGCCGGTGGCGAAGAAGGGCATCACCCCGACCACCAGCATCAACGCCAGCACATTGCGCCAGAAGCGGTAGCGGCCGTTGACCTTGGTCACCCACTTCATGCGCCGCTCGATCAGCATCAGCACGGCGAAGTACAGGCCGAAGACGATGTAGGCGAAGCTCGCGCCATGCCAGAAGCCGGACAGCAGCATGGTGCAGAACAGCGCGGCGTCGGCGCCCATGCGTTTGGAGCGGATCAGCGGCATGTAGATGTAGTCGCGCAGGAAGTCCGCCAGGGTCAGGTGCCAGCGTCGCCAGAACTCGGTCATGCTCTGACACAGCAGCGGCTGGTTGAAGTTCTCGGCGAAGCGGAAGCCCATCATCATGCCCAGGCCGATGGCCATGTCGCTGTAGCCGGAGAAGTCGAAGTACAGCTGCACCAGGCAGATGAACATGCCGAACCAGGCGTCGAGCATCTGCGGCTCGGCGTCGCCGAGGATCACCGTGCCCATCGGCGCCAGCGAGTCGGCGATCAGCACCTTCTTGACGAAACCGAGCATGAAGCGGCTGGCGCCCAGGCTGAACAGCTCCAGCGAGTGGGTGCGCTGCTTGAGCTGCTGGTCGATCAGGCTGTAGCGCAGGATCGGCCCGGCGATCAGTTGCGGGAACAGGGCGATGAAGGCGGCGAAGTCGACGAAGCGCCGTGTCGGTTCGGCATCCTTGCGGTAGATGTCGACGATGTAGCTGATCGCCTGGAACACATAGAAGGAGATGCCCAGCGGCAGGATGATGTGCTCCAGGGTGAAGGTGTTCACCCCCAGCGGCGCGAGGATCTCGTTGAACACTTCGACGCCGAAGTTGGCGTACTTGAAGTAGCCCAGCGTGGCCAGGTCGCCGATCACCCCAAGGGTCAGCAGGCGGAAGGCGCCCTGTTTGTCGTCGGCATCCAGGCGCCGCTTGATCAGCAGGCCGAACCAGTAGTTCCAGTAGGAAATACCGACGAACAACAGCAGGAAGTCCGGCCGCCACCAGGCATAGAAGGCGTAGCTGCCGAGCACGATGACGTGTGAGCGCCAGTTGTCCTTGACCGCGTAGTACACCAGCAGGAACACCGGCAGGAAGAGGAACAGGAACAGGTTGGATGTGAAGACCATGGCGACACCTCGCGGTCAGTAGCGCAGCACCAGGCCGAAGGCGACCTGGAAGTCATTGTCCAGGCCGCGAACTGCGCTGCCGGCACGGAAATAGCTGGTGGAAAGCAGGGCGTTGACCTGCACCTGGCGCTGTTCGAAGGCCTGCGGGAACATGCGCCAGAAGTAGTTGAGATCCAGGCTCTGGCCGAGGCTGTGGCTGCCGCTGCGCGAGTCTTCATCGACCCGCAGCGGCAACTCGCCGTCGGCATCGCGCAGGTGCAGGTCGGTCAGGCGCAGGTCGAGCTGGTGGCGCGGGCGCGGCTGGGTTTCCAGGCCGATGCCGTAGAACGCCAGGTTGCGCAGGTCGACGCCGATGAAGGCGCTGACTAGGCCGGTGCTGTAGGTCTGCGGGTCGGCGACGCGGTCGGACTGGATGTCGTTGAGGTAGAAGCCATCGCCTTCCTCGTCCGGCTTGTCGGTCAGGCCGGCGTGCAGCACCAGGCGCGGCTGCCAGGGCAGCTCGTCGAAGCGCTTGCCGACCTCGCCGAGCAGCGCCCAGCCGTTGCGGCTCTGCTGGCTGCCGTCGTTGAAGTCGCTGTCGCCGTCGAGCATGGCCAGTTCCAGGCGGTAGTCGCTGAGCAGGCCCCAGTCCAGCTGCTCGCCGGTGGCGAACAGGCCGGCGCGATAGCCGTCGAAGTCCTGCGGGTCGTCGGCTTCATCGCTGTCGCTGTGGTCGTCCTCCAGCTGCAGGCGCAGGCCGAACCACTGCTGGGCCTGCCAGCGCCAGGCGTATTCACCCATCAGGTAGGCGATGTCCTTCTGGCTGGCGTCCAGGCCGTTGATGTCGCTGTTGTAGCTGTGGAATTTCTGCGCGGCGGCGACGAAGCCCCTGCCGAAGCTGTCGTCGTAGTCCAGGCGCAGGGCTTCCAGGCTGTCGTCCCACCACAGGCCGAAGTAGTCGCCGAAGCGCTGACGGCCGAGCGACAGGGAAAAGCGTGGGTCGTCGCCGAGCAGGTTGCGGCGCAGGTAGAACTCGCGCAGCTCGGCGCTGAAGTATTCGATCTGCTGCGTGTCGTTGTCCTGCAGCGGGGTGCTGGCCTGGCCCGAGTTGTAGTTGAGCCAGGCGCGGGTGAAGCCCTGCCAGCGCGACCAGGCGCCTTCCTCGGAATACCAGGCCAGGGTCGGTTCGTAACGCAGGCCGTAGAAGCCCTTGCGGTCATTGCCGAGCACGCCCTGGTCGGGGCCGTAGCCGCCCTGCAGGGTGACTTTCTGGGCGAACTCGAAGCGGCCCAGGTCGGTCACCGTCTCCTGGCTCGGTGCGTTGTCGACGATCTCCTGGGCCGACTCCTCGGCCTGGGCCAGGGCCAGCCAGGGCAGGCACAACAGTGCACTGAGCTGACGTCTCATAGGGTCGCCTCCAGTTCCTCGAGGATGCCGACCCGAGCCTGCAGGGCCAGGCGACGATCCTCGTCACTGAGCTGGCTTTCCATCTCGTGGAGGAACTTGCGCGCGCCCAGTTCGCCGCGTTCCACGGCGATGCTGGCGTAGGCGTAGGCCTTGCGCTTGTCGTGGCAGATGCCCTTGCCGCCGCCATAGATGGTGGCGATGCGGTAGAAGGCCGAGGCCACGCCCTGGGCGGCGAGCAGGCGGTAGGTGGCGATGGCCTTGGCCTGGTCGACCTGATCCAGGCCGCCCATGCTGTAGAGCTCGCCGAGGTTGAGGTAGGCGTTCTGGTAGCCCTCGGCGAGCAGCTGGTCAATCAGTGCCTTGGCCTTGAACGGATCAAGGCTGCGCCAGCCGCGCACCAGGTAAGCCGAGGCGCGCAGGGCGCGGCCTTCCTGGGAGCGGGTCTGCTCGACCCGGTCGATCAGGGCGAACACCTCGTCGGCGCTGTAGTTCTGCGGCGCCGACATCATGTAGCTGGCCTTGCTCACCAGGGCGCTGTCGGCCTGGCGGGCGATGGCGTTGTCCAGCCACAGCAGCACCTCCGGGTCGTGCTCGCGGGGGATGCCGCTGAGCAGGCTGCCGATGGCCTGCACGCTGGCCACCGGCAACTGGTCGATTTCCGCCAGCAGGGGTTTGACCTTCTGCGGAAACAGCTCGTCCTGGGCGTCGCCGAGCGCCTGATAGAGGCGCTGCACGGCGCGGGCGTCCTGGTGGATGGCCTGCAGGTAGAGGTTCTCGGCCAGAGCCAGATTGCCCTGCTGCTCGGCCAGGCGGGCGCGGTACAGCACGCCATGGCAGTTGTCCACGCAGGCGCGCTGGTACAGCTCGATCAGCGCCTGCGGCTCGTAGGGCGTGAACAGCTCGGGGTAGACCATGAACACGTCGAGGCTGGTGCTCAGGGTCTCGAAATCACGGGTCAGTGGGTAGCGGCGCAGGGCGTCGCTGAAGAAGGCGCGCTGCTGCTCCAGACCGTCGGGCAGGCGCTCGGCGAGCTCTGCCAGCGGCGCCAGGGCAGTGACCTTGCCGTGGCCATTGGCGAAGGCCTGGTGGTACAGCTGCATGGCTTCGTCCTGGTGCTGGCCACGGCGCGCCAATTGGTCGGCCAGCAGCAACATGGAGGCCTGGTCGCCACGCGCGACCAGCTCGCGCAGGTCGGCTTCGACGTCGGCGTTCTGATCCTGGTGCAGGCGGTACTGCACCTGGGCCAGGCTGGCGGCCTGGCTGCTGGTCGCCAGCAGCAGGGCGCAGAGGGCTGCGGTCATTCCGGTCTTGACCATGGCGCGACTCCCTACAGGCTGCTGGTCAGTGGCAGGCCCTTGAACAGCTCGACCGTGACCGGCTTCTGGTAGGCCTCCAGGGGCAGCGGCTGGTCCGGGCGGATGCTGAGTACCAGCGACTGGGTTTCGGCATCCACTGCCGAGCGGATCACCTGGCCCTTGAGCGCCTCGGCCTGGCCGAACACCTGCAGGTCGATGCTGCTGATGCGGTTGAGATCCTTGAGCTTGGCGAACGGGAAGCTGGCCTTGACGTAGAGGTCGTCGCTGGCGGGTATCAGGTGCACCAGTTCGTCGAACTTGTAGGCGTAGCCATCGCTCTGCTTGCGCGGGAAGTAGACGTAGCAGTCGCAGGGGCTGGCGATGGTGGTCTCGATCAGGGCGCGGCCGAGCAGGCTCTGCAGGTCGGTTTGCGAGATGCGCGCCAGCGCTTCGAGGTCGGCCGGGGTGGTGAAGCTGGTGGCCAGTTGGGTGGAGACGCTGGCGATCGGCTCGCCGGCCTTGACCCGCGTCGCGCCCTCGGGGATGAGGAAGCGCACGTAGCCGTTCTCCGGCATGCTGACGATGTGTGCATCGGCGCTGACCAGCGCCTGACTGGCCGGCACGCTGAAGAACAGCAGGTAGCTCTTGTACAGCAGCACACTGGCCACGGCGACGCCGGCGACCAGGTACAGCGCGCTGCCGGCCACGGCTTTGAGGCGCTCCAGCGGTGTGCGGTCGGCGCTGAACTTCTGCTTGCGCTGCTTGATGTAGTTTTCCCGCTGCATGACGTTGAACAGGCCGTTGACGTCGGCGATCTCGCCGGACATGTAGGCGCTCAGCAGGTAGCGCAGGATGTCGCGCTTCTGCGGGTCGAGGTCGACGAACTCGGCGCCGGTCATGCCATCGTGCTGGGAGGTGATGCGCAGCTGCACATCCAGGGTCAGTGCCACGCGGTTGAGGTCGAGCTGGATGGCCGCTGCATACAGGGCGCCGGGGCTCAGCTCGTGCGGGCAGCGCAGGCCGAGACCGCCGAGGGAGATGTCCTGCAGCTCGCAGGCGAAGCTGTCGCCGGTGCCGCTCAGGGTGACTCGGGCCGGGAGCTTGCTGCGCACGTGCTGGCGCTCGTCGACCGCTTCGTGAACGACATTGGCTGCCGGGGAAAGAACGCTGTTCATGGGGCTGCCTCTCAGGGTTGTGATAGGGCCAGGAGCAGGGCTACCGCGCCGCCGAACAAAGCGAAGGCGGAGGCCTGCATGGTTTTCGAGGACCAGTGGTTGATGGCCAGGTCGACATTGGTCTCGCTGCGGTCGAGGGTGGTTTTCTGCCGGGTCCAGCTCTGCTGATCCATGTGGAACAGGGCGTGCACCTTCATGGCCGAGCCGACGATCTGGTTGTAATAGAGCACCAGCGGATACAGCGGATCGACCGGGTGCCCGGCACTCAGCATCAGCAGGGTCACCAGGGTGCGCGACAGCAGCACCCAGAACAGGTACGCCAGGATGAACTCGACGCCGTACAGCACCGCCGCCGTGGCCGAAGCCGCCAGGCCGAGCAGGCTGGTCCACATGGACACGCGTTGGTCGTAGAGCACATACATGGTGAACAGCCCCAGTTGCCGCAGCCCGAGCAGGCGGGTGGTGCGGAAGTTCTGCCGCAGGGAATTGCCGTACCAGCGGAACATCAGCTGGCGGGTGGCGCGGAAGAAGTTGCTGTCTGGCGGATGCTCCACGGTCAGGGTGTTGCTGTCGGGCACGTAGAAGGTGTCCCAGCCGGCGCGCATCAGGCTGAACCAGGACGACTTGTCATCGCCGGTAAGGAAACGGAAGCGACCCAGGCGCCAGTGTTCGAGAAAGTCCGCCTCGACATCGCGGATAAAGGCCGGCTCGGTCATCAGGCTGGCGCGGAAGAACGACAGCCGTCCGGTCATGGTCAGCACCCGTCGCGACAGGGACATCGAGCACATGTTGATGTGGCGCTGGACGAAGCGCAGCGAGTGCCACTCGCGCACCAGCTTGCCGCCCTCGACCTGGCAGAACTCGTTGGTGGTGATGCCGCCGACCGAGGGCAGGTAGGCGAAGAACTTCACCGCGTTTTCCACGCAGCCCGGCAGCATCATGGTGTCGCCGTCGACCACGCCGACCACCGCGTCTTCCAGCGGCATCTGTCGCGACAGCGCGCGAAAGGCGTGGGCCAGGCCGTCGCGCTTGCCGGTGCCGCGGGCGCGCACCACCACCAGGCGGATGTCGTCACGACCGACCACCTGCTCGCGCATGATCTGCTTGATGAAGTTCTCGTCGGCCTTCTCGACGATCGACACGATCACCGTGCAGGGCACCGGCAGGCGCTGCACTTCCTCGAATACCGAGCGGTACACCTTGTAGGTTGTGTGGGTGGGGATGCGGAAGCTGGTCACCACCATGAATATTTGCGACGGCAGCGCGGCATCGCCCATGGCCTCCACGGCGCGGCGCATGCGCGGGAACTTCCAGTGCAGGAAGTACATGCCGCGCAGGTAGTGCATGGCCGCGTTGCCATAGCGCCACAGGCCGATGCCGCCGACCAGCAGAATGAATTTCTTGTGCTCGGGGTCGAGCAGATCGGGGTCGATCAGCCCGGACGCCAGAACGATCAGGGCGAACAGGCAGGCCCAGCCGAAAAAGCGGGCGCACAAGTCGCTCTTGAGCGGCGCCGTGGCGCCGCCCGCAATATGGCTGCTCATGCTCAGCCTCCGCGGGTGGAGGCGCGCTGTCCGGCGCTGCGTGTCGGCACCGAGGCGCGTGAGCGCGACGTGCAAACAGGCGAACAACCGGGATATCCGATACCCAAATCCATTGCCTGGCCTCTCATCCTGAAAGGGTTGATCGATGTGATGGATCACGGCGGCAGGTAGTTGGCAGCGCCCAGCGCAACTGTTGGTTTTGGTACTCGTCGGCATCCTGCCGGCGGACTGCTTCGGGCGGTTCGTGCCGCCGTCGCGTGGGCTAATTCACAGTTGCAAAGGGTGCGCCAAAATTCTTGCAGTTAGATGAACCTGCCGAACGGCATGCGTAACTGCGTGCAGATTTTTTCAGGCGTAGATGAAAAGTTTTGAAAAACAGCGCCTTATAGGCGCCTGAAAATTGGCGCAAATATGCTGTTGTGTACGGTGGGGATGTTTGGCGGGCTCTATCGTTTGCGCAGACCACACCCGTGCCACCAAATGGGGCGCGGGTGCCACGCGTTGGCGCAGGGCTTTACTGCTTCGGGCGCCAGGCGCAATAACCCGGGCGCGGGCCGATGCGCGGATGGTTGCGGCAGGTGTCCGGGCGCTTGTCGTAGATGCTGCACAGGCGCGTCTTGCGGTCCAGGTACATGCAGTCGTTGTTGCTCATGCGGGTCAGGGTGAAGATCCCCGACTTGGCATTGAAGCGCTCGATCATGCCGTCCTTCTGCAGGCGCTTGGCGATGTTCTTCGGCGGCTCGCCGCGCTCGAACTCGTCGACCAGGCCGATGCGGATCAGGTCGCTGATGCGCACTTCCACTGGCATGGTGCAGCAGGTGGACATGCAGCTGCTGCACATGTCCTTGTTGTACTTGCTCCAGGTTTCCAGGCGGTCGATTTCGGCGGCGGCGATCAGTTGCGGTTTCATCTTCGGGACTCGGGTGCGCGCAGGCGCAGGAATAAGGCGCGCGATGATAGCCGTCACACCGGTTTTGTGAACCTTTTCCCGCTCGGTGGCCGTGTAAGCTTTGGCTTACAAGGTGCGCCGGCGAAGGCTGCTATCAGTGTGCCACTAGCCAGATTAATCTCGCTTTCAAGGACTTAGCGCAGGAAGCGCATCAGAAGTAACAGGGACATGAGGGATTGTTCGCCAGGACGGCGCACCGATCACGGATGTCAGGAATCAGTCTGCAGAACCCCGCATCAGCGGGGTTTCTTTTTTTGCGCCGCGCAAGTTTTCGCCACGCTCCTTCTTCTCGTTCAGCCCAGCTGCCAGCGCTGGCGGAGCGCGCTGGGCGCCATGCCGGTCCAGCGCTTGAACGAGCGGCGGAAATTGGTGGCGTCATGGAACTGCAGGTGAGCCGCCACCTCGTCGTTGCTCTGTCCCTTGACCTGATAGAGGTACAGGGCCATGTGCTTGCGCGCCAGGTCGAGCTGCTCCTGAAAGTGTGTGCCGTGACGCTGCAGCTTGCGCTTGAGCGTAGAGGGACTCATGCCCAGGGCCAGCGCCACGCTGTCCAGTTGCGGCGGCCGGCGCAGGTTGGCCAGCAGGTGGCGGTACAGGTGGTCGAGCAGGCTGCCGTGGAAACCCAGCTGCTCCAGCAGCTGTTCGCACTGTTGCTGGGCGGCGCTGCCGGCCGTCTGTGCCGCGCCTGGCCAGGGGCGGTGCAGGTACTCGCGCGGCAGGCTGAGCAGATCCAGTGGCGCGTTGAAGCGCACCTCCTCGCCCAGGTGCACCCAGTACTGTTCCACCTGGCGCGGCCGCGCCTGGGCGATGCTGACCTGCCAGGGAAGCGGCGCGCCGGCCAGCCAGCGGCTCATCGCCAGCAGGGAGGTCATCGCGGCCTCGACCACGAAGCGCTGCTGGGTTCCGGCGCCACAACTGTCCAGCCAGTACAGGTGCACGTGGTGTTCGTCGAGCAACACCCGCGGGCTAAGCAGTGGGCTGAGCAGGGCGCGCTGGCGGCGCAATATATCCAGTGCCTGGCCCAGGTTGGCGGCGTGCTGCAGGGCGTGGCTGGCGGCGCCGTAGTGGCCGGGCAGCAGGCGCTGGCCGAACAGGAAGCGGGTGTCGTCGGCGGCCAGCAGGCGTTCGCCGTTGTCGATCAGTTGCAGGAACTGTTGCGGGCTCAGGCGCGCCCGGCCGGCCTGCAGATCTTCGTGGAACAGACCGGTGCCGCGTAGCAGGCGGTGGCTGTCGATGCCGCGCGACAGCGCCAGGTCGACCAGCACCGCCGGCTGCCAGTGACCGGGGATGAAGCGGCTGTCGTTCTCGTACCAGTTGGTCTTCAGGGTCATGAACGGGCCTCAGGCGCTGCGCGGATAGCGCGGCTGCTTGGCGCGGGCCAGGGCCTGGTTGAGGCGCTGTAGCAGGCCTTCGGCATCGTCCTGCAGGGCCATCACGCTGGCCACGCTGGCATGCAGCTGCAGGCGTTCGCCGTGGTCGCGGGCCTTGTGCGCCAGGTGCTCGACGGCCCGGCGTAGCTCTTCGGCCAGTTGCCGGGCCTGGCCTTCGCCGGTGTTGGGCAGCAGCACCACGAAGCGGTCGCCAGCCAGGCGGCAGAGCAGGTCCTGGTGGCGCAGGTTGAGCAGCAACAACTGGCTCAGGGCCTGCAGCACGCGGTCGCCCTCGGCGTGGCCGTGCAGGTGGTTGATGCGGCTGAAATCATCCAGGTCGAGGATCACCAGCGACAGTGGCTGCTGGGCGTTGCGGGCATGCTGCAGTGCCTGATCCAGTTGGCGGCGCAGGTACTCGGCGGTGTTCAGCGGGGTCAGGTTGTCGAACAGGCGGTGCTCGCGGAACAGACGTTCGCGCTTCTCCATCTGCGCGCTGATGGCCAGCTGTTCGCGGTGCCAGTGGTAGATGCCGAGGGTCAGCAGGATCAGGCCGAAGGGCATTGGCGCCGACTCCAGCCAGTGATCCCAGGTGATGCTGTCGGGCAGCTTGATGAATTCGTCGAGGGCGTCCACCCACCAGGAGAAGAACACCAGACCCAGGCCCATGGCCAGGAAGCTGGTGACCCGGCCAGCCGGACGGCTCTTCAGTACCAGGCCCAGCCAGACCAGGCACAACAGGGCCGAGCCGCCTTCGCCGAGAATATCCAGCCAGACCCATTCGGCCATGGGCTTGAGGTCGCCGGCGGCCAGGTGCAGGAGCAGGGCGAGATTGCTGGCCAGCAGCAGGGCGGCCAGTTTCAAGCGGTGCAGTCTGAGCAGGGAAGGCATGTCCGGTGGCTCCGAGTGGCGTTGCGCGCCAGCAGAACAGAGCCATGTGACGGAATGGTTGCAGCGGGGGAGGTCGAATTGGCTCAGGGCTTTTTTGCACCGCTCGCGGGTTGTCGGGTCGTTGTGGCGGTGGCTTCAGCCGCGATCCCTGCAACCACAGAGCATCGCGGCTAAAGCCGCTCCCACAAAAGCAGGTATCTGCCGGGTCATTTCAGTTCATTAAGCCGGCAAAACCCCGTGTTTCGCGGGCTGCCGCCGTGCGCTGTCACGGAACCGTCATGCCGCACTCCTAGCTTGCGCTCCCAGTCGCCGGCCACTGCTGCCGGTTGCAACGATCTCTTGGGGAGAGCCACATGCACAAGCCGCGTCTCACTGCCCGCCGGGCAGGTTTCCGCATCAGCGCCCTGGCGCTGGCCATCGCTGCCACACCTTTATGGGCGGCCGACGAAGCCGTCGAACACGTCAATGTGGTCGGCCAGGCCGCCAGCCTGGACCAGGCGTTGAAAGAACAACGGCGTGCCGATCAGGTGGAGAGCGTGGTACATGCCGATGGTGTGGCCCAGCTACCGGACCAGAACGCCGCCGAAGCGGTGCAGCGCCTGCCGGGCGTGTCGGTCGAACGCGATCAGGGCGAAGGCCGCTTCGTCAGCGTTCGTGGCCTCGGCCCGGACCTCAACAGCGTGACCATCAACGGCACCCTGGTGCCCTCGCCGGAAAGCGGCCGTCGCGCCGTGGCGCTCGACGTGCTGCCGGCCGAGCTGGTGCAGTCGCTGTCGGTGGTCAAGACGCTCACCCCGGACATGGACGCCAACTCCCTCGGCGGCACCATCGAGGTGGAGAGCCTGTCGGCCTTCGACCACAAGGGCCTGTTCTACACCGGCACGGCCGAGGCCAGCTACGACGACAACACCAGCGAGACCAGCCCGAAGTTCTCCGGCGCCATCAGCGACCGTTTCAGCCTGGGTGATGGCACCGACAACTTCGGCGTGGCTGCCGCGCTCAGCTGGCAGGAGCGTGACTTCGGTTCGGACAACGTCGAGACCGGCGGCAAGTGGGACTTCGAAGACGGCGCCAGACTCGAAGAGCTGGAGCAGCGCGACTACGAGATCACCCGTGAGCGCACCGGCTTCGGTCTGAACTTCGACTACCAGGCCGACGACTACAGCAGCTACTACCTGCGCACCCTGTACAGCCGCTACAAGGATACGGAAACCCGTAACGCTGCCGGCGTCGAGTTCGACGACGCCCAGCGCCCGGGTGAACGCGGTGATGCCGAAGGCTGGCGTGAGCTGAAGGACCGCGAGGAGACCCAGGAAATCCAGTCCTATGTGCTGGGCGGCGAACGCCTGATCGGCCAGTGGACGCTCAATGCCCAGGCCGGCTACAGCAAGTCCAGCGAAGACACGCCCGGGCATATCGCTGGCGCGGTGTTCGAGGGCAATGGCGACTTCGCCGATGCCGGTTTCAGCGACACGAAAAAGCCGCACCTGAATATTGGCGGCGACTTCTATGATCCGGCCAATTTCAGCCTCGACGAAGTCGAGTGGGCCGAGGAAGACACCAGCGACACGGAAAAGAACATCAAGCTCGACCTGGCTCGTGACTTCGACCTGGCCGGCTATGCCGCGCAGGTCAAGTTCGGCGGCAAGCTCAGTCGCCGCGACAAGGAGAACGACACCGATGTGTGGACCTACGACAGCTTCGGGGCGGCTGACACCAGCCTGGAGGCCTACCTGCACGGTAACGTCGACTATGGTCTGGGGCATTTCGGTCCGGGGATCAGCGCCGACGCCTTAGAAGCGCTGCTGGGCGGCCTCGATCGCGACGCCGCCTACAACGAAGAAGAGTCGCGGGTGAATGACTTCAAGATGAGTGAAGACATCGACGCCGCGTACCTGATGCAGACCGTGGATATCGACGACCTGCGCATCATCGCCGGCCTGCGCTACGAGGGCACCGAGTTCGAAGCCAAGGGCACGGGTATCCGCGACGGCGCCTACGAGTCGATCAAGGCCAACAACGACTACCACCACTGGCTGCCGGGCCTGCACCTGCGCTACCAACTGGACAAGGACACCCAGCTGCGTTTCGCCTGGACCAACAGCGTGGTGCGCCCGACCTTCGAGCAACTGGCCCCCGGCTTCGTCATCGACGGCGACGAGGCCGAGTTCGGCAACCCGACGCTCGATCCGCTGGAGTCGAGCAACATCGACCTGGGGATCGAGCACTACCTGGGCCGCGCCGGCGTGGTCTCGGCCTTCCTGTTCTACAAGGACATCGACAGCTTCATCTACAACACCGATCTGGCCGGCACCGGTGCCTGGACCGCGTTCGACGAGGCCAACAGCTTCGCCAACGGCGACAGCGCCGACCTGTACGGCCTGGAGCTGGCCTACTCGCAGAAGTTCGACTGGCTGCCGGCGCCCTGGAATGGCCTGCTGCTGGGCGCCAACGCCACCTTCAGCCGTTCCGAGGCAAGCATCTCCGGGCGCGACCTGGCCAGCGGTCGCCAGCTGGAGCGCGACATCGATCTGCCGTTCCAGTCCGACACCGTCGGCAACCTGATGCTCGGCTGGGAGGACGACAAGCTCAGCCTGCGTCTGTCGGCCAACTACAAGTCCGACTACCTCTACGAAGTGGCGAGCATCGACGACAAGGCCCACGACCAGCACGTGGACGATCAGGTGTTCGTCGACTTCAGCGCCGGCTACTTCCTGACCAAGGGCCTGCAGCTGCGCTTCGAGGCGCAGAACCTGACCGACGAGAGCTACTACGTCTACACCGGCAGTCGCTCCTACAACGCCCAGTACGAAGAGTACGGGCCCACCTACAAGCTGGGCCTGACCTACACCAATTTCTAACCCCTTTCGACCTGCTGCGCGTCGGCCGGGCGTTGTTGGCGCAGACCTCGGGATGCTCATTTGCTCTCAGCAAACTCCGCTCCCTCGGCCTGCGCCGCCTAGCCCGGCTCTAGCTCGCGAGGTCTTGCCTCTGCGTGTCTCCTAAGAGCGCGCGTTCGATGCTTCGCCAAGGACATCTGCTGTATGAAACCTGTGTTTGCGTATTCCCTGTTGCTCGCCAGCCTGCTGCTCGCCGGCTGCGAGCAGTTGCCGCCAACTGCCTCCGCAGCAACGCCAAAACTGGCCCTCAGCCCCTGGGGCGCCTCGGCCAAGGTCAAGGCCGAAGACCTGCGCTTCGTGCCTGCCGAGCTGACTGCTGGCGCCGACCTGCGTATCGCTGCCAGCGAGCGTCGTGGCCTGCTGCTGCTTGATGAGCAAGGCTCCGAACTGGCGCGACTGCCGGGCAGCTACTCGACACTGGACAGCCGCAGCGCCGGCCAGGCGCTGATCGTCGCCAGCCTGGATAACGTCACCGGGCAGGCCGTCCTGGCCAGCCTGGATGTCGCCGGGAAGCAGTGGAATCGACCGCAGCTGTTGCCGGCGCGCGACTACGCCATCAGCGGCCTGTGCCTGTACCGTGACGATGCTGCCAACCTCTACCTGTTCCTGATCGGCGAAGACGGCCAGGGCGAGCAGTGGCTGGTCGGCGCCGGCAACCAGCTGAGCGCCGAGGCCAAGCGCGTGCGCGGCCTGCCGCTGCCACCGCAGGCCGAGTATTGCCAGGCCGACGACGCCGGCAACCGCTTGTTCGTCAACGAGGAAACCGTCGGCCTGTGGGCCTACCCGGCCCACCCGGAGGCCGATGCCAGCCGCGTGCCGGTGGATATCCGCGTACCGTTCGGCAGCCTCAAAGACAGCGTCGGGGCCGTGGCCAGCGTGCCCGGCGGCCTGCTGGCGCTGGACCCCTCCGCCGCCGAGCTGCACCTCTATCAGCAGCAGGGCAACGCCTGGAACGCGGTGGCCAATCTGCCGCTGCAGGGGCTGGAAGAGCCGGAGCGCCTGGCCGTGCGCAGTACCGGAAAAGGCCTGGAATTGCTGGTGCAGGACGATGGCGCCGGGCGCTTCTATCAGGGCGAGCTGAACTGGCAGCCGGCCGCCGTCGAGCTGCCGCCGGTGCTGGCGAATGTGCCGGCCTTGCGCCAGAGCGCGCCGGTCGGTCGTCACGGCGATGCCGCCGACGACCCGGCGATCTGGGTGCACCCCGAACAGCCGGCGCTGTCGCGTGTGCTCGGTACCAACAAGAAACAGGGCCTGCTGGCCTACGACCTGGACGGCAAGCTGCTGCAGGAACTGCCGGTCGGCCGCCTGAACAACGTCGATGTGCGTCCCGGCTTCGACCTCGGCGGCACCACTGTTGACCTGGCGGTGGCCAGCAACCGCGACCACGACAGCATCCACCTGTTCGCCATCGACCGCAGCAGCGGTGAGCTGCGCGAGGCCGGCGAGATTCGCACGCCGATCAAGGAGATCTACGGCATCTGCCTGTTCCAGCCGGCTACCGGCGAGCTGTACGCCTTCGCCAACGGCAAGGACGGCAGCTTCCTGCAATACCGCCTGGACGGCGCCGGCGGTGAAGTGAAGGGCGAACTGGTGCGGCGTTTCGCGGTGGACAGCCAGCCCGAGGGCTGCGTCGCCGACGACCAGCGCCAGCGCCTGTTCCTCGGCGAGGAAGACACCGGCGTATGGGCCGTGGACGCTCGCCCCGACGGTTCGACCGAGCTGAGCAGCGTGTTCAAGGTCGGTGACGTGTTGCATGACGATGTGGAGGGCGTAGGCCTCTACCAGTCTGGTCAGCACGACTACCTGGTGATCTCCAGCCAGGGCAACGACAGCTACGTGGTGCTGGATGCCGAGCCGCCCTATGCGCTCAAGGGCGCGTTCCGCGTCGGCCTCAACGGCGCCCTGGGCATCGACGGTGCCTCCGAGACCGACGGCCTGGAAGTCACCTCGGCCAACCTCGGCGGGCCCTGGAGCCAGGGCATGCTGGTGGTGCAGGACGGGCGCAAGCGCATGCCCGAGGCCACGCAGAACTTCAAGTTCGTGCCCTGGAGCGAAGTCGCCCGCGCCCTGGCGCTGGACTGACTGTCATCAACCGGTAATCGCCACGTAATCGAATAGCGCCCATCCACCCTCGCCCTTGGGCGAGGGCCGGGGCAAGGCATGCGCCTCACCCCGTTATGCACAAGGAGTCACACCATGCACGCCACCCTCGAACAGATGACCGTCTGGAGCCTGATCAACGACGCCAGCCTGCTGGTCAAGCTGGTCATGCTCATTCTGCTCGCCGCCTCCCTGGCCAGCTGGTACCTGATCATCCAGCGCAGCCTGCTACTGGGGCGCTGCGAGCGCCTGCACAAGGACTTCCTCAAGCGTTTCCGCCAGCAGGGCGACCTGGCTCAGTTGCACCGCGAAGGTAGCGAGCAGACCGACCAGGACGCCGCGCTGGAGCGGATCTTCCGCGCCGGCTACGGCGAGTTCGCCCAGCTGCAGCGCCAGCCGGGCGTGCCGGCCGAGGCGGTGATCGACGGCGTCGAGCGCAGCCTGCTGGTGGCCATCGCCGAGCAGGACGAGCGCCTGGAGAAAGGCCTGCCGTTCCTCGCCACGGTCGGTTCGGTGAGCCCCTACATCGGCCTGTTCGGCACCGTGTGGGGGATCATGAATTCCTTCATCGGCCTGTCCCAGGTGCAGCAGGCGACCCTGTCCACCGTCGCGCCGGGCATCGCCGAGGCGCTAATCGCCACCGCCATCGGCCTGTTCGCGGCGATTCCCGCGGTGGTTGCCTACAACCGCTTCGCCGCCCGCGTGGCCACCCTGAGTGCGCGCTTCTACGCCTTCGGCAATGAGCTGCAGGGCCGTCTGCAGCGCAAGCTGCAGGCCGCGCCGAAACTGTCCCAGGCCGCCTGAGGATCAGGTCATGCGCAAACCGCAGAGCAAGTACGGCGCCAAGGCCGAAATGAACGTGGTGCCCTATATCGACGTGATGCTGGTGCTGCTGGTGATCTTCATGGTCACCGCACCGATGCTCACCCAGGGCGTCAAGGTCGAGCTGCCCAAGGTCGCCGCCGAAGCGCTGCCAGCCGACAGCCAGCAACAGATCCTCACCCTGTCGGTGCAGGCCGACGGTGGCTACTACTGGAACCTCGGCCCCGAGCTGGATATCGACAGCCGTGGCGACAGCGCGGTGGACCTGGCCGAGATGAGCGCCAAGGTCGGCGCGCTGATTGCCGCCAATGGCGACACCCAGGTGTATATCCGCGCCGACGGCGCCGTCGATTACGCCCGCGTGGTGGCCGGCATGGCCGCGCTGCAGCAGGGCGGGGTGAGCAACCTCGGCCTGATCACCGAGGCGCCGCAGTGAGTGCCGCACTGATGTCCTCGTCGAGCCTGAACCTGCCACCGCTGCCAAGCCCCTGGGTCTGGCGTAATGGCGCCGCGGCTATGGTCGCGGTGGGCCTGCATGCGCTGGTGCTGGGCTTGCTGTTGGCGCAGTGGCCGAGCAGCGTGCCCGAGGCGCCGCAGGTGCGCACCCTGACCACCCGGCTGATCACCCTGGCACCGCCCGCGCCACCCGCACCGGAGATCGTGCCGCCCGCGCCGGTGGTGCCCGAGCCGGCCCGGCCGGTGGTGGAGGAAACACCCAGGCCCGATCCGCGCATCGAGCAGCAGCGTCTGGAGCAGGCGGCGCTGGCGCGCAAGCGTGAGCAAGAGCGCCTGCGCCAGGAGCAACAACGTCTGCAGCAGGAGCGTGCCGAGCGACAGCGCCAGGAGCAGTTGGCTCGTCAGCAGGAACAGCAACGCCTGGCGGCCGAACAGGCCCTGGCCGCCGAGCGCGCCCACCAGGCTGAAGCCGCTGCTGCGGCCAGCCGCCAGTACCTGCCGATTGCCAAGGAAGCGCCGGACTACCCGGACCGCGCTCTGAACAAGGGCATCGAAGGCGACTGCACGGTGAACTACCGGGTCAACCCGCAAGGCCGGGTGGAGAACCCGCAGGTGGTCGGCGACTGCCACCCGCTGTTCGTCCGGCCCTCGCTCTCCGCCGCCAAGACCTTCCGCTACCAGCCGCGCCTGGAGAACGGCAAGGCAGTGGCCGTGGAGGGGGTGAAGAACACCTTCCACTACCGCATCGAATAACACCGCTCTGTTTTAGGAGCCGCCAGCCCACCTCGACCACCCCCTCTGCCGCCGGGAGAGGGCTGGGGTGAGGGCGCTCAGATCATTCCCATTTTTCAGCGAGCCCACGATGAACGAACACAGCCGCTTTCACACCCGCCTGGAAGCCCACGACGACATCGCCATCAACCCCAGCGCCAATGCACCGCTGGCCGAGCTGATCAACCCGAGCCGGCGCAATGTGCTCAAGGGCGGTCTGAGCCTGGCCGCGCTGGGCTTCTTCGCCGGCGGCATCGGCGCCTGCAGCAAGGCCAGCGCCAGCCCGCTGCTGAATTTTCGCGGCGTGCCGGTGCAGCTCGACGCCCAGTTCGACCAGGTGTTGGTGGCCGAGGGCTACCGCGCCGTGCCGTTCTTCTCCTGGGGCGATCCGGTCGAGACCGGCGCGCCGAACTGGAACCCGGATGCCAGTGACGATTGGCAGGCTCAGCTAAAACAGGCCGGCGATAACCATGACGGCATGGAGTTCTTCGCCTTCGCCGGCGAAACCGACCGCGGTCTGCTGGTGATGAACCATGAGTACGTCAATCCGCCGCTGCATCCGTCCGGGCAGATCGACCAGAGCCAGCCGCGCCCGCTGGACGAGGTGCGCAAGGAGCAGGCGGCCCACGGCGTGTCGGTGATCGAGGTGAAGCAGGGCGCCGACGGCCAGTGGCAGCGGGTCATGGATTCGCCCTACAACCGCCGCATCAGCATGCTTACGCCGATGCGCATCGCCGGGCCGCTGGCCGGGCTCGATGCGATGAAGACCGCCAGCGACCCCAGCGGTCTGGAGGTGCGCGGCACCCTGAACAACTGTTCCACCGGCATCACGCCTTGGGGCACCTTCCTCACCTGCGAGGAGAACTGGCACAACTACTTTATCAACCGCGACCAGGCTGACTACGCAGCGCGGGTTTCACACAAACGCTATGGTCTGGCCAACAGCGGCACGAGCAAGAACTACGCCTGGGAAACCGCCGATCCGCGCTTCGACGCCACGCCCTATGCCGAGCAGGCCCACAGTGGCCACGTCAACGAGCCGCACCGTTTCGGCTGGGTGGTGGAGATCGACCCGTTCGACCCGCAGAGCCAGCCGGTCAAGCGCACCGCCTTCGGCCGCTTCAGCCGCGAGTGTGCGGCGCTGAGCATGACGGATGACGGGCGTCTGGCCTATTACTCCGGCGATGACTCCAAGGGCGAGTACATCTACAAGTTCGTCCCGGCCGGGCGCTTCGACGCGGCCAACCCCAAGGCCAGCCGCGACCTGCTGGACAGCGGTACGCTGTACGTTGCGCGCTTTGACGCCGACGGTAGCGGCCAGTGGCTGGCGCTGGTACACGGGCAGAATGGCCTGAGCGCCGAGAATGGCTTCGCCGACCAGGCCGAGGTGCTGCTCAACGCCCGCGCTGCCGCCGACCGCGCCGGCGCCACGCCGATGGACCGCCCCGAGTGGGCCGCCGTGCATCCCGAGACCCGCGAGGTATACGTCACCCTGACCAACAACGACGGGCGTGGCGACAAGCAGCCCACCGACAAGGCCAACCCGCGCCCGCACAACCTGCACGGGCAGATCCTGCGCTTCAACGAACAGGATGCCGATCCGACCGCCACCACCTTCATCTGGGAGCTGTTCCTGCTCGCCGGCGAAGCCAAGGGCGCCCGTGACCAGAGCGGTAAGACGGTCCCGGCCAACCTTACCGGCACCATCGACGGCGACCTGTTTTCCTCGCCGGACGGCCTGGCCTTCGACGCCGCCGGGCGCCTGTGGATCCAGACCGACTACGACGACATCGACCCCGCCATGCAGGCCATGGGCTGCAACCAGCTGCTGTGTGCCGACCCGAGCACCCGCGAAGTGCGTCGCTTCATGGTTGGCCCGCGCGGCTGCGAGATTACCGGCCTGGCCTGGAGCCCGGATGGCAGGACCATGTGGGCCAATATCCAGCACCCCGGCATCAGCTACCCGGCCAGCGACGGCCAGACCCGCCCGCGCTCGACCACGGTGATGATTACCCGCGAGGACGGCGGGGTGATCGGGGCCTGAGGGTTTGGGTAGGGCATCTGCCTTCATCAGACCTCTATTTATCGCGGCCAAGGCCCCTCCTACCGCTCGGCACCGCCTGGGTTAGTCGCGGCCGAAGCCACGCCCACACGGATATGTCAGCGCTTTGTGGGAGCGGCTTCAGCCGCGATGCAGGCAACACTGCGCTGCCCAATACACTGTCATCGCGGCTAAAGCGGGGTGCCGTACAGCCGCTCCCACAAAATCGGCGGGTGCCGCTTGGTTTCGTGAAGTCACACTCCGTAGGAGGGGCCTTGGCCGCGACTCAGGCAGCACGGAGCGGCCCTTGGCTCCGCTACCGAGGCGAAGGCGGAGGCTGAGCAACTCTCGGCGGGGTTAGAATCCCGGTTTTACCGAGGGGCACAACATGAGCGAGCAGTACGGCGTCGGTGACGCCTCCTATCGCGCCGCAGGCGGCATCGATGGCTTGCGCCGGCTGGTGGACGCCTTCTATCGCTATATGGACGAGCTGCCCGAGGCCGCGGAGGTGCGTGCCCTGCATCCGGCGAGCCTGGACTCGGCCCGCGACAAACTGGCGTGCTTTCTCAGTGGCTGGCTCGGTGGCCCACGGCTGTTCGCCGAGAGGTACGGCTCCATCGGCATCCCCAGCTTTCACGCGCAGTGGCCGATCGGCCCGGCTCAGGCCGAGGCCTGGCTGCTGTGCATGGAGCAGGCCATCGCCGAGCAGCCCTATGCGCCGGATTTCGCGGCTTACCTGCTGACCCAGCTGCGCGTACCGGCGCAGCGCATCGTCCAGGCCAGCAGTGCGCGGCATGGACACTAGCGGCTGTTATCGGCCGCACGCATAGACACTATCGAAAGCAGCGATTTCCGCTCGAACCTGCCGCAGCCTAGAGTGGCTCCACGTTCACAGGAGATCACTCAGATGCCCCGTATCGACATCATGTCCATGATCGGCAGCGCCGTCCCGGAGGCGCTGCGCAGCAGTGGCCACCTGGTCTGCTGGTATGTGCTGGTCGACGGCGTGGCGCGCTCCGGGCCCTTCGTCGCCCCCGACCTGGCCGAGGATGCCAAGCGCTTTTTCCAGCGCCACCTGCGCCTGCTCTGACCCTCCTGCCCCCGATGCTCCTGCGCCGACTGCGGCGCATTTGGCAGCCCCGGCTGCCTGTTTATTCCCCTTGCCCGCCCACCCCGGCGGGCTTTTTTTGGCTCTTTTCCCGAAGCACCTCTGCGGCAGTGGGCGCGGTTGGGCGGTACTGCGCTGCGGCTGCGAAAAGGCCTTGGAGCACGCATCTTTCGCGACCTGGGCAGAGTGCCGCCCGGGCTACGCAAACACCCCCTGTTCCGCCGGCAACCCGCGGGGCAGGCTACTTTGCCGGGCCCGCACGCGCATGCGAGTGCGTTCTTTCGCCCCGGCGGCGCAAGAACGATCAAGCGGCGGGCATACTGCGGGCCGATACTGCGGCGGCATTCGTGAGGAGCGGACATGGACCCCATCGGCAAGGCCCTCTGGCTGATCGAGCGTGATCTCGATGGCCGCTTCGACCTGCAGACCATCGCCGAGGCCTGTGGCATGTCGCGCTTTGGTCTAGCGCGGGCCTTCGTGCTCGCCACCGGCTGGCCGGTGATGCGCTATGCCAGGGCGCGGCGCCTGAGCCGGGCGGCATACAGCCTGGTCGATGGCGCGCAGGATATTCTCGGCCTGGCACTGGCGGCGGGCTATGGCTCCCACGAGGCATTCACCCGTGCGTTTCGCGAGCAGTTCGGCATCACGCCGGAGGCCCTGCGGGCGAGCGGCCAACTGGATGGCATCGATCTGAGGGAGGCCATGCGCATGCAACCGACCACCACCTACCCACTCGCCGAACCGCGCTTCGAACAGGGCGAGGAACTGCTGATCGCCGGCCTTGGCGAGCGTTTCAGCGCGGACAAGTCGCAGGGTATCAGCGCGCTATGGCAGCGCTTCGTGCCCTATATCGGCAAGGTGCCGGGGCAGCAGGGCTGGGAGACCTTCGGCCTGTGCTGCAATCCGGACGAGGACGGCAGCTTCGAGTACATCGCCGGGGTGCGGGTGAGCCGCGGCGCCGAACTGCCAGCGGGCTTCCGCCTGCAGCGCCTGCCGGCGCGGCGCTACGCGGTGTTCCGCCACGGCGGGCATATCTCCAGCATCCACGAGACCTTCGTCGCGATCTTTCAGCGCTGGCTGCCGGCGTCCGGCCTGCAGGCGGCGGATGCGCCGGAGTTCGAGCGCTACAGCGGCGATTTCGACCCCATGGCCGGCACCGGCCATGTGGAGGTCTGGGTGCCGTTGCGGGACTGAGTCGTCCGCGTGGAGGACTGCTGCGCCGCCCTGAGGGGGGAGTCTCAGTCCGCCATGACTACGGCCTTGCCCAGCAGGGGCGCTTCCTCGGCCTGGCGGATGTCCTGGACGATGCGCTTGCTCATGGCCTGGATCTGCTTTTCGCTCATGGCCGAGAACACGCCACCCCAGCCAGAGGACGAACTGCGGTAGCTGCGGCTGCCGAGCTGGCGCCCACTCTGCAGGTCATACAAGCTCACCTGGGTACCGACCCAGGCTTCGCTGGTGGCCGGGCCGAGGAAGTAGCGTGGCAGCTGTTCCTGGTAGTTGAAGTCGCTGATCTGCACCTCGACCATCAAGCCTGGCTGTTGGGCGATGCTGCGGCGCTCGCCGACGAAGGTCACCTGATACAGCGCATTGAACACCTGGCGATCCAGGTGCGAGCGCATGGCCGACTCCATCTCCTGCCAGCGCGGGTCGGCCTTGGCCGAGGGGCTGCCATCGATATGCACCAGCAGATGGCGGCGGGCCTGTTTGGACAGTTCCAGCTCGCCGGAGCTGGCATTGGTCTGCACTTGGCCGGCGCAGCCGGCGAGGGTGGTAGCGAGTAGCAGGGCGGCGCTGAGCAATGGGCGCATGAAGTCTCCTTGACGGCGGCGTGGTGCGCCGTCGCGGCGCCCCTGTCGGCACACTAGCCGGCAGCCCGGATTGGGGCAACCCGGCTCAGGGCGAGAGGTCGCGCAATATGGTCGAGCGCTTGGCCTCGTCCTGGGGGAATACCCGGCCATTGCGCAGGCACTCGAACAGGTGCTCGAACACCACGCCGGGGCGGCCCTTGTCGTCACTGCGGAAGTAGGAGTGGCCCTTGGGCATGTCGTAGCGGGTGTTCACGTCGTCGCAATCCACCGCGTACAGGTTGTGCGGCGCCAGCTCCATGTTTTCCGGGCCGCTGTGGCCGAGGCGGCGCGAGGCGATGCGGTTTTTCAGGTTGGCAGCCTTGCTGCCGCGCAGGGCCAGGTCGTCGGAGGCGTAGTAGACCACCACGTTGCGCGAGGCGTGGGAGATCAGCTCGCCGCGCTGGCCGCGGTGGATGCTTTCGTTCTCGATGTCCGCGGCGACCAGGAAGGTGTTGCGAAACAGCATGGGCACGCCGTTGGCCAGGTCGTAGCGATCCCACTCGCAGAGGGTTTCGCGCAGTACCCGGTTGCCCATGGAATGGGCCAGTACGTTGATGCGCTTGAGGCAGCTGTCCTCCCCGGCCTCTTCGCGCTGGTCGCGCCATTTGAGGAACAGACTGAGGGCACGGGCCAGGGAGATGGCGCTGTAGTCGGCGGACTTCTGGTCGTCCCAGTAGTCCTTGACGATGCCGAAGTCGTTGTCGCAGGGCCAGATCACCGGCACCACCAGCACCTCCTTGGGATCTTTCAGGTCGCACAGGTCCTGGAACTCCTGCGCTCCGGCGAAGATGTCGTCCGGCAGGTTGGAGAAACCGTGGATATACAGCAGCACCTGGCGGCGCGGAGCCTTCTGCAGGCGGTCAAGGAAGGCCTGGCTGCCCACTTCGATCAGCTTCTTCTTGCTCTTGCGCTCGCAGAAGTACACCGAGTGGCTGGGGGCGTTGTTGCTCAGGTCGAACTCGAAGGGGCGGCCGGCGACCGTCTGGATCGAGGCCGTGGGGAAGCGATTGGTGATGAAGAGCATGGCTGTTCTCCCGTGGCGTGGCGGCGATGGGGCAGAACAACGCGGGAGAAAGGGACGGCGCACTCCTGTGCATCCGGCCTCTGCCTGATCTAACGCTAGGCCGGATGCGTGCTGGCGCCAGTACCATTCGGCGCTTCAGTGCCTGTTTTTAACGGTGCTCAGTCTTCGGGGCGGCTGGCCAGGATGCGCGCGCGGCGGCCATCGACGCTGGCCAGTTGGAGGAAGATGGCCGCCGCCAGCATGGTCAGCACGCCGACGCAGAGGAAGGTGGCCTGGAAGGCGCCGAGCACGCTATCGACCTCCTGGCCGATGCTTGCGCTGAAGCCGCCCAGCAACGCCGCCGCGCAGGCCACCCCCAGGCTCAGGGAGAGTTGGGCCACCACCGAGAGCAGGCTGTTGCCGCTGCTGGCGCTATGGTCGTCGAGGTCGATCAGGGTCACGGTGTTCATCGCCGTGAACTGCAGCGAGTTGATGCCGCCGAGCAGGGCCAGCTGTACCACCAGCAGCCAGTACGGATAGTCCGCATCGACCAGCGCCAGGCTGGCCAGGCCGAGACCCAGGGCCAGGGTGTTGCCGGTCAGCACAATGCGGTAGCCGAAGTGCTCGATCAGCGGCTTGGCCAGGGACTTGGCCAGCATCGCCGTCAGGGCCAGGGGAATCATGCTCATGCCGGCCTGGGCTGGCGAGTAGCCCAGCGCCACCTGCAGCAGCAGCGGCACCAGGAACGGCAGGGCGCCACTGCCCAGGCGCGAGAACAGGTTGCCGAGGATACCAACGGCGAAGGTGCGGGTGCGGAACAGGCTGGGAGCGAACAGCGGTTGCTCGATATGCCCGGCGCGCAGCCAGTAGGCGGCCAGGCAGGCCAGGCCGGCGAACAACAGGAGCATCACCCGCAGGTGCGGCAGGTGCAGCTCGCCCAAACCTTCCAGGGCGATGGTGATCAGCACCATGGCGGCGCCGAACAGCAGGAAGCCGGGCGTATCGAAGCGGCTGCGCTCGGGGCCGCGTAGGTCCGGCATCAGCTTCAGCGCGGCGATGCAGCCGAGCAGGCCGACCGGCAGGTTGATCAGAAAGATCCAGTGCCAGGAGGCGTACTCCACCAGCCAGCCACCCAGGGTCGGGCCGATCAGCGGGCCGAGCAGACCGGGAATGGTGACGAAACCCATGATTCGCACCAGGTCACTGCGCGGATAGGCACGCAGCACCACCAGGCGCCCCACCGGCAGCATCAGTGCCCCACCGAGACCTTGCAGCACGCGGGCCATGACCAGCTGGGTCAGGTTGGCGGATAGCGCGCAGCACAGCGAACCGAGGCTGAACAGCAGGATGGCACCGAAGAACAGGCGGCGTGTACCGAAACGGTCCGCCAGCCAGCCGGAGGCGGGAATCAGGATGGCCACGGTGAGCATGTAGGCGATGACCACCGACTGCATGCGCAGCGGGTCCTCGTGCAGGTTGCTGGCCATGGCCGGCAGCGCGGTGTTGAGGATGGTGCCGTCCAGCGTCTGCATGAAGAAGGCAATCGCCACTATCCACGGCAGCAGGCGTGCCGTGCGGGCGGAGAGCGGGAGTGTGCTGGGCATTGTGGTCCTTGGTGCGGGGCTAAGCGTGACTCTAGGGCCTCGCATGGTGGCTGGCCAGCCGCCAGGGTGTCATTGCTGTGCGGTTATCGCGCCGGCTTTGTTCACAGCGACGGAGCGGTCTGCCGGCGGCGCCAGGACTGCGCGCGGCGCTGCAGTTCGGCCAGGCTGTCGAGACCCTGGCGGCGCGCCTTGCTGAACAGGATCAGCGCCAGTTCGGCGGTGGCCAGGGCATCGGCGCTGGCGTTGTGGCGTTCGGCAGCCTGCAGCTTGAAATGGTTCAGCCAGTCGTCCAGGCCGGCGCGGCGCTGAGGCCCCTCGGGGCACAGCAGGGGCGCCAGATCGGCGACGTCGAGGAAGGGATGCTGCAGGCGATAGCCCAGTTGCTGCTTCAGCGCCCGTTGCAGCATGTGCTGGTCGAAGGGCGCATGGAAGGCGAGCATCGGGCTATCGCCGACGAAATCCATGAAGGCCAGTAGGGCCTCGGTCGGCTCGCTGCCGGCGGCGATGGCACTGGGCGCGATGCCGTGGATCAGGGTACTGGCGCTGGCCTTGTGGTCGGGCTGGCACAGGGTGCATTCGAACTGCTGGGCGAAGTCGATGGCGCCGTGCTCGATCACCACCGCACCGATGGCCAGCAGATGGTCGCGCTGCAGGTTGAGGCCGCTGGTTTCCAGGTCGACCACCACCAGGCGTTGCTCGACCAGTGGCCGATCATCCAGCGCGCGCGGCGCCGGCAGCTCGCTGCAGCGCGGGTCGTTGCCGGGTCTGAGCCAGTCGAGGACGCGTTTCATCGGCGGGCTACCAGAGCAAAGGTGTAGGTGCGTTCCATCGTGGGAGCGGTTTGGCGGCACCCCGCTTTAGCCGTGATTGGGGTAATGGTCGCGGTAGCGGTGTCTGGTCTTATCGCGGCTAAAGCCGCTCCCAGCGTGCGTCTGAAAACTGCGGGGAAGCTCATAACGGATACCTCAACGCCAGGCTGGATTGCAGGCGCTGGGCCTGGCGGAAGGACTCGCGCAGGATGCGTCGGTCGAGGTGGTTGAGGCTGTCCGGGTCGAGGCGGTTGGAGAATGCCAGGCCCTGCGCGGCTTGCTGCTGGTGCAGCTCCAGGCGGGTCTGCTGGATGAAGTGGTAGGCCTCCTCGTAGGCCGCGCCGTCCTGGGCGTCGATCACCTCGCGACGCACCAGTTCGGCGAAGCGGCGCTGGGTGTTGCACTCGTCCACACCGTGGGCCAGGGCCAGCAAACGGGCGCCGTCGACGAAGGGCGTCAGGCCTTCCTTCTTCAGATCGAGGGTGTCTTTCTCGGCACCCTTGCGCGCCACCACGAAGTCGCGGAAACGCCCCAGCGGCGGGCGATGGCGCAGGGCGTTGGCCGCCAGCATGCGCTGGAAGATGCTGTTGCCGGCGATGTCGGCGAACAGTTGCTGGCGCAGTTGCACGCAGCCCTGTTCGGGGCCCCAGACCACGCGCAGGTCGAAGTAGATGCTCGAGCCCAGCAGGTTCTCCGGCGTGGCCTCGCGGACGAAGGCGGCGAAGCGCCGCGACCATTCCTGGCGCGACAGACACAGCTCGGGGTTGCCGGCCATGATGTTGCCCGGGCACAGGGTGAAGCCGCACTCGGCGAGCAGCTGGTTGATGCGCCGCGCCCTTGGCAGCAGCAGCTGGCGAATGCGTTCGGCCTCGGCGGCGCCGTCGGCCTCGAACAGGATGCCGTTGTCCTGGTCGGTGTGCAGGGTCTGCTCGCGGCGGCCTTCGCTGCCGAACACCAGCCAGGTGAAGGGCACGCCCGGGTCGCCCAGTTCCTCCAGCACCAGTTCGATCACCCGGCACACGGTGTGGTCGTTGAGCAGGGTGATCAGTTGGGTGATCTGCGTCGAGCTGGCACCGTGGGCCAGCATGCGCTCGACCAGCAGGCGGATGTCGGCGCGCAGCGCCACCAGGGTGTCGATGCGCGGCGCCTGGCGGATGGTGCGGGCCAGGTGCACCAGGTCGACCCGCTGCAGGGAGAACAGGTCGCGTTCGGAGACCACGCCGACCAGGCGCTCGTCCTCCACCAGGCAGACGTGGGCGATATGCCGTTCGGTCATCGCCAGGGCCGCGTCGAAGGCCGTGGCCTGGGGCGGCAGATGGAATGGATGCTGGGTCATCAGCGCGTTGATCGGCTGTTCCAGCGAATCGCCGGCGGCCACCACCCGGCGCAGGTCGCGCAGGGTGAAGATGCCTTGCGGGCGCTGTGTTTCATCGACGATGACGATGCTGCCGACATGCTGTTCATGCATCTGCCGCACGGCGTCGCGCAGCGAGGTTTCCGGCGGGCAGCCGACCGGCCGCTGCATGGCCAGCTCGCGCAGGCTGGTGTCCAGCGAGTACTGGGCGCCGAGGTTCTCTGCCGCGCGCATCTGCACCTGCTGGTTGACCTGGTCGAGCAGGCTGGACACGCCGCGCAGGGCGAAGTCGCGGAAGGCGGTGCACTGGGCGAACAAGCGGACGAAGGCCTCCTTGCCCAGCAGCAGGCAGAAGGTGTCCTCGCCGGCGAGATGCGCGGTACGGGTGGCACGTTCGCCGAGCAGGGCGGCCAGCGGGAAGCACTCGCCGCTGGCGATCTCAAACGTGGTCTCGCTGCCGCCCTTGGCGCTGTGCGGGCGCTCGCCCACCACCAGGCCCTGCTTGACGATGTAGAAGTACTGCACCGGGCCGTCTTCCGGCGCGATGATGGTCTCACCGGCGGCGTAGAAGCGCAGCTGGCAGTGCTCCACCAGAAAGGCCAGGCGGGCGCTGTCCATCTGGTTGAATGGCGGGTACTTGCGCAGGAACTCCATGGTGCCGTGGATGTTCTGCATCACGGCGGTCTTGCCTGCAGTGGAAATCGACATGCACGGGTGTCCTGATTGGCTACGACTGATGATTGATCAGCATAGCCAGCTCAGCCATTGCACCTAGGTCGTAGGCTCAGCAGGGCGGCCAGCCCGAGTGTTGCGCCGGCCGCCAGCAGGGCCGGCGAGAAGCTCTGGTAATGCGCCTGCAGGGCGGCGGCCAGCAGCGGGCCGAGGATCTGGCCGAGGCCGTAGCTGGCGGTCATGCCGGCGGCCAGGCGCGGACTGCTGCGTGCGGCAGCCATGGCGATGGTCACCGTGCCCATGAAGGTGCCGCCGACCAGCAGGGCGCTGAGCAGATAGCTCGCCGTGCTGGCGTGCAGCGCCGGCAGGATCACGCCCAGCCCCTGCAGGCCGAGGTTGAGTATGAGCGACGGCGAGGTGCCCAGACGTTGGCGCAGGGCATGCCAGAGAAAACATGAGAACACCGCGCCCAGGCCAAAGGCCGCCCAGATCTGCAGCGGCTGCAGCGCGCCGTGCTCGCCGAGCAGCAGTGGCAGGTAGGTGGCGGTGATGATGTAGCCGAAGCCGGCCAGGCCATACAGCGATACCAGGCGCCAGGCCGGCAGTTGGCTGTGTTCTGCGGGAGCGCTGTGCTGCTGTCGGGGTTGCGCCTGGCGAGCACAGGCACGCCAGACGGGCAAGCTAAGCAGGAGCGCTGCCACGCCGAGCAGCAGCCACTGGCCGCTGCTGCTCAGGCCGCCAGAGTGGCCCGCGACCAGCAGCTGCGCCGACAGCACGATGCCCAGGCCTACGCCCGAGTAGAGCAGCGGTGCGGTCTGCGCGGAGTGCCCCGGGCGCAGCAACCAGAGCGATGCGCCGACCAGGCTGAAGGCGCTGGCGACCCCGGCGAGAAAGCGCAGCAGCAGCGCAGCGCCCACACCCTGTACCAGGGCCATCGCCAACAGGCAGGCGAGGCTGCCGAACAGGCCGACCCGGCACAGCGTTTCTGCGCGCCAGGCGTGGCGCCAGGTCAGCAGCAGGGCGCCAGCCAGATAACCGGCATAGTTGGCCGAGGCGACCCAGGCCCCCGCGTGCAGGTCGAAGATGCCGTCGCTGACCATCTGCGGGTAGAGGCCGGTGAAGGCGAAGCGGCCGAAGCCCATGCTGATCACCAGGAGCAGCATGCCCGCCAGTATTTCGCGCATCAGGCGGACCGCAGCAGGCTGCTACGCAGCGCGGCGAAGGCCGGTGTGGCGAAACCCCGGCGGCGCACCAGCAGGGTATCGAGGTACAGCAGTGGCTGGACTTGCAGGGCCGGTGGTTCGCGCAGCAGGTCGAGCAGGGCGCGCGGCAGTACACCGATGCAGCGCCCGGCGGCCACGCAGGCAAGGATGGCGTGGTAGGAGCCGACCTCCTGCACCCGTATCGCCCTCCCGCTGCTGCCCAGCCAGCTGAGGGCGATGTGCCGGTAGCTGCAGCCCTGGGCAAAGCCGGCGAGGGTATCGGGCAGCACGTCCGCAGGAGAACTGACGGGCGGATGGCCGGCCGGCAACACCAGCAGCAACTCCTCGTTGAACACCACATCCATCTCCAGCGCTGACGGCAGGCTGTCGGCCTGCCAGGCGCCGTTGTGCCAGCTGTGCGGCATGGCGATCAGGGCGCAATCCAGGCGCCGTGCCTGCACGGCTTCGAGCAGCGGCAGGCTGGGCCCGGTAGTGACTTCCAGGCTCAGCTGTGGGCATTGCTCGTGCAGTTCTGCCAACGGCTTCGGCAGGCGCGCGGCGGCGGTGCTCTCCATGCTGCCCAGGCGCAGGATGCCGCTGGGCGTCTGCGGGTGCAGGGCCTGGCGCGCTTCATCGGCCAGTGCCAGCAGTTGTTCGGCATAGGCGAGGAAGGTGTGGCCCTGCTCCGTCAGCTGCATGCGCTTGCCCTCACGCAGGAACAGGGCGCAGCCCAGCTCCTCTTCGAGCTGCTGGATGCGCGTGGTGACGTTGGACTGGGCGCGCTGCAGCTGCTGGGCGGCGCGGGTCACGCTCTGCTCCAGGGCTACGGTGCGGAAGAGGGCGAGATTGGTGAGATCCATGGGCTTCTAAAAATCTCAAAAAAAGAATAATGTTTAGTTAATAATCTTAAATAGAGATTGGTTGGTCAATCCTGCGAGGTGTTTCATGTCGTCGCTGTGCGTTCTGCTCGGTATCCGTCACCCCATCATCCAGGCGCCCATGGTCGGCGTATCCACTCCGCAGCTGGCCGCGGCGGTCTCCAATGCTGGTGGTCTGGGTTCGTTGGGTGTCGGCGCCAGCACTCCGGCGCAAGCTCGTGAGCTGATCGAGCAGACCCGCGCTCTAAGCGACAAGCCATTCAACATCAACTTGTTCTGTCACCGTCCGGCGCACGCCGATGCCACCCGCGAAAGCGCCTGGCTGGAACACCTGCGCCCGCTGTTCGCCGAGTTCGGTGCCGAGCCGCCGCAACAGCTGCGTGAGATCTACCTGAGCTTCCTGGCCGACCCGGCCATGCTCGAGCTGCTGCTGGAGCAGCGCCCGGCGGTGGTCAGCTTCCACTTCGGCCTGCCGCCGCAGGACTGGGTCGATGCGCTCAAGGCGGCCGGCATTCGCCTGCTGGCCTGCGTCACCAGTTCGGCGGAGGCGCGCCTGGCCGAGGCGGTTGGCGTCGACGCGCTGGTGGCCCAGGGCATCGAGGCCGGCGGCCATCGCGGTGTATTCGAGCCGGAACGCGGCGACGCCGCCATCGGCACCCTGGCGCTGGTACGGGTGCTGGTGCGGCAGTGCCGCCTGCCGGTCATCGCTGCCGGCGGCATCATGGACGGTGCC
The DNA here is from genome assembly GCF_001592875.1 of Pseudomonas sp. BMS12. Classification (GTDB taxonomy): domain Bacteria; phylum Pseudomonadota; class Gammaproteobacteria; order Pseudomonadales; family Pseudomonadaceae; genus Aquipseudomonas. The sequence continues at coordinate 25,103 of NZ_LSOF01000002.1, read as the reverse complement.
GGCATCAAGGCCGCGCTGGCCCTCGGCGCGGCCGGTGTGCAGCTGGGCACCGCCTTCGTGCTGTGCCCGGAATCCGCCGCCAACGCGGCCTACCGTGAGGCGCTGAAGAGTGAGCGGGCGCACGCCACGGCAATCACTTCCAATATCTCCGGGCGCCCGGCACGCGGCCTGAGCAATCGCCTGTATGGCGACCTCGGCGCAGCGTTGCCGGACTATCCCATCGCCTACGACGCGGCCAAGGCATTGCATGCCGTCGCCAGTGCCCAGGGCTGCCATGACTTCGCCGCGCAGTGGGCTGGCCAGGGAGCGCCGCTGGCCCGTGAGCTGCCGGCTGCCGAGTTGCTGGCAGCCCTGGTCGCGGAGCTGGAGCAGGCCTGACACGCAAAAGCCCGGAGCGGCGAGTGCCGTCCGGGCTGTCGGGTCTTGCCGTAGTCAACCGCTCTGGCGGCTGCGGTATTCGGTGGTGGTGACGCCGGACACGCCCCAGTTATCGGTGTCGACTTCCTCAATGACGATGTGGGTCAGCTCGGGGCGCTTGTTCAGCACCCGTTGCAGGGTTTCGGTGAACTCGGCGATGACCTGGGCTTTCTGTTCGCGGGTCACGCCGTCCTTGGTGATGCGCAGGCTGATGAAAGGCATTTCGTGCACTCCTGTTGGTGGGAATGGGTTACCAGACGCCGCTGCTCATGCCGCCGTCGACCGGCAGAATGGCACCGCTGGTAAAGCCGGCCTGGCTCAGGTGGAGAACGGCGTCGGCGATCTCCTGCGGGCGGCCGATGCGACCGGCCGGTTGCAGTCCGCAGAGGAACTCGTGGGTTTCTGGGGTATGCATCGGGGTGTCGATCAGTCCAGGTGCCACGGCGTTGACCTGGATGTTGTGCGGCGCGAGCTCCAGGGCGAGGGCGCGCGTCAGCTGATTGAGGCCGCCCTTGATCAGGATCGGAATCGCCGACGGCACCCGTTGCAGTGGCTGCAGGGCAATGCTCGCAGTGACGTTGACGATGCGGCCGCTGCCCTGCTTGATCATCTGCGCGGCAACCGCCTGGCTGGCGTTGACTGTGCCCATGAGGTTGGTGGCGATCAGTTGTGCGATGTCGCCCTGGTCGTACTCGATAAAGGGCTTGGCGATGAACACGCCGGCGTTATTGACCAACACGTCGATGCGCCCGAAGCGCTGCACCGCGTGCGTGACCAGTTGTCGGGCCGTGTTCGGCTCGGCGATGTCGCCGGCTACGGCCAGGAAGCGTTCGCCGCAGTTCAGGGCAGCAAGGGTTTGTTCGAGGCGTGCGGCGTTACGGGCGTTGCCGACCACGTTGTAGCCCTGGGCCAGAAAGGTCTCGGCAATGGCCAGGCCGATGCCGCTGGATGCGCCGGTGATGATCACGGTGGGGGTGGTGGTGTGCATGACAGCTCTCCTCGGAAATGGAGCACCGCGAGGACGGTGCGCTGTCGGGCACTGTATTCAGCTGCGATTTGTGGATAAATCAGCCTTCGAACACTTCACCTGATACATGGTGTAACTAATGCGGCGCAGTTTTGACGACCTCCAGTTGGGCAGCATCGAGCTGTTCTGTCTTGCCGCCGAGCTCGGCGGTTTCACGGCAGCGGCTCGCGTGGCCGGTGTAACCCCGGCGGCCGTGAGCCGGACGGTGGCGCGCCTGGAGGAGCGACTGGGTGTGCGGCTGTTTACCCGCACTACCCGCCATATTCGCCTGACCGACGGCGGTCACGAGTACTTCGAAGAATGCCGCCAGGCTTTGGCGCAACTGGTGGAGGCCGAGCGCCGGGTCACCGGGCAACAGCTCGAAGCGCTCGGCACGCTGCGTATCAGCCTGCCGACCACCTATGGCCATCACCGGGTGCTGCCGCTGCTGCCAAGCTTTCGCGCGCGCCATCCCGGAGTGCGGGTTGAAGTGCATCTGAGCAATCGCAACATCGACTTCATCGAGGAAGGTTTCGATCTGGCGATTCGCGCCCGCGCCCAGCCGGACTCCGGTCTGATCGCTCGGCACCTGGAAGACGCTGCTCTGGTCGTGGTGGCTGCGCCGGACTATCTGCAGCGTGCCGGCCTGCCGACTCGTCTGGAGCATCTGGCCGAGCACGAGTGCGTACAGTTCGAATTGCCCAGCAGCGGTCGGCCCATTCCCTGGTTGTTCCACGAGCATGGGCAATTGCGTGAAGTGGTGACGCGGGGCGGTTACTGCTGCGCTGCGGACGTGCTCGGAGGGGTTACCCTGGCGCGCCATGGCGCCGGTCTGTTCCAGGCCTATCGCTTTACCGTGCAGCCCATGCTGGACAGGGGCGAACTGGTGGAAGTGCTGCAGCCTTTCGCGGGCGCGTCGCGGCCTTTCACCCTGCTGTATCCGCATGCTCGGCATGTGCCGATTCGAGTGCGCGTGTTTGTCGATTTCCTCTTGGCCGCCGCGCAGCAGTGGCGGACCTGAGCGGGTGATCTTGGCCCCCTGCCTTCGCCACTTTTACCTGCCCTGCGCCACGCCGAGGCAGGCGGTTTCGTGGCGCATCATTTCAGTTGAAACGAATAGAGCTGTTTCCCAATGGGATTTGTGTTTTATGGCCAGATTCTGCTGGGTTTGAAAATGCACCTCGTCATATAAATGTTTCTATTGAAACTATTATTCGCTAACCTGTAGGGATGCTTAGCGTTTCGTTTCGCCCTCAAAACATCCGTTTCCGGACGCTCCCGCTTTGGCGTCCTGCTTTCTGTGCGGCCTCGTTCGCACTGTCCATTTCCGCTTCGGCGGTTCCTCTGCCTCGTCATGAGCACTGCAACTGGAGAACAATATGAAACTCTCTACCAAGCTGGCCGGCTGTCTGGCCATCACCCTGGGGACATCGACTTTCGGCGCCTATGCCGCCGATAAATGTGAGGTCGACCGCACCATCAGTTTCGGCGGCATGAGCTGGGACTCGAACCTGGTCATGGTCGATATCGAGCGTTTCATCCTGGAACACGGCTTCGGCTGCAAGACCCAGGTTCAGGCCGGCGAGTCGGTGGCCGTCCTGGCTGGCCTGCAGCGCGGCGACATCGATGTGATGTCCGAAGTCTGGAGCAACAGCCTGCGCGAGCCGTGGGAAAAGGCCCTGAAGACCGGCAAGGTGAAGACCGCCGGCGAGGCCTACCAGGGTGATGAGGCCTGGTATATCCCGCGCTATACCGCCGAGCGTTTCCCAGAGCTGAAGGCGGCCAGCGATCTGCCGAAGTTCAAGGACAAGTTCGCCGACCCGGAAGAGCCGGGCAAGGGCCGCTTCTATGGTTGCCCGGCGGGCTGGGGTTGCGACGCCACGGCACGCAACCTGTTCAAGGCCTTCAAGCTGGGCGACAGCTTCACCTACTACTCGCCGGGCACTGCAGCGGCACAGCGCGCGGCCATCACCTCGGCCTACAAGCGCAAGCGCGACATCGTCTTCTACTACTGGGTGCCGACCCCGCTGGTCGGTGAGCTGGATCTGGTCAAGCTGGACATGCCGCCCTATGACGAGGCTGCGCACCAGTGCAACACCGCCGTCGATTGCGCCGATCCCAAGCCCAGCGCCTATCCGAAGAATCCGGTGCTGACTGCGCTCAACAGCGAATTCAGCCAGCAGGCGCCGAAACTCACCGAGTTCTTCGCCAAGGTCAATGTGGCGCCGGACGAGCTGAACAAGGTGCTGGCCTGGGCCACCGCCGAAGGCGCGGAAAGCGACGAGGCCGCGCGCCAGTACCTGCGTGAGTACCCGCAGTCCTGGAGCCAGTGGCTGTCGCGGGACGCGGCCGAACGCGTCAAGCAGGCGCTCTAAGCCGTGCCGGGCAGGTGTCGGTGTAGCACCGGCACCTGCCGCCATTTTCGCTAGAGAATTCCTATGTCCAGCTCCTTCCCCGAATTACTTCCCGCGCGGGACATGCGCCAGGCCATCGACCAGTTCGTCGAGCAGCTGGTGACCCAGTACGCGGATACCCTCGAACGCCTTTCCGCCCCGGTGCTGCACCTGCTGGTGTGGCTCGAACAACTGTTGCGCGGCACGCCCTGGTGGCTGGTGGTGCTGGCCGTGGCCGGCCTGGCCTGGCTGGCCAGTCGGCGTATCGGCCTGGCCGTGGCGATGGCCGCGCTGCTCTGCGTGGTCGGCCTGCTCGGCCTGTGGGATCGCGGCATGCAGACCCTGGCGCTGATGATCATGGCCACCGCCATTTCGGTGCTGATCGGCATCCCCATGGGCATCCTCATGTCGCGCTCGGACTGGCTGCGCAAGCTGATGCTGCCGGTGCTCGACGTCATGCAGACGATGCCCGGCTTCGTCTACCTGATCCCGGTGGTGATGCTGTTCGGCCTGGGCAAGATCCCGGCGATCATCGCCACGGTGATCTACGCCGTGCCGCCGCTGATCCGCCTCACCGACCTGGGCATCCGTCTGGTCGACAGCGAAGTGCTGGAAGCTTCGCGCGCCTTCGGCGCCAATGCCCGCCAGCAGCTGTTCGGCGTGCAGTTGCCGCTGGCCCTGCCGAACATCATGGCCGGCATCAACCAGACCACCATGATGGCCCTGTCGATGGTGGTGATCGCCTCGATGATCGGTGCCCGTGGCCTCGGCCAGGAAGTGCTGCTCGGCATCAACCGCCTGGAGGTCGGCCGTGGCCTGCTGGCCGGCATCGCCATCGTGGCGCTGGCGATCATCTTCGACCGCATCACCCAGGCCTATGGCAAGCGCCAGAGTGGAGACCGCACATGAGCAAGATCGAAGTCCGCGGTATCTACAAACTGTTCGGCAAGCAGCCGCAGGCCTGGCTGGACAAGGCCCGCGCCGGTATGAGCAAGGAACAGATGCTGGCCGAGGGCAAGCATGTGCTGGGCCTGCGCGACATCAGCCTGAGCATCGAGGCTGGCAGCATCTATGTGATCATGGGCCTGTCCGGCTCCGGCAAGTCGACCCTGATCCGTCATTTCAACCGCCTGATCGAGCCCACCGCCGGCGAGATCCTGGTCGATGGCCAGGACGTGATGAAGCTGGGGCCGCGCGAGCTGGAGCGCTTTCGCCAGCGCACCATGAGCATGGTGTTCCAGCGTTTCGGCCTGCTGCCGCACCACAGCGTTCTGGACAACGCTGCCTACGGCCTGAAGATCCAGGGCGTGGCTCGCGCCGAGCGCGAGGCCAAGGCACGGCACTGGCTGGAGCAGGTCGGCCTGGCCGGCTTCGAACAGCAGTTCCCACACCAGCTGTCCGGCGGCATGCAGCAGCGCGTGGGCCTGGCCCGCGCGCTGGCCACCGACGCCGAGATCCTGCTGATGGACGAGGCCTTCTCCGCGCTCGACCCGCTGATCCGCCGCGAGATGCAGGACCAGTTGCTGGAGCTGCAGGCGCGGCTGAACAAGACCATCGTGTTCATCACCCACGACCTCGACGAAGCCCTGCGCCTGGGCAACCGCATCGCCATCCTCAAGGACGGCGAGCTGGTGCAGGAGGGCACCCCTGAGGACATCCTGCTGCACCCGGCCAACGACTACGTGCAGGCCTTCCTGCAGGACGTCAACCGCGGCAAGGTGCTCACCGTGTCGCATGCCATTAGCCAGGGCAAGCTGACCCTGACCACCCGCACCGAGCCGGCCTCGGCCCTGCAGCGCCTGCAGCAGCTGGCCCTGGAATACGCCCCGGTGCTGGACGGCAAGGCCTTACGGGGTGTGCTGACCCAGGCCGCGGCGCAGCGTGCCCTGGCCGACGGTGCCCGCTCCATCGCCGGCTACCTCGACGACGTGGCCACGGTGCCCGCCGACACCGGCCTGGACAGCGTGCTGGCGCAGATGCTGCAGGCTCGCCAGCCGCTGGCGGTGACCGGTGACGACGGCGAGTTCGTCGGCTGGCTGTCGCGCAGCAAGGTGGTCGAACTGGTCAGCCCGCCGGAGTCGCAGGCTGGCTAGTGCGGTGCTCAACCAAGCTCCTCTCGACCGGCTCGAGGGGTGAGGCGAGCCCGTCCAGGGTCTGGCGCAGTACTTCCCGGGCCTGCTGAAGCACCCGCTCCTTCCAGTCCTCGGTATTCACGTAGAAGGCGTCGCGCAGCCGCTGGCCGACCCGCTCCCGCAGGGCCTGAGGGGCCTGCGGGTTGCGGTATAGCCAATGGTCGGTGCGTAGCGCATTGAGTACCTGCCGGCGCGACTGGGTGCCGTACTCCAAGGCCACGCCGTTGTACTCGGCCTGCGGGCATTCCTTTAGCACGACGTGGTCCAGGGTGCCGCTCAGCACCGCGGAGCTGGAGCTGCCGTCCTGGAAGCTGGTCACGCCCTTGCCCCACCAAGCGCGAGCGCGAGCCATTCCGGTGGCGCTGCCGTCGCCCATGTAGATGCGCTCGCCGACGCCGCGCGGGCCGAGCCCGGTGTGTACGTCGATCCAGCCAATGCGCTGGCACTGCTGGGCATGCCGCCCCAGCACCTGGCGTAGGGTGTGGTTGCTCCAGGTCGGGGCGGTGCCGGCGAAGAACAAGCCTCTGGCGTCGCTGCTCTGGCCGCGCGAGATGGCGCCCTGCAGGGCCATCGGGCCGTGGCGCAGGACGTAGCCGAGCAGCCCCAGGTTGCTGAGCAAGGTCGGAGGCTGGCGTTTCGGTAGCAACAGGTGGGCGATCTTTGTGTAGTCGGGGTTGTCTGGCAGCGGCTGGTCGAAGTCGAGGAAGTTGCGGTTGAGGTCGACATTGTCCTCGGTGACCCGGCGTAGCCAGGAGAAGCCATGCGGGTTGAGCGCATGAATGAACAGCACGGCCAGATCGTCACTCCGGCAGAGTTCCAGCCAGACGCGATCGCGCAGGCGGTCGAGCTGCACGGCGGAGCCGCAGAAACCCTCCACGCCGTGGCAGCCGCTGCTCAGCACCAGTAGGTTGGCGGCGTTAGCCGGGCCGAGGCGGGCCACGTCCATGGCCAGCTGTTCACCAGCGCGACCACTCAGGGGGTGGATGTGCGACTCGACGGCGAAGCCGGCATCGGCGCAGGCGTCGAGGAATTTCTGCCGGGCTTCGGCATAACTCTGCGAGAAACAGGTCAGGTCCATGGTGTTTCCGTGTGGTGAGTGGTACCGCCGGATATCGGACGGAGGATTCAGCGCTCTGGGCCGGAGCTCTCGTTAGGCCCAGTGCCGATGCGCTGTGGGGGTAAAGGATTCAGTGGCTCTTCAGGGCGCTCAGGGTGGAGGGATTCAGCGGCTGGTCCGGTTGGCCGCTCAGCCGCAGCAGGCGCTGGCGAGTCGGCTCCGGGGTCAGCATGCGCAGGCCGAGCAGAGCGGCGATCAGGATCACCGTGCCGGACACGCCGAGGATGAGTTCCACCCCGCGACTCACGTCATTGCTCAGCAGCGTGGTGGCCTTGCCGACCAGCCAGGGATAGAAGGCGCCAGAGAGGGTCAGGCTGGCGACATGGATGGCCAGCATGGCGCCGCGCTGGACGCTGGGGGAGATGTGCGCGGTGATGCTCATGCTGTAGCTGAACACCAGGTTCAGGGCCACGCTGCCAAGCACATAGAGGACCAGCTTGGCCGCCACGCTCTGGGCGATGAATCCGAGGGCGATCAGCGCCAGCCCGCCCAGCATGCAGGCCAGCATCGGCGGCCAGATCATGGCTCGCTGCAGTGAGGCGCCGCGGCCCAGGGCGCGGTGCGACAGACCCGGCACCACTAGGTTGAAGATGATCAGGAGGACGGTGGCGGTGAGCATCAGGTAGCCGTTCTGCATGGGCGTCAGGCCCAGGCCCTTCTGCGCGTACACTGCGGTCCAGCTGAAGGCCAGGGCGCTGGGCAGGTAGGCCAGGAAGCACACCAAGCTGAGCCAGAGGAAGGTGCGGTTGAGCAGCAGGTGACGATAGGGCACCCGTGCCGCGCTCTTCAGCTCTTCCTGGTTCTCGCTATAGGGGCCCTCGCCGCCGAGCAGTAACCAGGCTCCGATCCACAGCAGGCTGAGTATGGCCAGCGCTAGGTAGACGGTGCGCCAACCATAGTGTTCGATGCTGAAGGGCAGCAGCAGGGCGCCCAGGGCCGCGCCGATCATCAGCGCTACCTGGACCAGCGAGCCCGGCAGCACGCGCTCGTGCGGCGCGTACCACTTGAAGGTTGCATGCTGGGTCACGGCGCTGCCCGGGCCACAGCCGGCACCGAGCAGCAGGCGGCTGGCGGTGAGGGTCCACAGGCTGCTGGCGAAGGTCACCATCAGTTGGGCGGTGACCCAGACCAGCGACATGCCGACCAGTATCCAGCGCGTCGGCAGGCGATTGGCGAGAAAGCCCACCAGCACGCCGGACAGCGAGTAGAGGAAGAAGAAGGCGCTGCTGACAAAACCGAACTGTTCCGCGCTCAGTTGCAGATCTTCCATGATTGCCAGGCCAGCGAAGCCGAAGATGGTCTTGTCCAGCACGCTGATGACCATCACCGCCATCAGCATGGCGATCACCAGCCTGCGGCGAGTGGGGGAGGGCGACTGCATGGCTCAGGACTCGCTCTGCTGGCTTTCCGGTGGGTGATCCGCGCTACCCATCTCCGGGCGTTGCGGGAGGTGTCGCCTGCGATGCGCGACTTCGTCCTGCCAGGACAGGATCTGCGGGATCGACTGCATCGGGTGTCCTTGTGGTGTTGTCCAGGATGCGCCGCAGCATGCCGCAGGCCGGAGGGCGCCGGATAATCACCTCTGCGCATGCGTATCGGCTTTGGTTATGCTGGTCTGCCATCCGTTCGGGAGAGCCACAATGGCGCTCTATACCGCCGAAATCCTCTGGTCACGCGGCGACCAGGACTTCCTCGACAACCGCTACAGTCGCGGTCACCTGTGGCGCTTCGACGGCGGCATCGAGGTGCCGGCCTCGTCCTCGCCGCATGTGGTGCCGTTGCCTAGCTCGCGCGAGGACGCGGTGGACCCGGAAGAGGCCTTCGTCGCTTCGTTGTCCAGTTGCCATATGCTCTGGTTCCTCTCGCTGGCGGCGCGCAACGGCTGGAAGGTGGATAGCTACCGCGACCAGGCCGAGGGCCGTATGGCCAGGAACGCCGAGGGCCGCTTAGCCATGACCCGCGTCACCCTACGTCCGGCAGTGAGCTTCAACGGTGCCGTGCCCAGCCGAGTGCAGCTCGATGCTCTGCACCACGAGGCGCACGAGGAATGCTTTATTGCCAGCTCGGTAAAGACCGAAGTGAGTTGCGAGCCGCGCTACAGCTGAGCCTGACTCATTCGCCCAGCCTAGGCGCATGCGGGCTCTTGTAGGCGTACACCAGTTCGTCGGCCAGGGCCTTGGCCTCGCGAGTCATCAGCTCCTGGTCGCGGCAGACCAGCGAAATGTTCATCGGCGGTATCTGCTCGCTCACTTCGAGCACCTCCAGCTCCTGGCCGAGCTTGCGGACATGCTCGAGCACACGGCGTGACCAGTAGCTGACGGCGTCGGTTTGCGCTACCAGCTCGCTGAACAGCACCACCGAGGAGCACACGGTGACCTGCTGTGGGTAGGGCAAGCCATTGTCTTCGAAGATCGCGCCGATCTGTGATTGCTCCAGCAGCTCCTGTACCAGCCATTCCTGGTCGAGTAGATCGCGCAGCGAGCGCGCGCCGCTACGTGGGTGGCCCTTGCGCACCGCGAGTACCGCTGGCTGGCTGTACAGCGAGATCCAGTGAAAGCCTTCGCTGTTGCGGTTGGACGGTAGCGAAGTCAGCGCCAAGTCCAGCAGGCCCTCGCGCAGGGCCTCCATCAGTTTGGACGGACGCAGTTCGTGGATCTGCACCTGCACCTTGGGATAGCGCTTGCGGTAGCGGTTGAGGCTATCGATGAACTGGGCGCCGGGGGTGACCGGCGACACGCCGATGGCCACCTTGCCGTCCATGGTGCCCTTGAGGGTCTCTATCTCCTCGCGGGCGCGGCGCACCTCTTCAAGGATCAGGCGGGCGCGGCGTACCAGGCGCTCGCCGTAGTCGGTGACCGTGATGCCACGGTTGGAGCGGATCAGCAGGGGCACGCCGAGCTCGGTCTCCAGCTCCTTGATGCTTTTGGACAGGGCCGGCTGGGAGATGTACAGCAGACGCGAGGCCTCCTGGATACTGCCACTCTCGCTGATAGCGACGATGGCGCGGAGCTGGTGCAGCTTCATGAGCAAGGCCGGAATGTCATGGGCGAGTGGCGGACTCTAAAGCAGACGATGCACCTCGGGGGCAAATACCGACAGGTTGTCGCTGCAAGCGATAAAAAAGCGGCGGCCCGTAGGCCGCCCAAGGTGGAGTATCGCGTGGAACTCAGCGAATGCCCGCGGCACGCAAGGCGCTGGGGGTGAACTGTTTACGGCTGTATTGCACGTCGAACTGGTAGGCGCGTTGCTGCTCGTTGTACAGCGCGCTGACGGCGTAGCGACCGGAGAGTATGTCGTAGTGGGTTTCGGCGCTGAACTGCGGGGCCTGCTGATCGTAGAAGAACAGGCTGTGACCTTCGGACACGCGCCACAGTTGGCCACGGCCGTCGTAGGCATCGACCTCGGCGGCTTGCCAGCTATCCTCGTCGATGAAGAAATCGCGGCGCGAATAGACATGCCGCTCTCCGGCCTTGAGAGTGGCGGTCAGGTGCCAGACCCGGTGCAGCTCGTAACGGGCGTGTTCGGGGTTGAGATGGCCGGGCTGGATGATGTCTGTGTACTTCAGCTTGGGCGAACCCATTCGGTAGCTGTTGTAGGGGATGTAGATCTCCTTCTTGCCCACCAGCTGCCAGTCGAAGCGATCCGGCGAGCCGTTGAACATGTCGAAATCGTCCATGGTGCGCATGCCTTCGGCACCGGGGCTGTCGTAGGCGACCTGCGGCGCGCGGCGCACGCGGCGCTGGCCTGCGTTGTACTGCCAGGCCATGCGCGGCTCCTTGACCTGGTTGATGGTCTCGTGGACCAGCAGCACGCCGCCGGCCAGGCGGGCCGGGGAGAGGAACTCCTCGCGGTACAGGAAGAGTAAGTTGGCCATTTCCTCTGGTGTGTAGTCGGACAGGGCCACCGGGTAGGTCAGTTGCTGCTTGATCAGGCTCGGGGTGAAGGCGCCGTTGGCCTGCGGCGAGGCCTGCACCACCATGCGCTGGTAGGCCCGGCCGCGATAGCGGCCGATGTGGTTCCAAATCACTTCCAGGCCGTTCTGCGGAATGACGAAGGGCAGGCCGCCGCTGCGATAGCCGAGCAGGCCGTTGCCGCCTTCGGCGAGCTGGGTGTCGGAGGCGTTGCGGCGAGTGACTTCCAGGTAGTCCGGGGGCAGGCTGACCGAGCGCCGGGTCGGATAGACCGGGATGCGGTAGCTCTGCGGGTAGCGCTTGAGCAGGGCGATTTGGCCGGGGGTCAGTTTGTCCTGGTACTGGCCGAGATTGTCCGCGGTGATGGTGAACAGCGGTTGGTCGGCGGCGAACGGGTCGGCAAGGAAGCCGTCGGCGTCGCGCTGGCCGGCGTCCCTGGCCAGACCGCCGGTCCAGGCCGGGATACTGCCGTCGGCATTGCCGGCCCGTTCGGCGCCGACCGGGGTCAGGTCCCGGTCGAGGCGGGCGATCTGCTCGGCCGGCACCGCGGCCAGGGTCTGGTTGGCGAGCAGGGCGAGGCCGAGCAGGCCGGTACGCAGCAGTTGCGTGCGGGTCATCGAAAGAGTCATGTGCAGAGACCTCAGAAGCTCATGCCGACGCTGAAGGCGAGGAAGTCGCGGTCGGTGTTGGTGTTGAAGTCGCCACCGAAGTAATCGGTGTAACTCAGGCTGGCGGTGTAGGTGGACAGGTAGTCGGCGTCGAGACCGATGCTCACCGACCGGTTGCCCTCGGTGAAGGTCGGGCCGTTGCCCTCGACGTCGTGGGCGAAGGCCAGGTTGGGCTTGAGGTTGACCCCGGCGACGGCGTCGTTGAACTCCAGCTGTGCACGCAGGCGATAACCCCAGGAGTTCTGGGTGTAGAAGCCCTTGTCGGTGCATTGCCCCGGGTTGGCGCTATTGAGCAGGGCGGAGCAGAGCTGGTTGCCGTTGTTGCCGAGTGCCGCCGCGGATGCGGGTAGCTGGCCGTAGCCGAACACGCTGCTACGGCCGAAACGCAGGTCGGAGCCGTCGGCCGAGCCGAGGTCGCCGATATGGCTGTAACCGACTTCGCCGACCAGGGCCAGGCGGTCGCTGCTCAGCACGTTGTCGAATGTACGCACGGCGCTGACCTGGGCCTGGGTGAATGGCAGGCGCTGGTAGCCCGGCACCAGGCTGCCCTGGCGGGCATCGGCCCAGCCGCTGTCGAAGATCGCCAGGCCTTCGATGCCGAGCAGGTTGACCAGCGCGCCGACGCTGGCGGCGGTGGACACGTCGGTACCGTTGAGCGACAGCGGCATGTTCGGTCGGTAGCTGATCTCGCCGGACAGCGCGGTGCCGTCCGGAGTGGTGGTGGCGAAGCTGATGCCGTAGAGGCGGATGTCTTCCGGGTACTCCAGGTAGTAGCGCGCGCTGCCCGGCCCAGGGGCGCCGGTGACGGCGCTGAGGCTGGCGTTGCCCACCGTCCACATGCTCTCCGGCGTACGGCTGTGGTAATTCATGGCGTAGAAGCCGAACTCGGTGTCGTTCAACTGCGGCGCCAGCCAGCGCAGGGCCACGCCGAACTGGCCGCCGTCGCGCGCCTCCTGATCACTCTGGCGCGGTATCCAGCCGTACACCGCCGGATCGCGGTCGAAATCGTTTCCGAAGGTGGCCACACCCAGGTTGCAGCCCTTGGCCGCGGTGTCGGCACCGAAGAAGGTTCCGCAGTTGTCCAGCACGGTCTTCTCCCATTTCAACTGGTAGAAGGCCTCGATGGACAGGTTGTCGCTCAAGCCTTGGGTGATGTAGAGCATGCTGACCGGGATCAGGCCTTCCTTGATTTCCGAGCCCGGGCGGCGGAAGGAAGCGACATCGGCCGGGTTGATGGCGTTGATGCCGTTGCCGATGAAGGTGCTCTCGCCCCAGCTCACCACCTGCTTGCCGGCGCGCACGCTGCCCGGCAGATCGCCCAGCAGATAGTTGTGGTAGATGAATGCGTCCAGCAACTCGACCCCGGAGGACTTGGCAGCGCTGTCGCGGCCGCTGTCGTCGATGTCGTAGTTCAGACGGTGCTCATCCTTCAGTTCGAAGTCGTACCAGTACTTGCCACGCAGGAACACGCCGGTCTCGCCGTAGCTCAGCTGCAGGTCGTGCACGCCCTTGAAGATCTTGGAGAAGGTCTCGCCCTTCTTGAAATTCAGGCGGCCATCGTCGCTGGTGCGGCTCGATGCCGTGCCGCCGTTGGCCTTGCCGATGAATTTGCCGTCGGCGTCGTCCATGGCCCAGCTGGCGCCGATGGACAGGGCCGAGTCGAAGCGCCCTTCGATTTCCCCGATGTTGAAACTGGCGGCCTGGGCCGGTAGTGCTGTTGCCAATGCTACGGCCAGAGCCAGGGCGTGAGGGTGCATGGCCCTCGCGCCTGTTGTTGTTCTTTTCATGGAGCTCTCCTGCTGGTCAAAGAAGGCCGGCAGCACGAGCCGCGCGGCGCATCACTTCTTTGCAGCCTGATGACAGGTGCCGGGGCATCCTAGGTGGCTGCCCCTGTCCTGACTTCTGAATAATCCTTATGCCCATAGCCAAAGGTGAGGACAGCCGGATGCGTTTCCCCCAGGGGCTGGACAAAGCCCGCCAGCTGGGGCTTGCCGTCGTGTGCTGCGCATAACCGCGAGTTATCCCGATAAGCAGGAATGTCCCGCTGCACTCGTTTCGGGCGTTTGGGTGGGTAGCACGGCGTGGCCCTTGGCTCTGTAATCCCGGCTAAAGCGCAGGGTCGTTCAACCTCCCCCGCAAGCCCTGCCATGCCGCCCCAGTAGGCACATGCCGCGAGGCCCTTGTGGGAGCGGCTTTAGCCGCGATGGCGGGGCTTGGAGCTACTTCGTGCTGCGGTTGTCGTGGCCAAGGCTGGGTGCCGCCCAGCAGACCATGCAGCACCTCAGCTGCTTGGCCATAAAAAAACCGCCCCGGAGGGCGGTTCTTTCACAGCGGCTACGAGTTACAGACCGTTGGCGGCCTTGAACTCGCGGCGGCGGCGGTGCAGCACCGGCTCGGTGTAGCCGTTCGGCTGCTTGGTGCCTTCGACTACCAGTTCCAGGGCGGCCTGGAAGGCGATGTTGCTGTCGAAGTTCGGGGCCAGCGGGCGGTACAGCGGGTCGTTGGCGTTCTGCTTGTCCACCACCGGCGCCATGCGCTTGAGGCTGGCGACCACCTGCTCTTCGGTGACGATGCCGTGGCGCAGCCAGTTGGCCAGCAGCTGGGCGGAGATGCGCAGGGTAGCGCGGTCTTCCATCAGGCCGACGTCGTTGATGTCCGGCACCTTGGAGCAGCCGACGCCCTGGTCGATCCAGCGCACCACGTAGCCGAGGATGCCCTGGGAGTTGTTGTCCAGTTCGTTCTGGATTTCTTCCGGGGTCCAGTTGGTGTTCGGTGCCAGCGGGATGCTCAGGATGTCGTCCAGCGAAGCGCGCTCGCGCTTGGCCAGTTCGGCCTGGCGGGCGAACACGTCGACCTTGTGGTAGTGCAGGGCGTGCAGCGCGGCGGCGGTCGGTGACGGCACCCAGGCGGTGTTGGCGCCGGCCAGCGGGTGAGCGATCTTCTGCTCGAGCATGGCGGCCATCAGGTCGGGCATGGCCCACATGCCCTTGCCGATTTGCGCGCGGCCTTGCAGGCCGGTGGCCAGGCCGATGTCGACGTTCCAGTTCTCGTAGGCACCGATCCACTTCTCGGCCTTCATGGCCGCCTTGCGCACCACGGCGCCGGCTTCCATGGAGGTGTGGATTTCGTCACCGGTACGGTCGAGGAAGCCGGTGTTGATGAACACCACGCGCTCGCTGGCGGCCTTGATGCAGGCTTTCAGGTTGACGGTGGTGCGGCGCTCTTCGTCCATGATGCCGACTTTCAGGGTGTTGCGCGCCAGGCCCAGCACGTCTTCGACGCGACCGAAGATCTCGGTGGTGAAGGCGACTTCTTCCGGGCCGTGCATCTTCGGCTTGACGATGTACACGGAGCCGGTGCGGGTGTTCTTGCGGCTGGTGTTGCCATTCAGGTTGTGGATGGCGATCAGGCTGGTGAACAGCGCGTCCTGAATGCCTTCCGGAATCTCGTTGCCGGCGGCGTCGAGGATGGCCGGGTTGGTCATCAGGTGGCCGACGTTACGCACGAACAGCAGGCTGCGACCGTGCAGGGTCAGCTCTGAGCCGTCGACCTTGGTGTAAACGCGGTCCGGGTTCATGGTGCGGGTGAAGGTCTGGCCGCCCTTGCTGACTTCTTCAGCCAGGTCGCCTTTCATCAGGCCCAGCCAGTTGCGGTAGACCACGACCTTGTCGTCGGCATCGACGGCGGCCACGGAGTCTTCGCAGTCCATGATGGTGGTCAGGGCGGCTTCCATCAGCACGTCCTTCACGCCGGCGGCGTCGGTCTGGCCGATCGGGCTGGAAGCGTCGATCTGGATCTCGAAGTGCAGGCCGTTGTGCTTGAGCAGCACGGCGGTCGGCGCGGCGGCATCGCCCTGGAAGCCGATCAGCTGCGCGTCGTCGCGCAGGCCGGTGTTGCTGCCGCCCTTGAGGCTGACAACCAGGCGGCCGTCAACGATCTTGTAGGCGGTGGAGTCGACGTGGGAGCCGGCAGCCAGTGGCGCAGCCTCGTCGAGGAAGGCGCGGGCGAAGGCGATGACCTTGTCACCACGGACCTTGTTGTAGCCCTTGCCCTTCTCGGCGCCGCCTTCTTCGCTGATTGCGTCGGTGCCGTACAGCGCGTCGTACAGCGAACCCCAGCGGGCGTTGGAGGCGTTCAGGGCGAAGCGGGCGTTCATCACCGGCACCACCAGCTGCGGGCCGGCCAGGCGGGCGATTTCTTCGTCGACGTTCTGGGTGGTGGCCTGGAAGTCGGCCGGCTCCGGCAGCAGGTAGCCGATTTCCTGGAGGAAGGCCTTGTAGGCAGCGGCGTCGTGGGCCTGGCCTTTGCGGGCCTGGTGCCAGGCATCGATCTGCGCCTGGAAGTCGTCACGCTTGGCCAGCAGGGCGCGGTTCTTCGGGGCCAGATCGTTGATCACGGCTTCGGCGCCCGCCCAGAACTTGTCGGCAGCAATGCCGGTACCGGGAATGGCTTCATTGTTGATGAAGTCGTAAAGGGCTTTGGCGACCTGCAGGCCACCGACTTGAACGCGCTCAGTCATTGCTTGCCTCACTTGATTCCAGACAGCTCTAAATCCGGGCCGGACGCCCATGTAGTAAAAGCGGCGGGATACTACATGACTCGAAAGGAAAAATCAGTCACAAACTGCGGCCGCCCGGCGGATCGCCGCAAGGGCCCGACTATACTGCAGGACCCTCATGTGTTTGGAGCCGCCATGCCTGTCAGTCGCGCCGTGATTGCCGATCTTGCCGAGCTGAGTACCCTGTTTGCCGCTTATCTGGACT
Organism: Pseudomonas sp. BMS12; assembly: GCF_001592875.1. Lineage (GTDB taxonomy): Bacteria > Pseudomonadota > Gammaproteobacteria > Pseudomonadales > Pseudomonadaceae > Aquipseudomonas. The sequence continues at coordinate 8,696 of NZ_LSOF01000002.1, read as the reverse complement.
TCTACCAGGTGCCGCGCGCGCCGGCAGAAATCGGTGCCTTCCTCACTGCACGCCTGGAACGTGGCGACTCGGCGCTGTTCATCGCCCGCGACGCTGGCGGCGTGGCCCAGGGCTTCGTTCAGCTGTATCCCTTCTTCGCGTCGCTGCACCTGGCGCCGGCCATGTTGCTCAGCGACCTCTATGTGCGCGCCGAGGCGCGGCGCCAGGGCGTGGCCGAGGCGCTGATGCAGGCCGCCAGGGAGCACGCCGTTGCCTGTGGCGCCTGTGGCCTGCAACTGGAAACGGCGCGGGACAACTTCGCCGGCCAGGCGCTCTACGAAAAGCTTGGCTATGTGCGCGATGAGGTGTTCTATACCTATTGGCTCGCGCTCTAGCGCGCCCCTTTTTCGAACTGCCGCAAGGAGTCACCCGTGGATCATCTGGTACTCACCGTCATCGCCCCGGACCAGCCGGGCTTGGTCGAACGCATCGCCCAGTGCATCGCTGCTCACGGCGGCAACTGGCTGGAAAGCCGCATGTCGCGCATGGCCGGGCAATTCGCCGGCATCCTGCGGGTGGCCGTGCCGGCCGTGGGGTATGACGAGCTGGTCGAGGGCTTGCAGGAGCTCAACACCCAGGGCATCCGCGTGCTGGTGGCGGAAAGCGGCATCGAGCCGGCCTGCACCTGGAAGCCCATCCACCTGGATCTGGTCGGCAACGACCGCCCCGGCATCGTCCGCGACATTACCCGCCTGCTGGCCGAGCTGGGCATCAACCTGGAGCGCCTCAACACCGAGGTGGCGCCGGCGCCGATGAGTAGCGAGCCGCTGTTCCATGCCGAGGCGCTGCTGGCGGTGCCGTTGAGCCTGTCACTGGATGCGTTGCGCGAGCGCCTGGAGAACCTGGCCGACGACCTGATGGTCGAGCTGAACCTGCGCAGCGAGGATTGATCCCCAGTTTGTGGGGGTGAAGCTGTGGATAGTCTGGGGAGCCCCGGCGCACTGCTTAGTGCCCCGGGGCTTTTCTTTGGCTGATCAGAAAATCCACAGGCCACTGCTGGTTGTGCACAGAGATCGGGGATGAAGCTGTGGGTAACGCCGGTATGACCGGCGTTAGCCTAGGTACGACGCGGTCTGCGCGGGATCGCTGGTTTTTTGCGCAGCTTGCGGTTGCGGCGTGTGAGGCAGGCGACGCGCGGTGGATATCCCCGGAAACTGTGGATGGCTCTGTGGGCAGGCTGGGGGGATGCCGCCATAGCCCCCGTCATTCCTGGCCTGGCGCGCAGTGGCTGAAAAAGCGCCAGCGGCCGTCGCTTGTGCACAAAGTCCGGGGATGGATCTGTGGACAACACCGGTATGACCGGCGCTAGCCCAGGAGCGACGTGGCCTGCGCGTGATCGCTGGTTTTTTGCGCAGCTTGCGACTGCGTATTGCGAGGCCTGCCGCGCGCGGTGGATATCCCCGAAAACTGTGGATGGCTCTGTGGGCAGGCTGGGGGGATGCCGCCATAGCCTTAGTCATTCGTGGCCTGGCGCGCAGTGGCTGAAAAAGCGTCAGCGGCCTGAGCTTGTGCACAAAGTCCGGGGATGAATCTGTGGGTAAGGTCGGTATGACTGGCTCCAGCCCAGTCAGTGCGGCACTTTGCGGCACTAGATGGTTTTTTGTTCAGCGTGAGGCGCTGAAGGGGCGTGCAGTGGATATCCGCAAGGCCTGTGGATGTGTTGCTGGAGCGATTGCCCGCGGATGTGGATATAAGGCGCAGGTGCAGAGCGGGCGGATATCCCCGGATTGCTGGGGCAGGTCTGTGGATAGCCTGGGGGGATCGGGCTCAGGGCCACTGCTGCTGCAGGCCTCAGCGTTTTGCTCAGGAATTGTTCAGGCAGTTGCCGTTTGTGCACAGAGTCTGGGGATGAGGCTGTGGACAAGCACTGGAGCAATAGCGCCGCGCCTGAGACGGCGCGGCTTGCAGTGTTTCGCTTTTTTTTCGCTCAGGCCGCCTGGCCACGACGGCGCATGCCCAGCCAGATATCCAGGCTGTAGATGAACAGTGCGGCCCAGATGCAGACGAAGGACAGCAGCTTGCTCGATTCCAGCGTCTCGCCGAACAGCAGTACCGCCTGCAGCAGCACCAGGGTCGGTGCGATGTACTGCAGGAACCCCAGCGTCGTGTAGGGCAGGTGGCGCGCAGCGGCGTTGAAGCACAGCAGCGGCACCAGGGTGATCGGGCCGGCGGAAATCAGCCACAGCGCCTCGCTGCTGCTCCAGAAGCCGGGCTGGGCACTGACCGCTGCCGGGTGCAGCAGCAACCAGCCGATGGCCACCGGCAGCAGCAGCCAGGTTTCCACTACCAGCCCAGGCAGCGCAGCAACCGGCGCCTGCTTGCGGATCAAGCCATAGAAGCCGAAGGTCAGCGCCAGCACCAGTGACACCCAGGGGATGCTGCCCACCTGCCACAACTGCTGCAGCACGCCGACCGCGGCCAGGCCGACCGCGACCCACTGCAGGCGGCGCAGGCGTTCGCCGAGCAGGAGCATGCCGAGCAGCACGTTGATCAGCGGGTTGATGTAGTAGCCGAGGCTGGCTTCGAGCATGCGGCCGTTGTTCACCGCCCAGACATACACCAGCCAGTTGCTGGCGATCAGCAGGCCACTGCCGGTCAGCACGGCCAGGCGCTTGGGGTTGTCGCGCAGCTCGCGCCACCAGCCGGGGTGTTTCCACAGTTGCAGCAGGATCATGCCGAACAGCGCCGACCACAGCGCCCGATGCACCACGATCTCCAGCGGCGGTACGGCCTGGATGGCTTTGAAGTAGAGCGGGAACAGGCCCCAGATGATGTAGGCGGCAATGCCGAGGGTATAACCCCGAGTGGGGTGGGCGGTGGCCATGGTTTTCCTTGGTGGTTAGGCAGCTAACAAAGTCAGCTGATTCTAGTGCCGGTCCAGGGAGTTTGTCTGTGTGATCAGCTTTGCGCAGGGTGCACGTACGAGGATTCCCGTAACGTCTTCGTTACATCACTCAGGGCGTCGCGTAATAGTCCTTGATGGGCAGCGTCTTCGACTCTGTCACCTGCCAGTTGCCGTCGATCAGCTCCTCTGTGGTTAGAAGCACGACGTCACCTTGGACGGTGGCATCTTCGGTAAAGCGCCACACCGCAACAGGTCGATTGTTGGTGACCTTGTAGCGCTCCTGCTGGTGCCAGCAGCAACCGCTCTTGGCGAAGGTTTCCAGTCGCTTGGCCTTTTCGTCTACGGCGAAGAACCCGAGCGTTGATTCGATCAGGGCGCTCAGCGCGCGGGAATAGCGGAAGGCTCTGACTCGGGGTTCGTAGAGGAATACGTCGTAGCTGGGGCCGCCATAGGAGCCACGATTGCCGTTCTGCACGGCAAAGTCTTCGGCACCATCGAAGTTGAAGTCACCCACATTGACGACCCCCTGATAGGCGTACAGCTGTGCCGAGTTGACCAGTGGTTGGCCATCGGCGCGGCGTGAGAGAAAGACTCCAGGCAGGGCAATGACCTGCAATGGCTTGCTCGAACCTTTTTTCAGCACGGCAAGTCGACCACTTCCTTCGCAGCTGGTGTCGGCGCAGGGTTCGTCCAGGGCGAGGGAAAAATCGAACTGAGCCGAGGCCTCGTTAAGCTGCAGCGCACCGGTTTCAGGCAGGCTCTCGACCGCGTGGGGGAGCGAGGCCAGCTCTTGAAGGCGCCAGCCATAGTGCTCGCGACCGCAGGCCGCGATGTCTGATGTGGCGGCACAGGCCTGGCGGGTTTCCCGTAGCCAACTGCGTTGTTCCTTCAGCAGTTCGTCGTCGCCCTCGATGCCGAACTGACGGGCTCGACGGAAGGTCGTGCTTAATCGCTCGTCCATTTCCGCTAGCGTGGGGTCGGCACAGATGCTCTGTTCCAGCGGATGGCTCGCCTGCGCGCAGTCGAAACTGGCGGCATTGGCGGTCAGGGGGAGCAAACAGAGCAGCGCGAGCGTGTGGCGGGCCATGGACGATCCTTGTCGAGTGGCTGAAATCGTTAGCAGTCTGCCTGCCGGATCAGAACAACCGCAACGGCTCTTCATCCAGCGCCGCCAACTGCTCGCGCAGCGACAGGATCTGATCGCCCCAGTAGCGCTCGTTGGCGAACCAGGGGAAGGCCAGCGGGAACGCCGGGTCATCCCAGCGGCGGGCGATCCAGGCGCTGTGGTGGAGCAGGCGCAGGGCACGCAGGCCCTCGATCAGCGGCAGCTCGCGGGCGTCGAAGTCGTGGAATTCCTGGTAACCATCGATCAACTCGGAGAGCTGGCCGAGACGCTCCTGGCGGTCGCCGGCCAGCATCATCCACAGGTCCTGCACGGCCGGGCCCATGCGGCAGTCGTCGAGGTCGACGATATGGAAGGCGTCGTCGCGGTGCAGCAGGTTGCCCGGGTGGCAATCGCCATGCAGGCGGATCGGCGTGTAGCGCACGCGGGCGAACAGTTCGTCCAGGCGTCTCAGCAGGTCGCGGGCCACCGACTCGTAAGCGGGCAGCAGGCTGCGCGGCACGAAGCCACCTTCCAGCAGCGTGGCCAGCGAAGCGTGGCCGAAGTTGTCCACGGCCAGCGTCTCGCGGTGCGCGAAGGGCCGGCTGGCACCCACGCCGTGCAAGCGGCCGAGCAACTGGCCGAGGCGGTACAGCTGGTCGAGGTTGCCCGGCTCAGGCGCGCGGCCGCCGCGGCGCGGGAATAGGGCAAAGCGGAAGCCGGCGTGCTCGAACAGGCTCTCGCCATCGCGCTGCAGTGGCGCGACTACCGGTACGTCGCACTCGGCCAGCTCCTGGCTGAAGCTGTGCTCCTCGCGGATCGCCTCGTCACTCCAGCGGTCGGGGCGGTAGAACTTGGCGATTAGCGGTTGCTCATCCTCTATGCCGACCTGGTAGACGCGGTTCTCGTAGCTGTTCAGCGCCAGCACGCGGGCGTCGCTGAGGTAGCCGATGCTCTCCACGGCGTCGAGGACCAGGTCGGGTGTCAAGGTGGCGAAGGGGTGGCTCATGGGGTGCTCCATTCAGGGCGCCCAGTGTAGCCCTCTCGTCTGTGCGTCGGGGGTTCAGTCTCCGGGTTTTGGCGTACGGGCCAGACAATAGATGTCCACCCGGGTTGCCCCTGCTCGCAACAACAGGCGCGCGATGGCCTCGGCGGTGGCGCCGGTGGTCAGCACATCGTCGACCAGCGCTATGTGCCGCCCGGCCACCTGCGCGCGATCGTGCAGGGCGAAGGCCTGACGCAGGTTGCGCTTGCGCGCGGCGGCGTCCAGTTCCTGCTGGTGCGCGCCTTCACGCGGGCGCAGCAGCCAGTGTTCCTGCAGGGGCAACTGCAAACTGCGGGCAAGCCAGCCGGCGAGCATGCCGGCCTGGTTGAAGCCGCGCTGGCGCAGACGCTTGCGCCCCAGCGGCACCGGCAGCAGCAGGTCCGGGCGCGGCAGGCCTTCGGCGAAGGCGTGTTGCAGATGATGTGACAACAAGGCACCGAGCAGGCGTCCCATGGGCCATTGTTGCTGATGCTTGAAGCGAGTGATCAGGCTGTCGACCGGGAAGGCATAGCGCCACGGCACCTCCACCCGGGCGAAGCTCGGTGGGCGTTTCTGGCACTGGCCGCAGAGCAGGCCTTCGCTCGGCAAGGGCAGGGCGCAGGTGCTGCAGTGTCCGCTCAGCCACGGCAGCTCGGCTTCGCAGGCGCTGCACAGGGCCTCGCCGGTGTCGCTCTGCTCGTCACAGATCAGGCACGGCTGTTTGTTTTTTGTCCACTTGTAAACCGAGTTATCGCGCGATGGTTGACAGTGCATGGTCCTTCCCTTGACGATGCCGGCAGCCGTGTTGCACAGCCTAGAACAAGGATTACCCCGATGAGCGCCAGTACCGCTTCCGTCACCCGTCACGATTGGTCCCTCGCCGAGGTCAGGGCGCTGTTCGAGCAGCCGTTCAATGACCTGCTGTTCCAGGCGCAGACCGTGCACCGCGCGCATTTCGACCCGAACCGCGTGCAGGTTTCCACCCTGCTGTCGATCAAGACCGGCGCCTGCCCGGAAGACTGCAAGTATTGCCCGCAGTCCGGCCACTACAACACCGGCCTCGACAAAGAAAAACTGATGGAAGTGCAGAAGGTGCTGGAGGCGGCCGCCGAGGCCAAGGCCATCGGCTCCACGCGCTTCTGCATGGGCGCGGCGTGGAAGCACCCGTCCGCCAAGGACATGCCCTACGTGCTGAAGATGGTCGAGGGCGTGAAGAAGCTCGGCCTGGAAACCTGCATGACCCTGGGCAAGCTCGATCAGGAGCAGACCAAGGCGCTCGCCGAAGCCGGCCTCGACTACTACAACCACAACCTCGATACCTCGCCGGAGTTCTACGGCAACATCATCACCACCCGCACCTACAGCGAGCGCCTGCAGACCCTGGCCTATGTGCGCGAGGCGGGGATGAAGATCTGCTCCGGTGGCATCCTCGGCATGGGCGAGTCGATCGACGACCGTGCCGGCCTGCTGATCCAGCTGGCCAACCTGCCCGAGCATCCGGAGTCGGTGCCGATCAACATGCTGGTGAAGGTGAAGGGCACGCCGCTGGCCGAGGAGAAGGACGTCGATCCGTTCGACTTCATCCGCACCCTGGCCGTGGCGCGGATCATGATGCCGAAGTCGCATGTGCGCCTGTCCGCCGGCCGCGAGCAGATGAACGAGCAGATGCAGGCCCTGGCCTTCATGGCCGGCGCCAACTCGATCTTCTACGGCGAGAAGCTGCTGACCACCGCCAACCCGCAGGCAGACAAGGACATGCAGCTGTTCGCCCGCCTCGGCATCAAGCCGGAGGAGCGTGAAGAACACGCCGACGAGGTGCACCAGGCCGCCATCGAGCAGGCCCTGGTCGAGCAGCGCGACTCGCAGCTGTTCTACGACGCCGCCGTCTGACGCTAACGCTTTTGTGGGAGCGGCTTTAGCCGCGATGACCAGACAGCATCGCGGTTGAGGCGAGGGTGCCGCCCAGCGCAATGCCGCGCAATCGCTCCCACGGCCATCAAGGTTGCTCATGTCTTTCGATCTCGCTTCCCGCCTCGCCGAGCGCCAGGCTGCCGATCTGTTCCGCCAGCGCCCGTTGCTGGCCAGCCCGCAGGGCCCGGAGGTACAGGTCGACGGCCAGACGCTGCTGGCCTTCTGTTCCAACGACTACCTGGGCCTGGCCAACCATCCCGAGGTGATCGCCGCCATGCGCCACGGCGCGGAAAGATGGGGCGTCGGTGGCGGCGCCTCGCACCTGGTGATCGGCCACAGCACCCCGCACCACGAGCTGGAGGAGGCGCTGGCCGAGTTCACCGGGCGCCCGCGCGCGTTGCTGTTTTCCACCGGCTACATGGCCAACCTGGCGGCAGTCACGGCGCTGGTCGGGCAGGGCGATACGGTGCTGGAAGACCGTATCAATCATGCCTCGCTGCTGGACGCCGGGCTGCTGTCCGGCGCGCGCTTCTCGCGCTACCTGCACAACGATGCAGCCAGCCTGGCCAGCCGCCTGGAGAAAGCCACGGGCAATACCCTGGTGGTCACCGACGGCGTGTTCAGCATGGACGGCGACCTGGCCGACCTGCCGGCGCTGTGTGCCGAGGCGCGCAGGAAAGACACCTGGGTGATGGTCGATGACGCCCATGGTTTCGGCCCGCTGGGTGCCACGGGCGGCGGCATCGTCGAGCACTTCGGCTTGGGCCTGGACGATGTGCAGGTGCTGGTCGGTACCCTGGGCAAGGCCTTCGGCACCGCCGGCGCCTTCGTCGCCGGCAGCGAGGAGCTGATCGAAACCCTGATCCAGTTCGCCCGTCCCTATATCTACACCACCAGCCAGCCACCGGCGGTGGCCTGCGCCACGCTGAAGAGCCTGCAGCTGCTGCGCACCGAGGGCTGGCGTCGCGAGCACCTGAACCAACTGATTGCACGCTTCCGCCAGGGTGCCGCCGAGATCGGCCTGAGCCTGATGGACAGTCCGACGCCGATCCAGCCGATCCTGGTCGGCGACAGTGCCCGCGCCCTGCAGCTCTCTGCGCTGCTCAAGGCGCGCGGCCTGCTGGTCGGCGCCATCCGCCCGCCGACCGTACCGGCCGGCAGCGCACGCCTGCGGGTGACGCTCTCCGCCACCCACAGCGAGGCGCAGCTGGAGCGCCTGCTCGCTGCCTTGGCCGAATGCTGGCCGATGGTGAATGGCGATGCGTGACCATCTAATCCTGCTGCCCGGCTGGGGCCTCGGTAGCCTGCCGCTGGAGGTACTGGCCGAGGCCCTGCGCGGACTTGATCCGGCGCTCAAGGTGGAGATCGAACCGCTGCCGGAGCTGACCCGCGGCGAGCCGCGCGACTGGCTGCTGGAGCTGGACGAGCGCCTGCCCGCCGACACCTGGCTGGGTGGCTGGTCGCTCGGCGGCATGCTCGCCAGCGAACTGGCGGCGCTGCGCGGCGAACGCTGCCGCGGCCTGCTGACCCTGGCCAGCAATCCCTGTTTCGTCGCCGGCCCCGATTGGCCGTTCGCCATGGCCGAGGCCACGTTCGACGCCTTCGTCGATGGCTGCCGGCTGCAGTCGGAAAACATCCTCAAGCGGTTCGCCCTGCTCTGTACCCAGGGCGCTGACGAGGCGCGCAGCCTGGCGCGCCAGCTGCAGGCCGCGGCGCCGCGGCAGGCGCCCGACGTGCTGCTGGCTGGCCTCGAAGTGTCCGGCAACTTCGACGGG
>NZ_LSOF01000019.1 GCF_001592875.1 Pseudomonas sp. BMS12 | reverse complement strand
GCGGCCGGCGCGCTGGGTGGCCGAGGCGCGGGAGATGCGCTGGGTATCCAGGCGGGTCATGCCGCTGGCCGGGTCGAAGCGCGGCACCCGCGCCAGGCCGGCGTCCACCACCACGCGCACGCCGTCGATGGTCAGGCTGGTTTCGGCGATGTTGGTGGCCAGCACCACCTTGCGCATGCCGGCCGGCGCCGGTTCGATGGCGGCGCGCTGGGCATTCAGTTCCAGCTCGCCGTGCAGCGGGCAGAGCAGCACTTCGGGACGCTGGCCCAGGCTTTCCTGCAGTTGTTCATGCACGCGGCGGATCTCCGCCTGGCCGGGCAGAAACACCAGCAGACTGCCTGGCTCGTCGGCCAGCGCCTGCAGCACGGTCTGCACGACCCTCTGCTCGATGCGCTCACCCGGCTGCCAGGGCGCGCCCCAGCGCATCGCCACCGGATGCATGCGTCCTTCGCTGGACACCACCGGCGCAGCGTCGAGCAGCGCGGAGAGGCGTTCGCCCTCCAGCGTAGCCGACATCAACAGCACCTTGAGCGGCGGCTCGTCGCGCAGCAGCTCGCGGCCGTTGAGGCACAGTGCCAGGGCCAGGTCCGCGTCCAGGCTCCTTTCATGAAATTCATCGAAGATGACCAGGCCGACGCCCTCCAACGCCGGGTCATCCTGCAGGCGGCGGGCGAGGATGCCTTCGGTGACCACCTCGATACGGGTATTGGGCCCGACCTTGCTGTCCAGACGGATGCGATAGCCCACCGTCTCACCGACTTTCTCACCCAGCTCGCTGGCCAGGCGCTCGGCGGCGGCGCGGGCGGCCAGACGACGCGGCTCCAGCATCAGGATGGATTGCCCGGCCAGCCAGGGTTCGCCCAGCAGGGCCAGGGGTACGCGGGTGGTCTTGCCGGCGCCGGGCGGCGCCTCCAGCACGGCCTCGTGGCGCTCGGCCAGGGCGGTGCGCAGGGCAGGCAAGACGTCGTCGATGGGCAGGCGGTTCATGCAATCTCCAAATGGGCCGGCGATTATAAGTATGAACCGACACCGTTCGTCGGCATCCAACTGCAACAGCGGCTTGATATAGTGCCGCCCCCATTGTCAGGAGGTGCATATGCGCACGTTTTCCCGTGTTACCGGTGGTGTTCTCGCTCTGACCCTGATTGCCCAGCTGACAGCCTGCGGCACCATCCTGTACCCGGAACGCCGCGGCCAGATCGACGGCAAGGTCGACATCGCCGTGGTCGGCATGGATGCCATCGGCATCCTGTTCTTCGTCATCCCCGGCCTGATCGCCTTCGGCATCGACTTCGCCACCGGAGCCATCTACCTGCCGGACGGCAAATACAGCCTGGCACCCGAAGTACTGCAAGAAGCCATCGGTGCCGATGGCCAGATCGACCAGGCTCGACTCAAGGCCATCCTGCACCGCGAACTGGGCCGCGACCTGCCGCTGGACGACCCGCGCCTGATCCAGCACAGTGGCGGCATCGAGCAACTGGCCGCCCTCGGCCTGCGCACGGAGGCCTGATGCCACATCCGCTCGCCGCCCACCTGCAACGCCTGCTGGCCTACCACGGCTGGGCCTATGCCCGCTTGCTCGGCGAGCTGCAGCCTTTGACCGAAGAGCAGTACCGCGCCCCTTGCGGGCTGTTCTTCGACAGCATCCACGGCACCCTCAACCATCTGGCAGTGGTCGACCGCATCTGGCTGGCGCGGGTGCGCGATGAGCCGCAGCCCTTCGCCAAGCTGGATGCCGAGGCGGTGAGCGAACGCACGGCGTTCGAGGACTACCTGGAAGTCGGCGTCGCCGCCTGGCGCAACCAGCTCGACGGGCTCACGGATGTCGAACTGCTGGCTCCGATCAGCTACCGCAACATGGCCGGCGAGCCGTTCCAGTGGCCGTTGCTGGATATCGTCAGCCACCTGGTCAACCACGGTACCCATCACCGTGGCCAGATCACCGCGGCGCTGACGGCACTGGGTCGTCCGGCGCCGAAGCTCGACTACATCTACGCCCTGCCAGAACTACCATGACCGCCTCACCCAAGCATGCCCGCCTGATGCGCCAGGCCACCTCGGCGGCGCTGGCCACCGCCCTGCTGCTGGCCCTGGCCAAGGCCGTGGCTTGGTGGCTGAGTGGTTCGGTCAGCCTGCTGGCCGGCCTCACCGACTCGCTGCTCGACGGCGCCGCCTCGCTGCTCAACCTGATCGCCGTGCACTACGCGCTGCGCCCGGCTGACGAGGACCACCGCTACGGCCATGGCAAGGCCGAAGCCCTGGCCGGCCTGGCCCAGGCCCTGTTCGTCGGGGCCAGCGCGGTGCTGGTGGCACTACAGGCTGTCGAGCGCCTGCAACACCCACAACCGCTGGGCGCGCAGGCACTGGGTATCGCGGTGATGCTGCTGTCGCTGGCGATGACGGTCGCCCTGCTGCTGTTCCAGCACCACGTCATCCGCGAGACCGGCTCCACGGCGATTCGCGCCGACTCCCTGCACTACCGCTCGGACCTGCTGCTCAACAGCAGCATCCTGCTGGCCCTGGTGCTGGCCGCCTTCGGCTGGCACCGACTGGACCCACTGTTTGGCTTGGGGATCGCCGTCTACATCCTGTGGAGCGCGATCAGCATCGTGCGTGAAGCGGTGGCGGTGCTGATGGACGAGGCCCTGCCACCGGACGTCAACGAGCGCATGCACGAGCTGGCCTGCGCGGTGCCCGGCGTACTTGGCGCCCACGACCTGCGCACGCGTATCTCCGGCACCCGCTGGTTCGTCCAGCTGCACCTGGAGCTACCCGGCGAACTCAGCCTCAGCGAGGCCCACCAGCGCTGCGAGGCGGTCGAGCAGGCCATCCACGACGCCTACCCGCGCGCCGAAGTGCTGGTGCATGCCGACCCGGTCGAGCTGCTGCAGCACTGACGACGCACTGCTCAGGCGAACGCGCAGTTCACCTCGCCCAAGCCTGTCACCTGCAGAGACAGCCGGTCACCTCTGGCCACCTCGGCAATCGGCGCCTGTGCCCCGGTCAGCAGCACGTCACCGGCGCGCAGCGGCCGGCCCAGCGAGGCCATCTTGCGCGCCAGCCACAGGGCCGTGGTCAGCACCTCGTCCAGCACTATGGTCACGTCCGCGCGCAGCGGTTGACCGTTGCACAGCAGCGTGGCAACCAGCGCCTGGCCCTGCAGCTGCGCCAGCGGCACCACCGGCTCGCCCAGCACATAGAGCCCGGAGGACAGGTTGTCGGCGACCGCATCGAGCAGGGTCAGCTGCCAGCCTTCGATGGCCGAGTCGTTGATTTCCAGCGCCGGCACCACGCCGGCAATACTGGCCAGCAGCTGCTCGCGGCTGATCTCGCCAGCGGGTAGATCCGCACTCAGCAGCAGCGCCAGTTCGACTTCCACCTTGGGCTGCAGCAGAGACTCCCAGGCGATGCTCGCGCCCGACTGGCAGGCGCTGTCGGCCAGCAGCCAGCCGTACAGCGGCTCCTCGACCTTGAGCGCGGCGCGCAACGCCGCCGAGGTCAGCCCGGCCTTGGCGCCGCTCAGACGACGGCCCTGGGTCAGGGACTGTTGCAGACCAGCGATCTGCACTGCATAGGCCTCATTCAGACTGGCCAGGGCGAAAGCCTCGCTGACCCGCGGCCCGGGCTGGCACTGACGGCGTGCCGTGGCCAGGGCATTGGCGGCGTCCAGCAGGCGCGTATCGCGGATAGGCGTGTGCAGGCTCATCGGCTCGGTACCTCGCCGACCACAGTGGTGCGGAACATCTCGCGGCGCATGCCGTGGTAGTCGGCAATCGGCAGGTGCCAGGTGCTGCGGTTGTCCCAGATCGCCAGGGTGCCCTGGCGCCAGCGCATGCGGCAGGTGAAAGCCGGGGTGGTCACCAGGTTGAACAGGTAGTCGAGCAGCGGCTTGGCCTCTTCCGCACGCAGGCCCTTGATGCCGCTGGTGTAGGCCGGATTGATGAACAGCACCTTCTTGCCGGTCTCCGGGTGGCGGATCACCAGCGGATGCGCGCGGGTGTCTGCCGCGGTGTCCTTGCCGAAGTTGATCGCCATGTTCTCCAGCAGCGCATTGTGGTTGGCGCCGACGCCATAGGCGCGCTCCGGGCTGTGCACCGCGTCGAGGTTCTCCAGCAGCGCCTGCATGCCCGGCGACAGCCACTCGTAGGCCAACGCCAGGTTGGCGTAGCAGGTGTCGCCGCCGTATGGCGGAATGTCGTGGCCGTAGAGCAGAGTGAACGCCGGCGGTCGTTCCTGGAAGGTCCAGTCGGTATGCCAGGCGCCGCCGAAGACGAAAGGCGTCTTCTCGTTGGCTTCCTTGACCACATGCACCACGTGCGGATGCTCGGCCATGGTCTGCACATAGGGTTCGCGGCCGAATTCGCCGAGCTGCTGGGTGACCCGTTCCAGATCGGCGGGACTTAGGTTCTGTTCGCGGATGAAGATCACCTTGTGCGCCAGCAGGGCCTGGCGCAGTTCGGCGAAGCCCTCCTCGTTCAGACGGGTCAGGTCGAGGTCCTCGACATCCGCACCAATGGCGCCGGTGGTCGGCGTCACGCGGAAATGCCGGTAGTCGGCGGCACGGTTGTGGCTGGGCAGGGCGTAGATGAATTCATTCATGACCGGAACGCTCTTGTTGTTGGAGTGGCCCCAGCATGCGACGCTCCCGCTGGCCAATCCATGATAATGACTGCCACAAATTGATAATCACTGCCAAAGGAGGCCGCTCGATGAACTGGCGCCAGAGCCGCCCGCTGACCGGCGTGCGCTACCTGTTGGACGTAGCTCGCAGCGAGGGCGTGGACGCCTCGGCCTGCCTGATCGGCAGCGCCATCGCCAGCGAGGCGCTGCAGCAGGCCAATGCGCAGATCGAGGCCTGGCAGGAGCTGGCGGTGATTCGCAACCTGATCGAGCACGCCGGGCGCCCCGGTCTGGGCTTCGTCGCCGGCCAGCGCTATCACCTGACCTCCCTGGGCCTGCTCGGCTTCACCATGCTGGCCAGCCGCACCCTGGACGAGGCCTTCGCCGCCTTCCGCCGCTACCAGCTGCTGGCCCTGACCCTGTGCCCGGCGCGCATCGAGACGGAACGCCGCGGCACCTGGCTGCTGTTCGATGCCAGCGTGCTGCCCCAGGACGCGCGTTGCTTCGTGATCGAGCGCGGCCTGGCCGGCTGCCTGAGCGTGAGCGCCGAACTGCTGCAGCGCCCGGCCACGCCGCTGGCGATAGAGATGACAGCCGAAGCGCCGGATGACCTGGCTGCCTTGCAACGCGACTTCCCCTACCCGGTGCGCTTCGGCGCAACGCGCGACGGCATCCTGTTCGCCAACACCGAGTTGCAGCTCAAGCTGCCGCAGGCGCATATCAGCGCCCAGCTCGAAGGCGAGCAGCTGTGCGAACGCCTGTGCCTGGAGATTGCCCACGACCTGGTCACGCCGCCCACCGCGCGCCAGGTGCAGCAGGTGCTGATCCGCGACTCGGCCACGCTGCTCGCCGGCCGCACCGTGGCCGAGCGCCTGAGCCTTTCCGAGCGCACCCTGCATCGGCGTCTGGCTGCCGAGGGCCACTCCTTCCAACAACTCAACGAGCAGATCAAAAGACGCCTGGCCGAGCGTCTGCTGCTCGACTCGCCGCTGGATCTCGGCAACATCGCCCAGCGCCTGGGCTATGCCGATGCGGCCAGCTTCTCGCGGGCTTTCGTGCGTTGGAACGGCTGCTCACCCGGGCATTGGCGCAAGCAACTCGTCACTGCCGGCGACGGTCTTCCGGAATGGCGAAGCGACTAGAGCATTTACTCTAAAACCTCTAAGCTGGCGCCGCTTCGCCCACATAACAACAAGCACAAGGAGCCGCCATGTCCCTCTCCCCCTCCGCCATCGCCCTGCTCGGGCTGGTCGCCTGGACCCTGTTTCTCGCCCTGCTGCTGCTCAACCAGCGCGGCCTGCTGGTGCTCAGCGGGCGCATGCAGGTCAACGCCTTCGCCCCCGACGGCAGCAATACCCCGGGCGCCTTCGGCCAGCGCCTGGTCCGTGCCCATGCCAACAGCCTGGAAAACCTGCCGATGCAGGCCGCTGTGCTGCTCTATGCGATGCAGGCAGGCCTCACCGCGGTGACCGACCCGCTGGCCTGCGTGCTGCTGGGCGCGCGCGTGTTCCAGTCACTGATGCACCTGATCAGCACCAGCCCCCTGTTCGTCTGGCTGCGCTTCGCCGGCTGGCTGGTACAGTTGGTCATCCTGGCCTGGTGGCTAGCCAAGCTCAGCGGCCTGGCCTGAATCGCAGGCAAGAAAAAGGGGAGGCTCGAGGCCTCCCCTTTTTCATGTCCGTCGCGCGCAATTGTGTCGCCGCTTCTTTCCTCGCCCGCCTGGTTGGGCAGTGCGGACCCGGGTGCCTGCGCGATCCGGTAGGACCGCCGGCGCCGCGACACCTGATTGGGCGTGGCGGGTGGACATCAACGTCCGGGCCTTGAAACTGATAGAAAGCTTAACGGCGCAGCGCCGGCACAGGATTGCGAATATTGCTCACCTGAACGCTACTTGCGCAATTTTTCACCCCTGTTAAAGTCATCTGCGCAATCAATAAAGAAAAAGACTCTTCCATGAACAAGCTTGATCGCTATGACCTGCGTATTCTCGCCGAGCTGCAGCGCGATGCGCGCATCTCCAACCAGGAGCTGGCCGAGCGCATCGGCCTGTCGCCCTCGCCCTGCTCGCGCAGGGTCAAGCAACTGGAGGACGACGGCTACATCGCCCGCCAGGTAGCGCTGCTGGACAGCAAGAAGCTCGGCCTGAGCCTGACCGCCTTCGTCCTGATCGGCATGGACCGTCACACTCCGGAGCGCTTCGAGCACTTCCAGGCGGTGATCCGCCAGTGCCCCGAGGTACTGGAGTGCAGCCTGGTGACCGGGATGGACGCCGACTACCAGCTCAAGGTGGTGGTGCCGGACATGGACCACTACCAGAAATTCCTCCTCGGCCAGCTGACCCGCATCGAGGGCGTGACCAGCGTGCGCTCCAGCTTCGTGCTCAACCAGGTGCTGTCCAGCACCGAGCTGCCGCTGGAGCACCTGCGCGGCTGATCGCCGCAGGGCCGACCGGCGTGTGCCGCCTGGCGGGCCGGGTTGCGTATAATCGCCGCCCCGTTGTCTGCTAGCGCCCGCCGAGGTCCCCGATGGAAACCGAACAGTTCGAAAACCTGATGATGTACGTCCTGGTCGGCGGCCTGATGATCTTCATGTTCTTCATCATCTGGGACCTGGCGAAGAAGTCCAAAGCCGGCCGCCTCGGCACCGCCATCCTGTTCCTCGGCCTGGGCCTGTGCCTGTTCGCCTTCCTGGCCAAGCCGATCATCACCTACATCATCGAAGTCTCGCGCGGCATCCACGGCTGATCGAACCCGTAGCCCGAATGCAGAGTTGCCGTCGCGGCCAAGGCCCCTCCTACAGCGGCTAGCCGCTACAGCTGCGGCGGCAGATCGCGCCACTGCCCCGGCTGCAGTCCCTCCAGGCTCCATGGCCCGATACGCACCCGCACCAGGCGCAGGGTCGGCAGGCCCACGGCGGCAGTCATGCGCCGCACCTGGCGGTTGCGACCCTCGCGGATCACCAGCTCGAGCCAGGCGGTCGGCACGCTCTTGCGAAAACGCACCGGCGGATTCCTCTCCCACAGTTGCGGCTCTTCCAGCTGGCGCGCCTCGGCCGGCAGGGTCGGACCATCGTTGAGCTGCACACCCTCGCGCAGCTGACGCAGCTGTTCCTCGCTCGGCTCGCCCTCCACCTGCACCCAGTAGGTTTTGGCCAACTTGTGCTTGGGGTCGGCGATCTGCGCCTGCAGGCGACCATCGTTGGTCAGCAGCAGCAGGCCCTCGCTGTCGCGATCGAGGCGCCCGGCCGGATAGACGCCGGGGACGGCGACGAAGTCCTTGAGGGTGGCGCGGCCCTGCTCGTCGTTGAACTGGGTGAGCACGTCGAACGGCTTGTTCAGCATGATCAGTCGCGGCTCGGCCGGCGGCGCCTTGGCCACGCGGCGCAGGGCGGGACGACGGGGAGCGGAAGGGCGAGGAGGACGCGGCATAAACAGACCAGTGAGCGGTGCGAAGGCGCCAGTTTAACCGAGCACTATCAGCAGCGCTGATGATGCACGCAGAGCCTGCCGGTACAGCTAAGCTGCTCGGGTCGAATCATCAGTCACGAGGACGCGTCATGAGCAACGAACTCGCCACCTTCACCGGCTGGGCCGCCACCGCAGCCGGCGCGCCGCTGGAGCGCTTCAGCTACGACCCGGGCCCGCTGGGCGCCGAAGAAGTCGAGGTGGCTGTTGAGTACTGCGGTATCTGCCACTCCGACCAGTCAATGATCGACAACGAATGGGGCAATGCGCGCTACCCCTTCATTCCCGGCCATGAAGTGGTCGGCACCGTGGTGCGGGTGGGTGAACAGGCGCGCGGCCTCAAGCTCGGCCAGCGCGTCGGCATCGGCTGGTACAAAGGCAGCTGCATGCACTGCGGCTCGTGCATGGAAGGCTCGCACAACCTCTGTCGCACGGTGAAACCGACCATAGTCGGCAGCCATGGCGGCTTCGCCGATCGCCTGCGCTCGCACTGGGCCTGGGCCGTGCCACTGCCGGAAGGCCTCGACCCGGCGCTGGTCGGCCCGCTGTTCTGTGCCGGCTCCACGGTGTTCAGCCCGTTGCTGGAATTCGACATCAAACCCACCGACCGCGTCGGCGTGGTCGGCATCGGCGGCCTCGGCCACCTGGCCCTGCGTTTTCTCAACGCCTGGGGCTGTGAGGTCACCGCCTTCACCTCCTCGCTGAGCAAGCAGGACGAGGCCAAGCGCCTGGGCGCGCACAAGGTGGTGGCCTCCACCGACAGCGCGGCAATGAAGGCCATCGCCGGCACCCTGGACTTCCTGCTGGTCACCGCCAGCGCCGACCTGGACTGGAACGCCCTGCTCGCCACCCTGCGCGGCAAGGGCCGCTTGCACTTCGTCGGCATCGTGCCGAGCGCGATCCCCACCCATGTGTTCAGCCTGATCCCGCAGCAGAAGAGCCTGTCCGGCTCGCCGGTCGGCTCGCCAGCCAGCATGAAAACCATGCTGGAGTTCTGCGCCCGCCACCAGATCCTGCCGCAGGTGGAGCAATTCCCCATGAGCCAGGTGAATGCAGCGCTCGATCACCTGCGCGCCGGCAAGGCGCGCTATCGCGTGGTGCTCGACGCCAGCCAGTGACAAAACGGGCCGATCAGTCGCATGATCGGCCCGCCTCCCTCGCACGTTTCCGCCATGCGCTACTGCATCGACCAACCGCTTGCCGCCGACATGCCCCGCCTGCTGGAAGTCTGGGAGGCGGCGGTGCGCGCCACTCACCACTTCCTCGCCGAAGCGGACATCCAGTTCTACAAACGCATGCTGCGCGAGGAGTATTTTCGCCTGGTCAAGCTGACGTGCCTGCGCGATAGCGCCGGGCGGGTGATGGGTTTTCTCGGCACCGCCGAGGATCGCCTGGAAATGCTCTTCGTCGACCCTCAGCAGCACGGCCAGGGTATCGGCAAGACGCTGCTGCACTACGCCATCGAGCGCGAAGGTGCGCGCCTGGTCGACGTCAACGAACAGAACCCGGGCGCCGTGGCCTTCTACCTCAGCCAGGGCTTCGTGCAGATCGGCCGCTCGCCGCTGGACGGCGCCGACAAGCCCTTCCCGCTACTGCACTTGCGCCTGGGCTGAGAGCTCGGGCACCTGCGCCTGACCAGGCCACTGGCGCAACCAGCGCGACAGCCCCATTTCGACGCCGACCAGCGCCAGCAGCAGCCCGAACAGCATCAGCAAGGTCAGGTAGAAAGGCTTCAACACCTGGGCCAGCTGACGCTTGAGCAGCCCCAGCAGAAAGTCGGCCTGAAACAGCTGCTCGACACGCGCATCGAGCACGTCGAGCACGACCTGCCGATCCACTTTCGTGTATTTGTTGGCCTGCTCCACGGCCGTCTCTCGCACCAGCTCACCCAATAGGCTGGCCTGCAGATAGTCGAACAAGCGGATGCCGACGCGCTCGGCCAGAGAAGCCTCGTCCAACTGCGGTGCACGCGCCAGAATCTGCGCCTGCAGGTACTGCGCAGCCAGGTGGTTGAGCAACGCCTGCACGCTGGTGTTCTGCAGTTCACGGCCCAGGGCCTGCTGATCCTGCGCCTGCAGGTAGGTGGAAAAGTCCTGCCACACGGCATCTGCGACCGACTGCACCAGCGGGGCATAGCTATCCAGGTGGCGATGCACCTGTTGCTGCCCGCCATAGAGCAGGCCGGCCTGCACGCCGAGGAGCGCACCACAGGCCGGCAGCAGCAGGAAGTACAGTTTCAGCAGCCAATGATGCCAGCGCTTGCGACGCGCCAGCCAGCCTCGCCGTTGCAGCTGTAGCGTCAGCAGCAGGCCGACCACCAGGCCGAGCAGCAGACCGAGGCAGCTGTAGCCGAACAGCGAGAGAAAACTGAAGGGCTCCCACAAGCCGGCGAGAAGAACCTGAGCCTGGTCCATGAATACGACACTCCTTGTCATGCGTACAGGGAGCGCAGCCTAACCCACTGCGCGCCCCGCCGCCGCCCGAACGCATCATCCTGTGCGCCGGGGCACAAAGCGCCTCAGCGGAACGGCGGCTCGTCGAAACTGCGCAGCTTGCGCGAGTGCAGCGAGTCGAGCTGGCAGCGCAGCAGGTCGAGGGCGCTGATGCCGATGGCCAGGTGCTGGCTGACCGCGCGCTGATAGAAGCCGGTGGCCGAGCCGGGCAGTTTGATCTCGCTGTGCAGGGGCTTGTCCGACACGCACAGCAAGGTGCCGTAGGGCACCCGCAGGCGATAGCCCTGGGCGGCGATGGTGCCGCTCTCCATGTCCACCGCCACCGCGCGGGAGAGGTTGATCAGCGGCCGCTCATGGGCCCAGTGCAGCTCCCAGTTGCGGTCGTCGTAGGTCAGCACGGTGCCGGTACGCAGACGCTTCTTCAGGGTTTCGCCGCGCTCGCCGGTGACCTGTGCGGCCGCTTCCTGCAGGGCCTGCTGCACTTCGGCCAGTGCCGGAATGGGGATGTTCGGCGGCAGCACCCGGTCGAGAATGCCGTCGCGGCGCATGTAGGCGTGGGCCAGCACATAGTCGCCGATGGTCTGCGACTGACGCAGGCCGCCGCAGTGGCCGATCATCAGCCAGCAGTGCGGGCGCAGCACGGCAAGGTGGTCGGTGATGTTCTTGGCGTTGGACGGGCCGACGCCGATATTCACCAGGGTTACGCCGTGTCCATCGGCGCTGATCAGGTGATAGGCCGGCATCTGGTAGCGATGCCAGACTATCGCGTCGGCCACCGCCTGAGCGTCGTCCTCGGAGGTGCCGCGCTCGATGATCACGTTGCCCGGCAGCACCATGCGCACGAAACGCGGGTTGTCGCGCAGCTGCTCCAGGCCGTGACGGATGAACTGGTCGACGTAGCGGTGGTAGTTGGTCAGCAGGATCCACGGCTGCACGTGGCGCCAGTCGCTACCGGTGTAGTGCTGGATGCGCTTGAGCGAAAAATCGGTGCGCGCCGCATCGAACAGCGCCAGCGGCAGGTCGCTGCTGTCGCCCCAGCCATACAGGCCGTCGGCCACCGAGTCGGTCGCGGCGGACAGGTCGGTGCTGGGAAAGACCCGCGCCAGCTCGGCCGCGCTGACCCCGGAGCCGGCCAGCTCATCGCCCTGATCGACCACGTAGGGGTAAGGGATGTTCTCCTGGCTGAAGCCAACCTCGACGGTGACCGAAAAGTCCTCCATCAACGGCCGCAGCTGGTCCAGCAGGTAACCGCGAAAGGCCTGCGGCTGGGTCACCGTGGTGCGGTAGGTACCCGGCACCTGGACTTTGGCGTAGGCACGCACCGTACTCGGCACTTCGCCCTGACAGTGGTAGGTCAGGCGCAGCTCGGGATAACGGAACAGCGCGCGCTCGCTCTCGCTCGGCTGGATACGTTCCTTGAGGTAGCGCTTGAGCGCCAGGCTCAGGCCGTCGACAGCCTGGCGGTGGAGTTCGGCGAGGCGCTCGACGGCTTCCTCGGCAGTGGCGGCGACAACGAAATCGGTATGCGGCATGGCAGTCACGGGCAGCTTCCTGGCTGGGGCTATGCCCCTATCTTGCGCCCTGCGACACCCGACTTGCCAGCCTCAGGCACTGCCTTGCCGGCTGCGACCGGGCAAGGGGCGCACAGGCGATCTAGGCTTTCACTATCGTGCCCGTGGAGAGTCGCTGTGCGCCGCCTGTTCATCCTCTGCCTGCTCATCGCCGCGCCAGCCCTGGCCGGCGAACTGGATGGCCGCTACCAGGCCAACCTCGACAACCAGCCTACCGAACTGATCCTGCGCAGCCAGGAGCAACAGGTGCAGGGCGAGTACCTGGAAGGCCCGCACCTGCGCCTCAAGCTCAGCGGAACCTTCGATGGCCAGCTCCTGCAGGCGCAGATCAGCGACCCTGCCTCAGGGCAGATCCTGGCCAACATGAACGCCAACTATGCCGACGGCATGCTCAACGCCAGCCTGGCGGCGCGCGACCCTGCCAGTGGTGAAGCCCTGCTGCGCGAGGCGCTGTTCCAGCGGATCGCGCCCGCACCACCGCCCGCCGACCCGAATCAGGACCCGGCCCTGGTCGGCACCTGGATCTACGAGCAGATGACCAACAGCACCGGCCTGGAGTTCGCCTCGCTGACCACCGTCACCACCCTGCGCATTCGCGCCGACGGCAGCATCGAGCAATGGCGACGCAGTGTGGCCGGTGGCAGCGAGTGGAGCTATGACCGCCCCGGCGAACTGCAGTACCGCGGCCGCTGGCGCAGCGACGGCGACCTGCTGCTGGTCCAGCTGCAAGGCGCCAGCGAGTTCCGGCCAGCCGCGCGTTACCACTTCAGCGAGCCGTATCTGGTGACAGAGAGCAATACCGGCAAGATGACCTGGCAGCGGCGCTGAGCGCCCACACTCCAGCACCAGAACAGCCCCTGGTGTGCCGCGAGCGATAAGACGGGCCTGGTGAAACGGCCGGAGATATGGCCAAGCGCAAACGCGTTGGCGTTGGCGTTGGCGTTGGCCATTTGGATAGCGCCAGAGCGGTTTCCCGATCTGGCGCGCAGACGGGCTCAGGCCGGCTGATGCAGCCGCACGTTGAACAGCGGGCCCTGGCTGAAGCGCGACAGGGCCTTGGCGGCGGCCAGCACGCCCAGGTCGATCAGCGGCTCGACCAGGATCACGCTCATGTAGGCCAGGCCGAAGCTACCGACCGAGGCCAGGTTCTCGCTGCTGAAACCGTGGCCGTAGAAAGCCCAGAAGGCCACCCAGGCGACGATGCCGCCCTGATAGGCGGTGGACAGCGCCAGGGCCTGCTTGTAGGAGGTATCCACATAGGCCGTGCGCGCCGGGATGATGCGCTTGGCTAGCAGATGGATGCCCCACAGCGGCACCAGCAGGGTGGTGACGTTCATGCCGTACTGCGGCAGATCGAACTGGGCGAAGAACAGGCCCTGCAGCAGCAACCCGGCCGCCAGGCCGATGGCCGTCGCGCCGGCGCCGAACAGCAGCAGCAGGGTCGAGCCGAGAATCAGATGAACTTCCGAGACGCCCACCGGATGGTGCGGCAGTACCTCGAAGAAGCAGAACACCAGGGCAGTGGTCAGCAGGCTGCGCAGGGCCAGGGCGGTGGCGCCACCATTGTCGCGCAAGCTGTCGCGGGCGAGCTTGGCGGTAAGGCCGAGGGCGCCAGCGGCGGTTGCATAGCTGAGGAAGAGTTTGGTGCCCGTGACGACGTCGGGTTCGATGTGCATAAGGGTTCCTTGGCCGCGCCCACCGCGCGACGATCCGGATTGAGGGAGAGGGCATAGGCCCGTTGGCGATGGCAGGTCTCCTGGCTCGCGGCTTGGCACTTCGCCCGCCTTCCCAGCCCGAGGGGCCAGTGGCGTGTGGGCGCAGTTCGCCGCTTACAGTTGCGGGGGCAGCCAGGGCATTGGCGACGAGCGCCGCACCCTGTTCCCTTTTCATCCGGCCACGCGGGGCGTGGCGGAACCATCGGCGGCAACCTTACCCGCAGCGCCGGAGAAAAGACAGCGCCCGTTACCGGGCGTCCGAGGCGCATTGACCCCCGCCCAGAGCGCGCCATAGACTGCGCGCCCCTTTCCAACCACGCCTCGTCGCCATGCTGTCGCTCTCCCACCTGCCCTGCTCCGTCCAGCCCGATCCCGAGCTGCTGGCGCGCACCCGGCCGGCCGACAGCAAACTGAAGCGCCGGCGCAGCGTGCTGTTCGCCTTCACCTTCTCTCCGCCAGCCGCTCAGCGCTGAGTCCTGCGGCCCTGCGCCGCAACGCCCCTGACTCCCCTACGCGCCCCGCCAGCGTGCGTGGGCATCCGTCGCTTTTTGGCCGCGCCCGGGCCGCAAACGGGCTGGAGAGAAAATGAACAACCGCTATCTGCTCGGCGTGCTGATCTTCGCCGTGTCCGTGGTCGGCATGACCATGGGCTCCACCCTGCCGCTGGTGGCCCTGCGCCTGCACCAAACAGGTGCCGGCAGCCTGGCCATCGGCCTTCTGTCCGCCCTGCCGGCCGCCGGTATGATGCTCGCCGCGCTGCTGGTGAACCGCCTGTGCAAGCGCTTCAACGGCCGCCAGCTGTACCTGGCCTGCTTCGCCCTGTGCCTGCTGGGCGTCGCCGCTCTGCTGCTGGCGCAACCCTCACTGGCGCTGCTGGGCTCGACCCGCCTGCTGCTGGGCCTGGGTATGGGCGTACTGGTGATACTCGGCGAATCCTGGGTCAACGAGCTGTGCGACGAACGCAAGCGCGGCCAGATCGTGGCGCTGTATGCCGCCTGCTTCACCGGCTGCCAGCTGGCCGGCCCGGCGATGATCGGCCTGTTCGGCGCGCAGAGCACCTGGCCGGTGCTGCTGGTGCTGACGGCCAATCTGCTGGCCCTGGCGCTGGTCTGGCACAGCCTGCCGGCAGATTGGCCGGAGGAGGCCGAAGAGGCGCCACGGCGCTTCTCCCTGCTCGGCTTCGTGCGCGTGGCGCCGGCACTCTGCCTCGGCGTGCTGTTCTTCGCCTTCTTCGACAGCGTGGTGCTCTCGCTCTTCCCGGTGTACGCCAGCGGGCATGGCTACGCGCTGGGCGTGGCGGCGCTGATGGCCAGCGTGATCCTGGCCGGCGACATGCTGTTCCAGGTGCCGCTGGGCTGGCTGTCCGACCGCATGGACCGGCGCACCCTGCACCTGGCCTGCGGAGTCGTGACCCTGGGCCTAGGCCTGGCCCTGCCCTGGCTGATCGGCCAGCGCGATGTGCTGTGGCCAGCCCTGGTGTTGCTCGGCGCGGCCGCCGGGGGCATCTACACCCTGGCGCTGGTGCTGATCGGCCAGCGCTTTCGCGGCCCGGAGCTGGTCACCGCCAACGCCTGCGTCGGCATGCTCTGGGGCGTCGGCAGCCTGCTCGGCCCGTTGCTCAGCGGCGCGCTGATGAACCTCGGCCCGCAAGGCCTGCCACTGGCTCTATGCCTGGCGGCCAGCCTGTTCGTGGTGGCCGCCCTGGGCGCGCTGCCGCTGGCGCGGCGGGTCTTCTCCTAAGGGTGCATGGCGCAGCCGTGGCAATTCAGGCATAACTGGAGCCACGACGACCGGGGGGCGTCGCGCCATGATCAATCAACTGCCACGCTGGGTGGAGATCGGCGGCTTCTGCCTGGCCCTGATCGCCGGCAGCGTCAACGCCATCGCCCTGCTCGGCTTCAACCACCAGGGCGTGTCGCACCTGTCCGGCAGCTCCAGCCTGCTCGGCGTGGAGCTGGCCCAGGGCGAACTGGGCAGCGCGCTGCATCTGCTGCTGATTCTGCTGAGCTTCGTGGTTGGCGCCGCCGTCAGCGGCTGCGTCATCGGCAACCAGTCGCTCAAACTCGGGCGGCGCTACGGTGTGGCGCTGCTGACCGAGAGCCTGGCCCTGCTGCTGGCGATGCTGATGCTGGAGCGCGGCAGCGATCTCGGCCATTTCCTGGCGTCGGCCGCCTGCGGCCTGCAGAACGCCATGACCAGCACCTACAGCGGCGCCGTGGTACGCACCACCCACGTCACCGGGCTGTTCACCGACCTCGGCATCATGCTCGGCCTGAAGCTGCGCGGGCAGCCGGCGGACCGCCGGCGCATCCTGCTGTACCTGATCCTGATCGGCGGCTTTATCGGCGGTGGCCTGCTCGGCGCCCTCGGCTACCAGGAGTGGGGCTATCGCTGCCTGCTCGGGCCGAGCGCGCTGGCCGCGCTGCTGGCGCTCGTCTACCTGGCTTATCGGCGACGCCAACAGCGGGCCTGAAACGACCGAGGCCCCGCACAGGGTGCGGAGCCTTAGTCTCGTAGCCCAGCTGGCGGCGGCGCAATCAGATCAGGTGCGGCGTACTGCGCGCCACCAGAGCTTCGACATCCACGCCACGCGGCAGGGTGCCGTAGACGCGACCGCCTTCACCCAGGCGACTGGCGATAAAGGCGTCGGAGACAGTGGCGTTGCCGGCTTCCAGCAGCAGCTTGGCCTGCAGCGCCACGGCTACGTCCTCGGTGAGCTGGCGGGCGCGGTACTGGATATCGGCGGTGTCACGGAAATTCGCCTGCAACTGCTGGATGTGAGCTTTTAGACGGGCGTCGCCGTGGCCGTCACCCAACTCGGCGAACAGCGCATCGAGCACGCCGGCCTCCTTGGACAGCGCGCGTAGCACGTCCAGGCACTGCACGTTGCCCGAGCCTTCCCAGATCGAGTTGACCGGCGCCTCGCGGTACAGACGCGGCAGGATGGTTTCCTCGACATAGCCGGCGCCGCCCATGCACTCCTGGGCCTCGTTGATCATCGCGGGCGCACGTTTGCAGATCCAGTATTTGCCGATGGCGGTGACCAGACGGGCGAACTTGTCCTCCTGCTCGTCGTGCGGGTTGTCCAGGGCCTTGCCCATGCGCATGGTCAGGGCCAGCGCCGCCTCGCTTTCCAACGCCAGATCGGCCAGCACGTTCTGCATCAGCGGCTGCTCGGCCAGCACGCGGCCACCGACCTTGCGGTGCGCGCAGTGGTGCGCGGCCTGGGTCAGGGCCTGACGCATCAGGCTGCTGGAGCCGATCATGCAGTCGAAGCGGGTCAGCGAGACCATCTCGATGATGGTCGGCACGCCACGGCCTTCCTCGCCGACCATCCAGGCCAGGGCGCCACGGAATTCCACCTCGCTGGAGGCGTTGGCCCAGTTGCCCAGCTTGTTCTTCAGGCGCTGGATATAGAACTGGTTGCGCGTGCCGTCCGGGCGATGGCGCGGCAGCAGGAAGCAGCTCAGGCCCTTGTCGGTGTAGGCCAGGGTCAGGAAGGCGTCGCACATCGGCGCCGAGCAGAACCACTTGTGGCCGACCAGCTCGTAGGCCTGGCCCGGGCCGGGAATGCCGAGCGGATGGGCTTTGGTGGTGTTGGCACGCACGTCGGTGCCGCCCTGCTTCTCGGTCATGGCCATGCCGATGGTGACCCCGGCCTTGTGTTCGATGCCGACGTTGCGGGGGTCGTACTCGGTGGCGAGAATCTTCGGCAACCAGATCTCGGCCAGGTTCGGCTGCAGCTTGAGCGCCGGCACGGCGGCGTAGGTCATGGTCAGCGGGCAGGCATTGCCGGCCTCGGGCTGGTTGTGCAGGTAGTTCAGCGCGGCGCGGGCCACCTGGGCGCCCTCACGCGGGTCGGTCCAGGGCAGCGAAGGGATACCGTGTTCGATGGCCATGCGCATCAGCTCGTGGTAGGCCGGGTGAAACTCCACCAGATCGACGCGGTGGCCGTAGCGATCGTGGCTCTTGAACACCGGCTTGTTCTCGTTGGCGAGGAAGCCGGCCTGCATCAGCGGGCCGCCAGCCAAGGCGCCATAGGCATCCAGTTTGTCCTCAGCCCAGCCGCCACCGAAGCGCCGCGTCCATTCCTGCAGCGGCAGGTCGACCCGGTACAGGTTGGCGCCATCCAGCGAGGGCACCTGGTTGAATACTTCGTGGGTTTCGGCGAATTCGTGCAGGGACATCTCAGGACTCCGGGGCGCCGACGGCGCGCAGGCAAAAGGTGATCAGGGATTGGCTGACGGTGGCCAGGTCCACCACCGGCTGACCGGCCTCGCGCGCGGCGCGAGCCGGAGGGGAAAGCGGGCCTACCAAGGCCTCGGCGATGGCGCCGACCAGGCAGGCGGCCACCAGGTTGACCTGGCTCACGCGGAACACGCCGCTGCGCACGCCCTCCTCGAGCAGGTCGATGAACAGCTCGGCGTAGGCCTCGCGATACAGCAGGCGTTGCTCGTCGACTTCCGGATCGACCGGTTCGGCGATCAGGGCGAAGGCCAGGCGCCGACTGTGCCAGGCACGACTGGCGAACTGGTCGAGCCCTGCGGCCAGACGCTCGACGGGACTGCCCGCGCCGCGCAGTACGGCAGCCAGGGCGTCCACTTCGATACGGCAGGCATTGCTGAAGACTTCCGCCGCCAGCTCGCCCTTGCCGCTGAAGTGGCGGTACAGGCTACCGGTGGCGATCCCGGCATCCTCGGCCAGGGCCTGCATGGTCAGGTTGGCGAAGCCACCTTCACTGACCCGCTGGTGGGCGCAGACGAGAATGCGTTCGCGCAGTTCCTGGGCTCGGTCGAGGCGAGTAGCTTGGTTGCTCATAAAGTGAATCCGGATTCAGTAATTACCGATAGTGAATCACGGTTCATTTCTTTATGGAAAGGGTATTTCCGCCAAATATGGCGGTTCTATCTAATCGGCTTGACCGTTAGCGGGGGATTTCGCAGCGCCCTGCGCAACACTGCGGGCCATGCAGGCGCGAGCCTGGCTCGCGCCTGCGGGTGAGGGTCAGGCGCTGGCCGGCTGGCACAGCACCCAGTCATGCAGCAGCGTCTGCAGCTCGAGGAACTTCACCGGCTTGGCCAGGTAGTCGCTCATGCCGGCGGCCAGGCAGCGTTCGCGATCGCCGCTGTGGCTGTGGGCGGTGATGGCCAGCACCGGCAACTCGGCACAACCCGGCAGCTGGCGCAGTGCGCGGCAGGTGGCGAAACCATCCATCACCGGCATCTGGCAGTCCAGCAGCACTGCGTCGATGGGCTCGCTGCGCAGCATTTCCAGGGCTTCGCTGCCGTTGTCGGCGGTGCGCACCCGATAGCCGAGCTTGAGCAGCATGCCGCGGGTGACCAGTTGATTGATCGCGTTGTCCTCGACGATCAACACGGTGCACTGCTCGGGGCGACGCTGCGCCAGGCCACCCACGCGCCGCACCGGCACCGGCGCGGCGCCGCCACGCTGCTGGATCGGCTGACTGAGTTCCAGGGTGATGGCAAAGGCGCTGCCCTGCCCCGGGCGCGACTGATGCTGCAGGCTGCCGCCGAGCAACTCGACCAGCTGGCGGCAGATCGCCAGGCCGATGCCCAGGCCGCCGTACTGACGGGTCAGGGAGCCGTCCAGCTGATGGAAGCGCTGGTACAGTTTGCCGCCCTGCGGCACGACGAAGCCGATGCCGGTGTCGACCACCTCGAAGCGCAGCGGCATGCTGGTCGTCAGCGGCCCCGCGGCGGAGATACGCAGGCTGACGCGGCCCTGGTGGGTGAACTTGATGGCGTTGTCGAGCAGATAACCGAGGCTCTGCGCCAGCTTGGCGGCATCGCCTTCGAGGGTGTCGGGCAGGCTGTCCTCCAGCTCGACGACGAACTCCAGGCCCTTGTCGGTGGCCATCGGGCCGTACTGTGCACGCAGGCCATCGACCAGACCGCGCAGGCTGAAGGGTTCGCGGCGCGGGTACAGCTTGCCGGCCTGCAGCTCGTTGAGGGCGAGGATATCGCCGACCATGCGCATCATGTCGCGGGCCGAGCTGGCAGCAGTCTTCTGGTACTGCTCCAGCTCGACGTCCATCTTCACCGTCTGCATCAGCTCCAGCGAGCCGATCACCCCGTTCATCGGCGTACGCAGCTCGTGGGTCACGGTGGCGAGGAACTCGTCCTTGAGCCGGTTGCTGTCGGCCAGCTCGCGGTTCAGCGTTTCCAGCTCGCGTCCGGCCTCCTGCAGGATGCGCGTGCGCTCTTCCTTCATGGCATTGATGCGGTCGGCCAGGGCCAGCGACAGCAGCCCCACCTCCAGCGCCGAGCCGATCTGGCTGCCGTACATGGTGAGGAACAGGTTGGGCAGGTAACCCAGCACCATCAGGGTGTTGACCGCACCGCCGACCAGGAAGGCCGTCCAGGCGAAGATGAAATAGCGCGCCACGCGCATGCCGCGCAGCCAGGCCAGCACCCCGGAACCGAACACCACGACGGTAAAGGCCAGGGCGAGGAAGGTAGCCAGGCGCAGCGCGGTGGCATAACTGCTGGTCAGCGCCATGATCATCACCAGCACGCCACCGGCCATCATCAGGCGCAGCGCGCGGTCGGCCCAGGGGCTGTGCTCGGCGGTATGCAGGAAGCTGCGGGCGAACTGGCAGCCAAACAGCGCCGCCGAACCGATCAGGAAGGGCGTGGCGGCGTTGGCCCACCAGGGGCTGTCCGGCCAGAAATACTGGATGCCGGCACCGTTCACCGACACCTGGTACAGGCCGAACGAGGCGATGTAGAGGATGTAGTAGAGGTAACTGGTGTCGCGCACGCTGAGGAAGATGAACAGGTTGTAGATCAGCATCACCAGCAGCACGCCATAGATGATGCCGAGGATGTAGATGCGCGTGGGCTGTTCTTCCAGGTAGGCCTGGTACGACCACAGGGCCAGTGGCACCTGCATCGAACCCTGGCTCTCCATACGCAGATACACGCGCCGCTCCTGGCCGGGCGGCAGGTCCAGCTGGAAGACGAAATTGTTCTGCTTGATCTGCCGGCTGGAGAACGGCAGGGCGTCACCGGTGCGCTGCGCCAGACGATAACCACCGGCGCCATCGGGCAGGTACAGCTCCAGGTGATCGAGCGGCGGATAGGCCAGCTCCAGCAGCCAAGGCTGCGGACCGCCATTGGCGCTGGGGCTGTAGGTCAGGTCCAGGCGCACCCAGAAGACCGAGCGCGAGTAGCCGGCATTGAGCACTGGCTGGTTATGCGGGCGAAAGCTGCCCTGCAGGGCCGGCGAACTGACGTCCGCGATGCTGGCATCGCCGCGCACATCTTCGAAGACATGCATGACCGCGCCCAAAGGCAGGCGCCGGGTGTGCTCGTCGAACTCGACGGCATGTGCCAGCCAGGACAGCCCGCACAGGATAAGAAAAACACAGTAACGCATGCCGCCCCGCATAGATCTCGCGCAGCCGCGCACAGAGCCCTCTTCTCCCGACGGCGCGGCCCGCAGAATCCTTCTGATTGGAATGGCGGCACTCTAGCACAGGCATGGCGCGGTGAAAGCCGCCCACTCGGACAAGTTGTCGCGCCGAGCGGATTGGGCCGAGCCGGCGCCTGGTGGTAAGCTCGCCGGCCATGAACAGACACAACTCCCGCCCCGTCGTCCTCTGCCTGTCCGGCCACGATCCATCTGGTGGTGCCGGCCTGCAGGCGGACATCGAAGCCCTGCTCGCCCAGGGTTGCCACGCCGCTCCGGCGGTAACCGCGCTGACCGTGCAGGACACGGTCGACGTCAGCGACTTCCGCGTACTCGACCGCGACTGGGTGCTGGCCCAGGCCCGCGCCATCATCGCCGACCTGCCGGTGGCCGCCGTCAAGCTGGGCATGCTCGGCTCGGTGCAGATGGTCGACACCGTGGTCGAGATCATGCAGTCGCTGCCCGGCGTGCCGCTGGTCTGCGACCCGGTACTGCGTGCCGGCGGTGGTGGCTCGCTGGGCAAGGACGACGTCGGCTATGCCATGCGCGAACGCCTGCTGCCGATCGCCGCCGTGGCCACGCCCAACCTGCCGGAGGCGCGCATCCTCGCCGAACTGCCCAATGGCACCGCCGACGAATGCGCCGAGAAGCTTTCGCGCTACTGCCAGCACCTGCTGATCACCGGCGGCCACGGCGACGAGGCCGAAGTGCACAACCGCCTTTATATACGCGGCGGCGCCAGCCACACCTTCACCTGCGCCCGCCTGCCCGGCAGCTACCACGGCTCCGGCTGCACCCTGGCCAGCACCCTGGCCGGTCGCCTGGCCCTGGGCGAGGAAGTAGCCAGCGCCGTGCGCTCGGCCCTGGACTACACCTGGCGCACCCTGCGCGACGCCGAACAGCCCGGTCGCGGCCAGTTCGTGCCGCGCCGCCTGCCGCTGGACTTCTGTTCGTGAGCAGCAGACTGCGCGGCCTCTACGCCATCACCGACAGCCAGCTGCTCGCGGACGGCAAGCTGCTGCCCTATGTCGAGGCAGCCCTGAAAGGTGGTGCCCGCCTGCTGCAGTACCGCGACAAATCCAGCGATGAAGCCCGCCGCCTGCGCGAAGCCGAAGCCCTGGCCGAGCTCTGTGCCCGTCACGGCGCTGAACTGATCATCAACGATGACGCCGAACTGGCCGCCCGGCTCGGCGTCGGCCTGCACCTGGGCCAGAGTGATGGCTCGCTGGCCGCCGCGCGCGCCCTGCTCGGACGCAAGGCGATCATCGGCGCCACCTGCCACGCCCGTCTCGACCTGGCCGAGCAGGCCGCGAGTGAAGGCGCCAGCTACATCGCCTTCGGCCGCTTCTTCAACTCGCAGACCAAGCCCGGTGCCCCGGCCGCCACGCCCGAACTGCTCAGCGAAGCACGCCAACGCTTCAGCCTGCCGATTGTCGCCATCGGCGGCGTCGACCTGGGTAACGGCCGGCAGCTGATCGAGCATGGCGCCGACCTGCTCGCGGTCATCCACACCCTGTTTTCCGCGCCCTCCGCCGCCGAGGTGGAAAGCCGCGCACGTGCCCTGTGTGCGCTATTCACTCCTTCCTGATTCGAGCCCCTTTACAAAGAGAGTCGCCATGTCCCGTTCCGAAGCCCTGTTCGCCAACGCCCAGAAACACATCCCCGGCGGCGTCAATTCGCCGGTGCGCGCGTTCAAGAGCGTCGGCGGCACGCCGCTGTTCTTCAAGCACGCCGAAGGCGCCTATGTGGTCGATGAGGACGACAAGCGCTACGTCGACTACGTTGGCTCCTGGGGCCCGATGATCCTCGGCCACGCCCACCCGGACGTGCTCGACGCAGTGCGCAACCAGCTGCAGCACGGCCTGTCCTACGGCGCGCCGACGGCCATGGAAACCGAAATGGCCGATCTGGTGTGCAGCCTGGTGCCGTCGATGGAGATGGTGCGCATGGTCAGCTCCGGCACCGAGGCGACCATGAGCGCCATTCGCCTGGCCCGCGGCCACACCGGCCGCGATGCCATCATCAAGTTCGAGGGCTGCTACCACGGCCACTCCGACAGCCTGCTGGTCAAGGCCGGCTCCGGCCTGCTGACCCAGGGTGTTCCGAGCTCGGCCGGCGTGCCGGCGGACTTCGCCAAGCACACCCTGACGCTGCCGTTCAACGACCTGGCCGCCGTCGAGCAGTGCCTCGCCGAGGTCGGTTCGACCGTCGCCTGCATCATCGTCGAGCCGGTGGCCGGCAACATGAACTGCGTACCGCCGGCGCCGGGCTTCCTCGAAGGCCTGCGCGAGCAGTGCGACAAGCATGGCGTGGTACTGATCTTCGACGAGGTGATGACCGGTTTCCGCGTCGCCCTCGGCGGCGCCCAGGCGCACTACGGCGTGACGCCGGACCTGTCCACCTTCGGCAAGATCGTCGGCGGCGGCATGCCGGTCGGCTGCTTCGGCGGCAAGCGCGCCATCATGGAGTGCATCGCCCCGCTCGGCCCGGTGTACCAGGCCGGCACCCTGTCCGGTAACCCGTTGGCCATGGCCGCCGGCCTGACCACCCTCAAGCTGATCAGCCGCCCAGGCTTCCACGCCGAACTGACTGACTACACCAGCCGCATGCTGGCCGGCCTGCAGGAACGCGCCGATGCTGCCGGCATTCCCTTCGTCACCACCCAGGCCGGCGCCATGTTCGGCCTGTACTTCAGCGGTGCTGACGACATCGTCACCTTCGCCGACGTGATGGCCAGCGATGCAGAGCGCTTCAAGAAGTTCTTCCACCTGATGCTGGACGGCGGCGTGTACCTGGCGCCCAGCGCCTTCGAGGCCGGCTTCACCTCCATCGCCCACGGCGACAAGGAACTGGAGATCACCTTCGCCGCCGCCGAGCGCGCCTTCGCCCAGCTCAAGTGACGCAGTACAGCACGGCGCTCAGAGACGCCATCCTGGCGCTGGCCTGCCTGGCCAGCCTGCTGTGGTTGCGCCCACGCATCGCCGGACTGGCGCTGCGGCGCCCCGTGCAACTGGGCTTCGGCCTGCCCGCCGCCGCAGCGCTATGCGGCGTGGTGCGTTTCGCTCTGGACCCGAGCTGGAGTGACGCACATCGGGCCCTCAGCCAGCTCGGCGGCGCCCTCGGTCTGCCCCTGCTGGGCCTGGCCGCGCTTGCCCTGGCGCGCCGTTTCGATTGGGGCAAGGCGACCTGGACGGTCCTGCTGCTGACCCTGGTCGGACTGCTGATAGGTGCCCGCTGGCTGGGCCTGGAGTCGCACTACCGCCTAATGCTCAACCTGGCCTCCCTGCTACTGATTCTCGCAGCCGGCCTGGCACGCTGGCCCCATCGCCAGCCGGCATTGGCCGCCGCTGGCGTGGTAGCCCTGTTTCTGCTCGCCGGCCTGGCCGTCGGCACCGAAGGCTTCATCGGCGCGCTGCGCCGGGTCGACCTGTTCCACGCCCTGCTGACCCTGGCTTACCCGTTGCTGGCCTGGCTGCTATTCGCGCTTCGCGAGCCACTCACCACGCAAATCCCGGTAAAGACTTTGTAAGGTCGCCCCGGCTTATCACATAATGTGATGGCCGGCGCGTTTCGCCGGCAGGGCATGCAGCCCGACCGTTCCCCCGAGGCGCTCCGATTTCCATGAAATGCACCGGCCGCAACCTGCTTCTGGGTTGTCTGTTGCTCGCATCACCCGCACTGGCCAGCGCCGGCGACAACTCGTTGCTGGTGCCTACCGAAAGCCGCTGTGCGCTGAACATTCCCGACGAAGACCTGCCCGGCGCGCTGACCGCCTGCCAGGAAGCGGCTCAATTCGGCGATGCCCAGGCCCAGTACGAACTCGGCGAGTTCTACTACAACGGCCAGCGCACCCCGGCCGACCTGCCCAGAGCGCTGCACTGGTTCGAGCTGTCCTCGCTGCAAGGCAATGCCCAGGCGCAACTGCGCCTGGGCAACATGTTCTTCCATGGTGAAGGTGTGCCGGCCAACAAGGTGCAGGCTTACATAGTGCTGAAGATGGCGGCGGTAAATGGCTCGGACGAGGCCATGGACAATGCCGATCAGGTGGCCGAGCAGATGCCGCGCGAAGAGCTGCAGGTCGCCAGCCAGGTGCTGGGGCAGATCTTCCGCAGCTATTTGCTGGAGCTGCAGAACATCGACAACGGCACCCCCAGCCTCACGCCTGCTCCGAACCAGAGCCAAGGCCAGAGCATCAGCCCGCAGGCGCCGGCGTTCGCACCTAACTGACGATCACTTCTCCGGCATCGGCATGGGGAACGGCATCACGTTGCCGCCGCCCTTGGCCTCGCTGATCTTCGGCGTGCCCAGGCGCTCCACCTCGTCGATGCGGATGATCGCGTGCATCGGCACGAAGCTGCGCACTACGCCCTCGAACTGGGCCTTGAGCTTCTCCTCGCTGGGATCGACCACCACCTGGGTGCGCTCGCCGAAGACGAATTCCTCCACCTCCAGGAAGCCCCACAGATCGCTCTGATAGATCTGCTTGGCGTACATCTCGTACACCTGACCCTGGTTCTGGAAGATCACCTTGTAGATAGGTTCGCGTTTGCTCATGGGGGAAGAATAGAGGACGGCTGGAAATCGGGGGCGCGCATCTTAGCACAGGCATCCGTCGCCAACGGCACTTGCCCATTCCCCGAGAGAGGCTATGCCCCTATAATCGCCGGTCATTTTTTAAGCAGCACGACCTTACCCATGGCCAAGAAGCTTTATATCGAAACCCACGGTTGCCAGATGAACGAGTACGACAGCTCGCGCATGGTCGATCTGTTGGGCGAACACCAGGCCCTGGAAGTCACGGAGAACCCGGCAGAGGCCGACGTGATCCTCCTCAATACCTGCTCAATCCGCGAAAAAGCCCAGGACAAGGTGTTCTCCCAGCTGGGCCGCTGGCGCGAGCTGAAGCTGGAAAACCCGGACCTGGTGATCGGCGTCGGCGGCTGCGTGGCCAGCCAGGAAGGCGCCGCCATCCGCGACCGCGCACCCTACGTCGACGTGGTCTTCGGCCCGCAGACCCTGCATCGCCTGCCGGAAATGATCGACGCCGCGCGCAGCACCAAGCAGGCTCAGGTCGATATCAGCTTCCCCGAGATCGAGAAATTCGACCGCCTGCCCGAGGCCCGCGTCGACGGCCCCAGCGCCTTCGTCTCGGTGATGGAAGGCTGCAGCAAGTACTGCACCTTCTGCGTGGTGCCCTACACCCGCGGCGAAGAAGTCAGCCGACCGCTGGTCGACGTGCTGCTGGAAGTCAGCCAGTTGGCCGAGAAAGGCGTGAAGGAAGTCACCCTGCTCGGGCAGAACGTCAACGGCTATCGCGGCCCCTGCACCGACGGGCATATCGCCGACTTCGCCGAACTGCTCTACGCGGTAGCCGAAATCGACGGCATCGAGCGCATCCGCTACACCACCAGCCACCCGCTGGAGTTCTCCGACGCCATCATCCAGGCCCACGCCGATATCCCGCAGCTGGTCAAATACCTGCACCTGCCGGTGCAGTCCGGCTCCGACCGCATCCTCGCGGCGATGAAACGCAACCACACGGCACTGGAATACAAGTCACGTATCCGCAAGCTCAAGGCGGCTGTGCCGGACATTCTGCTCAGCACCGACTTCATCATCGGCTTCCCCGGCGAGACCGAGAAGGACTTCGAGCAGACCATGAAGCTGATCGAGGACGTCGGCTTCGACTTCTCCTATTCCTTCATCTACAGCTCGCGCCCCGGCACCCCGGCCGCCGACCTGGTCGACGACACCCCGGAAGAGGTGAAGAAGCAGCGCCTGTCCATCCTGCAGACGCGCATCGCCCAGCAGGGCTTCGAGAACAGCCGACGCATGGTCGGCACCACCCAGCGCATCCTGGTCAGCGACTACTCGAAGAAGGACCCAGGCATGCTCCAGGGCCGCACCGAGAGCAACCGCGTGGTCAATTTCCGCTGCGACAATCCGCGCCTGATCGGCCAGTTCGTCGACGTGCATATCGATGACGCCCTGCCCCACTCCCTGCGCGGCACATTGCTCGAAACGGCACACTGATCGACCAATGGCTAATATTTCCTCGCACGGGCGAACTTTTCCCGCCGCCCGTGCGGAGTTATCCTCCGCTCATCATTTCTGCCGTCCTGCGGCAACCGGACCCCATTGAACGCCCCCATAGAACCCCATCGCTTTACCCTCGAACCCTTCGAAGCACGCCGCTTCGCCAACCTCTGCGGGCAGTTCGACGAGCATCTGCGCCTGATCGAACAACGCCTGAGCATCGAGATCCGCAACCGCGGCAACCAGTTCGAGCTGATCGGCCCTGTGCAGCACACCCAATCCGCCGAGAACCTGTTGCGTCGCCTGTACCGTGAGACCAAGAGCGCCGAGCTGTCGCCGGAGCTGGTGCACCTGTACCTGCAGGAGTCTGGGCTGGAAGAGCTCGGCAGCGGCAAAGCCGACGGCGGCGTGGCCCTGCGCACCAAGAAGGGCGTGATCAAGCCGCGCGGCGCCAACCAGCAGCGCTACGTCAAGGCCATCCTCGACAACGACATCAACTTCGGCATCGGCCCGGCCGGCACCGGCAAGACCTACCTGGCCGTGGCCTGCGCGGTCGATGCCCTGGAGCGCGAGCAAGTGCGGCGCATCCTGCTGGTGCGCCCGGCGGTGGAAGCCGGCGAGAAGCTCGGCTTCCTCCCCGGCGACCTGGCGCAGAAGATCGACCCCTACCTGCGCCCGCTGTACGACGCCCTGTACGAGATGCTCGGCTTCGAGCAGGTGGCCAGGCTGATCGAGAAACAGGTGATCGAGATCGCCCCGCTGGCCTACATGCGCGGTCGCACCCTTAACAACAGCTTCATCATCCTCGACGAGAGTCAGAACACCACCCTCGAGCAGATGAAGATGTTCCTCACCCGCATCGGCTTCGGCTCCACCGCCGTGATCACCGGCGACATCACCCAGGTCGACCTGCCACGTGGCACCAAGTCCGGCCTGACCCATGTGATGGAAGTGCTGAAAGACGTGCAGGGCATCAGCTTCACCCACTTCAAGCCCAAGGACGTGGTGCGCCACCCACTGGTGCAGCGCATCGTCGAAGCCTACGAGCGCTTCGAGGAAAGCCAGCCGGGCAAGGACAACCCGCGCAATGCTTGAACTGGACCTGCAGAACGCCTCGGCCGCCCGTGAGCTGCCGAGCGAGGAGCAGCTGCGCCGCTGGTGCGAACTGGCCCTGCGCCAGCGCCAGGCCGACTCCGAGCTGACCATCCGCCTGGTCGACGAGGCCGAAGGTCGCGAGCTGAACCACACCTGGCGGCACAAGGACTACGCCACCAACGTGCTGTCCTTCCCGGCCGACGTGCCCGACGAACTGCTGGATATCCCGCTGCTCGGCGACCTGGTGATCTGCGCGCCAGTGGTCGAGCGCGAGGCCGCCGAACAGGGCAAGAGCCGCGAGGCGCACTGGGCGCACCTGGTCATCCACGGTTGCCTGCACCTGCTCGGCTACGACCACATCGAGGATGAGGAAGCCGAGGAAATGGAAGCACTGGAACGAGAATTGCTGGCTGAACTGGGTCACCCCGACCCTTACGCCGACAACGAATAACTGCCAAGAAGGCCCCTGAGAACCACCATGAGCGAAGACCGATCGAGCAACGAGCAGAAGTCCTGGTTCAACAAACTGACCCAAGCTTTTGCTCATGAGCCGAGAAACCGCCAGGAACTGCTGGAAGTCCTGCGCGAAGCCCACCAGAACAAGCTGCTCGACAGCGAGGCGCTGGCCATCGTCGAAGGCGCCATCCAGGTTGCCGACCTGCAGGTACGCGACATCATGGTCCCGCGTTCGCAGATGATCAGCATCAAATCCGGGCAGACTCCCCAGGAATTCCTCCCCGCCATCATCGACTCCGCCCACTCGCGCTACCCGGTGATCGGCGAAAGCATCGACGAAGTGATCGGCATCCTCCTGGCCAAGGACCTGCTGCCGCTGATCCTCGGCAGCGACAAGCCGTTCAACATCAAGGACCTGCTGCGCCCGGCCACCTTCGTGCCGGAGTCCAAGCGCCTCAATGTGCTGCTGCGCGAGTTCCGCGCCAACCACAATCACATGGCCGTGGTCATCGACGAATACGGCGGCGTGGCCGGCCTGGTGACCATCGAAGACGTGCTGGAGCAGATCGTCGGCGACATCGAGGACGAACATGACGTCGAGGAAGACAGCTATATCAAGCCGCTGCCGTCCGGCGACTTCCTGATCAAGGCACTCACGCCGATCGAGAACTTCAACCAGTCCTTCGACACCGAATTCCCCGACGATGAGTTCGACACCGTCGGCGGCCTGGTGATGAGCGCCTTCGGCCACCTGCCCAAGCGCAACGAGGTGACCGAGATCGGCGAGTACCGTTTCCGCGTGCTCAACGCCGACAGCCGCCGCCTGCACCTGCTGCGCCTGACGCCGCTGGAGCGCTAAGCCACTTCCTTGTGGAAGCGGCTTTAGCCGCGATGCACTTACCGAACAGCATCGCGACTGAAGTCGCTCCCACAGACTCGTAGCCCGGAGCGCTAGCACCTCGCAGTACTACTTGTAGGAGGGGCCTTGGCCGCGACTGGAAAGCCACGCGCTGCCAAGGTCGCGGCCAAGGCCCCTCCTACGGCAATCCCTCGGCTTTCTAGCCGCCAACGCTTCCAGTACCCTTGCCCGCCAGACTCCCCGCTCAAGGATGCACGATGCGCTGGATCACCCAACCCGGCTGGCCGGGCAATCTGCTGGCCATGGCCGGCGGCGCCTCCACCACCCTGGCCCTGGCCCCTTTCGATATCTGGCCGCTGGCACTGCTCGCCATCGCCCTCTTCTACCTCGGCCTGCGTGAGCTGAATCCGCGCCAGGCCCTGCTACGCGGTTGGTGCTACGGCCTCGGCCTGTTCCTCGCCGGCACCAGCTGGATCTACGTCAGCATCCACGACTACGGCGCCGCCTCGGTACCGCTGGCGGCCTTCCTGACCTTCGGCTTCTGCGCCGGCGTGGCACTGTTCTTCGCCCTGCCCGCCTGGCTCTGGGCACGCTGGCTACGCCGTAACGACGCGCCCATCGCCGACGCCCTGGCCTTCGCCGCCCTGTGGCTGGCCCAGGAAGCTTTTCGTGGCTGGTTCCTCACCGGCTTCCCCTGGCTGTACTCCGGCTACAGCCAGCTGCAGGGCCCACTGGCCGGCCTGGCCCCGGTCGGCGGCATGTGGCTGATCTCCCTGGTTCTGGCGCTCAGTTCCGCCCTGCTGGTCAACCTGCCTCGCGTGCGCCGTCACAAACCCCGCCTGGCAGCGGCCCTGGTTCTGCTGCTGGCCCCCTGGCTGGCCTGCCTGGCGCTCAACGGCCAGGCCTGGACCACGCCCAAGGGCGAGCCGCTCAAGGTCGCCGCCATCCAGGGCAACGTCGCGCAGAACCTCAAGTGGGACCCGGCCCAGCTCGACGCCCAACTGGCCCTGTACCGCGACCTGACCCTGAGCAGCCGGGCCGCCGACCTGATCGTCTGGCCGGAAACCGCCGTGCCGGTGCTCAAGGAATACGCCGAGGGCTACCTGAAAGTGATGGGCCGGGTGGCCGCCGAGCGCGACGCCGCGCTGATCACCGGCGTACCGCTGCGCCAGGTCAACGAGCGCGGCGAGAAGCGCTACTACAACGGCATCACGGTGACCGGCTGGGGCGAAGGCACCTATCTGAAGCAGAAGCTGGTGCCCTTCGGCGAGTACGTACCGCTGCAGGACCTGCTGCGCGGGCTGATCGCCTTCTTCGACCTGCCGATGTCCGACTTCGCCCGCGGCCCGGCCGACCAGGGTCCGCTGCTGGCCAAGGACGTGCGCATCGCGCCGTTCATCTGCTACGAAGTGGTGTACCCGGAGTTCGCCGCCGAACTGGCCGCGCGCAGCGACCTGCTGCTGACAGTGAGCAACGACACCTGGTTCGGCACCTCCATCGGCCCGCTGCAGCACCTGCAAATGGCACAGATGCGCGCCCTGGAAGCCGGGCGCTGGATGATCCGCGCCACCAACAACGGCATCACCGCGCTGATCGACCCGCAGGGCCGCATCACCACGCAGATCCCGCAGTTCCAGCAGGCCGTGCTCTACGGCGAGGTACAGCCCATGCAGGGCCTGACGCCCTACCTGCTCTGGCGCGGCTGGCCGCTGACGGCCTTGTGCAGCCTGTTGCTGGCCTGGGCACTCTGGGCACGACGCCGCGACACCCGCACTGCGGCCCCGCAAACCGCCTGTACCCAGTAAGGCTGAAGGTGGACTCGCCGCGACGCGGCAGCCCACTGCCCCAGCCTCAGCGATAGAGCAGCGGATAGACCGCCAGCCCCAGGGCCTCGTTAAGCAGGCGGGTGTTCTGCCACAAGGCCTTGCTCTCCGGCAGCCAGCCGCCCAGCGGCCGCTCGTTGGGCACCCCGAGAAAACCCAGCGGCGCCGCCACCACTTCCAGCCCCTGCTGCTCGAAGCACCAGCGCGCACGCGGCATATGCGCCGCCTGGGTCACCAGCACCACACGGCGAATGCCTTCGCCACGCAGCATCTCGGCGCTGAGCAAGGCATTCTCCCAGGTGGTGCGGCTGCGCTCTTCGCGCCAGCGCGTCGCGACGCCGAAATCGCGCTGCAGGGCATCCGCCATCAGTCCCGCCTCACTCGGTGGCTGACCGTAGTGCAGGCCGCCACTGATCAGGATCGGCAGGCTCGACGCACGCTGCAATCGGGCCGCGTAGCGCAGACGCTCGATTGCGGTGACGCTGGGCTGGTCGCTGCCCCAGGCGGGATCGGCCTCCTCGCGTCCCGAACCGAGAATCACGATGACTTCGGCCCGCTGCGCCAGCCCGGCCCACTCACCTTCCGCCAGGGCAGGCTCCCGCTCGATCTGCCGCCCCGCCCACTCCATGACCGCCGGCAGGCTGAACAGCCACAACCCCGCCAGACCGATTGCCAGGCACAGACTGGCCAAGCGTGGCCGTCCCAGCCAGGCCCAGAGCAGCCAGGCCAGCAGAATCAGCAGGAGAAAGCCGCCAGGCGGCAGGATCAATTGTTTGAGGATAAAGCGCAGTTCCATGGGCACCTCCAAGTGCCCGCAGAGACTATGTGCAGTTGGCGACCTAGTCGAGAGCGTAGACGCTAGCGCGGCTGCCCGGCGCGGAACAGCTTGGAGCCGCAGGCGGTGCATGGCAGCACGCCTTCACCACGCTGGATCTGCGCCACTGCGCCACACAAGGCGCAGCAGAGCTGCTGACGCTTCCTGATCAGGGGTTTGCCGCGCACTGGCGCCACCTTGCCCTGCGGCCGGCTCGGCGCCTTGCCGCTCGCCTTGCTCGCGGCTCGCCCCTGACGCACCGGCAGCAGCTCGATCGACGCCAGCTCTTCGGCCGCCGCATGCCAGCCGCGCAGCCAGTTCAAGTCGCGATCGAGATAGGCACGAATCAGCTCCAGCTCGGCCGGGGTCAGACCGCGCAGCTCCAGTTCCAGCGGTGCGGCCTGATGCAGACGGGTTGCGGTATCCGCCTCCTCCAGCGCCAGGGCAAGGCGCTGCAACAGCCGCTCGTAGAGCCCGCCCCCTGCCTCCGTCTGCCGCAACTCTGCCATCATCACCTCAACCGGGCGCCGTCGCTGCACGCCCCTGTGACAAGCTTAGCGTCGGCCCGCCCGGCAACCGGACGCCGCGACAAACGGCGACCGGGCCCGCGAGCCGGGGGCAATCAGGGTTTCCCTGAATCGAGGGGGCTCATGTATGCTACGGCGTTTCTCGAAGCCCCTATTTCAGCGCCGAAACCCCATGCACGAACAGTATTCGCCCCGTGATATCGAAGCCGCCGCCCAGACCCACTGGAACGAGCAGAAATCCTTTGTAGTGAGCGAGCAACCAGGCAAGGAGACCTTCTACTGCCTGTCGATGTTCCCCTACCCGAGCGGCAAGCTGCACATGGGCCACGTGCGCAACTACACCATCGGTGACGTGATCGCCCGCTACCAGCGTATGCAGGGCAAGAACGTACTGCAGCCGATGGGTTGGGACGCCTTCGGCATGCCGGCGGAAAACGCCGCGATGAAAAACAAGGTCGCGCCGGCCAAGTGGACCTACGAAAACATCGACTACATGAAGACCCAGCTGAAATCGCTGGGCCTGGCCATCGACTGGACTCGCGAAGTCACCACCTGCAAGCCGGACTACTACCGCTGGGAACAGTGGCTGTTCACCAAGTTGTTCGAGAAGGGCGTGATCTATCGC
This sequence comes from Pseudomonas sp. BMS12, assembly GCF_001592875.1. Lineage (GTDB taxonomy): Bacteria > Pseudomonadota > Gammaproteobacteria > Pseudomonadales > Pseudomonadaceae > Aquipseudomonas. The sequence continues at coordinate 122,806 of NZ_LSOF01000019.1, read as the reverse complement.
AAGAACGGCACCGTCAACTGGGACCCGGTCGACCAGACCGTCCTGGCCAACGAGCAGGTCATCGACGGCCGTGGCTGGCGTTCGGGCGCGCTGATCGAGAAGCGCGAAATCCCGATGTACTACTTCAAGATCACCGCCTATGCCGAAGAGCTGCTGAGCAGCCTGGATGAGCTGGAGGGCTGGCCCGAGCAGGTCAAGACCATGCAGCGCAACTGGATCGGCAAGAGCTTCGGTGCCGACATCGTGTTCGATTACGACGTCGCCAGCATCGGCATCGACGGCCAGCTCAAGGTCTACTCGACCCGTCCCGACACCCTGATGGGCGCCACCTACGTCGCCGTGGCCGCCGAGCACCCGCTGGCCCAGCGTGCCGCCGAGGCCAACCCGGCCATCGCCGCCTTTATCGCCGAATGCAAGGCAGGCTCCGTGGCCGAGGCCGACATGGCCACCATGGAGAAGAAGGGCCTGGCCACCGGCCAGTTCGTCATCCATCCGCTGACCGGCGACAAGCTGCCGGTATTCGTCGCCAACTACGTGCTGTGGGGCTACGGCGAAGGCGCGGTGATGGCCGTACCGGCACATGACGAGCGTGACTTCGAGTTCGCGGGCAAGTACGACCTGCCGATCAAGCAGGTCTACACCGGCGAAGGCAAGGACTACGACACCAGCACCTGGCAGGACTGGTACGGCGACAAGGCCGGTCTGACCACCATCAACTCCGGCAAGTACGACAACCTCGACTTCACCGCTGCCTTCGATGCCATCGTCGGCGACCTGGAAGCCAGCGAGCACGGCACGCGCAAGACCCAGTTCCGTCTGCGTGACTGGGGCATCAGCCGCCAGCGCTACTGGGGCTGCCCGATCCCGATCATCCACTGCCCGAGCTGTGGCGACGTACCCGTGCCGGAAGACCAGCTGCCGGTAGTCCTGCCGGAAGACGTGGTACCGGACGGTGCCGGTTCGCCGCTGGCCAAGATGCCCGAGTTCTACGAGTGCACCTGCCCGAAATGCGGCAGCGCGGCCAAGCGTGAAACCGACACCATGGACACTTTCGTCGAGTCGTCCTGGTACTACGCGCGCTACGCCTCGCCGAGCTACACCGGCGGCATGGTCGACCCGCAGGCCGCCAACCACTGGCTGCCGGTGGACCAGTACATCGGCGGTATCGAGCACGCCATCCTGCACCTCTTGTACGCGCGCTTCTTCCACAAGCTGATGCGTGACGAAGGTCTGGTCACCTCCAACGAGCCGTTCAAGAACCTGCTGACCCAGGGCATGGTGGTCGCCGAGACCTACTACCGCACCCTGGAAAACGGCGGCAAGGACTGGTTCAACCCGGCCGACGTGGAAGTCGAACGCGACGCCAAGGCCAAGGTCATCGGCGCCAAGCTGAAGAGCGACGGCCTGCCGGTGGAAATCGGCGGCACCGAGAAGATGTCCAAGTCGAAGAACAACGGCGTCGACCCGCAGGCCATGATCGACGCCTACGGCGCCGACACCTGCCGCCTGTTCATGATGTTTGCCTCGCCGCCCGACATGAGCTGCGAGTGGTCGGACGCCGGTATCGAAGGCGCCAACCGCTTCCTGCGCCGCGTCTGGCGCCTGGCCCATGGCCACGTCAGCGCCGGCCTGCCGGGCGCACTGGAAGTTACCAGCCTGAACGACGAGCAGAAGGCCGTACGTCGCGCCATTCACCTGGCCATCAAGCAGGCCAGCAACGATGTCGGCCAGCACCACAAGTTCAACACCGCCATCGCCCAGGTGATGACCCTGATGAACGTGCTGGAGAAGGCCGCTACCGCCACCGAACAGGACCGCGCCCTGCTGCAGCAGGGCCTGGAAACCGTGGCTCTGCTGCTGGCGCCGATCACCCCGCATATCTGCCACGAACTGTGGCAACAGCTGGGCAAGAGCGGCGCCATCATCGATGCAGCCTGGCCGCAGGTCGACGAAAGTGCCCTGGTGCAGGACAACCTGACCCTGGTCATCCAGGTCAACGGCAAGCTGCGTGGGCAGATCGAAGTGCCGGCCAGCGCCAGCCGCGAGGAAGTCGAGGCTGCCGCCCGCGCCAACGAGAACGTGCAGCGCTTCACCGAAGGGGTGACCATCCGCAAGGTCATCGTGGTACCGGGCAAGCTGGTCAACATTGTTGCCAACTGAGTAGTCGCCAACTGATTAAGCCCGGCGCCATGCCCGCATGGCACCGGGACTCTCCAAGGGGATAGAAGAGAATGATGAAACGGAATCTGCTGATCGTCGCGATGGCCACCCTGCTCAGTGCCTGTGGCTTCCAGCTGCGCGGCACGGGCGATGCCGACTTCGCCATCAAGGAAATCGACCTGCAGGCACGCAATGCCTACGGCGACACGGTCAAGGATCTGCGCCAACTGCTCGAGAACAGTGGAGTCAAGGTGCACAACGGCGCGCCCTATCGCCTGTTCCTGGCCAACGAGCAGCAGGACCAGCGCACCGCCAGCTATACCAGCAGCGCGCGCAGCGTCGAGTATGAGCTGACCAGCAAACTGGACTACGAGATCCGCGGCAGCAAGAACATGCTGCTGTTGCAGGATCAGCTGGAAGTGCAGACCACCTACGTGCACGACGGCAACAACCTAACCGGCTCCAGCCAGGAATCCGAACAGGTGCGCAAGGAGATGCGTCGCGAGCTGGTTCAACAGCTCTCCCTGCGCCTGCAGCTGCTGACCCCGGCCAAGCTGGAGCAACTGCAGCAGGAAGCCGAAGCCAAGGCCCAGGCCGAAGCGGAAGCCGCCGCCGCGGCTCGTCGTGCCGAGCAGGAGTCGGCGCCGCAGCAGTCGCCGATCCAGCTGCCGATCAGCCAGTAAGCGGATAGGGCCGGGAAACCGGCCCCGGCGATGAAGCTCAATCCCAACCAGCTCGGCAAACACCTGCAGGGCGGCCTCGCCCCGGTCTACGTGGTCAGCGGCGATGAACCGCTGCTGTGCCAGGAGGCCGAGGACGCCATTCGCGCTGCCGCTCGCGCACAAGGCGTCAGCGAGCGCCAGGTGTTCCATGCCGAGGCCAGTTTCGACTGGGGCCTGCTCTACGAGGCAGGCGCCAGCCTGTCGCTGTTTGCCGAGAAGCGTTTGCTCGAACTGCGCATCAACAATGGCAAGCCTGGCGACAAGGGCACTGCGGCCATCCTCGAATACCTGCAGCGTCCGCCGGAAGACACCACCTTGCTCATCAGCCTGCCCAAGCTCGATGGCAGCACGCAGAAGACCAAGTGGGCCAAGGCCCTGATCGAAGGCCCCAACAGCCAGTTCCTGCAGATCTGGCCCGTGGACGCCGCCCAGCTACCCGCCTGGATTCGTCAGCGCCTGTCCCAGGCCGGCTTGGCCGCCAGCCAGGAAGCAGTGGAGCTGATCGCCGCCCGCGTCGAGGGCAACCTGCTGGCCGCCGCCCAGGAAATCGAGAAGCTCAAGCTGCTCGCCGAAGGCAACCAGGTGGACGCCAGCACCGTACAGGCGGCGGTGGCCGACAGTGCCCGTTATGACGTGTTCGGCCTGATCGATGCCATCCTCAACGGCGAGGCCGCGCATGCCCAGCGCATGCTCGAAGGCTTGCGCGGCGAGGGCGTCGAGTCGCTGTTCATCCTGGTCATGCTGGCGCGCGAACTGCGCCAGCTGGCCGGCATCGCCCAGCAGTACAGCCAGGGCGTACCACTGGAAAAAGCCTTCGCCAGCGCCCGCCCGCCGATCTGGGACAAACGCCGCCCGCTGATCGCCAAGGCCGTGCAACGCCACACTGCAGCGCGCTGGCACCAACTGCTGATCGACGCCCAGCGCATCGACGCCCAGGTCAAGGGCCAGGCCGCCGGCGACCCATGGCGCAGTCTTTCCCGCCTGGCCATGCTGATGGCCGGTCAGCGTCTGTCACTGAGCGAATAACCCGACGGCGCTAGCGGAATAGCCGTCCTGCAGCCTCCCGACAGCATCTGGACATTTTTCAACCAGCGGCGCATAGTCCGCGCCGTCCGCAATCTCGCGGCCCAGCGAGGAACCCAAGATGAGCAAGAAAGCCGGCAAACGGCCGAACAAGGCCAAATCCATCGTCGCCCAACCCCTGTTCCGCTGCCGTCAGGAGCAGCCCAAGAAAGGCAAAGGCAGCTACCGCCGCGAAGCCTCCCAGCAAAACTGGGAGGCTTCTTGCTTTATGGCGCCGGAAAGTAAAGCCGCCTGATCCGCGCCTGCGGGCATGATAAGGTCGCAGCCTGACTGGCAAGACCGAGACACCACAACATGCTCCACCGCCCTGCCTACCGCCGCTCGAGCTGCCTGCTCATCGCCGGCATCCTGCTTCTCGGCGCCTGCGCCGAAACACCCCAGACCGACCCTGGCCAGCCGACCGGCACCGCCCTGCCGCAAGCCCCGAGCGCTGCCAAACCGCCGATTCAGGTTGCAACAGCCGCCACCCCGGCCATCGACTTCGCCGACTGGCGCCAACAGTTTCGCGACAAGGCCCTGCGGGCCGGCATCCAGCCCGCGCTGTTCGAACGCGCCTTCGCCGGCGTAGCCCCCGACCCCGCGGTGGTTCGTGCCGACGGTGCACAACCGGAGTTCACCCGTTCGGTCTGGGAGTACCTGGAAGGCGCCATTTCACCGACCCGGGTACGCAAGGGCCAGGCCCTGTTGCGTGAACATGCGGCTGCCCTGGATGCCATCGAGCAGCGCTACGGCGTCAACCGTGAAGTACTGGTGGCAATCTGGGGCATGGAGAGCAGCTTCGGCCAGTTCATGGGCGACAACTCCGTGATCCGCTCACTGGCCACCCTGGCCTATGAAGGTCGCCGCCCGCAGTTTGCCGAGAGTCAGCTGCTGGCCGCGCTGCAGATCCTGCAGAGCGGTGATACTACGCCCGCCGGGCTGCGCGGTTCCTGGGCCGGCGCCATGGGCCAGACCCAGTTCATCCCCACCACCTACCTGAGCCATGCGGTGGATTTCGACGGTGACGGCCGCCGCGACATCTGGAATTCCAGCGCCGACGCCCTGGCCTCGGCCGCCCACTACCTGCAGGCCTCCGGTTGGCAGATGGACAAACCCTGGGGCTTCCAGGTCGCCCTGCCGGACACGTTCGACTACGCCCTGGCCGACAGCGACATTCGCAAGACCTACGCCGAATGGCATGTACTGGGCATCAAGGGCACGCCGCAAGGCCTTGCCGCCGACGACCGCGGTTACCTGCTGCTGCCCGCCGGCCATCGTGGCCCGGCCTTCCTGGTGTTCGGCAACTTCGGCGCCATCCTCAAGTACAACAACTCCTCGTCCTATGCCCTGGCCGTAGGCCTGCTCGGCGCCAGCTTCGACGGCGGCGGACAGATCAGCGGCGGCTGGCCGAAGGATGAGCGCCCGCTCGGGCGCAGCGAACGCATCGCCCTGCAGGAAGGTCTGGCCGCACGCGGCTACAACCCGGGCCCGGCCGACGGCATCATCGGCGCCAACACCCGCCGTGCCGTGCGTGCCTTCCAGCAGAGCCTGGGACTACCGGCCGACGGCTACCCGACTCCGGCGCTGCTGCAGCGGCTGCGCTGAGCAAAGGCTGCTGCGCGCCGGCCGGGCGTTGTCGGATAGAGGCCCGCTCTAGCTCGCGAGCCTTTGCGCGATGCCTGAGAGCTTACGACATCGCCCAGAGATGCGCGGCCACCAGCGCTCGCCAGGGCGCGAAGGGCAGCAGCCAGTCGCGCACGAAGGGCTGGCTGAGTTTCTCCTCCGCCCCCAGCAGCCTCTGCAGCTGACGACGCACGGCGGCGTCGCCATGCAGCGAGCCGTCCAGCCTGGCGAAGCCGCGCAGCAGGGCGTAGTCCACAGTCCAGGGGCCGATGCCCTTTAACGCCAGCAGGCGCTCGCCTATGGCTTCGGCCGGCTCGTCCTCCAGCCAAGCGTCCAAGGGCAGGCGCCCTTCTACAACTTCACGAGCCAGCAATAACAGGGCCTGGGTCTTGGCCCGGGAGAAACCGGCCTGGCCCAGCGCATTCTCGTCCAGCGCAGCCACCGCGCCAGCGTCCGGGTAGCAGAACAGGCCACTGGAGTGGCGCCGCCCGGCCAGCTGGATCAGCTTGCGGCGCAGGGAAATGGCCACCGGCAGGCTGATCTGCTGACCGCTGATCGCCCAGCTCAATGCCTCGAACGGCGAGGCCGACTGCGGCACGCGCAGGCCGTGGTTGATAGCGATCAATCGGCCCAGCAACGGGTGATCGGCATGTGCAACCTCGAAATCCGCGACCGCCTGGGTCAGACCCAGCATGCGCTCGGCCAGGCTACGCAGGGCTGCCGGATCATCCGCAGTCACCCCGTCGACCTCCAGCGTCACCCGTACCCGTTCCACCGAGAAACGTATGCTCAGGCGCGCCGGCAGGCCCTGCCAGAGAATGCCCTTGTCCAGTCCCGCCTCGCTCACCTGCTCGGCCACGGCCTGCACATCCCGGCGGTGGAAGGTCAGCAGATCATCCACCCGGTAATCGACGGGCAGCGGCAGGGTGAGTTCGATTCGCGACATCTGGCTCTCGCAGGCAGGAGGGAAAGCAATGGTTCGGAGACTACACTGCGAGGACTGTGGATTTCCTGCTAACGGCCGATCACTAGGCGGATACCACGCGCGATCATCAGGTTCTCTCTGCAAAGGTGCCTTGCCGATGTTCAACAGCAAGCTTAAAGAAGAGGTGGCACAGCTGCGCGACGAGCTCGCCAGCATGCGGCAGATCCGGGACTCCATCTACAGCGAGATGCTGGTACTGGAGCTCGACCCGAGCGGCAAGGTGCGCTACGCCAACGACAACTTCCTCGACGAGATGCTCTACGCGCGCGACGCCCTGATCGGTCGTACCCTGGAGTCGCTAATCCCGGAGTCCTTCCGCGGCGAGGGCAACTACCCGAAGCTGCAACAGGCCCTGCGCAACCACGAGCACATCAGCGGCGCCTATCGCCTACTGCGTGGCAATGGCGAAGAAGCCTGGCTGCGCGCCATCTGGCAGCCGGTGCTGAACGGCCAGGGCAAGCTGGCCTACTTCACCCTCTGCGCCAACGACCTGACCCGCACCATCAGCACCTCCAAGGAACACGAGGGACTGATCGGCGCCCTGCTGCGCTCCACAGCGGTAATCGAGTTCAATCTGGCCGGCGAAGTGCTGACCGCCAATGAACGCTTCCTCGGTGGCATGGGCTACCGCCTGGAGCAGATCAAGGGCCAGCACCACCGCATGTTCTGCGAGCCGGAAGAGTACAACTCGCAGGACTACCGCGACTTCTGGGCACGCCTGAACCGCGGCGAGTTCGTCGCTGGACGCTTCAAGCGGGTCGACAGCCATGGCCGCACGGTCTGGCTGGAGGCCTCCTACAACCCGATAGTCGACAGCCACAACCGTCTGTACAAGGTGGTCAAGTTCGCCACCGTGATCACCGAGCAGATCAACCAGGAACAGGCCGTAACCGAAGCGGCGAACATCGCCTACGGCATCTCCCGGCAGACCGACGACAGCGCCAACAAGGGCGCCGCCGTGGTCAGCCAGACGGTCGAGGTGATGCAGCGCATCGCCCGTCAGGTGCAAGAAGCCAGCGACGGTATCGAGGCCCTTGGCAAGCAGTCGCAGCTGATCAGCACGATCATGCAGACCATTCGCGGCATCGCCGACCAGACCAACCTGCTGGCACTGAACGCCGCCATCGAGGCCGCTCGCGCAGGTGAACAGGGCCGCGGCTTCGCCGTGGTCGCCGACGAGGTACGCCAGCTGGCCGGACGCACCAGTCAGGCCACCGAGGAAATCGTCGAGGTCGTGCAGAAGAACCAGAATCTGGCGCAAGAGGCCGTGGACAGCATGGCCAGCAGTCGCCAACAGGCCGAGCAGGGCTTGAACCTGGCCAACGAAGCCGGGGCGGTGATCGTCGAGATCCAGGAAGGCGCACAGCAGGTGGTGCAAGCCATCGGTCAGTTCGCCAGCCAGTTGAAGAGCTGAGGCGCGAGCATCGGGGAAAGCGCGGGCGTAACACAGCGGACGCGACCTGTCGCCTGAGCCCAGGTGTTGCTGGCCGTCGGCAGCCGTTACAAGTCGGCTATGGTAGACTGCGCCCCGGCCAAAAGCCCGCTACCGAAGCCTCCTACCGGAGCCGAGATCTCGATGTCCGACACAGCCCCGCCCAAGCCCGTCTCCAGCGGCGAAAAATTCCGCACCGCCCAAGGCATCACCGCGATCAAGGATGGTCAGAAACGCCGTGCCGCGGCCGAACCCCAGGTCGTCGAGCCCAAGCCGAGCTGGCTGCGGGTCAAGGCACCCAGCGGCAGCCGCTTCGAGGCAGTCAAGCGCAATGTCGGCGAGCATCGCCTGAGCACCGTCTGCCAGGAGTCCCACTGCCCGAATATGGGCGAGTGCTGGTCCAACGGCACTGCCACCATCATGCTGATGGGCTCGGTCTGCACCCGCGCCTGCCGCTTCTGCGCGGTCGACACCGGTAACCCGAATGGCTGGCTGGATCTGGAAGAGCCGCAGAACACCGCCAAGTCGGTGGAGCTGATGGGCCTGCGCTACATCGTGCTGACCTCGGTGGACCGCGACGACCTGGCCGATGGCGGCGCTGCGCACTACGCGGCCTGCGTCCAGGCCATCAAGGCCAACACGCCGCAGGTGGTGGTGGAAGCCCTGACCCCGGATTTCGACGGCGACCAGCAAGCCATCGCCCGTGTGGTGGACTCCGGCCTGGAGGTGTTCGCACAGAACGTCGAGACGGTCGAACGCCTGACCCACGTGGTACGCGACCCGCGCGCCGGCTACGAGAAGACCCTCAAGGTGCTGGAGTTCGCCAAACAGCACCGCCCTTCGGTCATCACCAAGACCAGCCTGATGCTCGGCCTGGGCGAGACCGACGAGGAAATCCTGCAGACCATGGATGACCTGCGCGCCATCGGCGTGGACATCCTGACCCTCGGCCAGTACCTGCAACCCACCCGCAACCACCTGACGGTACAGCGCTGGGTCAGCCCAGAAGAGTTCAACCGTTTCCGTGACATCGGCCTGGAAAAAGGCTTCATGGAAGTCGCCGCCGGGCCGCTGGTTCGCTCCAGCTACCGCGCCGACCGCGTGTTCGAGAAGAACAACCTGGGTCTGGCAGCCCCGGTTCCGGTGCCCAGCCAGCAGCAGAACGACAGCCTGATTCCGGCGCTCAACCTGAACTGAGTGTTCTCTCGGGAAAACAAGAAGGCCCTGAAGCAGCATTGAGCAGCTGCTTCAGGGCCTTCTGCATTTCATCTCAGGCGTAGCCCAGACGCTCGCGCAGGGCGCGCTCCAGACGCTGTTCCACCTCGTCTAGCGAAGGCGGAGCCTGCAACAAGTCCTTGAGCTGGATCATCTTCAGGCCGGCATAGCCGCAGGGATTGATGCGCTGAAACGGCGTCATGTCCATATCGACGTTCAGCGCCAGGCCATGGAACGAGCAGCCATTACGCACCCGCAGGCCCAGCGAGGCGATCTTGTCGCCATTCACATACACCCCTGGGGCGTCGGCTTTCGGCGCCGCCTCGATGCCGTAGTCCGCCAGCACATCGACCAGCGACTGTTCCATGGCCGTCACCAGCTCGCGCACGCCCAGCTTCTGGCGGCGCAAGTTCAACATCAAATAAGCCACCAATTGGCCGGGACCATGATAGGTGACCTGGCCACCGCGCTCGACCTGGATCACCGGGATATCCCCAGGCGCCAGCAGGTGCTCGGCCTTGCCAGCCTGCCCCTGGGTGAATACGCGGGGATGCTGCAGCAGCCAGATCTCGTCAGGGGTCTGCTCATTGCGCTCGACAGTGAAGCTGCGCATGGCTTCCAGGGTCGGCAGGTACTCCACCAACCCCAGGTGACGCACGACAACTTTGGCCACTAGAGCACCATGTGCACGCGGCCCGTGGCCTTGAGGTCGAGGTGAATGGCCTGCAGTTGTTCCACACCGGTGGCAGTGATCAGCACCTGCACGGAGAGGAAACGTCCATTGCGACTGTCGCGCACCACCAGGCTGGTAGAGTCGAAGCCGGGCGCATGACGCTGCATGATCTCGACGATCAGGTCGGTGAAGCCCTCACCAGCCTCGCCGATCACCTTGATCGGGTAACGCTCGCAGGGAAATTCGATTTTCGGGGCAGATACTTCGCTATCGGTCATCGCGGTCTCTCCGGGTTTGTCGCCCGTGAAATGCAGGACGCCCCGATGGCGGGGCGTCCTTGTGAGTCATGAGCCTAATTTTGGGCCCGTACGGCAGCCTTTCAAGGCCGCCCTGCGACTCTCTAGTTGAACAGGCCGTAGAAGAACAGGCGGATGCTATCCCACAAGCGACGGAAGAAGCCGCCTTCTTCCACCTCTTCCAGGGCGATCAGGTTGGCGCTGTGCACCACCTCATCACCCAGTTTGACCTCGACCTTACCGATCACGTCACCCTGCTTGAGCGGCGCCACCAGTTGCGGGTCCAGCACCATCACCGCCTGCAGTTGCTTGACCTGGCCCTTGGGCAGGGTCATCGACAGGTCCTCGGCCAGACCGGCCTTGACCTGACGGGCAGTGCCTTTCCAGACGGTGGCCTGGGTCAGCTCCTCACCCTTCTTGTAGAAGGTCTGGGTCTCGAAGAAACGGAATCCATAGGTCAGCAGCTTCTGCGTCTCGGCGGCACGGGTCTTCTCGCTGTCGGTCCCGAACACCGCGGTGATCATGCGCGCGCCGTCGCGCACGGCGGAAGCCACCAGGCAGTAACCGGCTTCGTTGGTGTGACCTGTCTTCAGGCCATCGACGGTGCTATCGCGCCACAGCAGCAGGTTGCGGTTGCCCTGCTTGATGTTGTTCCAGAAGAACTCCTTCTGCGAGTAGATCGCATAGTGCTGCTTGTCTTCGTTGATGATGGCGCGCGCCAGGATGGCCATGTCATGGGCACTGGAGTAGTGCTCCGGGTCAGGCAGGCCGGTTGCGTTCATGAAGTGCGAGTTGTTCATGCCGAGCTTCTCGGCGGTGGCATTCATCATGTCGGCGAAGGCGTCTTCGCTGCCGGCGATGTATTCGGCCAGCGCGATGCTGGCGTCGTTGCCGGACTGGATGATGATGCCGTGCAGCAGGTCGTTCACCTTCACCTGGCTGTTCACCGGCAGGAACATGGTCGAACCACCGGATGCAGCACCACCGGTACGCCAGGCGTGCTCGCTGACGGTGACCATGTCCTCCTCGCCGATCTGGCCCTTGCGGATCTCCAGGGTGGCGATATAGGCCGTCATCAGTTTGGTCAGGCTGGCCGGCGGCAGGCGTTGGTCACCGTTGTTTTCCACCAGCACCTTGCCGCTGGCGGCATCCATCAGCACATAGGACTTGGCGGCCAGCTGCGGAGGCGCCGGAATAGCAGATTCGGCAGATACGACGAGTGGCGCGACCAACAGCGTGGCCAGCAGGGAAAGGCGTTGGGCAAAGCGGGAGATGTTCATCCGTCTCTCTGAAAGTTGCGTTTCAACAATGGCGCAGGCGGACTATTGTCCGCCTGCGTTCGGCACCGCCCTCCGGGCGGCGTACCAAAGGTTCACTCAGTCGGGCCGCACCAGGGTCGGCTCGCCGAGCTTGGCCAGGCGCACGCTGTCCTGCAGCTGCAGCGCCTCAGCCTGGGTTTCGACCGGGCCCAGACGCACCCGGTGCAAGATCTGCTGGTTGCGCACCACCGAGCTGATAAACACCTTGGCAGGCACCGTTTGGCTCAACTTGTCCTTGAGAAGTTCCGCAGCGTCCGGATTGGCGAAGGCGCCCACTTGGAGATACAGGCCAGAGGCTGCGGGCGAAGCGTTTTTTTTTACCTCGACCTGCACCGGCAGCACGGCGGCCGCGTGCTGTGCCGGCGGCGGGCTGTACTGCTCGACCGGCTGGGCCTGGACCACGGCAGCTGCAGCCTCGGGTGCCGGAGCAGCGGAGCTGGCCATCTTCGGCTGGGCCAGCACCATGGGTACGGGACGCCCCTGCGCCGCCCACCACTCGTGCGGGTCGATACCTTCCACCTTGACCCGGGCGGTACCGTTCTCGGCATAGCCGAGCTTCTTCGCTGCGGCGAAGGACAGGTCGATGATGCGATCGGAATAGAACGGGCCACGGTCGTTGACCCGCAGGATCACCGTCTTGCCGTTATCCAGGTTGGTCACCCGCACGTAGCTGGGCAGCGGCAGGGTCTTGTGCGCGGCGGTCATGCCGTACAGATCGTAGGCCTCGCCATTGGCCGTGGCCTGACCATGGAACTTGGTGCCGTACCAGGAGGCGGTACCGGTGGCGACATAGCGCCGGCCGTCCTGGATCGGGTAGTAGGTCTTGCCCATCACCGTGTAGGGGTTGGCCTTGAAGCGGCCGTAGTGCGGCATCGGCACGGCGTCAGGGATGCGCGACACGTCGACATCCCACCAGGGCGCGCCATCGCGGTGCGGACGGTTGAAGTCCATCGGCCCGGAAATCGGTTGCGAGCCAGGCGCCACCGGCTGCGGCGCGCGACTGCTGGAGCAACTGGCCAGCGCCAGGCCCAGGGCCGCCAGAGCCAATCCGCGCAGAGCCTTGCTCATGGCTTGCTCCGTCTGGCCAGCAACTCATTGGACAGCTGGTATACCGCCATGGAGTACATGGCGCTGCGGTTGTAACGGGTGATCACGTAAAAGTTGGGCAGCCCCATCCAGTATTCCTCGCCCTCGGCACCGTCGAAACGGAAAGCGGTGACCGGGACATCGTCGCGCAGCACATCACTGCTGGTCCAGCCCAGAGCACGCAGCTGACCGACATTCATCGTCGGATCGAGCCCCTGGGTCAGGCCGCTATCAGCCTGCTCGCCCTTGACCTGGGCACGACTGACCACCGGCTCGCCGGCCGTCCAGCCGTGTCGTTTGAAGTAGCTGGCGACGCTGCCGATGGCGTCCACCGGGTTGCTCCAGATATCGATATGGCCGTCGCCGTCGAAATCCACGGCATAGGCCCGGAAGCTGCCTGGCATGAATTGCGGCAAGCCCATCGCCCCGGCATAGGAGCCCTTGCGGCTAAGCGGTTCGACCTGCTGCTCGCGAGCCAGCAGCAGGAACTCGCGCAGCTGCTGGCAGAAGAACTCGGCACGCGGCGGGTAATCGAAGCACAGGGTGGAGAGCGCATCGAGCACACGCCAGCTGCCGGTATTGCCACCGTAGAAGGTTTCCACGCCGATGATCGCGACGATGATCTGCGCCGGCACGCCGTATTCCTGTTCGGCGCGAGCCAGTGCCTCGGCGTGCTGGCTCCAGAAATCCACACCCTTGCTGATGCGCGCTTCGGTGATGAAGATCGGCCGATAGTCCTTCCAGGGCTTTACCTTTTCCGCCGGCCGGGAGATGGCATCGAGAATGGCCTGCTTGCGTTCCACCTGATCGAACAGTGCAGTCAGCTGCTCACTGGCGAAGCCATGGTCGCGGGTCATTTCGGCGACGAACTCGGCCACCTGCGGCGAGCCCTGATATTCCCCGGCGGCCTGTGCCTGCCCGGCCATGCCGAGCAGCGCCACCATGGCGACACCCCAGCTACGCATTGCTTGATTCAAATTCAGCACTCTTGTCATGACTGGGCGATCCACTTGCGGTGCGTCTGAATCGCCATCAAAACCCCAAACCCAGACAACAGCGTCACCAGATGGGTTCCGCCATAGCTAATGAAGGGCAGGGGTACCCCCACCACCGGCAACAGCCCACTGACCATGCCGATGTTAACGAACACATAGACGAAGAACGTCATGGTCAGGCTGCCGGCCAGCAACTTGCCGAACAGGGTCTGCGCATTGGCGGTGATGACCAGGCCGCGAGCGATCAGCAGCAGGTAGACCAACAGCAGGATACACACCCCGACCATGCCGAACTCTTCGCTCAGCACGGCAATGATAAAGTCCGTATGGCTTTCCGGCAAAAAATCCAGGTGCGACTGGGTGCCGAGCAACCAACCCTTGCCGAATACCCCGCCCGAGCCAATGGCCGCCTTGGACTGGATGATGTTCCAGCCGGTGCCCAGCGGATCACTCTCGGGATTGAGGAAGGTCAGCACCCGCTGCTTCTGATATTCGCGCAGCACGAAGAACCACATGGCCACGGCAATCGGCACCACGGCCGCTACCGCACCGATGATCCAGCGCCATTGCAGGCCGGCCATGAACAGCACGAAGGCACCCGAGGCCAGGATCAGCAGCGAGGTGCCGAGGTCCGGCTGCTTGAGAATCAGCACGAAGGGTATGCCGATCAGTACCAGGCTGATGCAGATGTGCTTGAGCTTGGGCGGCAGATTGTGCCGTGCCAGGTACCAGGCGATGGTCGCCGGCATGATGATCTTCATGAACTCCGAGGGCTGGAAGCGAATCAACCCGGGGATGTTGATCCAGCGAGTCGCGCCCATGGCCGTGTGGCCCATCACCTCGACCACCGCCAGCAACGCCACGCCACCGATATAGGCCAGCGGCACCCAACGCGCCATGAAGCGTGGCTCGAACTGCGCGATGACCAGGGCAGCGACCAGGCCGATACCGAAGGAACTGCCCTGCTTGATCACCAGATCCCAGTTCTTGCCGCTGGCCGAATACAACACGAACAGGCTGCCCGCCCCCAGCACCAGCAGGATCAGCAGCAGCCAGCCATCGATGTGCAGGCGCTGCAGCAGGCTCGCGCGCCGCTTGAAGACGTCCTCGTCGGAGATACTGCGGTCGAATTCCTGGCGTTTCATGGCTGCTCGCGGGCCTCATCTGCTGCCGACTGCGGCGGCCGGTACTCGGGTTTCAGCTGACCATCTTCGCCCAGCAGCCAGGCATCCATCACCTGCTTGACCACGGGCGCGGCCACACCGGAACCGGACTCGCCGTTCTCCACCATCACCGCTACGGCGATTTTCGGCGCCTCGGCCGGAGCGAAGGCGACGAACAAAGCATGGTCGCGGTGGCGCTCGGCTATCTTGGAGCGGTCGTACTTCTCACCCTGCTTGATCGCCACCACCTGTGCCGTACCGCTCTTGCCGGCAATACGATAGACGGAAGTGGCACCGACCTTGGCCGCCGTGCCGCGCGGCCCGTGCACGACCATTTCCATGCCGTTGCGGCCATAGTCCCAGAACTTCGGATCACGCAGCTGGATATCGGGGGGCGTTTCGGCGCTTTCGATCAGGCCCGCCTGCATCAACTGCATGGCGCTGCGCCCTTCCGCATCGCGCAGCAGGTGCGGGCGAATCCACTTGCCGCGGGTGGCCATCAGGCTGACGGCCTGGGCCAGCTGCAGCGGCGTGGCCTGCATGTAGCCCTGACCGATACCGAGGATCAGCGTCTCGCCCGGATACCAGGCCTGACGGTAGCGCGCGCGCTTCCATTCGCGCGACGGCATCAGTCCGGCAGTTTCCTCGAACATGTCCAACGACACCCGCTGGCCCAGCCCGAAGCGGGTCATGTAGTCGTGCAGGCGATCGATGCCCATCTTGTGGGCCAGATCGTAAAAGTAAGTGTCATTGGAGCGCATGATGGCGTACTCCAGATTCACCGAGCCATCGCCATTGCGGTTCCAGTTGCGATATTTGTGGCTATTGCCGGGCAGCTGGTAGTAGCCCGGATCGAACACCCGGGTCTGCGGCGTGACCACGCCGGCATCCAGGCCGGACACCGCCACCATCGGCTTGATGGTCGAGCCTGGCGGATACAGCCCGCGCAACACCCGGTTGAACAGCGGCCGGTCGATGGAGTCGCGCAGCTCGGCATAGGCCTTGAAGCCGATCCCGGTGACAAAGGGGTTGGGGTCAAAGCTCGGCTGGCTGACCATGGCCAAGACTTCGCCGCTGGACGGCTCGATCGCCACCACGGCGCCACGACGACCGGCCAAGGCCCGCTCGGCAGCCTGTTGCAGCTGGATATCGAGGGTCAGAGTCAGGTCCGTACCCGGTACCGGGTCGGTGCGTTTGAGCACGCGCAAGACCCGGCCACGGGCGTTGGTTTCCACCTCTTCATAGCCGACCTGGCCATGCAGCAACGGCTCGTAGAAGCGCTCGATGCCGGTCTTGCCGATATGGTGGGTACCGCTGTAATTGATTGGATCGAGCTGTTTCAGCTCTTGCTCGTTGATCCGTCCGACATAACCCACTGAGTGGGCGAAGTGATCCTTCTGCGGGTAATGACGCACCAGTTGCGCGACCACCTCGACACCCGGCAGACGGAACTGGTTGACCGCGATGCGGGCAATCTGCTCCTCGGAAAGCTCGAACAGCACCGGCACCGGCTCGAAAGGGCGGCGCCCCTGCTGCATGCGTTTTTCGAACAGCGCCCGGTCATCGGGAGTCAGTTCCAGCACCTCGACGACCGCATCCAGCACCTGACGCCAGTCGCCGGCGCGCTCGCGGGTCAGGGTCAGACTGAAGCTGGGCCGGTTGTCGGCGATGATCACCCCGTTGCGGTCGAAGATCAGCCCACGGGTGGGCGGAATCGGCTGCACATGGATGCGGTTGTTCTCGGCCAGGGTCGAGTGGTGCTCGTACTGGATCACCTGCAGGTAATACATCCGCGCCACCAGCACCAGCGTCAGCAGCAGCACTATTCCACCGCCGACGAACACGCGGCGACGCACCTGGCGGGCGTCCCTCTCGTGATCCTTGAGGCGTATAGGTTGTGGCATCGACTACTGCTTACTTGTGATACGGATGGCCGGACAGCACAGTCCAGGCCCGATAGATCTGCTCGCCGAGCAGGATACGCACCAGCGGGTGCGGCAGGGTCAACGGCGACAGCGACCAGCGCTGCTCGCTACGTGCGCAGACTTCCGGCGCCAGCCCCTCCGGGCCGCCGACCATCAGGTTGACCGTGCGCGCATCCAGGCGCCAGCGCTCCAGCTCGGCGGCCAGCTGCTCGGTGCTCCATGGCTTGCCATGGACTTCCAGGGTGACGATACGTTCCCCCGGTTGCACCTTGCTCAGCATGGCCTCGCCCTCCTGACGGATCAGGCGGGCGATGTCGGCATTCTTGCCGCGGGTGGTCAGCGGAATCTCCACCAGCTCCAGCGGCAGCTCGGGCGGCAGACGCTTGGCATACTCCTGCCAGCCATCCTCGACCCAGCGCGGCATGCGCGAGCCAACGGCGATCAGTTTGATACGCACGTTAGCGACTTACTCGGCCGGATCCTGGTGCTGCGCACGGCTCTGCTCGGCGCCCTGCCACAGACGCTCGAGGTCGTAGAACTGACGAGTGGCAACCTGCATCACATGCACCACCACGTCGCCCAGGTCGAGCAGAGCCCACTCGCCGCCATCCAGGCCTTCGCTGCCCAGCGGGCGTACGCCCTGCTCCTTGACCTTGTCCAGCACCTCGTTGGCCATCGACTTGACGTGACGGCTGGAAGTACCGCTGGCGATCACCATGAAATCGGTGACGCTGGTCTTGCCGCGCACATCGATGGTGGTGATATCGGCACCCTTCATATCTTCCAGGGCCGCAACGGCGACCTTGACCAGTTCTTCGTTTTGCATCGTTACCTCATGAATCGATTTACTCACGGTACAGTCCGTGAGCATGGATATAGGCCAGCACGGCGTCGGGCACCAGATAACGCACCGAACGCCCTTGCGCCAGCAACTGGCGAACCTGGGTGGCAGACACCGCCAGCGGCGTCTGCCAGATGAAACTGATTTGCCCGCCAGGCCCGAGCAGGCTCAGCGGATCGTTCTCGCTGCGCGCCGCCAACAGGTCGCGCAACGCCTCGGGCGGCTCGTTACCGGTATCCGGCCGCTGCAGCACGAGGATGTGGCAATGCTCGAGCAGTTCCTGCCAACGATGCCAGGAGGGCAACCCGCAGAAGGCATCCCAGCCCAGCAGGAGAAACAACTGATCGTCCGCCGCCAGCTCACCACGCACCGATTCCAGGGTGTCGTAGGTGAACGACGGCTTGTCGCGCTGCAATTCGCGGTCATCGACCTTGAGCAGCGACTCGCCGGCCACTGCCAGCTCGACCATGGCCAGACGCTGCTCGGCACTTGCCTGTGGTGTTTCGCGATGCGGTGGACGGGCACTGGGAATCAACCGCAGCTCGTCCAGCCCCATGTACTCGGCCACTTCCAGCGCTGCGCGCAGGTGCCCGATATGCACCGGATTGAAGGTGCCGCCGAGCAGGCCAATACGTCGCGCCATCAGGTACGGATATGCCCGTCGCCGAATACCACGTACTTCTCGCTGGTCAGGCCTTCCAGGCCGACCGGGCCACGCGCATGCAGCTTGTCGGTGGAAATGCCGATCTCCGCGCCCAGGCCGTACTCGAAGCCATCGGCGAAACGGGTCGAGGCATTGACCATCACCGAGGCGGAATCCACCTCGGTGAGGAAACGCCGCGCATCACTGAAGTTCTCGGTGATGATCGCGTCGGTGTGCTGCGAGCCGTATTGGTTGATGTGCTCGATGGCCGACTCCAGCGAGTCGACGATGCGAATCGCCAGGATCGGCGCGTTGTACTCGGCATACCAGTCGTCTTCGCTGGCCTCCAGCACATCGGCACCCAGCAGGGCCCGGGTCGCGGCATCGCCACGCAGTTCCACGCCCTTGTCGCGATAGATCGCGGCCAACGGCGGCAGCACACGGGCGGCGATGGCCTCATGCACCAGCAGCGTTTCCATGGCGTTGCACGGCGAGTAGCGCTGGGTCTTGGCGTTGTCGGCGACACGAATGGCCTTGTCGACGTCGGCCGCCACATCGACATAGACATGGCAGACGCCGTCCAGGTGCTTGATCACCGGCACCTTGGCGTCACGACTGATGCGCTCGATCAGCCCCTTACCGCCGCGCGGCACGATCACATCGACGAATTCCGGCATGCTGATCAGCGCACCGACGGCGGCGCGATCGGTAGTTTCCACCACCTGCACCGCGCTGGCCGGCAAATCCGCCTCGGCCAGACCGAGCTGGATGCAGCGGGCAATCGCCTGATTGGAATGAATCGCCTCGGAACCGCCACGCAGGATGGTGGCGTTGCCGGACTTCAGGCACAGGCTGGCGGCGTCGATGGTCACGTTGGGGCGCGACTCGTAGATGATGCCGATCACGCCCAGCGGCACGCGCATCTTGCCGACCTGGATGCCGGACGGCAGGTAGCGCATGTCGCGGATCTCGCCGATCGGGTCCGGCAAGGTGGCGACCTGGCGCAGGCCCTCGATCATCGAGTCGATCACGGCCGGGGTCAGCGCCAGGCGATCGACCATGGCCGGCTCCAGGCCACTGGCGCGGGCGGCGGCCAGATCCAGCTCATTGGCGGCGGTCAGCTCGGCGCGCGCGGCGTCGAGGGCATTGGCGGCGGCCTGCAGGGCGCGGTTCTTCTGCGCAGTGCTGGCACGGGCGAGCACCCGCGAAGCCTCGCGCGCGGCGCGGCCCAGGCGGGTCATATAGTCGAGTACGGACTCGGTCATGGTCGGCAATGGTCTGGCGGCTGGAAAAAGTGGCTGATTATAGCCGGCGTGCCCCGCCGCGCCCAGCATCGCCGGGCAGACGGCGCCCATTGCCCGTAATTAACCGTCGTTCAGCCCGATTTCAGCCGAGCATTGCTAAGATCGCCAGCTTCCCAAGCCAGCCGGACCCTGCATGCGCGCACCCAGCCCACTGCCCGACAGCTTCTTCGATCGCGACGCCCAGACCCTGGCCCGCGACCTGTTGGGCAAGATCATCCGCCACCGCCATCAGGGCCACTGGCTCGCCGCGCGAATCATCGAGACCGAGGCCTACTACCTGGTCGACAAGGGCAGCCACGCCTCGCTCGGCTATACCGAAAAACGCAAGGCGCTGTTTCTCGATGGCGGGCACATCTACATGTACTACGCCCGCGGCGGCGACTCGCTGAACTTCAGCGCCCAAGGCCCTGGCAATGCGGTGTTGATCAAGTCGGCCACGCCCTGGATCGACCAACATTGCGCCAGCGACGCCCTGGCGCGCATGCAGGCGAACAACCCCGCAGCCGATGGCGGCACCCGCCCCAGCGAGCGCCTGTGTGCCGGCCAGACCCTGCTGTGCAAGGCCCTGGGGCTCAGGGTGCCGGACTGGGACGCGCGCCGCTTCGACCCGCAACGGCTGTTCGTCGAGGACGTTGGCCTGCGTCCGCCACAGATCATCCAGTGCCCGCGCCTGGGCATCCCGCACGGGCGCGACGAACATCTGCCCTACCGTTTCGTCGATGCCGCCTACGTTCGCCAGTGCACACGCAACCCATTGCGCCGCGGCCAGGTCGAAGGGCGCGACTTTTACCTGTTGAACAGCGAGGAGCTGCACCCATGAGCCATTGGTACGACGCCCTGGCCCTCTGGCTGGAAGCCAATCCACACTGGCTGGCGCTGGTCATCCTAGTGATGGCCTGCGTGGAATGCCTGGCCGTGGCCGGCCTGGTGATTCCCGGCACCGTGGTGCTGTTCAGCCTCGGCGTGCTGGCCGGCAGCGGCGCCCTGGAGCTGTGGCAGACACTGTTGCTGGCCTATTGCGGCGGACTGTTGGGCGACGTGATTTCCTACGGCCTGGGCCGCCGCTACCATCAGGACATCCGCAATCTGTCGTTGCTGCGCAAGCACCCTGCCTGGCTGAGCGGCGCAGAGCACTATTTCCAGCGCTACGGCGTGACCAGCCTGCTGGTGGGACGCTTCATCGGCCCGCTGCGGCCGATGCTGCCCCTGGTGGCCGGCATGCTCGACATGCCGTTCGTGCGTTTCTTGCTGGTCAGCCTGCTGGCGGCTGCCGGCTGGTCGGTGGCCTACCTGTTGCCGGGCTGGGCCACTGGCGCGGCACTGCGCCTGCCACTGCCCGCAGGCTTCTGGGGCGAGGCGGGCGCGGTCGCTGGCGGGGTGGCCCTGATGCTGGTGCTGGTGATCCACAGCAGCCTGCGCGAGCTGCGCTGGGCCACCCTGCTGGCCGCCGGCCTGTGTGCCGCGCTGCTGTTAGCCCTGCTACTCGGCGTAAACCACCTGCAGGCGCTAGATCAGGGCCTGATGGCGCTGGTGCAGGAACAGCGCGCCCCAGCCATGGACAGCCTGGCGTTGCTGATCACCGGGCTCGGCGATTTCCACACCCAGGCGGCGGCCGGGGTGCTGCTGACGCTGCTTCTGCTGCTGGCACGCCGTTTCCAGGCCGCGCTGTACGTGGGCAGCAGCATGCTGCTCACGGCACTGGCCAACACCGCGCTCAAACAGGCCTTCGCCCGCGCCAGGCCGGATGTGCTGCTGCAGCCGCTGGACACCTTCAGCCTGCCCAGCGGCCACAGTTCGGCGGCCTTCGCCTGCTTTCTCGCCCTCGGCGTGCTGGCCGGTCGCGGCGCATCGGCGCGCACGCGCCTGGCCTGGCTGCTGCTGGCCAGCATGCCGGCATTGGCCATAGCCCTGTCGCGGGTCTATCTGGGCGTGCATTGGCCGACCGACATACTCGCCGGCAGCCTGCTCGCCGGCATGGTCTGCGCGCTCAGCCTGGCCTGGCTGCAGCGACGCGCCCCCATGCAACCCTTGGGCGCCCGCGTCTGGTGGCTGATTCTGCCTGCCACCCTGGCACTGCTCGGTACGGTCAGCGCCTGGGCACTGCCGGAGGCGATTCAGCAGTACCGCTATTGACGGTCAGTAGACGCGAGAGGAAGAGCGGGCTGCTTCTCGTGGCGGGGCCGCTCTCACGACCCATAACCGCCGGAACCTCGACCTAGGCTGTCAGCTCGCCCTGCAGATCGTCGAGCAGCCCCTGGATATGCTCCAGTCGTTGCAGAGGCTCATCGAGCATCAGCGCCTGCAGTTTCTGCTCGATGGAGAACGGCAGCAGGTAGGCCAGTTGATTGGCCAGGGCCTGCTGGCCGCTCACCGCGCCGCCCATACCCAGACCGGATACCAGGGGATGCTCGGCCAGGGCAGCGAGCAAAGCGGCCAGGTCGGCATGTTCGGCCAGCAGCGGGGCATCGTCCGGCTCGTCGAGCCAGCTGACCTCGGCCAGCGCCAGCTGATCGGGCTGCACCACCACCTTGTCCACGTGAAAACGCCGCGCACCCTCAACGCGAATGCCCAGCAGGCCATTGGGGCGCTGCTGAAAGTCGCGAATCACGGCCTCACACCCCAGCGCGGCAAAACGGCTGGCCGCCTCGCCGACCTCCTCGCCTTCGAGAATGCCGACCACGCCGAAGCCCTCGCCCCGTTTCATGCAGGCGCTGATCATGTCCAGGTAGCGCGCCTCGAATATCTGCAGATCGAGCACACATCCCGGGAACAGCACGGTGTTGAGGGGAAACAACGGGAAACTCATGTAGACACTCTCCGTATCAAGCAGTCTGGCCGTATCAGGTGATCAGGGCCACAGCCAGCGGCAGGGCGATGGCGGTGATCATGCCCATCAGGCTCATCGCCAGGGCGGCGAAGGCGCCGCTTTCCTCGCTGTCCTGCAGGGCCCTGGCGGTCCCCACCGCATGGGCGGTGATACCCAGAGCCATGCCTTGGGCGGCGGGATGATGCACGCCGATACGGCGCAGCAGCTCCGGCCCGCAGATGGCACCGAGCACCCCGGTGATCAGCACGAACACTGCCGCCAGCGCGGCCACACCACCGATCTGCTCGGCCACCAGCATGGCGATGGGCGAGGTCACTGACTTCGGCGCCAGGGTCATCAGCATCATCCGCTCGGCACCGAAGGCCCAGGCCAGGCCCACACCCAGCACCGTCGCCAGCAGGCCGCCGAGCAGCAGAGTCAGCAGCACCGGCCAGAACAGCTGGCGGATGCGCCGCAAATTGAGGAACAGCGGCACGGCCAGGGCAACGGTGGTCGGCCCCAGCAGCACGCTGAGCAGGAAGGTGCTTTCGCGGTACTCGGCATAGCTCAGGCCGCACAGCAGCAATATGCCGATCACCACCGTCATCGATACCAGTACCGGCTGCAGGAAGAACCAGCGGGTCTTCTCGTAGGCCGCCAGCGCCAACTGATAGGCAGCCAGGGTGATGCCGACACCGAACAGCGGATGGTGAATCACCGCCTGCAACGCGGCCTGCCAGGTGCCACTCATGACTGCTGCTCCTTGCGCGTCTGCCGGTCGATCAACTTCTGCATCAACCAGCCGCAGAACAGCAGCGACAGCACCAGCGACAGGCCCAGCGCCCCCGCCAGGGCCCAGAAGTCGGCAGCCAGTTGCTCGGCATAGACCATGACCCCGACGGCCGGCGGCACCAGCAGCAGCGGCAGGTAGCGCAGCAGACCGCTGGCGGCCTCGTTGATCGGCGCGCCAACCTCGCCACGCAGCAGCAGAAAGACGAACAGCAGCAGCATGCCGATGATCGGTCCCGGCAGCATGGGCAGGAAAAGGATATTGAGGGCAGTGCCGAGCAACTGGAACAGCACCAGCCAGGTCAGGCCGCGAAGCAGCATGGAAGGGTCTCCGGCGGGAAGGCTGGCCATTATAGGCATGCCGAAGGGGACCCTATAAACCGCGACATTTGGCTTGACCCGAAGTTCTTCGTCGTGATGATCTAAGGCCAGCCAGGTTCATCGTAAAAACAACAAATAACCTCGCATCCTCAAGGAGGATCTATGCCGTTCGTACCCGTATCGCAACTGCAAGACTATGTGGGCAAGGAACTCGGTCACTCCGAGTGGCTCACCATCGACCAGGAACGCATCAACCAGTTCGCCGAATGCACCGGTGATCACCAGTTCATTCACGTCGACCCCGAGAAGGCCAAGCACACCCCCTTCGGCACCACCATCGCCCACGGTTTCCTCAGCCTGTCGCTGATTCCCAAGCTGATGGAAAACCTGATGATCCTGCCTGAAGGCATGAAGATGGGCGTCAACTACGGCCTGGATAGCGTGCGTTTCATCCAGCCGGTCAAGGTCAATTCGCGCGTGCGCCTGGCCCTCAAGCTTTCCGAAGTCACCGAAAAGCGCCCCGGCCAATGGCTGATCAAGGCCGAAGCCACCCTGGAGATCGAAGGCGAAGAAAAACCCGCCTACATCGCCGAACCGCTGAGCCTCTGCTTCGTCTGAGCCGCTCATTGCCGGTCGAACGGGGCGCTCAGGCGCCCCGTTTGCATTGGAGTGGGGCATACTCGAAGTCTACTTCGACCAGGACGTCCGCCATGCCCCGCCTCCTTGCCCCGCTGACCCTCGCCCTGCTGCTGGCCGCCTGTGGCGATGCCGAACCGCTGCTGCCGGCCGATGCCGTGCTGCCCGATGGCGGCCGCTACCGGGGCGAAGTGGTCAACGGCTTGCTGCAGGGCGAAGGGCGCATCGACTATGCCAACGGCATGTACTACCAGGGCCAGTTCAAGGATGGCCTGTTCGAAGGCTCCGGCGAATGGCACGGCGCCAGCGGCGAAACCTACAGCGGCACATTTCACCAGGGCCTGTTCGAGGGCCAGGGCGAACTGACCTTTGGCCATGGCGGGCGCTATCAGGGCGGCTTCAAGCAGGGCCGCATGCATGGCGAAGGCCATCTGCAGCAAGGCGGCATGAACTATCGCGGCGAGTTCCGCGACAACCTCTACCACGGCCTTGGCACCCTGGAGATGCCCGACGGCAGCCGCTACCAGGGCCGTTTCGTACGTGGCGAGCCCCAGGGCGAAGGCCTGCGCAGCAACGCCGCCGGGCAGTTCAGCGGCACCTTCAGCAAGGGCCGCCTGCAGGGCGAAGGCAGCTACCGCGGTGACGACGGCGAAACCTACAACGGCGGCTTCCGCAACGACCAGTTCCACGGCAAGGGCCGTTTCCAGAGTGCCGACGGCGAAGTCTGGAGCGGCCATTTCGTCGACGGCGAACTGACCGGCCAGGGCGAGTTCCGCGGCAATGACGGCAGCCACTACGAAGGCAAGTTCCGCTACTGGCGCTTCAACGGTGCGGGCAAGTTGAGCCTGGCCGACGGCAGCGTCTACCAGGGCAACTTCGCCAACGGCGAATACGCCGGCGACGGCACCCTCACTGCCGTCGATGGCAGCCAGACCCGCGGCACCTGGCGCCGTGGCGAGCTGGTCCGCGAGCACGATGGTGCGACGCGCCCCGACCCGCTGGAACTCGGCCTGCTGCAACAGGGCAGCCTGCTGCAGCAAAGCCTCGACGCCTTGCCCGCCTCGACTCCGGCGGTCGAGCTGTACAGCCTGACCCTGGCCGGCGACGGCAAGCAGAGCGTGTTCCTGCGCGAGGCCGACTACGTGGCCAACCTGCTGCACGAGCGCTTCGGCGCGCGCGGCAATATCAGCCTGACCAACCATCGCGACCACCTGGCCGACCGACCACTGGCCACCCGCGAGAGCCTGACCCGTGCCGTGCGCGCCCTGGCCGAGCGCAGCGGCCCGGAAGACCTGGTATTCATCTACCTGACCAGCCACGGCTCGCGCAGCCATGAGCTGAGCATCGACCAGCCACGCTTGGAACTGGCCAACCTCCCTGCCGACGATTTCGCGGCCCTGCTGGCGCCGCTGAAAGGACGCGACAAGGTCATCGTGATCTCTGCCTGCTATTCCGGCGGCTTCATTCCGCCGCTGCAGGACGAGCACACCCTGGTGATGACCGCCGCCCGCGCCGACCGGGTGTCCTTCGGCTGTTCCGAGGAGAACGATTTCACCTATTTCGGCCGCGCCCTGTTCGCCGAAGCCCTGAACCAGACCGACGACCTCGAACGGGCTTTTGAACTGGCCAAGCGCCATGTTGCCGAACGTGAACAGGCCGACGACTTCGAGCCCTCCGAGCCACAGCTGTGGGCGCCACAGCCTGTGCTCAAGCGCTGGAAGGCCCTGCGCGAAAGCCAGGCCGAAACGGCGCTGAGTGCCGCGGTGAACGAGCCCAAGAAAAATCCCTGAAATGCGACCCCGCGCGACTTGCTTCTGCTATTTCGTTCTAAGCTGAGCTGTAACTGCGGAGAAAAAGCATGTACCTGACCCCCCAGCACATACTGCTCGCCGGCGCGACCGGCCTCACCGGCGAGCATCTGCTCGACCGCCTGCTCAGCGAGCCGACCATCAGCCGAGTGCTGGCGCCCAGCCGCAGCCCGCTGGCCGAGCACCCGCATCTGGACAATCCAGTGGGTGAACTGGCCGCGCTGCTGCCCACACTGTCCGGGCAGGTCGATGTGGCCTTCTGCTGCCTCGGCAGCACCATCAAGCAGGCGGGCTCCCAGGAAGCCTTCCGCGCCATCGATCACGACCTGGTCCTGGCCTTCGCCCGTCGCGCCCGCGAGCTGGGCGCCCGCCACTTCGTGGTCATCAGCGCCCTGGGCGCCGATGTGAACTCCTCGGTGTTCTACAACCGGGTCAAGGGCGAGCTGGAAGGCGCCGTGCGCGCCATGGACTGGCCGCAACTGACCATCGCCCGCCCCTCCCTGCTGCTCGGCCCGCGCCGCGAGTTCCGCCTCGGCGAGCGCCTGGCGGCGCCCTTGTTGCGCTGGATTCCCGGCAAGTATCGCGGCATCGAAGCCGCCGTGCTGGCCCGTGCCCTGTGGCGCCTGGCCCTGGAGGAAGGCGACGGCGTGCGCGTGGTGGAGTCCGACGAGCTGCGCCGGCTGGGGCGCTGATGAGCTTCTACGACGAGAAGATCCTGCCGCACCTGATCGACTTCGCCTGCGGCATGGGTCATGTGATGAAGACCCGCTCGCGGGTGGTGCCCCAGGCCGAGGGACGGGTTCTGGAGATCGGCATCGGTACCGGCCTCAACCTGAGTTTCTACGATGCGCAGAAGGTCAGCGCCATAGTCGGTGTTGATCCCGCGGCGCAGATGCAGGACAAGGCCCGCCAACGCGCCGGGCAGATTGCCATTCCGCTGGAAATGATTGCCCTCGAACTGGGCCAGATCCAGGCTGCCGATGCCAGCTTCGACAGCATCGTCTGCACCTTCACCCTGTGCACCATCCCCGACGCGAGTGCCGCACTGCAGGAGATGCGCCGCGTGCTCAAGCCCGGCGGCAAGCTGCTATTCGCCGAGCACGGACGCGCACCGGACCTCAAGGTGCGGCTCTGGCAGGATCGCCTCACCCCGCTGTGGAAACCGCTGGCCGGCGGCTGCCATCTCAACCGCGATATTCCGGCGCTACTGCGAACCGGCGGCTTTCATATCCGCGACCTGCACAGCGGCTACCTCCCAGGGCCACGGCCGATGACCTGGGTCTGGTCCGGTTGGGCCGAGTAGCAGGCGGTTGAGCAAACGGGCCAGGCAACCCGCGCAGGCCCGCCCCAACAGGCGCTTTCGGCGCAGCCTGTCCGATCTGTTGCCAACATCGTGATGACGACACAATCGGTACAGCGATCGCCGACCTGGTCGAGCCAAACAAGCGTTTTGCTCCTATTGTTGAAACATCGACAAGGAACGGAATACGGCCTGGATGACAGCCCCCCACGCTCTTCGCGCACGCTGGCACCACACCCTGCTGCTCTGCCTGGCACTCGGCTGCAGCAACGCTGCGGTCGGCGCAAGCGAAATCCGGGTCGGTAGCTACGCCAACGAACCCAAGCTGCTGCTGGATGACAGCGGGCGCCTGAGTGGCATCTTCGGCGACCTGCTGGGCGAGATCGCCCAACGCGAGAGCTGGCGCCTGGTGCCCGTGCCATGTGACTGGCAGCAGTGCCTGGACATGGTCCGCGCTGGCGAGATCGATCTGTTGCCCGATGTCGCCTGGAGCGAAGAACGCGCCACCTTCCTCGACTTCCACCAGACTCCGGCGCTGTTCAGCTGGTCGCAGCTGTACAGCGCTCCGGGCGTGCGCCTGGACTCCATCCTCGACCTCAAGGAACAGCGGATTGCCGTGCTGGCCGGCTCGGTGCAGGAATCCCACCTGCGCAACCTGCTCGACAGCTTCGGCCTGCGTGCCGAGTTGCTGGCGGTCGACAGCCTGGAGCAGGGATTTCGCCTGGTGGCCGATGGCGCAGCGGATGCGGCGGTGGCCAACCAGCGTTTCGGCGATTACCACGCCGAGCGCTTCGGCCTGCACAGCACCACCATCATGTTCCAACCGGCGCGGCTGTTCTTCGCCACCCGCAAGGGCAGCAACGGCGAGCTGCTGGCGGCCATCGACCGTCACCTGAACGCCTGGCAGACCCAGGCGGATTCGCCGCTCTACCGCATCATCCAGCGCTGGGGCGGTCGCCCGCCGCAACTGGATATCCCGACCAGCTTCTGGTGGGGCCTGGCCAGCCTCGGCGGCCTCTTGTTGCTGGCCCTGGTAGGCACTCTGCTGCTGCGGCGCAAGGCCGCCGAGCAGACCCGCCACCTGAGCAACAGCGAGCTGCGCCTGAACACCATCCTCGACAGTGTCGAGGCCTACATCTATATCAAGGACCCACAATTTCGCTACCAGTACGCCAACCACAAGGTCTGCGAGCTGTTCGACCGCACGCGCGAGGAGGTGATCGGCGCAACCGATGAAAGCTTCTTCGACGCCGCCACCGTGAACAACCTGCGCACCAACGACCGCCGCGTGTTGCAGCAGGGTGAGCGGGTACAGCTGGAGGAAGTCAACCGCAGCCTCGATGGCGAGTGCGAGCAGGCCTACCTGTCGGTCAAGCTGCCGCTGCGCCGGGCCGACGGCAGCATCTATGCCCTGTGCGGCATCTCCACCGACATCACCGAGCACAAGAAGAATCTCGAGCAGATTCACCAGTTGGCCTTCTACGACCCGCTTACCGGTCTGCCCAACCGCCGCCTGCTGCAGGAGCGCCTGCAGCACGCCCTAGACCAGCACCAGCGAGGCCAGCAGGAAGGCGCGCTGCTGTTCATCGACCTGGACAACTTCAAGAACCTCAACGACACCCTCGGCCATGCCATGGGCGATCAGTTCCTCCAGCAGGTCGCCCAGCGCCTGCGCAGCCAGGTACGCCAGGAAGACACCCTGGCCCGCCTGGGCGGCGACGAGTTCGTGCTGATGATCGAGCGGCTGTCGGCACACCCCACCGAGGTGTTCAGCGAGATCGAGGTAGTGGCCAACAAGCTGCTGGCGAGCCTGGCCATGCCCTACGAGCTACAGGGGCAGTTGCACAACAGCACCGCGAGCATTGGCGTCACCCTGTTCTCCGACGCCGACGGCACCGTGGAAGAGCTGCTCAAACGCGCCGACCTGGCCATGTACCAGGCCAAGGGCGCCGGGCGCAACGCGGTACGTTTCTTCGATCCGCAGATGCAGGCCGAGGCGCTGGCCAGGGTCGGCCTGGAGAATGACCTGCGCCAGTGCCTGGCGGACGGCGAAGGCCTGATCCTGCATTACCAGCCGCAGGTCGATCAGCATGGCAACCTGATCGGCGCTGAGGCGCTGGTGCGCTGGCAGCATCCCGAGCGCGGCCTGATACCGCCGAACGACTTCATTCCGCTGGCCGAGAGCACCGACCTGATTTTCCCCCTCGGCCGCTGGATACTGCAGGAAGCCTGTCGGCAACTGGTGGCCTGGCGCGACCACCCGCAACTCGGTCGACTACCACTGGCGGTCAACGTCAGCGCTCGGCAGCTGCATCACCCCGACTTCGTCACCGAGGTACTGGATATCCTCGAGCAGACTGGCGCCGGCCCGGCGCGCCTGGAGCTGGAGCTGACCGAGAGCCAGCTGGCGGTGGATGTCGAGGTGCTGATCGGCCGCATGGAGCAACTGCGCATGCACAACGTGAGTTTCTCGCTGGACGACTTCGGCACCGGCTACTCGTCCCTGGCCTATCTCAAGCGCCTGCCCCTGTCCTGCCTGAAGATCGACCGTTGCTTCGTGCGCGATCTGCTCAGCGACCCGAACGACGCAGCCATCATCCGCACCATGGTCGCCCTGGGGCAGAGCCTGGATCTGGAGGTGGTCGCCGAAGGCGTGGAGACCATCGAACAGCGCGACGCCCTGTTGCAGTACGGTTGCCGGCTGTTCCAGGGCTACCTGTTCGCCGCCCCCGGCCCGGCCGAGCAGTTGCTGCGCTGGCAGGTGCAACCGACCATCAAGGCTTGACAGCCGGGTGAGCGACACCAAGGATTCCAGGCTTTCTGGAGGAACGCCCATGAGCCTGCAATCGGTGCGCGAATTCTTCGCCACACATGCACCCGACATCGCCATCATCGAGCTGCAGACCAGCACCGCCACCGTGGCCCTGGCGGCCGAGGCGCACGGTGTCGAGCCCGGCCAGATCGCCAAGACCCTGGCGTTCCGCGTCGCTGAGCGCGAAATTCTGGTGGTGGCACGCGGCGACGCCCGCATGGACAACCGCAAACTCAAGGAAACCTTCGGCGGCAAGGCCAAGATGCTCGACGCCGAGACCGTACAGGCGCTGACCGGACACCCGGTCGGCGGTGTCTGCCCGTTCGGCCTCGCCACGGCATTGCCCGTGTACTGCGACCGCTCGCTGCTGGCCTACGCCGAGGTGCTGCCGGCAGCCGGCGCCATCCATAGCGCGGTACGCATCTGTCCGCAGCGCCTGGCGACGCTGGTCGCAGCCGAGTGGGTCGACCTCTGCCAGCTGCCCGAGCCGGCCTGACGGACCGCTGCCCGCGGGCCCTGTGCGCGGCCCGCGGAAACATGCCGCACCTCAGTAGCGATAGGGCGGGCCGGCCTTCTCCATCAACGCGTTGTAGTTCTTGAAGATCTCCACCACCTTGGCGCAGCGCGGGCTGGTCTTGGCGATTTCCTCCCAGAACTTGTGCGCCTCCGCCTCCACCGTTTTCCACTCGGCATCCGGGATGGTGGTCAGCTTGAGCTTGTCGCCCTGTACCCGCAGCTTGGCCTCGCCGCCCCAGTACCAGTGCTGGCGGTAGTAGTGCGAGCTGTCCATGCACAACTTGAACAGGGTTTTCAGCTGTTCGGGCACCGCTTCCCATTTCTCGGTATTGGCGAAGTAGGAACCGATCCAGGCGCCGGAAATGTTGTTGGTGAGGAAGTACTTGGTCACGTTGGCCCAGCCCACCGTGTAGTCCTCGGTGATACCCGACCAGGCGATACCGTCCAGCTCACCGGTCTGGATCGCCACCTCGACATCTTCCCAAGGCAGGGTCACCGGGATCACCCCGAAACGCGAGAGGAACTTACCGGCCGTGGGGAAAGTGAACACGCGCTTGCCCTTGAGGTCGGCCAGCGAGTTGATCGGCTGCACGGTGGCGAAGTTGCACGGGTCCCAGGAGCCGGCGCCAAGCCAGGTCACGCCCTTGACCTCGCTGTAGGCCTCCTCCCAGATCTGCCGCAGGCCGTGCTGCTCGAACAGGGTCGGCACATCCAGGCTGTAGCGGCTGGCGAAGGGGAAGTAGCCGCCGAACACGGCCACGTCGACCGGGGCGGCGATCGAGTCGTCGTCGCTCTGCACCGCATCGATGGTGCCTTTCTGCATGGCGCGAAACAGCTCGCCGGTCGGCACCAGCTGGTCGGCGAAATACAGCTGGATCTCCATCTGCCCTTCGGCAACCTTGTTGAAGGCTTCGATGGAGGGCTTGATCACGTGCTCGGCCAGCGCCGGGCCGGCATAGGTCTGCAGGCGCCAGGTGATCTTCTTCGGCTCTTCGGCATAGATGTGCGCCGAGCCCAGGGCTGCGGTACCACCGGCTACAGCGGCGGTCTGCAGGAACTTGCGTCTCGTACTCATGCTGTCCTCTCCAAGCTGTGCTGGGTACCGCACCATTGCGGCCCCCATCTTTCCCGAACCGCCGCTTGTACTGCCCAGCCCCGGGCGCCGGTTCGAAAGCTCAGCGCCGCTCAGCCACCGTAGTGCCAGTGCGGTAGCCACAGGGCGATCTGCGGATACACCATCACCAGCATCAGGGTCAGGCCCATGATCACCACGAAGGGTGTCACCGACACATAGATGTCACGCAGGCTCACCTCGGGCGGGGCCATGGCGCGCATCAGGAACAGGTTGTAGCCGAATGGCGGGGTCATGTAGGCCATCTGGCAGGTGATGGTGTAGAGCACGCCGTACCAGACCAGATCGAAGCCCAGCTGCCCCACCAGCGGCACGTAGAGCGGCGCGACGATCACCAGCATGGCGGTGTCGTCGAGGAACATGCCCATGATGATGAACGACAGCTGCATCAGAATCAGGATTTCCCAGGGCCCCAGCCCCAACTGGCCAACGAAGAAGCCTTCGATCGCCTTGACCGCGCCAAGCCCGTCGAACACCGCGCCGAAGCACAGCGCGGCGAGGATGATCCACAT
Organism: Pseudomonas sp. BMS12; assembly: GCF_001592875.1. Lineage (GTDB taxonomy): Bacteria > Pseudomonadota > Gammaproteobacteria > Pseudomonadales > Pseudomonadaceae > Aquipseudomonas. Next base: position 90,730 of record NZ_LSOF01000019.1, on the reverse strand, counting down.
GAACATGCAGCTGATGGCCAGGGTCTTGCGCAGGGTCTCTTCCATCACCGTGCGGGTCAGCCGACCCTTGACCAGTGCCGCCAGGGTGGCTGCCGTGGCGCCAACCGCCGAACTCTCTACCAGGCTGGTGTAGCCCATCAGGAACAGGCCGGTCATGGAGATGAAGATGAACAGCGGCACGATGCCGGCGCTGAGCAGGCGCAGCTTCTCGCCCCAACTGATCTGCGCACGCTCCTCGGCCGGCAGTACCGGCCCCAGTGACGGCTGCAGGCGGCAACGAATGGCGATGTAGAGAACGAACAGCGCGGCCATCAGCAAACCAGGAATGGCCCCGGCCAGCCACAGCTGGCCCACCGGCTGGCGCGCGATCATGCCGTACAGCACCAGCACCACGCTGGGCGGGATCAGAATGCCCAGTGAGCTGCCGGCCTGGATCACCCCGGTGACCATGATCTTGTCGTAGCCACGCCGGAGCAGCTCAGGCAAGGCAATGGAGGCACCAATGGCCATGCCGGCGACGCTCAGGCCGTTCATCGCCGAGATCACCACCATCAGGCCGATGGTGCCGATGGCCAGGCCGCCGTGCAGCGGGCCCATCCAGACGTGGAACATCTTGTACAGGTCTTCGGCGATGCCCGATTCGGAGAGCATGTAACCCATGTAGACGAACATCGGCAGGGTCAGCAGCGGGTACCACTTCATCAGCTTCATTGCCGCGCTGAACGGCAGCTCTGCACCGCCGTCGCCCCACATCATCAGTGCCGCCGCCGCCGCGACGAAGCCGATGGCGCCGAACACCCTTTTGCCGGTGAGCAGCAGCAACATCATCGAGGAGAACATCAGCAGAGCGATCAGCTCATAGCTCATTCCAGCGTCTCCCCACGGGCGGCGGCCACATCCTTGAAGAAGATGGCGATGGACTGCAGCAGCATCAGCGCCACACCGATGCACATCACCACCTTGATCGGCGCCATACGCGGCGACCAGGACGAGTAGCTGGTCTCGTCATACTCGATGGCGTACTGGGTCGAGGAGATGCCGCCGAACAGCAGCACACCCAGGTAGAAGATCAGAAAGCCGGCGGTGAGCACATCGACGATGGCCCGTGTGCGCGGCTGCCAGTGGCTGTAGAGCAGGTCCATGCGTACGTGGGCGTCGAGCTGCATGGAATAGGCACCGCCCAGCAGGAAGTAGGCGACCATGAGGAACTGGGCCATCTCCAGGGTCCAGAGAGCCGGTTCGAACAATGTCTTGCTCAGCGAGGAGTAGAGCAGCACCCCCAGCATGACGAAGATCAGGTACATGGCGCAGCGGCCGATGACTCTATTCATCCGGTCTACTGCACGCACATACGCTCGGATTGCCTTGTGCATGTCCTTGCCTGCGCAGCCGATATTTTTTCGTCAGCCTAGTCGATGATTGGCCGATGCCAATCCGCGCTTGCAAGAAGAAGGCCTATACGCCAGCGGCAACCGCTCTAGCGTCCACCTTAGCGCCCGAAAACTTAATTGCCGCCAGTAACGCCGAGGCCTACGCCCAGTTCGGCAGCCACCGCGAACGGCAACAGCAGGGTGTCGAGCAGGGCACTGGCCGGCAGGTCGAGGCCCGGGTACCTAGGCGCGAGCGCACCAAAACGGTCGAGCGGACAACAACCACCGTGCAACGTGTACCAGTCCAGGCGGGTGCCGGAATAGATGATCGGCGTGCCCGGCTTGGCCGCATCCAGGGTGCGGACGCTGGCGCAGCCGCCGAGGCCGAGCACCAGCGCCAGGCATAGCGCCTTAATCATCGCTGCTCAGGTGATGCTCGCCCCAGCGCGGCAGCATGTCCTGAGGAACGCCCAGGCAATTGAGGATGCGCGCCACCACGAAGTCGACCAGGTCATCCAGGGTCTGCGGCTGGTGATAGAAGCCCGGCGAGGCCGGCAGTATGGTCACCCCGAGGTTGGACAGCTTGAGCATGTTTTCCAGGTGGATGCTGGAGTACGGCGCCTCGCGCGGCACCAGGATCAGCTGGCGACGCTCCTTGAGCACCACGTCGGCGGCACGCTCGATCAGGTTGTTGCAGGCCCCGGTGGCAATCGCCGACAGGGTGCCGGTGCTGCACGGCACCACCACCATGGCGCTCGGCGCACCGGAGCCGGAGGCCGGCGGCGCCATCCAGTCTTCCTTGCCATACACGCGGATCTGCCCCGGCGCGGCGCCGGTGTATTCGCTGAGAAACTGCTGCATGGCCTGGGGCTTGGCCGGCAGGGTGACGTCAGTCTCGGTGGCCAGCACCAGTTGCGCGGCCTTGGAGATCAGGAAATGCACCTCGCGGTCCTCCTGCACCAGGCAGTCGAGCAGGCGCAGGCCGTACTGGGCGCCGGAGGCACCGGTCATGGCCAGGGTGATGCGTTCGGGACCACTCATTTAACCTCCAAGAATCTGCAGGGAAAAACTGCGTAGCTACCCCTACAGCAGATGTATTTCGACCAGTTGCCTATCAACCGCATCTACAACCCAACCTAGCGGCCGGCCAATCTTCCCTTGAATATTTGGCTCAAGGAGTCGAAGGATCTCGTGAGCCTGCTGGACGGTGAGCCCATCCATCAGCGATACGACTCCCCAGGCCCTCGCCCGATCACTGCCAAGTTCATAGGGAGCGGAATCACGCGCTAATACGCGAATAACACAGTCTCGATGCGTCGAAAGCGTAAGGCTCGCCTTGCCATCACTACGGGAGGAAAGCTCAATCTTCACAGTTTCACTCCGCCCAGCCCAACCAACCTCTACTCCACCAGAGCCTTGGCCAACTTGCCATGCAGACCGCCGAAGCCACCGTTGCTCATGACCACCACCTGGGTGCCGGGCAGCGCCATGGCCTTGACCCCTTCGATGATGCCTTCCAGCGAGTCGCACACGACGGTGGGCACGGTGGAGCTGGCCACGGTGGCCGCCAGATCCCAGCCGAGGTTGGCCGGCGCGTACCAGAACACCTGGTCGGCCTGGGTCACCGAACCCGGCAGGCCGTCGCGGTGGGCACCGAGCTTCATCGAGTTGGAGCGCGGCTCGATCACCGCGATCAGCGGAGCATCGCCGATCTGCTTGCGCAGGCCGTCGAGGGTGGTGGCGATGGCGGTCGGGTGGTGGGCGAAGTCGTCATAGATGGTCACGCCGCGGACTTCGGCGACCTTCTCCATGCGCCGTTTGACGCTCTTGAAAGTGCTCAACCCGGCAACACCCAGCGCCGGCACCACGCCGACATGCCGCGCAGCGGCCAGGGTGGCCAGGGCGTTGGCCACGTTGTGCTGGCCGGTCAGTTGCCACTCCACCGTGCCTTCGACCTTGCCGTCGAACAGCACCTCGAAGCGCGAGCCGTCTTCGCTGAGCAGGCGCGCCTGCCACTGGCCACCCTCACCAGTGGTCTGCACGGGGGTCCAGCAGCCCATGTCGATCACCCGCTTGAGCGCGGTTTCGCTCTCCGGGTGGATGATCAGCCCCTCGCCCGGCACGGTGCGCACCAGATGGTGGAACTGCCGCTCGATGGCCGCCAGGTCGAGGAAGATGTCCGCGTGGTCGAATTCCAGGTTATTGAGGATCGCGGTGCGCGGGCGGTAGTGGACGAACTTGCTGCGCTTGTCGAAGAAGGCGCTGTCGTACTCGTCGGCCTCGACCACGAAGAACGGCGTGCCGCCCAGGCGTGCGGAAACCCCGAAGTTCTGCGGCACGCCGCCGATCAGGAAGCCCGGGCTCATGCCGGCATGTTCCAGCACCCAGGCCAGCATGCTGCTGGTGGTGGTCTTGCCATGGGTACCGGCGGCGGCCAGCACCCAGCGCCCCTGCAGCACGTGGTCGGCCAGCCATTGCGGGCCGGAGACATAGGGCAGGCCCTTGTTCAGCACATACTCCACTGCCGGGTTACCGCGGCTCAGGGCATTGCCGACCACCACCAGATCCGGTGCCGGCTCGAGATGGGCCGGCTCGTAGCCCTGCATCAGCTCGATGCCCTGGGCTTCGAGCTGGGTGCTCATGGGCGGGTAGACATTGGCGTCGGAGCCGGTGACGCGATGGCCCAGCTCCTTGGCCAGCACGGCCAGCGAACCCATGAAGGTGCCGCAGATGCCGAGGATATGAATGTGCATGAATGACCTCTGAATACCGGCCCCTGGGGCCCGGACGAAATTGGCCGCAGGTTAGCACAGCCGCCGTGCGCATCGGACTGGGGGTCGACTGGAGCGGTTCCGGATAGCGGCAGATTTTCGACTAGAGTCTATGGCAGCCGGCAAACCCGGCCCGTGTCCCGACAACAAGAATCAGGGTCAAGAAGACCCGCAAGGGAGTACTACGGATGACTGCCCCCCTCACCCTCGCCCAGCTGCGCCAGCACGCCGAGGCTGGCACCGTCGACACCGTCCTGGCCTGCATGGTCGACATGCAGGGCCGCCTCATCGGCAAGCGCTTTCAGGTCGAGTTCTTCCTCGACAGCGCTCACGAAGAGACCCACGGTTGCGACTACCTGCTGGCCGACGACATCGACATGGAGCCGGTGCCCGGCTACGCCGCCGCCAGCTGGAAGCGCGGCTACGGCGACTTCGTGTTCAAGCCCGACCTGGCCACCATGCGCCTGGTGCCCTGGCTGGAAGGCACCGCCCTGGTGCTGTGCGATATCCAGGACCACCACCACCAGGACCTGCCGCACAGCCCGCGCGGCATTCTCAAGCGGCAGATCGCGCGCCTGACCGAACGCGGCTACAAGGGCATGTTCGCCTCGGAGCTGGAGTTCTACCTGTTCGACCAGAGCTACGAGAGCATCCACGCCCAGCATTATCGCGACCCGCGCACGGCCAACTACCACATCGAGGACTACGGCATCCTGCAGACCATTCGCGACGAGCCGGTGCTGCGTGCCATCCGCAAGCACCTGCAGGCTGCCGGCATCGCCGTGGAAAACTCCAAGGGCGAATGGGGCCCCGGTCAGGAAGAGATCAACGTGCGTTACAGCGATGCGCTGACCATGGCCGACAGCCACAGCATCATCAAGCACGCCAGCAAGGAGATCGCCCTGCTGCAGGGCAAGGCCATCACCTTCATGGCCAAGTGGAACTACAACCTGGCCGGCTCCAGCAGCCATATCCACAACTCGTTGTGGAGCATCAAGGGCAACAAGCCGCTGTTCTACGACGCCAAGGCCGAGTTCGGCATGTCCAAGCTGATGCGCCAGTGGGTCGCCGGCCAGCTCAAGTACGCCAGCGACATCACCTACTTCCTGGCGCCCTACATCAACTCCTACAAGCGTTTCCAGGCCGGCACCTTCGCCCCCACCCGCGCGGTGTGGAGCAACGACAACCGTACCGCCGGCTTTCGCCTGTGCGGCGAAGGCGGCAAGGGCATCCGCATCGAATGCCGCATCGGCGGCGCCGACCTCAACCCATACCTGGCCTTCGCCGCGCTGATCGCCGCCGGCCTGGCCGGCATCGACGAGCAGCTGGAACTGCCAGCGCCCTTCTCCGGCGATGCCTACGAACACGACGAGCTGCCCGAGGTGGCCAAGACCCTGCGCGGGGCGAGCGATGCCCTCGAGCGTTCGAAGATGCTGCGCACGGCCTTTGGCGACGAAGTGGTCGAGCACTACCTGCACACCGCGCGCTGGGAGCAATTCGAGTACGACCGCCGGGTGACCGACTGGGAACTGCGCCGCGGCTTCGAACGTTACTAGCGGAGGACTGACGATGAACCATATCCGCCTGATTTCACCGGTCGATGGCAGCGTCTACGCCGAACGCCCACTGATCGGCAGCGCCGCCCTGGAACAGGCTCTGCACGAGGCTACCCAGGCGCAACGCGCCTGGCGCGAGCTAACCATCGAGCAACGCGCCAGCTACTGCCTGAAGGCGGTGGACGCCATGCTCGCCATGCAGGACGACATCGTCCCCGAACTGGCCTGGCAGATGGGGCGCCCGGTGCGCTATGGCGCCGGCGAACTGCGTGGCTTCGAGGAACGCGCACGGCACATGGTCGGCATCGCCGCCCGCGCCCTGGCCGATGTGGTGCCGCCGCCCAAGGACGGTTTTCGCCGCTATATCCGCCGCGAACCGCTGGGCACCGTGCTGGTGATCGCCCCCTGGAACTACCCCTACCTGACAGCGGTGAATGCCATCATCCCGGCGCTGATGGCCGGCAATGCGGTGCTGCTCAAGCATGCCAGCCAGACCCTGCTGGTCGGCGAGCGCTTCGCCCTGGCCTTCGAGCGTGCCGGCCTGCCCCACGGCCTGTTCCGCAACCTGGTGCTGGACCACGGCCAGACCGCCACCCTGATCGCCTCCGGCCAGGTGCAGCAGGTCAACTTCACCGGCTCGGTGAACGGCGGCAAGCTGATGGAGAGCGCCGCCGCCGGCCATTTCATCGGCGTCGGCCTGGAGCTGGGCGGCAAGGACCCGGCCTATGTGCGCGCCGACGCCAACCTGGCCCACGCTGTGGAAAACCTGGTGGACGGCGCCTTCTTCAACTCCGGTCAGAGCTGCTGCGGCATCGAGCGCATCTATGTGGACAAGGCGCTGTACCCGGCCTTCGTCGAGGGCTTCGTCGAGCTGACCAGGCAGTACGTGCTGGGCAGCCCACTGGAGCAGGCCACCACGCTCGGCCCGCTGGTACGCGCCCAGGCCGCCGAGTTCGTCCGCGGGCAGATCACCGAGGCCAAGGCCAAGGGTGCCAGGGCGCTGATCGACACCACTCACTTCGCGGGTGACGCGCCCGGCACCCCCTATATGGCGCCGCAGGTGCTGACCGAGGTGAACCACGAGATGGCGGTGATGCGCGAGGAAAGCTTCGGCCCGGTAGTCGGCATCATGCCGGTGGCCAGCGAGGCCGAGGCCATAACCCTGATGAACGACAGCCCCTACGGCCTCAGCGCGGCGATCTGGACCGGCGACCTGGACGCCGCCGAGCGCATCGGCCAGCAGCTGGAAACCGGCACCGTGTTCATGAACCGCTGTGACTATCTCGATCCGGCCCTGGCCTGGACCGGGGTCAAGCACACCGGCCGTGGCGCCACCCTGTCCAGCCTGGGCTACGAGCACCTGACCCGGCCCAAGTCCTTCCATCTGCGTCACCAGCTCTGACAGGAGTCCGCCATGAGCAAGACCGCCAACTGGAACTACCCCACCTCGATACGCTTCGGTGTCGGCCGCATCCGCGAGCTGCCGGAGCTGTGCCAGAGCGTCGGCATGCAGCGCCCGCTGCTGGTCACCGACCGCGGCCTGGCAGGTGCGCCGATCACCACCGCCGCGCTGGACTCGCTCAAGGCCGCCGGCCTCGGCGCCGCACTGTTCAGCGAGCTCAAACCCAACCCGGTCGGCGCCAACCTGGAGGCCGGCCTGGCCGCCTACCATGCCGGCAAGCACGACGGCGTGGTCGCCTTCGGCGGCGGCAGCGGTTTGGACATGGGCAAGCTGATCGCCTTCATGAGCGGGCAGAGCCGCCCCGTGTGGGACTTCGAGGACATCGGCGACTGGTGGACCCGTGCCGATCCCAAGGGCATCGCGCCGATCATCGCCGTGCCGACCACCGCCGGCACCGGCTCGGAAGTGGGCCGCGCCGGCATCCTCACCGACGAGCGCACGCACACCAAGCGCATCATCTTCCACCCGCTGATGATGCCGAAGATCGTCATCAGCGACCCGGCGCTGTCCGTCGGCATGCCGGCCTTCATCACCGCCGGCACCGGTATGGACGCCTTCTCCCACTGCCTGGAAGCCTACTGCGCACCGGGTTTCCACCCCATGGCCGAGGGCATCGCCGTGGAAGGCATGCGCCTGGTGCAACAGTCGCTGGTGCGCGCGGTAAAGACGCCGGACGACCTCGACGCCCGCGCCGACATGCTGGCCGCCGCTGCCATGGGTGCCACTGCCTTTCAGAAGGGCCTGGGCGGCATGCATGCCCTGGCCCACCCCATCGGCGCGCTGTACGACAGCCACCACGGCATGACCAACGCCGTGCTGATGCCCTACATCCTGAAGTTCAACCGCTGCGTGATCGAGGAGCGCATCACCCGCCTGGCCGCCTGGCTGGGCCTGGCCAATCCCGGCTTCGACAGCTTCCTCGAACTGGTCATGCAGCTGCGCCGCGACAGCGGCGTGCCGCACAGCCTGGCCGAGATGAAGGTGACCGACGAGCACGCCGCGCTGGTGGCCAAGATGGCGGTGGTCGATCCCTCCGCCGGCGGCAACCCGCGCGAACTGACCGAAGCCGACTGCGCCAAGCTGTTCGACGACGCCTTGCACGGCCGCCTCTGAGGCGCTGAATGAAAAAACGCCAGGCCTGTGCAACGCAGGCCTGGCGGCACCTGGGGCAAGCCCCGAACAGCTTGTCCACAGCCTTACCCAGGGTTTCTGTGGGCAAGCGGCGAAAGGTGCCTGTGGACACATCACTGACTGAAAATCGCCCAACCGAGTACAACGCCCACAACCTCGGGCGCAGCACCATCTGCGCACAACTTATCCACAGACTGGCACACAGTTACTGTGTTTAACCTCAGCGCCAAGTCACTGAATATGCTCGAAATTCGACCATCCCGCGGCAGCCCTTATGGCGCCTGGGCAAGCACCGGCTGCCGACAGCTTATCCACAGCTTCATCCACGTCAGCTGGGGGTAACTGAATCGCTCAGCCGTGACGGCGAATACCGTGGCGCTGCAGCTTGCGGTACAGGGTGTTGCGGCTGATGCCGAGCTCCGCCGCCACCCGGCTGACGTGCCAGTGCTGCGCATTGAGCAGGCGCAGTAAGGTGTCGCGCTCGGCCTGGGCCAGGGGATCTTCGGTCAGTGCAGAGACCGGCCACTGCGGCGCAGCCGCACGCAGTTCGCCGGGCAGATCGTCGAGGCCGATCCAGTCGTCCTCGCACAACGCCAGCAGCGTGCGCAGCACGGTGCGCAACTGGCGCACGTTGCCCGGCCAGGGGTAGTCCAGCAGGGCCTGGCGCGCCGCACGATCGAGGCGCACGTTCAACCCTTTGCCCTCCTCGGCCAGCAATTGATCGAGCAGGGCCTCGCGGTCCTCGCGCTCGCGCAGCGGCGGCAGGCGCAGCTGCAGGCCGTTGAGGCGGTAGAACAGGTCTTCGCGAAATTGCCCCGCGGCGACCAGAGCGGCCAGGTCGCGATGGCTGGCGCTGATCAGACGCAGGTCCACCGGCTGCGCCTCCAGCGCGCCGACCGGCACCACCGCGCGCTCTTCCAGCACCCGCAGCAGCCGGGTCTGCATGGCCAGCGGCATGTCGCCGATCTCGTCGAGAAACAGGGTGCCGCCGTCGGCCTGCTGCAGCTTGCCGCGCATGCCCTCCTTGCGCGCACCAGTGAAGCTGCCGCCGCGGTAGCCGAACAGTTCGCTCTCGATCAGCGCCTCGGGGATCGCCGCGCAGTTGATCGCCACGAACGGCTTGCCGCGCCGCGAGCAGGCCTGGTGCAGGGCGCGGGCGAAAGCCTCCTTGCCCGCGCCGGTTTCGCCGCCGATCAGCAGCGGCACGTCCCGTTCATAGACCTTGAGGCCGCGACGAAAGGCCTCGGCGAGCTGGCCATCCTGCAGGCACAGGCCTGGTGCCTGGGCCGGCACGGCGCGCGGCGCCAGCGCCGCCGGCGTGCTGCGCCGTTGGCCACGCAGCATGGCGTGCAGCAACTGGCCGTCGTGGGTACGCAGCGGCCAGGCTGCACCGGGCTGCGGCGAGGCACGGGCGAACAGCTCGTCGAGCGGTACATCGAACAGGGTCTCCAGCGAGCGCCCGAGCAATTCGGCGCGGGCCATGCCGAGCAGGTTCAGCGCGCTCTGGTTGGCCGCGCGCACCCGGCCTTCGCCGTTGAAGGCCAGCAACCCCTCGCTGAACAGGCCGATGTACTCGGCCTGGGCATGGAAGCGCAGCAGCCACTCGTTCTCGTAGCTGCGCAGGAAATAGCAGCCCTCGATGGCCTTGGCCGACAGGTTGACCAGCGCCATGGTGTGGAACTGGCTCTGCCGCGACACATCGCGGCGCGCCGAGGACACGTCGAGCACCGCCAGCAAATCGCCATGCGGATCGAACACCGGGCTGGCCGAGCAGGTCAGGCCGGTGTGGCGCGAGCGAAAGTGTTCGTCCTGGTGGATGGTCAGCGGCTGGCGCTCGACCAGGCAGGTGCCGATGCCGTTGGTGCCCTCGCAAGCCTCGCTCCAGTCGGCGCCCAGCCACAGCCCGGCACGCTCGAAGGTGCGCTGCTCGGCCTGCTGGGTCACGCAGTTGAGGATCACCCCGCGCGCGTCGGTGAGCAGCACGGCATTGCCGGAGCCGGCCAGCTGCCGATGCAGGCTGCTCATCTCGCCGTTGGCGATCTCCAGTACCTGGCGCGAGCGCTCGCGGCATTCGAGCATGCGCGCGTGCTCCAGCACGGCCGGGGCCATGGCCTGGGCCGGGTCGAGATGGTGCTGCTCCAGGCAGCGCAGCCAGGAGCGCGCCACCGAGGGATCTGCCGCGGGGCCGGCCAACGCCGCCCCGCTCTGCGCCACGTTCAGCACGCGCTGCACGTGGCGGTTCTGTTGAGTGCGCATTGTTATTGTTCTCCGCTGCGGGAATTCGGGAGGCACCCCAGACCCGCGTTCCGGCAGCATCCTCCAGCATTCAGGGCAATGCAACGGCGAAGTGACCAGTGAGTCTCCGACTGTCCCGTTAATGGGACAAAGTGTCACCCCGCCCTGTACCAGGCCTGACACTGCAGCCCACCGCCCACCTCCAAGCCACACGCGCAGCCCTAGTGCCGCGCTGGATACGGCCCACTGGCCCAGCGCTTGCTCTGTTCCCATCAGCGTCTCGACGCACTCCCGAACAAGCACAAGAGCCAGGAGAATTCCCCATGATCTATGCCCAACCCGGCACCCCCGGCGCCATCGTTTCCTTCAAGGCGCGCTACGGCAACTTCATCGGCGGCGAGTTCGTCGCCCCGGTAGGCGGCCGGCACTTCACCAACATCTCGCCGGTCAACGGCCAGCCGATTGCCGAGTTCCCCCGCTCCGACGCCGCCGATATCGACAAGGCGCTGGACGCCGCCCATGCCGCCGCCGATGCCTGGGGCCGCACCAGCGCGCAGGAGCGCTCCAACGTCCTGCTGAAGATCGCCGACCGCATCGAAGCCAACCTGGAATTGCTGGCCGTCACCGAAACCTGGGACAACGGCAAGGCCGTGCGCGAAACCCTCAACGCCGACATCCCCCTGGCCGCCGATCACTTCCGCTACTTCGCCGGCTGCATCCGCGCCCAGGAAGGCGGCGCCGCCGAGATCGACGCCGGCACTGTGGCCTATCACATCCACGAGCCGCTGGGCGTGGTCGGGCAGATCATCCCGTGGAACTTCCCACTGCTGATGGCCGCCTGGAAGCTCGCTCCGGCCCTGGCCGCCGGCAACTGCATCGTGCTCAAACCGGCCGAGCAGACACCGCTGGGCATCAGCGTACTGATGGAGCTGATCGGCGACCTGCTGCCGGCCGGCGTGCTCAACGTGGTGCACGGCTTCGGCAAGGAAGCCGGCGAGGCGCTGGCCACCAGCAAGCGCATTGCCAAGATCGCCTTCACCGGCTCCACCCCAGTCGGTTCGCACATCCTCAAGTGCGCGGCGGAGAACATCATCCCCAGCACCGTGGAGCTGGGCGGCAAGAGCCCGAACATCTACTTCGAGGACATCATGCAGGCCGAGCCGGCCTTCATCGAGAAGGCCGCCGAAGGCCTGGTGCTGGCCTTCTTCAACCAGGGTGAGGTGTGCACCTGCCCGTCGCGCGCGCTGGTGCAGGAGTCCATCTACCCGACGTTCATGGCCGAGGTGATGAAGAAGGTCGCCGCGATCAAGCGCGGCAACCCGCTGGACACCGAAACCATGGTCGGCGCCCAGGCCTCCGAGCAGCAGTTCGACAAGATCCTCAGCTACCTGGAGATCGCCAAGCAGGAAGGCGCCGAGGTACTGACCGGCGGCGGCGTGGAGAAGCTTAGCGGCGACCTGGCCAGCGGCTACTACGTGCAGCCGACCCTGCTCAAGGGCCACAACAAGATGCGCGTGTTCCAGGAGGAGATCTTCGGCCCGGTGGTCGGCGTCACCACCTTCAAGGACGAGGCCGAGGCCCTGGCCATCGCCAACGACACCGAGTTCGGCCTCGGCGCCGGCCTGTGGACCCGCGACATCAACCGCGCCTACCGCGTGGGCCGGGCGATCAAGGCCGGTCGCGTATGGACCAACTGCTACCACCTGTATCCGGCGCACGCCGCCTTCGGTGGCTACAAGAAGTCCGGCGTCGGCCGCGAGACCCACAAGATGATGCTCGACCACTACCAGCAGACCAAGAACCTGCTGGTCAGCTACGACATCAACCCGCTCGGCTTCTTCTGAGTCATCCAAGCTAGACAGCGCCGCCTGCGGGCGGCGTTGTCATATCTGCCGGCTGAAAACCTGTTTTCAACGACGCCTGGCCGACGGCCGACGCGCAGCAGTCTTTGGACCGGTTTCAGCCGTCGCGCCACTGCCGCGGACTGACGCCGAACCAGCGGCGGAACGCCCGCGAGAAGGCGCTGGTTTCCGAGTAGCCGAGCAGCGGCGCCAGTTCGGAGATCGGCCGGCGCTGACGCAGGTAATGCACGGCCAGCTCGCGACGGGTCTGCTCGACCAGTTGGGTGAAGCTAAGGCCGGCATCGCGCAAACGCCGCTGCAGCCCCAGCGCAGTCATCCCGAGCTGCTCGGCGATCAGCTCCAGGCCCGGTTCGCCGCGCACCAGCGCCAGGCGAATCTGCGTGCTGGCATCTTCGACCAGGCTCGGCCCGGCATCCTGCTCGCCCAAGCGGCGAATCACGTCCTGCACCAGGAACAGCAGGTTGGCGTCGCGTTCTGGCATCAGCCGGCCCTGCAGGTCACCCTTGGACACCAGCAGCGAGTTGCACGGCCGGGCGAACTGCACCGGCGCACCGAATACCTCGACATGCTCCTGCCACTGTTCCGGCCGGCGGTGCTCGAAGGTTACCGCGCGTGGCGCCCAGTCTTCGCCGAGCACATGGCGCAGCAGGTTGGCGACCATGCCCATGGTCAGTTCGGCGTCCTGACGGCGGTCGAGAATGGCATCGTGCTGCACCTGGTAGTCGAAACGGTAACACTCGCCGCAGTCGACCAGGCGAATCAGGCTGCTGTGCTGGTGATAGGGAAAGGCCGCGGCGAAGTTGCGCAGGGCATCTTCCAGGGTCTCCGAACACAGCCCCACATACCCCAGCAGGCCCAGCGCCCGCGGACGGAACTGCTGGCCGTAGCGCAGGCCGAAATTGTCGCAGCCGGACTGCCGCGCTGCCTCTTCCAGCACCTGGCAGTAGCTGGTCAGCGGCAGGCTGAGCGTGGGGTGGCGCAGTTGCTCCGGGTCGATGCCGGCGCGGCCGAAGACCCGGTCGAGATCGCCGCCCTGGCCGGTGATGAAACCGTCCAGACCACTGGCGGCGGCCGACAGCACACCGACATTGCTGGCGGGGTTGAGACTGGCACTGGCGAACAGGGATTGGCTCATGGCATCGGCCGCGCTGGTAAAAGGATGAAACACTTAAGCAAATGCCATGCCTCGACCACACCGACCGCTCGATAAAACCGCTAACGGCGAATTGCCCCAATGCAGGGCAGAACCCTCGAACCGAGCCCCGCCTCGGCGCGCACCGATTTGACCGCAGATGACCGAGACGGTCGGCCAGGGTCAAGTTCCACCGCCCCCCACGCCCTACCATCGACCTCAGTCAACCGCGCATGCCCCCTGGGCAGAGGAATGAGAAAAATGACGACGAAACTGAAACCGACATTGGGAACCTTGCATCTCTGGGGCCTCGCCGTGGGCCTGGTTATTTCCGGCGAATACTTCGGCTGGAGCTATGGCTGGGGCACCGCCGGCACCCTGGGCTTTTTGATCACCGCGCTGATGGTCGCGGCCATGTACACCTGTTTCATCTTCAGTTTCACCGAGCTGACCACCGCCATACCTCATGCCGGCGGCCCCTTCGCTTACAGCCGCCGAGCCTTCGGTGAGCGTGCCGGGCTGATCGCCGGCCTGGCCACGCTGATCGAATTCGTCTTCGCCCCGCCGGCCATCGCGATGGCCATCGGCGCCTATCTCAATGTGCAGTTCCCCGAACTGGACCCACGCCACGCCGCGGTCGGCGCCTACCTGGTGTTCATGACCCTGAACATCCTCGGCGTCAGCATCGCTGCTACCTTCGAGCTGGTGGTCACGGTACTGGCGGTCGCCGAGCTGCTGGTGTTCATGGGCGTGGTGGCGCCTGGCTTCAGCTTCAGCAACTTCGTGGTCGGCGGCTGGGCCGGTAGCGACAGCTTCGGTCTGCCGGCGATCTCCGGCATCTTCGCCGCCATCCCCTTCGCCATCTGGTTCTTCCTCGCCATCGAGGGCGCGGCCATGGCCGCCGAGGAAGCCAAGGACCCCAAGCGCACCATCCCGCGCGCTTATATCAGCGGCATCCTGACCCTGGTGTTCCTGGCCATCGGCGTGATGGTGATGGCCGGCGGCGTCGGCGACTGGCGCGAGCTGTCGAACATCAACGACCCGCTGCCGCAGGCGATGAAGGCGGTGGTCGGCGACAACTCGACCTGGCTGCACATGCTGGTGTGGATCGGCCTGTTCGGCCTGGTGGCCAGCTTCCACGGCATCATCCTCGGCTACTCGCGGCAGTTCTTCGCCCTGGCCCGCGCCGGCTACCTGCCGGCCGGCCTGGCCAAGCTGAACCGTTTCCAGACCCCGCACCGGGCGATTCTCGCCGGCGGCGTGATCGGCATCGCAGCGATCTACAGCGACGGCCTGATCAACCTGCAGGGCATGAGCCTGACCGCAGCGATGATCACCATGGCGGTCTTTGGCGCCATCGTCATGTACATCATGAGCATGCTCAGCCTGTTCAAGCTGCGCCGCAGCGAACCCAACCTGGAGCGCGCCTTCAAGGCGCCGGGCTACCCCGTAGTGCCGGGCATCGCCCTGGTCCTGGCGCTGGTCTGCCTGGTCGCCATGGTCTGGTTCAACACGCTGATCGCCGCAACCTTCCTTGGTCTGATGGCCGCCGGTTTCCTCTACTTCCAGTTCACCGCCCATCACCGCGCCAACGCGCCGACCGATGCGCTGCTGAGCCAGGCCTGAGGCAAACCCGTCCAGCCCCGCCGGCCAACGCCGGCGGGGCACGTTCATTGCAGGAATCACGGCATGAGCAGCTATTCCCACACCGTCGACGGCAACACCTGGCGCTTCGACAGCCTGCGTGAAGTCATGGCCAAGGCCAGCCCGGCGCGCTCCGGCGACTACCTGGCCGGCGTCGCCGCGGGTAGCGACGTCGAGCGGGTGGCCGCGCAGATGTGCCTGGCCGAGATCCCGCTCAAGCGTTTCCTCGACGAGGCGCTGATCCCCTACGAACAGGACGAAGTCACCCGCCTGATCATCGACGGCCACGATCGCGCCGCTTTCGCCCCGGTCAGCCATCTCACGGTCGGCGGTTTTCGCGACTGGCTGCTCGGCGAGGCCGCCAACGAAACCAGCCTGCGCGCCCTGGCCCCGGGCCTGACGCCGGAGATGGCCGCCGCCGTGTCGAAGATCATGCGCGTACAGGACCTGGTGCTGGTGGCGCAGAAGATTCGCGTGGTCACCCGCTTTCGCAATACCCAGGGTCTGCGCGGGCGCATGTCCACTCGCCTGCAGCCCAACCACCCGACCGACGAGCCGGCCGGCATCGCCGCCAGCATTCTCGACGGCCTGCTCTACGGAAACGGCGACGCCATGCTCGGCATCAACCCGGCCAGCGACAGCATCGCCGCGATCAGCGAGATGCTGCGCATGCTCGACGGCATCATCCAGCGCTACGAGATTCCCACCCAGGCCTGCGTGCTGACCCACGTCACCACCTCGATCGAGGCGATCAACCGCGGCGTGCCGCTGGATCTGGTGTTCCAGTCCATCGCCGGCACCGAGGCGGCCAACGCCAGCTTCGGCATCAACCTGGGCATTCTTCAGGAAGGCTACGAGGCCGGCCTGTCGCTGGCCCGCGGCAGCCTGGGCAACAACCTGATGTACTTCGAAACCGGTCAGGGCAGCGCCCTGTCGGCAGGCGCTCACCACGGCGTCGACCAGCAGACCTGCGAGACCCGCGCCTATGCGGTGGCCCGCCACTTCAAGCCGTTCCTGGTCAACACCGTGGTCGGCTTCATCGGCCCCGAATACCTGTACAACGGCAAGCAGATCATCCGCGCCGGCCTGGAAGACCACTTCTGCGGCAAGCTGCTGGGCCTGCCGATGGGCTGCGACATCTGCTACACCAACCACGCCGAGGCCGATCAGGACGACATGGACACCCTGCTGACCCTGTTCGGCGTGGCCGGCATCAACTTCATCATGGGCATCCCCGGCTCCGATGACGTGATGCTCAACTACCAGACCACCTCCTTCCACGATGCGCTCTACGCGCGCCAGACCATGGGCCTGAAACCCGCGCCGGAATTCGAGGCCTGGCTGCAGCGCATGGACATCCTGCGCCAGCACGACGGCCGCCTGGAGCTGGGCCGGCAACTGCCCGCGCCCTTCCGCAAGGCCCTGGAGCAACTGGCATGAGTGCATTCGTCGACAGCCAGGGCGAGCTGCAGGACGCCAGCGTCGTCAGCCTGGAACCCGAGGCAACGGTAATCGCCAATCCCTGGCAGGCTCTGCGCCGCCTGACCCCCGCGCGCATTGCCCTGGGCCGTGCCGGCACCAGCCTGCCGACCCAGGCGCAGCTGGATTTCCAGCACGCCCATGCCCAGGCCCGTGATGCCGTACATCTGGCCTTCGATCACGCCAGCCTGGCCGCCGGCCTGGCCGAGCGCGGCCACAGCTGCCTGCACCTGCGCAGCGCCGCTGCCGACCGTCATATCTACCTGCAGCGCCCGGACCTGGGCCGGCGCCTGCACCCGGATTCCGCCGCCCTGCTGCGCCAGCAACCGCAGGGCCATGACCTGGCCATCGTCATTGCCGACGGCCTGTCGGCCCTGGCCGTGCAGCGCCACGCCCTGCCCTTTGTGCAGCGCCTGGAAGAACTGACGGCGGCCGAGGGCTGGAGCCTGGCGCCGGTCACCCTGATCGAGCAGGGCCGCGTCGCCGTGGCCGACGAAATCGGCGAGCTGCTGGGTGCGCGCATGGTGGTGATCCTGATCGGCGAACGCCCCGGTCTCAGCTCGCCGGACAGCCTCGGCCTGTACTTCACCTGGGCGCCCAGGGTCGGCCTGACCGATGCCTACCGCAACTGCATCTCCAACGTGCGCCTGGAAGGCCTGAGCTACGGCGTGGCCGCGCACAAGCTGCTGTACCTGATGCGCGAGGCCTGCCGCCGCCAGCTGTCCGGGGTCAACCTCAAGGACGAAGCCCAGGTGCCCAGTCTCGCCCCCGGCCTGGAGGGGCCACGCAATTTCCTGCTGGATTCATAAGCAGATCAAACGCTCGCTTGGATTGCGCTTTCCAGCCGCTTTAGGGCAGCATCGGGCCTGACCACTGGCACAGCATCTGCATCGCCAGTCACTCCAGTCCACTGACACCGAGGCCTGCCATGCGCATTGTCCAAGCCACCCTGGAGCACCTGGACCTGCTGACCCCTCTGTTCATCAAGTACCGTGAGTTCTACGGCGAACTGCCTTTCCCCGACTCCTCGCGCAAGTTCCTCGAGACCCGTCTCAAGCGCAAGGAATCGATCATCTACCTGGCCCTGGCCGACGACGAAGACAAGCTGCTCGGCTATTGCCAGCTGTATCCCAGCTACTCCTCGCTGTCGCTCAAGCGCGTATGGATTCTCAACGACATCTACGTGGCCGAAGACGCCCGCCGCATGCTGGTCGCCGACCGCCTGCTGCAGACCGCCAAGCAGATGGCCAAGGAAACCCAGGCCGTGCGCATGCGCGTGGCCACCAGCGTGGACAACGAAGTGGCGCAGAAGACCTACGAATCCATCGGTTTTCGCGTCGACGAGCGCTTCAAGAACTACACCCTGGAACTCGGCGACTGACAGTCGCCGCACCATCAAGGGGCAAGACTCCCCGCAGAGAACCGCCCCATGTGGTCATTCCGCGCCTGGCGGCGCCGGCGCATCCTCTCCCGCTCGCCCTACACCACCCGCCACTGGCATGAGGTGCGCGGGCGCCTGCCCATCCTCGATGGTTTGAGCGAGGCGGAAGAACAGCGCCTGTTCCAGCGCGCGATCCTGTTCCTGCACCACA
Organism: Pseudomonas sp. BMS12; assembly: GCF_001592875.1. Taxonomy (GTDB): domain Bacteria; phylum Pseudomonadota; class Gammaproteobacteria; order Pseudomonadales; family Pseudomonadaceae; genus Aquipseudomonas. Next base: position 72,496 of record NZ_LSOF01000019.1, on the reverse strand, counting down.
AGCGCCTGACCGCTCTGCTCGGCGTCGAGCTGGATGAACTGGATCGCCTGACCCTGGCCGCTATGGCCGAACTGCCGCTGCTGCACCTGGCGGACCTGGACTGGTACCAGGGTTTCCACGAGATCGTGCTGTACCCCGACGACTTCGTCAGCCCGCAGCGTCACCGCGATGCCGCCGGCATCGAGCATGAATGGGACGCCGAACACAGCGGCGAGGCCTGGCTGCAGGGCCCGGTGATCCTCGCCTGGCCGGGCGTGCAGAGCAGCGGCGGCTGGGACGCCTACAACCTGGTGATCCACGAGCTGGCGCACAAGCTGGACATGCTCAACGGCGACGCCAACGGCCTGCCGCCGCTGCACCGCAATATGTACATCGAGGCCTGGGCCACGGCCATGCAGAGCGCCTACGAGCAGCTGAATGCGGTTCTCGACGCCAATCCCGAAGCTCACACCGAGATCGACCCGTACGCGGCGGAGAATCCGGCGGAGTTCTTCGCCGTCACCAGCGAGTACTTCTTCAGCGCCCCCGACCTGCTCGCCAGCGCCATGCCCGAGGTCTACCGACAGCTCGGTCTGTTCTACCGCCAGGACCCACTCGCACGCCTGCTGCGGCTGCAACAGGATCATCCGGACTATCGCGACACGACCAACGGATAAGCATGCGCCCGTGGTATCGCCACGGGAATGTGCCTATAATCCGCGCACTTTTTTAGGCCCACCCTGGGGAGTCGCCCATGAGCTACAGCAAAGTCCCGGCCGGCAAAGACGTGCCGAACGACATCTACGTCGCCATCGAGATCCCGGCCAACCACGCGCCGATCAAGTACGAGATCGACCACGACACCGACTGCCTGTTCGTCGATCGCTTCATGGCCACCCCGATGTTCTACCCGGCCAACTACGGTTTCATCCCGCACACCCTGGCCGACGACGGCGACCCCCTGGACGTGCTGGTCGTGACCCCCTACCCGGTCGCTCCGGGCTCGGTCATCCGCTGCCGTCCGGTTGGCGTGCTGAACATGACCGACGAAGCCGGCGGTGACGCCAAGCTGATCGCCGTCCCGCACGACAAGCTGACTCAACTGTACGTGGACGTGAAGGAATACACCGACCTGCCGGCCCTGCTGCTGGAGCAGATCAAGCACTTCTTCGAGAACTACAAGGATCTCGAGAAAGGCAAGTGGGTCAAGGTCGAAGGCTGGGGCAACGCCGACGAAGCCCGCGCAGCAATTCTGAAGGCGGTTGCGGCTTACCAAAAATAAGCCAATACCACCCCCTGAAGGCCGGCCACAAGCCGGCCTTTTTATTGCCTGCGATTCAGGCCGTGAGCGCGATGATCACCGGCCCACAGACCGCCAATAGCACATTGGAGATGGCGTAGCAGACGGTGAAGCCGATCACCGGGGTGTTGCTGCCGGACTGGTCGATGATCTTGTTCATCGATGCCGCCTCGGTCTGCGCCCCGGCCAGGGCGCCGAGCAGGATCATGGGATGCAGGCGCAGGATGTAACGCCCGAAGTACAGCGTCACCAGCGGCGGCAAGAGCGTCACCACCACGCCGGAAACCAGTATCGCCACGCCGTGCTCCGCCATGGCAGTGATCGCCGCCGGGCCGGCCAGCAGACCCACCACCGCACCGAAGGCGGTCAGACCGAACTCGGAGAAGGCCCATTGCGCGGCGGGCGGCATGGCGCCAAGTTCGGGGTGACGCGAATTGAGCCAGCCGATCACCAGCGCCACCACCAGTACGCCGCCACCGATCCCCAGCTCCACCGGAATCATGCCGACATGGGTCGAGACCAGCCCCAGCAACGAACCCAGGGCCATGCCCATGGCATGCACGGCGATATCGGTTCGGTAGTTCTTCTTGCGAGTCCGCCCCAGGCGCGCAGCCAGCCCCTCGACGCTGACGGTACGGCCTGCCAGCGAAATCACGTCACCCCGACGCAGCACGGTGTCGGGCAGCAACGGCAGATCCAGCCCCTGGCGGGTGATGCTGCGCACGAAGCAGCCCATGCGCTCGACACCGACCAGCTGCGACTTGATCTGGTGAATGGTGTGTCCGACGAACTCCTTGCTGGTCAGCACGATTTCGGCTTCTCGGGTCGGGAATGACATCGACTCCGGATGATCGACTTCCGCGCCGATCCAGCCAGCCAGCTCGCCGACCGCCTCACGCAGGGCATAGACCCCCAGGATGTCGCCATCGAGCAGTACCAGGGCCGTATCGCGCTCCAGCACCTGCCCATCGCGCACCACGCGCTCGACGCTGAAGGCCGGATGCAGGGCCTCCACCGCGGCAATGGTCTGGCCTGCTGCCGAATGCCCGTCCTGCACCCTATGCGCTCGCACCACGATCCGGGTGTAGGGCACGGTGATGGCATCCTCGGCCTTGGCGATGCCCAGCTCCAGCTCCAGCTCGCGAGCCGAGCTGCGCACATCGATACCGAGCAACTTGGGTGCCACGCTTCCGACGAAGACGATCAGCCCGATGGTGCCGAACAGGTAGGTGATGGCATAGGCAATGGCCATGTGGCTGTTGAGCTCGGCCTTGGCCGCGCTGCTGATGTCCAGATGACTGATGGCACTGCTGGCGGTGCCCATGATCGCCGTGTCGGTCAACGCCCCGGCCCCCAGCCCGGCGGTAAAGCCGGCATCGAAGCGGTATATCCAGAACATCAACAGGATGCTGCCCAGGGCCGTGGCACAGAGCACCACCGACAACACGACCAGTTTCAGGGTGCCGCGGTTGAGGCTGCCGAAGAACTCCGGCCCGCTCTTGAAGCCGATAGCGTAGATGAACAGCACGAAGAACACCGACTTGAGCACATGCGGCACCTCCAGACCGATCTGGCCGATCAGCAGCCCCATCAGCAGCGCACCCGCCACCGAGCCCAGGTGGAAGCTGCCCAGGTGCAGGCGACCGATCAGTACGCCCAGGGAAATGGCCAGGAATACGGCAATTTCCGGGGTTGCCCGCAGCACGTCGAAAATGAACTCGAACATTGACTACTCCCTATCGTCGGCACCTTGTGCCTGAATGACGCTGATCGACCCTTCCTGCACCGCTCTAGCTATCCGGTGACTCCTTGGCAGGGGCGGCGTACCACTTCTCGCGCGGCACCAGCTTGTCGCTCTGCGGATCGCCCAGGTAATGCGGCGACATGATCTGTACGCCGTATTCGTTGAACACGTCCTGAATGTTGGCGTGCAGCACGCTTAGCAGTTCGGCGCGCGGACGCGGCATGCTGGGCACGGCCTGTGCGACCAGACGGTACTCCGGGTAGAAGTCCGACAGTGCGGTCTGGAACACCTGCGGCGCCGGATTGGCCAGGATTCCTTCGGTTCGGCGTGCAGCTTCCAGCAGCATGGCCTCCACCTGGCGCCAGGGCGTGTCGTAGCCGATGGTGACCACCGTATCCACCACGTAACCCTCACCGCTGACGGTACGCGAGTAGTTCTTGGTTACCGAGCCGGTGATCATCGAGTTTGGAATGGTCAGCATCTCGCCAAGCCCGGTACGGATGGTGGTGGTGAACATGCCCATCTCGGTCACCGTCCCCTCATGGCCGCCCACCTGGACGAACTCGCCGGGCCGCAGGGTGCGCGAGTAGGTCAGGATCAAGCCCGCCGCGGCCTGGCCGACCACGCTGGACGCACCCAGCGAAATCATCAGGCCGATCAGCACCGAGAGCCCCTTGAATGCCTCGGTACCGGCCCCCGGCAAATAGGGATAGGCCATGGCCAGGGCGAACAGCCAGATGGCCAGCGAGGTAAGACGGGTGGTCGGCTGCAGCGTTTCGTGGCTCAGCCAGCTGATGGTGCCCGGGCGCGCCATGCGCTTGAGCAGGCTGCGCATGAAGTCGCTGATGCCACGGGCGATGAAGAAGATCGCCACGGCCACGGCCAGACCCGGCATGGCGCCGAGAATGCCATCAAGCAGATAGCGCGCCATCTGCAGCAGGTGGATATTGAGGCTCTCGCCCCAGGGTCGGGTATAGGGGAACTGCGACAGCACGAAGCTCAACCACTGGTAGCTGAACAGCAGCACCAGCGCCCAGTACAACAGCCACAGCAGGCGATCGACCAAGTAGTAGAGGTTCTGCATGTCGATGATCTGCGTATGCCCCACCTGAAGCAGGTGGGTGTGACGCTGCATCACCTTGGGAATCAGATCGAGCAGTTTGCGCCGGACGAAGCGCACTGCTCGCAACAGACCGATAAAGAGCAAGGTAGCCACTGCCGAGAAGCCGGCAGCCTTGAGCAGGAAGCGCACATTGCGCGCCTCGCCGTTTTCCATCACGACCAGGCGCAGGTTCTCGGCGGCCGCTTCCGCCGCCTCGCGCACCGAATTCTTGCCAGCCTCGAGGTCCTGCGGCGTGACGATGAAGGCACGTCGGTAGCCCAGCAGCACCAGATAACTCTTCTGGATCGGGTCGATACTGACCTGCAGGTCCTCATCCCCTGCCAGCGCCTCGTCTATCACAGCTCGCGCGCGCCGCGACCGCAGTTCCGGCGTCTCGCCCAGCAAGGTGCCGCGAAAAACAATTACGCTACGGTTGGCGATCTTCAGCTCCGCAGCCTCCGCCGGTGGCGCTGCAGCGGCCTTCTGCTCTGCCGTCTCAGTCGTGTCTGCCGCCAAGGTCAATGCCGACCAGAATATGCCCATTGCCAGGGCACCCCATGTACACATCCGACTCCCCATGACACTTACCCCAGAGGTTTGCGAGCCTTATCTGCACAGGGGCTAGCGCCCTGTGACACTCCATTGCACAGCTGAATCTCAAGAGTAGCGCAGCTCGGACAACACGCATGGCGACGGGCCTGGCTAGCGATCTGCCCGAGTCGAACGGCCCTGGCCTGCGGTGTGGATGAGAAGGCTTTCTGGTGAACGCCTGCTACTTTTCTTGGGGGGCCCATCCAAGCACTGATGCCTCGCTGAGCCGTATCAACCGCATGCACCACAAGGAGTGCTCAACATGCCGGGACACTACCGCCCAAACCGACGCATTCTCTGCGCGGCACCTCTGCTAATAGCATCCGGCCAGCTCTGGGCCGGCGGCATCATGATCTACGAAGCCGGCAACGAAGGCTCCGGCCTGGCCAATGCCGGGGCGGCCGCGCTGGCCAGCGACCCCAGCGTACTGATGAACAACCCCGCGGGCATCATGGAACTGCCCGGCACCCAGGTGGCGCTCAATGCCCAGGTGATTCTTGGCGACATCAGCTTCTCCCGCGATGGCAACAATGACTTCTCCGGCAACGAAGGTGGCAACATCCTCAAATACCTGCCCGGCAGCAGCTTCTTCATCAGCCACCGACTCAACGAGCGAGCCAGCATCGGCTTCGGGATGTACGGCAATTTCGGCCTGGCCGTGGACTACGACGACGACTGGGCCGGCCGCTACTTCACCCAGGAGTCGGCCATTCTCGGCCTGTCGCTGCAGCCGACCTATGCCTACAAGGTCAATGACGACCTCTCCATCGGCTTCGGCCCGCGTCTGATGTACGGCTACTTCCGCACCGAGGTGGCGATCAACAACAACCTGCTGGGCCTGGCGGACCGCGAGGACGGCCAACTGGAGTACAAGGACACCGATGTCGGCCTCGGCTTCAATATCGGCGCGCTCTACCGCCTCAACGAGCGCACCCGTATCGGCCTCGCCTACACCAGCAAGGTCGACCTGGAGTTCGACGACAAGGCCAGCCTCGACAACATCAACAACCCGCTGCTGAACCTGGCGCTACGCCGTGCCAATCCCGACGGCCTCGAGATCGACGTGACGGTGCCGCAGACCGCCGTACTCAGCCTGGCCTATGACCTAGACCCACAATGGAAGCTGCTGGGTAGCCTCGGCTGGCAGGACTGGAGCGAATTCGGCAAGTTCGGTGTGGAAGTGGACGCGGACCTGGCCAACACCGATACCAGTGTCGACCGCCAGTACAAGGACACCTGGCATGCCTCCCTCGGCACCCAGTATCAGGCCACCCGCCAGCTGCGTTGGAGCATGGGCCTGGGTTACGACAGCTCGGCCGTCGATGACGATGACCGCACGGCGGACAACCCGATGAGCGAGACCTGGCGGCTGGCCACCGGCATCAACTACGCCGTGGATGAAGGCTTCGATCTGCACCTGGCCTACACCCTGGTCTGGCTGGGCGATATGGAGATCAGCCAGACCAAGAAACGCTCCGGCGACAGCCTGTCCGGCAGCTACGACAACAGCGCCCTGCATATCCTCGGCGGGGGCGCTGTCTGGCGCTTCTGAACGCAGACGCCAGGCACAAAAAAGGCCGCATCAGCGGCCTTTTTCATTACTACAGCATCAGCCGAACGGGTGACGCAGCACGATGGTTTCGTTGCGATCCGGGCCGGTGGAGATGATGTCGATCGGCGCGCCGACCAGTTCTTCCACACGTTTGATGTAGTTGCGGGCGTTGACCGGCAGCTCTTCCAGGCTCTTGGCACCGAGCGTGGACTCACTCCAGCCAGGCATCTCCTCGTATACCGGCTGCAGGCCGATATAGCTGTCGGCATCGGTCGGCGCATCGACCAGCAGGTTGCCGGCGGCATCCTTGTAGCCCGTGCAGATATTGATGGTTTCCAGGCCATCCAGCACGTCCAGCTTGGTCAGGCACAGACCGGAAATACTGTTGATCTCGATGGCACGACGCAGGATCACGGCATCGAACCAGCCGCAACGGCGGGCGCGACCGGTGGTGGAACCGAACTCATGCCCACGCTTGGCCAGGAAGGCACCGGTTTCATCGAACAGCTCGGTCGGGAACGGACCGGAACCGACGCGCGTGGTGTAGGCCTTGGTGATACCGAGGATGTAATCCAGGTACAGCGGGCCGAAGCCGGAGCCCGTGGCGGTACCACCAGCGGTGGTGTTGGAGCTGGTGACGTAGGGGTAGGTACCGTGGTCGATGTCCAGCAGCGAGCCCTGGGCACCTTCGAACATGATGTCCTTGCCGGCGCGACGCAGCTCGTGCAGGTCGGCAGTCACGTCGGTCATCATCGGGCGCAGCAGCGCGGCGAAGGCCATGCACTCGTCCAGAGTGGTCTGGAAGTCGACCGCCGGCTCTTTGTAGTAATTGGTCAGAACGAAGTTGTGATAGTCCAGCAACTCGCCCAGCTTGGAAGCGAAGCGCTCACGGTGGAACAGATCGCCGATGCGCAGACCGCGACGAGCAACCTTGTCCTCATAGGCCGGGCCGATGCCGCGACCGGTGGTGCCGATCTTGGCATCGCCACGGGCCTTCTCGCGCGCCTGGTCCAGTGCCACGTGATAAGACAGGATCAGCGGGCAGGACGGACTGATACGCAGGCGCTCGCGCACCGGTACACCCTTCTCTTCCAGCTTGGTGATCTCGCGCATCAGGGCGTCGGGGGCAACCACCACACCATTGCCGATCAGGCACTGCACGTTCTCGCGCAGAATGCCGGATGGAATCAGGTGCAGCACGGTCTTCTCACCGTCGATAACCAGCGTGTGACCGGCGTTGTGACCACCCTGGTAGCGCACCACGGCGGCGGCCTGCTCGGTCAGCAGGTCGACGATCTTGCCCTTGCCCTCATCACCCCACTGGGTGCCCAGGACCACGACATTCTTACCCATAACACTTGTCCTCTCTAGGAAAGCTCGATGCCGGCGCTAGCCGGCGGAATACTCGTCAGGACGCCAGCGGCGCCACTTGCCAACGTCCTTCGTGCAGCTGCAGCTGGCGGTCGCAACCGGCCTCTGCCGCCGCACTGGCATCCTGTCCAGGCAGTGCCTGAACCACGCGCACACCCTCGCGGCGCAGGCGCTGTACGGCCTGCCACAGGTACAAATCATGATGGTCCGGTGCCCAGACACCGGCAGCTGCCTCTGCAACCTGCATGGAACCCAGGGTGACCAGGGTTTTCAGGTCGGTGGAGAAACCGGTTGCAGGGCGGGCTCGACCGAAGTTGCCGCCGACGTCGTCATAGCGGCCACCCTGGGCGATGGACTGGCCCACGCCCGGCACGAAGGCGGCGAACACCACGCCCGTGTGGTAGTGGTAGCCACGCAACTCGCCAAGGTCGAAATACAGAGGCAGTTCGGGATAGCGCAATTCGAGCTGATCGGCGATGGCTACCAGCTGATCCAGCGCGGCATGCACCTCTGCCGGCGCCTCGACCAGGCAGGCCTGGGCCAGGTCCAGCACCTCGCGACCGCCACACAGTTCGACCAGCGCCCGCAACATGCTGGCCAGGTGCGGCTGCAGATTCTCGGTCAGCGCAGCCACCTCATCGACTGCCTTGCGTTGCAGAGCATCGAACAACTGCTGCTCGGCATCCCCGGAAAGGCCGGCGGCGCGCGCCAGGCCACGGTAGATACCAACATGCCCGAGGTCCATGTGCACATCCGGCACACGAGCCAGTTCGAGCATGTCGAGCATCAGGCTGATGACTTCCACATCGCTGGCCGGGCTGGCATCACCATACAGTTCTGCACCCAGCTGGATCGGGCTGCGCGAAGTGGACAGCGCGCGCGGCTTGGCGTGCAGCACGCTGCCCGCGTAGCACAGGCGGCTCGGCCCTTCGCGGCGCAGGGTGTGAGCGTCGATGCGCGCCACCTGCGGAGTGATATCGGCACGGAAGCCCATCTGCCGGCCAGACAGCGGATCGGTCACCTTGAAGGTGCGCAGATCCAGGTCCTGACCGGCACCGGTCAGCAGGGACTCAAGATATTCGATATGTGGAGTGACGACGAACTCGTAGCCCCAGCGCTGGAACAGGTCCAGCACCTGGCGGCGCGCCATCTCGATCAGCGCCGCTTCCGGCGGCAGTACTTCTTCGATGCCATCTGGCAGCAGCCAGCGGTCTACCGTTGCCATTTCGCCATTCCCCTCTCGGTACGGGCGGCAGCCTTCAGTGAAGCAGATAAAGGAGGGCAGTCCCCAGCAGCATGCTGGTCAACCCCATGAGGCGCAGCTGACGATCGGGCAGCTGTGCCAGTTGCGTGATTGCACCACGCCAACGTCGTGGATAGAGGAAGGGCAGGACGCCTTCCAGCACCAACATCAGACAAATTGCGATGCCTAGTTCCTGCCACATGGTTCCCACAGACGCAAAAAAGCCGGGCTTTTTTCCCGGCTGACTCATGATAACACGTTTTCCCCAACGGGAACCCCGACACGGCCGAACGGCCGCGCCGGAGTGCTCGCATCAGGGCTTGGACTGCTGCAGATAGCGGAAAAATTCGCTGTCCGGGTCCAGAACCAACACATCGCTTTTGTTGGCAAAGCTGTCGCGATAGGCGCCCAGACTACGGTAAAAGGCGTAGAACTCGGGATCCTGGCCATAGGCCTTGGCATAGATGGCTGCTGCCTTGGCATCACCATCACCGCGAATTTCTTCGGATTCACGGTAGGCCTCGGCCACGATCACACGCTTCTGCCGGTCGGCATCGGCACGAATGCCTTCGGCCAGCTCGCGACCCTTGGCACGGTGCTCGCGGGCCTCTCGCTCACGCTCCGAACTCATGCGGTCGAACACGCTGCGGTAGACTTCCTTGGGCAGGTCGATGGCCTTGACCCGCACATCAACCACCTCGATCCCCAGCTCTTTCTGCGCCATGCCGTTGAGCGACTTGGTGATGGCCGCCATCAGCGCATCGCGCTCACCGGAGACCACCTCATGCAGGGTGCGGGTACCGAACTGGTTGGCCAGTGCAGTGATCAGGCGCTGGGACAGACGGTCATCGGCGATCTGCCGAATGCCCGAAGTCGCCGTGTAGTAGCGCTGCGCGTCGGCCACACGCCATTTGGCATAGGCATCGACCATCACCGCCTTCTTCTCCAACGTCAGCACGCGCTGAATCGGCGATTCCAGGGTCAGCAGACGAGCGTCGAACTTACGCACCTGGTTCATCACCGGCACCTTCACGTGCAGACCAGGCTGCACATCGGCTTCGGCAATCTTACCGAACTGCAGGAGCACGGCCTTTTCCGTCTGAGTGACGATATACAGGCTGTTCCAGGCCGCTACGGCCAGAATCACCCCGACAATGAGGGTAAACAGAGACTTGTTGCCCATCAGCGGCTCTCCCTCGAACGCAGGTCACGCTGCTGCATGTCCTTGATGATGCGCGAACTGGCATCGTTGCCACTGCTCGAGGCAGCCGGCGCAGAGGCGCCCGGGCGCGACTCGATCATCTTGTCCAGCGGCAGGTAGAGCAGATTGTTCTGCCCGGCCTTGCCGGTCACCAGCACCTTGCTGGTATTGCCGAAAACTTCCTGCATGGTGTCCAGGTACAGACGCTGGCGAGTGACTTCCGGAGCCTTGCGGTACTCGGTCAGCAGCTTGCTGAAGCGATCCGCTTCACCCTCGGCGCGCGACACGACTTCATCGCGGTAGCCATTGGCGTCCTCGATGATGCGCTGAGCCTGACCGCGAGCCTCGGGCACCACGCCGTTGGCGTAGGTTTCGGCCTGGTTCTTCTCACGCTGCTCGTCCTCACGGGCACGAATCACGTCGTCGAAGGCATCCTTCACCTCGGCCGGAGCCGTAGCGCGCTGGATGTTGACCTGGGTGATGGTGATACCGGTGCCGTAGTCATTGAGGAAGTCCTGCAGGCGCTTGCTGACCTCCAGGCCCATCTGCTCACGACCAAGGGTAATCACCTCATCCATCGAAGTGGAGCCGGCGACGTGGCGCAGGGCACTTTCGGTGGCGTGCTGCAGGCTCACCTCTGGCGCATCGACATTAAGCACGAAGTCCTTGAGGTTGCTGATCTTGTACTGCACGGTCAGCGGCACCTCGACGATATTCTCGTCCTCGGTGAGCATCTGCCCTTGCTTGGAGAACGAACGTTCGCGAGTGACGTTCTCCTGGAACTTCTTGTCGATGGGCGGGAAATAGATATTGAGGCCCTGGCCGACCGTGTCGTGGTATTTGCCCAAACGCAGGATCACTGCCTGCTCCTGGGCATCGACGATGTACACGGCGTTCCACAGCCACACCGCACCCAGCAGTGCGAGGCCGATCCAGAGCAGGCCAAAACCGCCACCCTGACTGTCGCCATTACGTTTCTTGCCACCACCGAAGATACCGTTGAGGCTCTCCTGCAGTTTGCGGAAGGCTTCGTCGAGGTCCGGTGGCCCCTGGCGTCCACCGCCTTTGCGGCCGCCCCAGGGATCCTGGTTGTTCGAGTTGCCACCCGGCTCATTCCAAGCCATAGCGCTCTCCATCTGATAAAGCAAAGGCGCGCCCACGGCGCGCCGGCCCATGCTACAGAAAGCCCGTTACCCGCCGCAAAAACGACGGCACAGGCTTTATTGCAAAGTATGTTGCGCGAGAAACTCCTGCGGCACCAACCCTGCTCGGCTGACCACACGATTGAGCTCAGCCCGCGGCAGGCGTATGGCCAACAAGGTATCACCCTCTTCGTTGTGCTCCTCGTTTTGTACCGCATTCAGCTCGAAGAACTGCGCCCGCAAACGCCCCAGGCGTTGCGGCAGGCACAGGGTGCCGACAAACAGGTCTTCGCCGAGCAGCTCGGCAATTGCCTGGCGCAGCAACTCCAGACCCTTGCCATCGCGTGCCGACAGCCATACCCGCTCGGGCTTACCGTCGCCATTACGCTGAATCTGCGGTTCGACACCTTCCAGCAGATCGATCTTGTTGTACACCTCGAGCATTGGCAGCTCATTGGCACCAATCTCACCAAGCACCGCCATGACCTGCTCAATCTGCTGATCACGCTCCGGCTCATGGGAGTCGATCACATGCAGCAGCAAGTCGGAATTGCTCGATTCCTCCAGCGTGGCGCGGAAGGCTTCGACCAGCTTGTGCGGCAGATGACGGATAAAGCCGACGGTATCGGCCAGCACGACCGGCCCCAGATCATCCAGTTCAAGGCGGCGCAGTGTCGGATCGAGTGTGGCGAACAGCTGATCGGCCGCGTACACCTCGGAAGTCGTCAGGGTATTGAATAGCGTCGACTTGCCGGCGTTGGTGTAACCCACCAAAGACACCGACGGGATGTCAGCACGCCGCCGCCCACGCCGGGCCTGCTCACGCTGGCTGCGCACCTTCTCGAGTTTCTGCTTGATCTGGCGGATGCGCACGCGCAACAGGCGGCGGTCGGTTTCCAGCTGGGTTTCACCCGGACCGCGCAGACCGATACCGCCCTTCTGGCGCTCGAGGTGGGTCCAGCCACGCACCAGGCGCGTGCTCATGTGGTCCAACTGGGCCAGTTCGACCTGCAGCTTGCCCTCATGAGTTCGGGCGCGCTGGGCGAAAATATCGAGAATCAGACCGGTACGATCAAGCACGCGACACTCGAAGACGCGCTCGAGGTTACGTTCCTGACTGGGTGTGAGGGTGTGATTGAAGATGACCAGATCGGCCTCTTCGACTTTGACCAGGTCGCGGAGCTCCTCGACCTTGCCACTGCCGATCAGGAACTTGGCGCTCGGCATGTGGCGCGACACGGTGACCAGAGCCACCATGTCCGCGCCCGCGGAGAGCGCCAGGTCCTGGAACTCCTGCGGATCTTCGGCCGCCTCGGGATTACTGCCTTCCAGGTGAACGAGAATGGCTCGCTCACCGCCGCCGTGGCGTTCAAAGAACAAAGCAGGCCCCTATCAAGCGTTGCCCGGCTCGACCTGCTCGCCTTCGGTAGCACTAGGCAGGCGCACCGGACGACTCGGCACCACGGTGGAAATAGCGTGCTTGTAGACCATCTGGCTGACAGTGTTCTTCAGCAAAATCACGAACTGGTCGAAAGATTCGATCTGGCCCTGCAGCTTGATGCCGTTCACCAGATAGATGGAAACCGGTACGCGTTCCTTACGCAGGGTATTCAGGTAAGGGTCTTGTAGCGAATGCCCTTTTGACATGTGCCGCACTCCTTAAGGGTCAAATGTAGTAACGCAAAGATGGCTTATGCCGTATAAGCCTCAAAAACCAAGGATAGACGGCGAATAGACGAGTCCCATCACAATATGGTGACCGTCTGTAGGTATTTCAAGGCGCGAGTCAGATTGTCGTCAGCCAGGCTGTCCAGCCAATGCAGGTTTTGCCAGCCGCGCAGCCAGGTGAACTGGCGCTTGGCCAGTTGGCGCGTGGCGATAACGCCCCGCTCCACCATGTCCTCGTGGCTCAGGTCTCCCTCCAGGTAATCCCACACCTGGCGGTAGCCCACCGCACGAATCGATGGCAACCCTGCGTGCAAGTCCCCCCGCGCCCGCAACGCTTCGACCTCTTCGACGAAGCCCTGTTCCAGCATCAGGCGAAAACGCAGAGCAATGCGCTCATGCAACACCTTGCGCTCGACCGGAGCTATGGCGAATTGCGCCACAGTATAAGGCAAATGCGCCATTCCGGGCGTCTCTGCGCCGGGATTTTGCGCGGCCTGACGGTGCCGATGCTCGCTCATGCTGAGGCCGCTGACCCGGTAGACCTCCAGCGCGCGAATCAGTCGCTGCGGGTCATTCGGATGGATACGCGCCGCCGACTCTGGATCGACCCGCGCCAACTCCCGATGCAGCACCTGCCAGCCCTCGGCGAGCGCCCAGGCTTCCAGCTCGGTACGCACCGCTGGATCGGCGCTGGGCATATCGGCCAGCCCATCCAGCAATGCCTTGTAATAAAGCATGGTACCGCCGACCAGCAGCGGGATCCGGCCACGTGCGGTGATATCGGCCATGGCCTCCAGCGCGTCAGCGCGAAACTCGGCCGCCGAGTAGCTCTCGGACGGATCACGGATATCCACCAGACGATGCGGGTAACGCGCCAGCGTGTCCCTGTCCGGCTTGGCCGTGCCGATATCCATGCCGCGATAAATCAGCGCCGAGTCGACACTGACCAGTTCGCACGGCAGAGCGTCGGCCAGAGCCAGCGCCAGATCGGTCTTGCCGGCAGCGGTCGGGCCCATCAGGAAGATGGCGGGAGGCAAAGGTGTCGACATCGAAACAGCGCTCCAGGCGCAATAGGCTCCGGCTCAGCGGCCGCGCAGGAACAGCTTGTCCAGGTCGTCCATGCCCAACTGGGTCCAGGTCGGACGCCCGTGATTGCATTGACCACTGCGCTCGGTATGCTCCATATCGCGCAGCAGGCCATTCATCTCGGGCAGAGTCAGACGCCGGTTGGCGCGCACGGCACCATGACAGGCCATGGTCGCCAGAAGCTCATTGAGATGAGCCTGAATACGATCACTGGTGCCGTACTCCAGCAGGTCGGCGAGAACGTCGCGCACCAACTGGGTCGCCTCTGCCTGCTTGAGCAGGGCCGGGATCTGGCGAATCGCCAGGCTTTCCTCGCCCAGGCGCTGCAGCTCGAAGCCCAGGCGCTGGAACCACTCAGCATGCTCCTCGGCACAATCCGCCTCGCGCTGGCTCAGGGCGATGGACTCCGGCACCAGCAGTGGCTGACCACGCAGCCCCTCGCTGGCCATGGCGGTTTTAAGGCGCTCATAGGTAATGCGCTCGTGGGCCGCGTGCATGTCCACCAGCACCATGCCCTGAGCATTCTCGGCGAGGATGTACACGCCCTTGAGCTGAGCCAGGGCATAGCCCAGCGGCGGAATATCGCCCTGAGATTGCGGCAGACCGGCTGGCGCTGCATCGGGCAACGGCGCGAAATACTCGCGATAGGCCCCCTGGTTCTCCGCCTGAGGCATGCCGCCCTGCGGGCGTGGCGCCTGGTAGCCTGCCCCGGCCGAGCGCCAGACCGACGACTGCTGCACCTGCGGCTGCTGCTCCAGCACATGAGCCGCAGCCAGGCCCATCTCGCCTTGCGGCCCGAACTCGCCGGCGGCCTGACCAGTGGGACGGACGATCTGCCCGACAGCAGCCGGCACCGCCAACTGATCCTCGGGACGCACCTCGCCCAGCGCACGGTGCAGAGTGCCGTAGAGGAAATCGTGAACCATGCGGCTCTCGCGAAAACGCACCTCATGCTTGGTCGGATGCACATTGACATCCACCACCGCCGGATCGATCTCGAGGAACAGCACGAAAGTCGGGTGACGACCGTTGAACAGCACGTCGCGATAGGCCTGGCGCACCGCGTGTGCGACCAGCTTGTCACGCACCATGCGGCCGTTGACGTAGAAGTACTGCAGGTCGGCCTGGCTACGCGAGAACGTCGGTAAACCGACCCAGCCCCACAGGTGCAGACCGTTGCGCTCCACCTCGATGGGTAAAGCCTGCTCGAGGAAAGCCGAACCGCAGACGCTGGCCACCCGCCGGGCACGGCCGATGTCGTCATGCGCCTCGTGCAGGGCGAATACCGTTTTGCCGTTGTGCCGCAGGTGGAAGGCCACATCGAAGCGAGCCAAGGCCAGCTTCTTGATCACATCCTGCAGATGGTCGAACTCGGTCTTCTCGGCACGCAGGAACTTGCGCCGCGCCGGAGTATTGAAGAACAGGTCACGCACTTCCACCGAAGTACCGACCGGATGAGCCGCGGGCTGCACCCGCGCCTGCATGTCGCGCCCCTCGGTCTCCACCTGCCAGGCCTGCTCGGCGTCGGCCGTGCGCGAGGTCATGGTCAGACGAGCTACCGAGCTGATGGAGGCCAGCGCCTCGCCACGAAAGCCGAGACTGGACACCGCCTCCAGGTCTTCCAACTCACGAATCTTGCTAGTGGCATGACGGGCCAGCGCCAGCGGCAGGTCATCGGCCGGAATACCGCCGCCGTCGTCCCGCACTCGCAACAGCTTGATACCGCCCTGCTCGACTTCCACGTCGATGCGTCTGGCGCCGGCGTCCAGGCTGTTTTCCAGCAACTCCTTGATCACCGAGGCAGGGCGCTCGACCACTTCACCGGCGGCGATCTGGTTGGCCAGCCGCGGAGTGAGCAGCTGGATACGGCGCAACTCGCTCATGGCTGGCCTGCCAGGGCCGTCGCCGGAATATGCAGGGTCTGACCGATCTTGATGACGTCACCTTTCAGCGAGTTGGCGTTGCGCAGGGAGGCCAGACTGATCTGGTAACGCTGGGCGATCAGCGCCAGGCTCTCGCCGGAGCTGACCACATGCTCGCGCGGGCCACTGGGCAGCTTGCCCTGGTCGCGCAACATGGCGATGTAGGTGCCGGGCGGCGGGTTCTGCTGGAAGAACTGCCGCACACCACTGGTGATGGAGCGCGCCAATGCCTGCTGATGGCCGAGGCTGGAGAGCTTCTTGGCCTCGTTGGGATTGGAGATGAAGCCGGTCTCGACCAGAATCGAGGGAATGTCCGGCGACTTCAGCACCATGAATCCGGCCTGTTCAACCCGCCGCTTGTGCAGCGGGGTGATGCTACCCATGTTGCTCAGTACCTTCTGCCCGACATTCAGGCTGGACGACAGTGACGCGGTCATCGACAGATCCAGCAGCACGCCAGCCAGCATGCGGTCCTTGTCGTCCAGGCTGACGTTGCCGGCACCGCCGATCAGGTCGGACTGGTTCTCCGCGTCCGCCAGCCAGCGCGCCGTCTCGGAAGTCGCGCCACGCTCGGACAAGGCATATACCGAGGCGCCAAAGGCGGCAGCGCGCGGCGCGGCATCGGCATGAATGGAAACGAACAGGTCGGCGCCCTTCTTGCGCGCGATCTCGGTACGCTTGCGCAGCGGGATGAAGTAGTCACCGGTGCGCACCAGCTCGCCACGGAAGCCCTTCTCGGCATTGATCTGGCGCTGCAACTCCTTGGCGATAGCCAGGGTCACGTTCTTCTCGAACATCTTGCGGCCTGGCCCGAGGGCACCCGGGTCCTCGCCACCATGACCGGCATCGATGGCCACCACGATATCGCGCTGCCCGCCGGCGACGGGCGGCAGCTTGGCCGGCACGCCAGGCGCCACTGCTGCCTGCACCGGGCTGCTCGGAGAGGGATTGTTCTGCGCAACCTGAGACGTGCTCGCGGCCGCCTCCTGATCGAACAGATCGACCACCAGACGATGACCATACTGCTGGTTGGGCGCCAGAGTGAAGCTCTTCGGGGTGACCACGGCGGACAGGTCCAGCACCAGGCGCAGGTCGTTGGCCGAACGCTGGGCCGAACGAATGCCGGTAATCGGGGTATTGCTCAGCGACAGCTGATCCAGCTTGGTCGAAAGCTGCGCGCCGGTGACGTCGATAACGATGCGATTGGGGGCCGCCAGGGTGAACACGCTGTGCTGCACCGGCCCGGACAAGTCGAACACCAGACGTGTGTTATCCGGCGCCCGCCACAGACGCACGCTGCGGATTTCCGAGGCGGCCAGCACGTCGACCGTGAAGGTCGCCAGCACCAGACCCAGCCCACTCAACAGCGCCCGCATGCGCATAGCCTTCCCCATTTTTGTATACAAACTCTTATAAGGCAGCACACCACGCCTCGGCCCGGGCGCTATGTGGCTGCAATTGCAGCGCCCGGCCGACTCCTTGCGGGCTAATGGTAATGTCCATGTCCGCCTTTGGCAAAACGCCGGCACCGCGCTGTGGCCACTCGATCAGGCACAGCGCATCGCCATCGAAATAATCGCGAATGCCGAGAAACTCCAGTTCTTCCGGATCGACCAGACGATACAGGTCGAAGTGATAGGCCCGCAGCTCACCCAGTTCATAGGGCTCGACCAGAGTAAAGGTCGGACTCTTCACCGCGCCGCGATGGCCTAGGCCACGCAGCAGGCCGCGCGACAGCGTGGTCTTGCCGGCGCCCAGATCGCCATGCAGGTAGATGACGCCGCGCCCGCCAGTTGCCTGGGCCAGGCGCGCGCCCAGCGCCAGCATGGCGTCTTCGTCTTCGGCATAGAGAGTTACTGCAGGCACGGTGCATGCTCCTGTAACAACTGACGGATGGTAGGAATCAGATCGCTGGCCGCCAGGCCACGCCCCTGCCGGCCGTGCTGTTGACCCGCACTGGCGTGCAGCCAGACACCCAGACAGGCGGCATCGAAGGCATCCAGCCCCTGGCCGCGCAGGGCACCGATCAACCCGGCCAACACATCACCGAGGCCGGCAGTCGCCATGGCTGGATGGCCACGATCACAGAGACGCAGACACCCGTCCGGCGCAGCAACCAGACTGCCCACACCCTTGAGCACGACCACGGCCTGATATTTGACCGCCAGCGCCAGGGCTGCCGCCGGACGATCGGCCTGAACCTCGGCCGTGCTGCACGCGAGCAGGCGCGCCGCCTCGCCCGGATGAGGCGTCAGTACGCAGTCGGCAGGCAGGACGATCTGGCCATCCGCCAGCAGGTTCAGGGCATCGGCATCCCAGACCTGCGGGCAGGCGCTGACCGCTGCCACACTGAGCAGGCTGCGCCCCCAGGGCTGCTGACCAAGCCCCGGACCGACCACCAGCACATCGGCACGCTGGCACAGGCCGGGCAGCTGATAGGTGGACTCCGTGGCCTGGCACATCACTTCGGGCAGACGCGCCAGGCTGGCACCCAGATGTTCGGGCCGCGTAGCCAGGGAGACCAGGCCGGCGCCGGCACGCAGGGCACTCTCGGCGCTGAGCAGGGCGGCACCACCGAAGCCATGGTCACCACCGATCACCAGCACATGGCCGAAGCTGCCCTTGTGCACGCTGCGTGCACGTGGCGCCAGCAGGGGCAGCGCCGTGCCGGCCAGGCGCAGGGCGCTGCAGGCCTGTTGCGCCACTGTCTGCGGATCGGCCTGCAGGTCATCGAACACCAGCTCGCCAACCCAGTCCGCAGCTGCGCCGGTAAACAGCCCGAGCTTCAGGCCGATGAAGGTAACGGTGAGGTCAGCATGCACAGCCATCTCGGCTACTCGCCCCGTATCGGCGCACAGCCCGGACGGAATATCCAGCGCCAACACCGGCAAGGCCGACGCATTGATCGCCTCGATGGCGGCCGCATAGGCCGGCCGCAGATCACCCTGAAAGCCCGTACCGAGCAACGCATCGACCAGTACGCCACGCAACTCAGCGGACTCATCCCAGGGCTGCACGCCCACCCCCGCCGCCAGCGCAGCCGCATGGGCTGCCGCCGCATCGCCGCCCAGCTTCTCCGGCGTTGCGACCGCCAGCACCCGCACCCGCCAACCGGCCTTCTGCGCCATCTCGGCGACCAGATAGCCATCGCCGGCATTGTTGCCGGAGCCCGCCAACACGGTAATTTCCCCGGCTTGCGGCCAGTGCCGACGCAAGGCTCGCCAGGCGGCATGAGCCGCGCGCTGCATCAGCTCGAAGCCGGGCGTGCCGGCGGCAATCAGCCGCGCGTCCAGCTCGCGCACCTGGGCGGCGCTATATAGATGAAGGGGAAGAGTCGTGTCGTCGGCAGGCATTTTCGGCGCTTCAGGGCGAGGTCTGGCAGAATTATACCCATCTCCCCTGCCTTGCCGCCCGCCATGTCCAGCTCCCCTCCCGATCTCGCGAACCTGGCTCAGTCCATCAAGGACTGGGGCCGCGAGCTGGGCTTTCAGCAGGTAGGCATCGCCGACGTCGATCTGGGCGAGCACGAGCACCACCTGCAACGCTGGCTGGACGCCGGCTATCAGGGCGAGATGGACTACATGGCCGCCCACGGCAGCAAGCGCTCGCATCCCGACGAACTGGTACCCGGCACCCTGCGCGTGGTCTCGCTGCGCATGGACTACCTGCCCGGCGACACGCAGATGAGCGAACGCCTGGCGCAGCCCGAGCAGGCCTATGTCTCGCGCTATGCCTTAGGTCGCGATTACCACAAGCTGATCCGCAAACGCCTGCAGCAACTGGCCGAACGCATCCAGTCCGCCATCGGCCCGTTTGGCTACCGCGCCTTCGTCGACAGCGCACCGGTGCTGGAAAAGGCCATCGCCGAAAAGGCCGGGCTCGGCTGGATCGGCAAGAACACCTTGGTGCTCAACCGCAAGGCCGGCAGCTGGTTTTTCCTCGGCGAACTGTTCGTCGACATGCCGCTACCGGTGGACGCGCCACACGCCACCGAGCATTGCGGACGCTGCAGCGCCTGCCTGGACATCTGCCCAACCCAGGCCTTCGTCGGCCCTTACGTGCTGGATGCACGGCGCTGCATTTCCTACCTGACCATCGAGCTAAAGGGGCCGATTCCCGAGGAACTGCGCGCACCGATCGGCAACCGCGTGTTCGGCTGCGACGACTGCCAGATCGTCTGCCCGTGGAACCGCTTCGCCCGCCCCACCGAGCAGGGCGACTTCCGCCCGCGGCACGGGCTGGACAACAGCAGCCTGGCCGAGCTGTTCCTGTGGAGCGAAGAGGAATTCCTCAGCCGCACCGAAGGCTCGCCGCTGCGCCGCAGCGGCTACGAGAACTGGCTGCGCAACCTGGCCATAGGCCTGGGCAACGCGCCGTCGAGCATTCCGGTGCTGCAGGCCCTGGAGGCGCGCCGCGAACACCCTTCACCCCTGGTGCGCGAACATGTGCAGTGGGCGCTGGCCCGCCACCATGAAAAAGGCCCGCGCTAGGCGGGCCATTTCGGCTCGGGTCAGACCTTGAGGAAGTGCTGACGATAGTGTTTGAGCTCGGCGATGGACTCGCGGATATCGTCCAGCGCCTGGTGGGTGCCCTGCTTCTGGAAGGAGTCCTTGACCTGCGGCGCCCACATGCCGGCCAGGATCTTCAAGGTCGACACGTCCAGATAGCGGTAGTGGAAGTAGGCTTCCAGCGCCGGCATGTACTTGTACAGGAAGCGCCGATCCTGCCCGATACTGTTGCCGCAGATCGGCGACTTGCCGATCGGCACCCACTGTTGGAGGAAGGCAATGGTCTGCGCCTCGGCCTCAGCGGTGTCGATCTTGCTTTCACGCACGCGCTGGGTCAGACCGCTTTCGCCATGGGTACGGGTATTCCACTCGTCCATGGCGGCCAGCGCGGCATCGCTATGGTGCACGGCAATCACCGGCCCTTCGGCCAGGATGTTCAGATCCGTGTCGGTGACAATGGTGGCGATCTCGATGATCACGTCCTGCTCCGGCTCCAGGCCGGTCATTTCCAGGTCGATCCAGATCAGGTTGCTGGGGTTCTGCGGCATGACGGTTGCTCCTTTGCGAATGCCCGCAGTTTAGCCGCTCACAGGCGCCACAGCAGCAGCCGCGAGCCGCGCCAGTCATTCAGCTCAATGACTTCCTGGGCCGCCACCCCTGGCACCTCGAAGCTGTTGCTGATCAGCAGGCTGCCGGGGCGCATCTCCCGCCGCACCTTGGCCCACAACTCGGCCATCGGCGCCGGCGACAGAAAGCAGTAAACCGCATCGTAGGCCGCCAGATCTTCCCGCCACAGACTGCGGTAGCGCACCTGGCAATTGCCATAAAGCAAGCAGCGCAGCCAGGCCAGGACAAACACCAGCGGCGCCGTTTCCACGCCAACCAGACGTGCCGCTGGGTAATCGCGCGCCAGCTGCACCAGCGTGCCGCCCAGGCCGCAGCCGAGGTCGACGAAAGTGAAGTTATTCGGCAATTGCGCCAGACGCCTGCTCAACTGCTGACGTGTACGCGCACCCGAGAGGTAAAGCGGCACCTGTTCGCGAAAGCTGTTCCAGTTGACCAGCAGCAGGACCAGAAACGCCGCCAGAAACCACCATGCCGGCCATTGCCGCGCCTGCACGGCCAGCAGCGCAGGCATGAACAGCAGATTGAGCAACAGCCACCAGCGCTTGAGCCCCAGCCACTGCCCCAGCGTCGCCGCGAGCACGCCCTGGGCCATGGCCGCCTGCCAGAGCGTCGGCCGCCAACTGCCGAGCCCGGCCAGCCCCCATAGCGCCAAGGCGATAGCCAGCACGGCCAGGATCTGGGCGAACAGGGCCAACAGGGCCGGGTAGCGGGTGCGCAGGAGTTCAAGCATGGCGCCTGTTTTACCAGCAGGTTGGCGCCAGGGCCAGACGGCGCCCGTGCTAAACTCGCCGCCGTTTTCTCCCTCCGGAAAGATCATGGCCAAACGCCAACTCACCCGCCGCCAGAACTGGCGCATCGACAAGGTTCAGGAAGAACGCGCCGCCCGCGCCGCCAAGCGCGAGTCGCGCATGCTCGAAGAACTGGAAGGCGGCGATCTCGGCCCGGAACAGACCGGCCTGGTGATCGCCCACTTCGGCGTCCAGGTCGAGGTCGAGGCACTGGAAGGCGAACCGGCCGGCCAGGTGCAACGCTGCCATCTGCGCGCCAACCTGCCGGCACTGGTCACCGGCGACCGCGTGGTGTGGCGCCCCGGCAATCAGGGCAACGGCGTGATCGTCGCGCAGCTGCCGCGAACCTCGGAACTGTGCCGCCCGGACATGCGCGGCCAGCTCAAACCGGTGGCCGGCAACGTCGACCTGATCGTCATCGTGTTCGCCCCGCTGCCGCACGCCCACGCCAACCTGATCGACCGCTACCTGATCGCCGCCGAGCACGCCGGCATCCAGCCGCAGTTGCTGCTGAACAAGGCCGACCTTGTCGACGAGGAAAACGCCGAGCACCTCAACGGCCTGCTCACCACCTACCGCCAGCTGGGTTACCCGCTGCTGGAAGTGTCCGCGCACCAGGGTGCCGGCATGGAGGAACTGAAGGCACGCCTGGACGGCCACGTCAGCGTGTTCGTCGGCCAGTCCGGGGTGGGCAAGTCCTCGCTGGTCAACAGCCTGCTACCAGGCGTGGATACCCGCGTCGGCCCGCTGTCGGAAGTCACCGGCAAGGGCACCCACACCACCACCACCGCACGGCTGTTCCACTTTCCCGGTGGCGGCGAACTGATCGACTCCCCTGGCATTCGCGAATTCGGCCTGGGTCATGTCAGTCGCGATGACGTCGAAGCCGGCTTCATCGAGTTCCGCGATCTGCTCGGCACCTGCCGCTTCCGCGACTGCAAGCATGACCGCGAGCCCGGCTGCGCCCTGCTCAAGGCTCTGGAAGACGGCCGCATCCAGCCACAGCGCATGGCCAGCTACCGACACATCCTGGCCAGCCTGCCGCAGGACGAGTACTGAAACGAAGAGGCCGCGATCATCGCGGCCTCTTGCATTCACTCCTGCGGTTCGTCGAACTGCAGCGCACCATCCTCGAAGATGTTCAGACGCTGACGCAGCTCGGGCGCCTGTACCGGCGCGCCAGGCGGGGCCGGCGGGATGGCCGATGCTTCGCTGGGTACCGCCGGCTCGGGCGCGGCGTCCTGTTCGCCCTCGATGGCACGCTGCGCCTTCTTGGTCAGGACGATGATGTCGATGCGCCGATTCACCGGATTGAAAGGGTCCTTGCGGTCAAACAGCGCGGAAGAGGCATAACCCACCACGCGCGCCACGTTGTCATCCGGATAGCCACCGGCGACCAGGGTGCGCCGCGCCGCATTGGCGCGATTGGCCGACAGCTCCCAGTTGCCGAACTCGCCGGTGCCGGCGAACGGCTTGGCATCGGTGTGGCCACTGACGCTGATCTTGTTCGGCACTTCCTTGATGGTTTCCGCGAGGATCAGCAGGATGTCCTCGAAATAGGGCTGCAACCGCGCGCTGCCAATATCGAACATGGGCCGATTCTCGGCATCCATGATCTGGATGCGCAGGCCGTCCTGAGTGATCTCGAAGAGGATCTGATCCTTGAACTTCTGCAGCTGCGGGTTCTCGTCGACCTTGGTCTGCAGCTCCTGCAGCAACAGCTCCAGACGCTCACGCTCGATCTGCTCGGCCAGGCTCTCGGCCTGATCCTTATTGACCGAGGCCTGCTGGTCGGACTCGGAGTCGACCGCGGAGTCGGCGGCATCCGGCGCATCCTTCAACTCGGGATTGAGAGTGCGGTCCGGTGCCGGCGTCGGCGTGCCGCCCAGGTCGATGACATAGGGGCTGGCACTCTCGGTAAAGCCGATGGGGTCCTGGAAGTAGCCGGAAATCGCCTTCTTCTGCTCCGGGGTAGCCGAAGACATCAGCCACATCACCAGGAAGAAGGCCATCATGGCCGTGGCGAAGTCGGCGAAGGCAATCTTCCAGGCGCCACCGTGATGGCCGCCGGCAACCTTCTTGACCCGCTTGACCAGTATCGGCTGATTGTTCTCCATGGCTCAGCCTTGGTCAGTTGCCACGCATGGCCTGCTCGAGCTCGCTGAAGCTCGGCCGGTGCGCAGGCAGCAGGACCTTGCGGCCGAATTCCACCGCCAGGGTTGGCGGCATGCCCGAAGCCGATGCGACCAGGGTGGCCTTGATCGCCTCGTACAGATTCAGCTCTTCCTTGGCATCGTGCTCCAGGGCACCGGCCAGCGGCGCGAAGAAACCGTAGGACGCGAGAATACCGAGGAAGGTACCCACCAGCGCAGTACCGACCTTCTCGCCAATCTGTGCGTTGTCGGCGGTGGCCAGAATCGACATGGTGATCACGATACCCAGTACCGCGGCGACAATACCCATGGCTGGCATGCCATCGGCCACCTTGGATACGGCGTGGGACGGGTGCTCCAGCTCTTCCTTCAGGCTGGCGATTTCCATGTCGAACAGATTTTCCAGCTCGTGCGGCGCCATGTTGCCGCTGGACATGATGCGCAGGTAATCGCAGATGAACTCGGTCATCCGCGTGTCCTTGAGAATGGCCGGGTACTTGCTGAAGATCGGACTGGCGTTGGGATCTTCAACATCCGCCTCGATGGCCATCATACCCTCGCGGCGACTCTTGTTAAGGATCTCGTAGAGCAGCTTCAGCACTTCCAGGTAGAAGGCATGAGTGAAGCGGCTGCTGAACATGGCCAGCGACTTCTTGAACACCGTCATGAAGGCGCTGGCCGGGTTGGCCTGAAGGAAGGCCCCCAGCGCCGCACCACCGATGATCATCACCTCGAAGGGGTGCACCAGCGCCATGAACTTGCCGCCGGAGAGAATAAATCCGCCGAAAACGCAGCCGAAAACAACCAGGATGCCGATGATCTTGACCATGAGGAGATTGCGCTTGAAGAGTCAGTCGGAAGGGTTATGCAAAACAACCCTTCTATTTATCGGAAGTATTGCGCCAGACTATAGGCAGTAAAGGCGAAAAGCCAGTTTGGCTCAACCTGCATGCCCACATCCCAAGCCTCTCCGCGCAATCTCGCCAGTTGGGTCAAACAGCTCGATGAAGTGCGCCTGCCCATCACTCGCGAGCACCATGAAGCGCTGCGCCGCACCCTGCTCGACGGACGCAAGTCGCTGCGCGATATCGCCGAGCGCATGCAGGCCAGCCCAGCCATTGTCCTGACCATGTTGCGTGAAGCCAACCGCAACTCGAGTAGCTTCGGTGAGCCGGCGGAAAGCCTGGAGATGGCCCTCAACCGCCTGGGCCTGAAGCGTGCGGAAACACTGCTCGAACAGATACCCGTACTGGATGAGGCGCAGATTCCCCTGGCACTGCGCCAACTACAATTGATCAGTCTGCATGCCTCGCAGCAGGCCAATGGACTATTCGCCGGACGTCTGGCCCGCCTGTGGCAGGAAATCCACTGGGGCAGCCTGCTGTTTCTGGCACCGCTGTGGCCACTGGTAGCCAGTCAGCCGCAGCTGTTCGAGGCCTGGGAGCGCCGCGTACTGGGTCAGGGCGAGCCCGCGCCGAAGGTCGAGCGCGAACTGCTTGGCGTGCCGCTGCTGGCACTGGCACTGGCGCTGGCTCGGCACTGGCGCCTGCCGGAGTGGATCATCCAGGGCTATCGCCTGCTGGTGGAGGACCGTCGTCTGCTGGTCAAGGCGCTGCACATCGCGCATGACAACGAACACCCACTGCACCAGCAGCAGATGCTCGACGCCGACCAGCCGCTGCGCCGCTGGCTGACCCTGCCGGGCAACAGCGTGCTGCTGGCCAATGGCCTGGCCCTGTCCAGTCACCACAACTGGAGCTGCCAGCACCACCTGCGCTGGCAGCGCCTGGCTGGCCTGTACCTGCAAACCGCCCTGCCCGACCTGCAGCAACTGGTGCACCAGCAGGCAGTACTGAGCGCCCGCCAGCACGCCGCACCCGATCTCTGGCATCCGGCCGAGGCCCTGCTCTGGCCCTGGGACAGCTGCCGCCTGCAGCGACTGCAGCCGCCCAGCTCACCACCACCCAGCGATGCGCTGAGCCAATGGAAACAGCACTGCGCCCGCCTGCTGACGCAACCCTCGCCCTTCGCCAACGTGTTACAGCTGACCGCCTGCGCCAGTCAGGCGCTGCAGAGCGGCGGTATGCAACGGGTCTTGATCCTGCTGGCCGACCGAAATCACAGCCGCCTGCTCGCCCAGCAAGCGGCCGGCCTGCCAGACGCCGCAGCGCAACTACGCCTGGATCCGGCACAGAGCCAGGTGCTGCGCCGTCTGCTGGCCGAGCCCGGACAGTTGCGCCTGAGCCCGGCCAACCTGGCACAGGTCTCTGCCCTGCTGCCTGGCACGCTCAAGGCCCTGTTCAATGGCGAGCATCTGCTGCTGCGTTCAATCGCCCACAATGGCCGGGTGGCCATGTTGCTGGTAGCCGATCAGGGCGGCGGCGAGCTTGGCGCGACTCAAGTGCAGGTATTCGGCAAGACCGTGCAGTGCATCGAAAGGGCCCTCGCCAGTTTCGCCCGGCGCGGCACCTGAGCCTGCCGTTACGTTTTGCGGCGGTTTGCAGCGCCGGCTTTCGCTACAATTCGCCCTTTCCCCTACACCTCGGAGCCTCTCATGTCTGCCTTCTCCGGCCTGCCCCTGGTGATCGAACCCGCCGACCTGGCCAGCCGCCTGCGGGCCCCCGAGCTGATCCTGGTCGATCTCAGTGGCGCCGCCCGCTATGCCGAGGGCCATATCCCCGGCGCACACTGGGTCGACAGCAAGCGCACCCAACTGGGCCAGCCGCCTGCCCCCGGCCTGTTGCCGGAAAAAGCGCAGCTGGAAAGTCTGTTCGGCGAACTTGGCCATCGCGCCGATGCGGTCTACGTGGTGTATGACGACGAAGGCGGCGGCTGGGCCGGACGCTTCATCTGGCTGCTCGACGTCATCGGCCACAAGCACTACCACTACCTCAACGGTGGCCTGCAAGCCTGGATGGGCGAAGGCCGCGAGCTGAGCCAGGCAACTCCGGAACCCGCCAGCGGCCTGGTCAGCCTGACCCTGCACGAGCAACCCACCGCCACTCGCGCCTACCTGCAGAGCCGCCTGGGCGCCGCCGACCTGGCCGTATGGGACGCCCGTGCGCCTGCCGAATTCAGCGGCGAGAAGATCCTGGCCGCACGCGGCGGCCACGTACCGGGAGCGGTCAACTTCGAGTGGACCGCCGGCATGGACCCGCAGCGCGGCCTGCGCATTCGCACCGACATTGCCGAAGTATTGGAAAGCCTCGGCATCACCAAGGACAAGGAAGTGATCACCCATTGCCAGACCCATCGCCGCTCCGGCTTCACCTACCTGGTGGCCAAGGCGCTGGGCTATCCACGGGTCAAGGCCTATGCCGGCTCCTGGTCCGAATGGGGCAACCTGCCCGACACTCCGATCGAACATTGAAGCAAGGAATACCGATGAAAGAGCGCCTGTTTATCCTCAGCCAATACCTGCTGCCGCACCACCTGCTGTCGCGCCTGATCGGCTGCGCCGCCGAGTGCCGCGCCGCCTGGTTCAAGGATCGCCTGATCGGTTGGTTCGCCAAGCAGTACCAGGTGAATATGAGTGAAGCCCAGGTCGAGGACCTGACTGCCTACGAACACTTCAACGCCTTCTTCACCCGCGCCCTGAAAGACGATGCGCGCCCGCTGGACGCAACGCCCGGCGCCATCCTCTGCCCCGCCGACGGCGCCGTCAGCCAACTCGGCCCGATCGAACAGGGCCGCTGCTTCCAGGCCAAGGGCCACAGCTTCAGCGTGGTCGAACTGCTGGGCGGCGACGCTGAGCGCGCCGCGCCCTTCATGGGCGGCGACTTCGCCACCGTGTACCTGTCGCCCAAGGACTACCATCGCGTGCACATGCCGCTGGGCGGCACGCTGAAGGAAATGGTCTACGTGCCGGGTCGGCTGTTCTCGGTCAACCAGACCACCGCCGAGAATGTCCCCGAGCTGTTCGCCCGCAATGAGCGCGTGGTCTGCCTGTTCGACACCGAACGCGGCCCGATGGCCGTGGTGCTGGTCGGTGCGATGATAGTCGCCAGCATCGAGACGGTCTGGGCCGGCCTGGTCACACCGCCCAAGCGCGAACTGAAAACCACCCGTTACGACGCGGCCGCCCGCGCCGCCATCGAGCTGGAAAAAGGTGGCGAACTGGGGCGCTTCAAGCTTGGCTCCACCGCCATCGTACTGTTCGGGCCGGAGCAGGTGAACTGGGCCGAAGGCCTGGCAGCTGGTAGCTCTGTGCGCATGGGTCAGGCCCTGGCGACGCCGCGCAACGCCTGAGTCTGACGGCGCGACGGGAACATCCGTCGCGCCACGCCTGTCGAAAGCCTTACCCAATCTCGCTGGGTTAGG
This sequence comes from Pseudomonas sp. BMS12, assembly GCF_001592875.1. GTDB lineage: Bacteria > Pseudomonadota > Gammaproteobacteria > Pseudomonadales > Pseudomonadaceae > Aquipseudomonas. The sequence goes on along the minus strand of NZ_LSOF01000019.1, from coordinate 44,199 downwards.
GCCTGCCTATGCTGCTAGAGTTTCCCTAAAGCTCTTCACCAGAAAGGGCCGCCCACCCTCTTGGATATCGACTCCGGTATGGATAAGCAAAGCCCTCACCTGCTGCTGCGTGTCTCCACTCCCGACAGACAGGGCCTGTCCTTCTGCGATGCCACTCCGCGCGAGTTCAAGCGCTGGATCGCCGGACTCCCCAAGGCCAATATCGGCGAAACCGCCCGCCAGCTATATCAGAGTCTGGTCGAGCTGAACCAGCTGCTCACCCCCAGCGACAATCGCCTGCAACTGCTCGAACTGCTGCGTCCGGAAGTGCATTTCGTCTGCAGCCATCTGGAACGCCACTTCCTCAACCAGTCCATCGTCCTCGACGAACGCCCGCGCAAGGTCGCCAACCTTTGCCAGGCCCTGCAAAACCATCTGGCCATCGGCTACAAACTGATCGTCACCCAGGAACTGCCGCGTTTCAGCAAAGATCGCGCCCCCGTGCTGGCTATGGCCCTGCAGCGGGCCAGCCACAGCCTGTGTGGCCCATTGGTGCGCGCCAGCCAGCTGTACTGCCCGGTGCCCGAAGGCTTGTGGCTGGAGCTCCACCAGCTGCATCTCATGGCGCGCAAGCATGGCCTGCAGCAGCTACAGATCAGTGACGGGCTGGCGCGCAACGGCCGCAGCCTGAGCCTGGAGCAGGTGTATATCGGCGCCCTGCTGCTGGGCTGCGCACGCTGCAACCAGATGCGCCAGAGCGGTATCGCCCGCCTGGCCGAAGGCCTGGAAAGCTGGAGCAGCCTGGCCAGGCTACAACCCGCCGACGCACCGGGCAGCCTGTTTGCCATCGCCCCGCAGCTAGATGGCCCGCCGCGCTACAGATCACTGTTCGGGGAAGGCGAACTGCACAACATGCAGGGCCTCGATCCGACCCCACTGGTCGATGCCATCAAGGAATACCTCCTGCTGCCCCCCGACAGCCCGGAGGCCAAGCGCCTGCGCATCCCCGAAGGCATGCCGCTGGACCTGCTGCAGCATCTGAGCTCGGCCTGGGGCGACATCGCCGAACGCACCTTTCAGCGCAACCCGGGACGCGGCAGCCTGTTTCTTTGCATCGGCATGTCCGCCCTGCATTTCAACCTGGCCGGCAAACGCAGCTTCGCCGACGTACTCATGCGTCCGGAAGAAGACCGCAGCGCGCGCTTCAAGACTGTCAACACCAGTGCCACGGCAGGTCCGGATATCTGGGCCGGCGCTTTCGACGCCCAGCGTGAAAGTCATTGGGTACCGGGCATGCCGCTGGAAGAAATCCAGTACAAATCGAGCAAACCCGGCGAACAGGCGTGCGAAGAAGTTGCCGAAGGCTACCCCACCCATGAGCTGCCGATCGTCAATCACAGCCCTGGCGGTTACTGCCTGAGCTGGCCCAGGGAAGTACCGAGCCAGTTGCAGGCCGGTGAGCTGCTGGGCATACAGGACGCGCCTGGGCAGTCCTGGAGTGTGGCGGTGGTGCGCTGGATTCGCCAGGTGCGCGGCGGCGGCACGCAGATGGGCATCGAGCTGGTGGCCCCACACGCGCAACCCTGCGGCGTTCAGCTGGTGCGCAAGAGCGAGCAGAACAGCCACTTCCTGCGCGCCCTGCTGCTGCCGGAGATCCGCGTGATCTCACGAGCGGCCACGCTGATCACGCCGCGCCTGCCATTCCAGGAAAGCAACAAGGTGCTGATCAACCACAACGGCGAGGAAACCCGCGCCGTACTCAGCCGCAAGCAGACCAGCACCGGCAGCTTCAGCCAGTTCGAATATCGCCCGCTGAGCCAGCCACAGCAGCCCGACGGGACTTCCGTCACAGCCCCGAAAGAGCCTGGCAAGGGCGGGGATGAAGACTTTGACTCACTCTGGAAGTCGCTGTAGATTGCCGGAACAGACCATTTGTCGTCTTTTTTCGCCCGTTCTTCGGCGCATTCCAAGCAAATCCCCATGGCCATCGAAAAAAAAACCATACGGCTGCTGATTCTTGAAGACTCGCAGAACGAGGCCGAGCGTCTGGTCAGCCTGTTCCGCAATGCCGGCCGCGCGACGCGCGTGCATCGCATCACCTCCAGCGACAATCTCGCCGACGCCCTGCAGCAAAGCTGGGATCTGCTGATCAGCGCGCCGAGCAGCGAGCACCTCGAGCCCAGCGAAGCGATCAGCGCCATCCGCCGCCAGGCCAAGGACATTCCGGTCATCCAGCTGGTGGATGGCAACGATTCCGACTTCATCACCGAAGCCCTGATGCTCGGCGCCCAGGATGCCCTGCCCCAGGGCGAGGACGAGCGCCTGATCCTGGTCGCCAACCGCGAGCTGGCGAACCTCGAGCAACGCCGCGCACGCCGTGCCGCCGAAGTCGCCCTGCGCGAAGCGGAGAAGCGCTGCCAGCTGCTGTTGGACAGTTCGGTGGACGCCATCACCTACGTCCACGACGGCATGCATATCTATGCCAACCGTGCCTACCTCAAGCTGTTCGATTACGAGGATGCCGAGGAGCTGGAAGGCATGCCGATGATCGACCTGATCGCCTCGGCAGATCAGGGCCGCTTCAAGGACTTCCTGAAAAACTACGCCAGCGAGGACGGCAACGCCGAGCTGAGCTGCGGCGGTGTCAAGCCAAACGGCCAGCAATTCCAGGCACGCATGGGCTTCTCGCCGGCCACCTATGACGGCGAACCCTGCATCCAGGTGGTCATCCGCGCCGAAAACGACAATGCCGAGCTGGAAGAAAAGCTACGCGAAATCAGCAGCCAGGACCTGGTCACCGGCCTGTTCAACCGTTCGCACTTCCTCGAACTGATGGATGGTGCGGCGCAACGTGCGGTCAGCGACGGCCAGGTCGCCAGCCTGGCCTACATCCGCATCGACCGTTTCAGCGACGCCGTTGGCGAAGTTGGCGTGGCCGGTATCGATATCCTGCTGACCGACCTGGCCAATATCCTGCGCAGTCATTTTGGCAGCGGGGTGCAACTGGCCCGTTTCAGCGACGATGTGTTCACCGCCCTGATCAGTGGCTCAGCGCCACAACAGTGCCAGGAGCAACTGGCCAGCCTGCTGAAGAAAATCGAAGGCCACCTCTTCGACGTCAGCGGCCGCACGGTACAGACCACCCTGTCGATTGGTGTCGCCGGCCTCAGCGAGCAGACCAGCAAGCCGCAGGAAGTGATCGAGCGCGCCCACCGCTGCGCCGATGAAATCGACAGCAACGCCATCAAGATCTACAACCCGGCCGACGAACTGGCCGCCGCCGCCAGCCGCGGCAGCCTGGTGGCCATGGTGCAACAGGCCCTGGAAAACAACAGTTTCCGCCTGCTGTTCCAGCCCATCATCAGCCTGCGCGGCGACAGCGACGAGCACTATGAGGTGCTGTTGCGCCTGCTCAGCCCGCAAGGCGATGAAGTGCCGCCAACCGACTTCCTCGCCGCGGCGCGCGATGCCGGCCTGGCCGAGAAGATCGACCGCTGGGTGATCCTCAACTCGATCAAGCTGCTCGCCGAGCACCGCAGCAAGGGCCACAGCACTCGCCTGTTCGTGCACCTGTCGAGCAGCAGCGTGCAAGATCAGACCCTGCTGCCCTGGCTCAGCGTCGCCCTCAAGGCCGCCCGCCTGCCTTCGGACGCCCTGGTATTCCAGCTCAGCGAGCAGGATGCCGTGGCCTACCTCAAGCAGGCCAAGGCCCTTACCCAAGGGCTGGCCGAGCTGCATTGCAAGGTAGGACTGGGCCAGTTCGGCTGCGCCCTCAACCCCTTCAACACGCTCAAGCACCTGAATATCGATTTCGTGAAGGTCGACGGATCCTTCTCTCAGGACCTCAGCAGCGCGGAGAATCAGGAGGCCCTGAAAACCCTGCTGGCCAGCCTGCATGCCCAGGCCAAGCTGACCATAGTGCCCTACGTCGAGAGCGCCAGCGTGCTGGCCACCCTCTGGCAGGCCGGGGTCAACTACATTCAGGGCCATTATCTGCAGGGCCCGAGCCAGTCGATGGACTACGACTTCTCAGCTGGCGACGAATAAGCACCGCGTAAAAGAAAAGCCCCGCAGATGCGGGGCTTTTTCTGTCCTGGCCGACTACTCCAGGCCGTCGCGATCGCGGAAGCCCAGCAGATAGAGGATGCCGTCCAGGCCCAGGGTGGAAATCGCCTGCTTGGCCGACTGCTTGACCAGCGGCTTGGCACGGAAGGCCACACCCAAACCGGCCAGGCCGAGCATCGGCAGATCGTTGGCGCCATCGCCCACGGCGATGGTCTGCTCCAGGCGCAGGCCCTCCTTCTCCGCCAGCTCGCGTAACAGATCGGCCTTGCGCTGGGCATCGACGATGGGTTCCACCGCAACACCAGTGACCTTGCCATCGACTATCTGCAGCTCGTTGGCGAACACATAGTCGATGCCCAGCTTGGCTTGCAGCTGCTTGGCGAAATAGGTGAAGCCGCCGGAGAGGATGGCGGTCTTGTAGCCCAGGCGTTTGAGTTCGGCGAACAACACTTCGGCGCCTTCGGTCAGGCGCAGCGAGGCGCCGATCTCTTCCAGCACGTCCTCGGACAAGCCCTGCAGCAGCGCCAGACGCTCCTTGAAGCTGGCGGCAAAATCCAGCTCGCCGCGCATGGCCCGCTCGGTGATTTCCGAAACCTGCTCGCCAACCCCGGCGGCCTTGGCCAGCTCGTCGATGACTTCGGCCTCGATCAGCGTCGAATCCATGTCGAACACCGCCAGGCGGCGATTACGACGGAACACCGAGTCGCGCTGGAAGGCGATGTCGACGTTGAGTTCCTGGGCCACGCTGAGGAATTCGGCACGCAGGGCGGCGGCATCGGCCGGCTCGCCGCGCACGGAGAACTCGATGCAGCCCTTGCCCTGATCCGCCGGCATATCCAGGGCCATGCGCCCGGAGAGGCGATCGATATGATCGATATTGAGACCGTACTTGGCGGTGATGGCGCTGACCCGCTGCAGCTGCTCGGCCGTCACCTTGCGCGTCAGCAGGGTGACGATATAGCGCGGCTTGCCCTGGCCGCCGACCCACTGCTGGTAGTCCGCCTCGGACACGGGCGTGAAACGCACTTGCTGGTCAAGTTTGTAGGCGGTGAACAGCACGTCCTTGAGTACCGAGGAGGCCTGCTCGGTGCCGGGGATCTCCACCAGGATGCCGAACGACAGGGTGTCGTGAATCACCGCCTGGCCGATGTCGAGGATATTCACCCCGCCCTGGGCGAGGACACCGGTGATGGCCGCAGTCAGGCCCGGACGATCTTCCCCGGTGATATTGATCAGGACGATTTCGCGCAAAACCTTGACTCCCACGGCAGGCAGGTCGGGCGGAGCCAGGGCCCGCCATGAAAAGGTGCACATTCTAACCAGTTTCGACCGGCCGAGGGCACGGGCGGCGCTTTGCCGGCCCCTGGGCGCTGGGTATACTGCGCGGCAATTCCCGTCGAGAAGAGCCGCGCTCTGTGAACCGGCCCGCCCAGGTCAAGCCTGACAATTTCTTCCTGTTGCTGTTCAACGCCCTGCGCCAACGCCGCGTGCCGCTGGCGTTGCGCATTGCCAGCCACAGCCTGCTGCTGGTCGCCCTGGCTCTGGTGATCTACGCCTGGGTGATGGGCATGCAGTTCAAACAGGCCATGCAGCAGCAGGCCGACGCCCTGGGGCAGAGCCTCATCGTGCAGACTGCCGCCTCGGCCACCGAGCTGCTGGTGTCCAACGACATCCTCAGCCTCAACGTGCTGCTCAGCAACCTGGCGAAGAACCCGCTAGTGGCCCACGCGGCTATCTACAGCGTGGACAACCGCATCCTGGCCGAAGCTGGCTCACGCCCTGCGCAGAGCCTGCTAGGTGAGAATGACGGACTGTACTCGACGGTCATCAACTTCCAGGAAGTGATGGCCGGGCAGCTGAGCATCAGCCTGGACATGCAGCAGTTCCAGCAGCCGATGACCATCAGCCTGCAGAGCATGGGCCTGCTCAGCCTGATTCTGCTGGCCCTGACCCTGTCGCTCAGCCTGCGCCTGGGCCGCCACCTGTCGACCCCGCTGCTGCAGCTGCGCCTGTGGCTGCGCGACCCGGACGACCCCGCGCCGGGCGCCGGGCGCCAGGACGAGATCGGTGACCTGGCGCGCCAGCTGCAGGCGCGTCTGGTGCCGGAAAAGCCGGAGGCCGAGCTGCACTTCGACGAGCATGAGCATGACTTCGAGGCGGAGCCGGACTTCGACGAGGAGGAGCCCCAGGAACAGGGCTTCGCCATGCCCGACCTGCAGACCGAAGCCGACGCCTTCGACGAGGACTTCGGCGAAGTCCACGAGGCTCATATCCCGCTCGTGCAGGCCGAGGCGGACGACCCCTTCGCCGATCTGCACGACCTGCAGCCCCCACAAGAACCGGAAATGCCCGTCGCCCCGGCACCAGCCGAGCCCGAGCAGCCCGTCAGCAGCGCCGTACTGGCCGTCCAGCTCGGTGCCCAGGAACAGCTGCGCCACCTGCCACGCGCACGCCTGCTGGAGTTGTTGCAACGCTACCGCGACTGTCTGGAGCGTGCTGCAGCGCTGTACCAGGGCAAGCTATTCACCCTCACCGATGGCAGCAGCCTGATCCTGTTCAGCAGCGCCAACAGTGACGAGGACTACCTGACCCATGCGCTGTGCTGCGGCGAGCTGCTGCGCGCCCTCGGCCACGCCCTGCAGATCGAGGTGGCGGACAGCGGCATCACCCTACAGCTGCAACTGGGCCTGACGCGCAGCGACGAGGAAATTATCCCCAGCCAGGCCGAACTGCTGCTCAGCGAAGCGGCCCAGGCCGCGCTGGCCCTGACCCAGCACAGCCGCAACCTGTTGTTGGTGCAGCGCGCCGTGGCCGAAGACCCCCTGCTGCGCCAACGCGCACGCATTCGCGCGATCGCCAGCCCGGAAGGCGCCAGCTGCGTCGAACGCCTGCTGGAGCCCTACCCGTCGCTGCTCGAGCGGCAACTGGCGCGCATGCACGAACACTCGTGACCACCCTGATCAGCCACCCGCTGCCCCTGCTGGCACTGGGTGTCGCCCTCGGTCCACGCGTCATACCGCCGCGCCTGCTCCTGGCAGGGCTCCTGTTCACCCTGCTGCCCGATGCCGACGTGCTGGCCTTCAAGTTCGGCATCCCCTACGCCGACGCCTTTGGCCATCGCGGCTTCAGTCACTCGCTGTTATTCGCCGGTATCTGCGGGGCGCTCGCGGCTCTGGGCTGCCGCCTACTGGGTTGCGGCCCGCTCAAGGCATTTCTCTGGATCGGCCTGGCCACGGCCTCGCACAGCCTGCTGGATGCAGCTACCGATGGCGGCCTGGGCGTGGCCTGGCTATGGCCTTGGAGCGAGCAGCGCTTCTTCCTGCCCTGGCGACCCATTGAAGTGTCGCCCTTCGTCAACGGCTTCTTCAGCCAGCGCGGCCTGCAGGTGCTGGCGTCCGAGGCGCGCTGGGTCTGGCTGCCGTGCCTGGCCCTGGCGCTTTTCGGCCTGGCCTGGCGCCATCTGTCAGGTCGGCGGCAGCAGGCGTTCTAGCCCCGCCAGCAGACGGACCAGCGCGCCCTGATTGGCGCGCAGCACCCCCAACCCGGACTCAGCCATGTGCGCCGCAGCCTGTGGCTCGTCGAACAGATGGCGCAGAGCCGCGTGCAACTGCTCGGCGTCCGCCACTTGCAACAGATCACCGGCACTGCGCAGCTGGTTGGCGATTTCCAGAAAGTTGAACAGGTGCGGCCCGCTCAGCAACGGCTTGCCCAGTGCGGCTGGCTCCAGCAGGTTGTGCCCACCATTGGCGACCAGACTGCCACCGACGAAGGCCAGGTCGGCCAGGGCATAGAGGAACAGCAGCTCGCCAAGGGTATCGCCCAGCAGCACCTGAGTATTGGCAGCAACAGGTGCACCTGCGGAGCGGCGTACCGTGGCGAAGCCTTCACGCCGGCAGAGCTCATAAACGTCGGCGAAACGCTCCGGGTGACGCGGCACCAGGATCAGCAGCGCATCACCGTGCTCGGCCAGCAGCTGGCGATGGGCAGCCAGGATGACCTCATCCTCGCCGGCGTGGGTGCTGGCGGCAATCCACACCGGCCGCGCCGTCGCTGTCCAACTTTCGCGCAGCTCGCCGGCACGTTGCGCCAGCTCGGGATCGACGTGCAGGTCGAACTTGATCGAGCCGGTCACCTCGACGCACTCGCTGCGCGCACCCAGCTGGCGGAAGCGTTCGGCCTCGGCCGCCGTCTGCACCGCGATCAGGCTCAGTTCGGCGAGCATCGGCGCGGTCAGCCCGGCGAAGCGCGCGTATCCGCGCGCCGAACGTTCGGACAACCGCGCATTGGCCAGCACCACCGGAATGCCGCGGCGGTGACAGGCATGGATGTGGTTGGGCCACAGCTCGGTTTCCATCACCACCGCCAGGCGCGGTTGCAGACGCGCCTGGAAGCGCTGGCAGGCCCAGGGCAGGTCGTACGGCAGGTAGCAGTGCTGAATGCGCTCGCCGAACAGCGCCTGGATGCGCTCCGAACCGGTCGGGGTCATGCAGGTCACGGTGATCGGCAATTGCGGATACCGAGCCAGTAGTTCGCGGATCAGTGGCGCCGCGGCGATGCTCTCGCCCAGCGACACGGCGTGAATCCAGATACCGCCCGGCCTGAAGGCCGGCAGGCCGATGGCAAAGCGCTCGCCGATACGCCGCCCGTAGGCCGGCGCGCGCCAGGCGCGCCACAACAGGCGCAGGAAGATCAGCGGCAGGAGCAGATGCAGGAGCAGGCTATAGAGGGTTCTATTCATGGGCGCGCAGCTTAGCAGAGCGCCCCCGGTCGATCAGCCCATCGCCTGCAGACGCTCGGCAAAGGCGGCGGCCAACCACAGCGCGGCAGGCCCCAGCGCCTCGTCGCGGCGGCAGACCAGCTCCACCACCAACGGCGGCGGCGTCCAGTCGCAGCGCAGCTCGACCAACTGGCTCTGATAAGTCGGGTACTGCACCACATGCCGCGGCAGCCAGGCCCAACCAAGGTTGCGCATGAGCAACTCGGCCATGGCATAGAAGCTGTCGGCCCGCCAGATACTCGGGCTGATCTGCTCGCCACCCGGGTAGTGGCTGTCCTGCGGCGCCATCAGCAACTGCCGGTGGCGGGCCAGCTCGCGACGGTCGATCTGCCCGGCATCGGCCAGGGGATGTCCGGCGCCACACACGGTGACCATTTCGATGGTCCCCAGCCGGCGCCGCTCCAGGGCATCAGGCATCTGCTCATGGTGAAACAACAGGCCGAGATCGGCGCGGCGCTCCAGCAGCTTGCGCGCCACATCGCCCTGGGCACCGCTGGCCAGCTGCACCTCCAGCAGGGGAAAGGCCTGAGCCAGGGCTTCGAGACTGTCCAGTACCGGCTGATAAGGCATCGCCTCGTCCTGAGCCAGACGCAGGCGGACTTCCTCGCCGCGCACCAGCCCCAGCGCTCGCCCTTCGAGGCGCTCGCACTGGCGCAGCACCTCGCGAGCCTCCTCCAACAGGGCCACGCCGGCGGCGGTCAAGCGCGGCTGGCGACCGCTGCTGCGCTCGAACAGCAACACGCCGAGATCGGCTTCGAGCAGGGCGATGGCATTACTCACCGCCGACTGCGCCCGTTGCAGGCGCCGTGCTGTCGAGGAGAACGACTGCCCTTCGGCAACACTGACGAACACCCGGATCTGTTCCAGACTCCACTGCATAACCTATCTCCAATACAGATAGGAAATGACTTTATCCCATCCAGCCGACACCTAGAATGGGCGGACCTCAACAGGAGTCCCGCCATGACCGGCTATCTCTACCTGGCCATCGCCATTACCGCCGAAGTGATCGCCACCACCTCGATGAAAGCCCTCGACGGCTTCAACAAGCCGCTGCCACTGCTGCTGGTCGTGGTCGGTTATGCGATCTCGTTCTGGATGCTCAGCCTCGTGGTAAAGACCATCCCGGTCGGCGTTGCCTACGCCGTATGGGCCGGTCTGGGCATCGTCCTGGTCAGCGTCGCCGCCACCTTTCTCTACCAGCAACGCCTGGATCTGCCGGCCATGCTCGGCATGGGCCTGATCGTCGCCGGCGTGGTGGTGATCCAGCTGTTTTCGCAGACCGTCGGTCACTGAGAGCCCCTGCACCCTCCCGCAGCCAGAGCCGCAGACCGGCAGGCAGTAGTGCGTGCACGGGTCGGCCGAGTCGCAAGCCGGGCGCGTTATACTGCGCGCCTGTTCAGTTGCGAGCCTCCTTCATGTCCCAAGCCCTCAGCACCGATGTCCTGATCGTCGGCGGCGGTATCGCCGGCCTCTGGCTCAACGCCCGCCTGCGCAAGCTGGGCTATGCCACCGTACTGGTGGAAAGCGCCAGCCTCGGCGGCGGGCAGAGCATGAAATCCCAGGGCATCATCCATGGCGGCGCCAAGTACGCCCTGCATGGCGCGCTGACCGGCGCCTCCGAGGCCATCGCCGACATGCCGCGGCGCTGGCGCGAGGCCCTGACCGGCAGCGGCGAGCTGGACCTGTCCGGCGTGCGCCTGCTCTCCGAAGCCCACTACCTGTGGTCGCCGGGCAGCCTGACCGGCAACCTCACCAGCTTCTTCGCCAGCAAGGCCGTGCGCGGCCGGGTCGATCAGGTCAAGGGCGAACAACTGCCGCCGGCGCTGCAACATCCCAAGTTCAAGGGCAAGGTCTACCGTTTGGCCGAACTGGTGCTCGACGTGCCCAGCCTGATCGAACGCCTGGCCGAACTGGCCGGCGATAGCCTGCTGCAGGGCCGCGAGATCGGCGCGTTGCGCGAAAGTGGCGAGCTGCAAGGCCTGGTGGTGGACGGCCGTGAAATCCGCGCCCAGCGCGTCGTGCTCGGCGCCGGCGCCGGCAACGCCGCCCTGCTCGCTGCGCTGGACATCGCACAACCGCAGCAGCAGCTACGCCCGCTGCACATGGTGCTGGTCAAAGGCTCAGGCCTGAAACCGCTGTATGCCCACTGCCTGGGCGGCGGCCCCAAGCCGCGCGTGACCGTCACCAGCCACCCGGCCGCCAATGGCCAGTGGGTCTGGTATCTCGGTGGCGACATCGCCGAAGCCGACGGCGTTTCCCGCGACGAGGCCGCGCAGATTAGCGCCGCGCAAAAGGAGCTGGGCCAGTTGCTGCCCTGGATCGACCTGTCCACCGCGCACTGGGCCACTCTGCGTGTTGACCGCGCCGAGCCGGCGCAATCCGGCCTGGTCCGCCCGGACAACGCCTTCCTCGCCGAGCAGGGCCGCTTGCTGGTCGGTTGGCCGACCAAACTGGCGCTTTCGCCTGACTTCAGCGACCGGGTCATCGCCGCCCTGCAGCGCGACGCCATCCAACCCGCCGCCAGCGCAGCGCTGCCCGAGCTACCGCGCCCGCCCATGGCCCGCCCGGTGTGGGAGGAGCTGCTGCCATGAGCCTGCACGACCTGCACCGGCCACTGGGTGATAGCGGCCTGATCGTCTCGCCACTGGGCCTGGGCACGGTCAAGCTGGGCCGCGACCAGGGCGTGAAATACCCCAACGGCTTCACCATCCCCGACGATGCCGCCGCCCGCGCCCTACTCGACCAGGCCCGCGCGCTCGGCATCAACCTGATCGACACCGCGCCGGCCTACGGCGTCAGCGAGGAGCGCCTCGGCCCGCTGCTGCGCAGCCAGCGCGAGGAATGGGTGATCGTCAGCAAGGTCGGCGAGGAATTCGTGGACGGCCAATCCAGCTTCGACTTCTCGCCGCGTCACGCCCGCCTCTCTCTGGAGCGCAGCCTCAAGCGCCTGGAAACCGACCGCATCGACCTGCTGCTGGTGCACTCGGACGGCAACGACGTGGCGATCCTGCGCGATAGCGGCATCTACGAAACCCTCGCCGAGCTCAAGCGCGAAGGCAAGATCCGCGCCTTCGGCCTGTCCGGCAAGACGGTCGAGGGGGGACTGCTGGCGCTGCAGCGCGGCGACTGCGCCATGGTCACCTACAACCTCGCCGAACAGGGCGAGAAGCCGGTGCTCGACTATGCCGCCAACCACGGCAAGGGCATTCTGATCAAGAAAGCCCTGGCCAGCGGCCACGTCGTGCTGCGCGAAGGCCAGGACCCGATCCAGGCCAGCTTCGAACTGCTGTTCGGCCACCCAGGCGTGGGGGCTGCCATCGTCGGCACCATCAACCCGCAACATCTTGCGGTAAACGCCGCCGCCGCCGCTGCCGCGATCCGCGGCTAAACTGCACAGCTCCGACCCGCCGCCCCCTAGGGCGGCCCCGACCGAGGAGCTGACATGTCGAGACTGCTGGCGCGTAAGGACCCTGCTGCATTCAAGACCCTGCCACTCTATGTGGAGGCCGATCGCGAGCGCCTCCACTACCGCAGCCTTGGCCTGCCACTGAACTTCGCCCAGATGCTCGAACGCCGCCGCACGATCAGCGTGGCCGACCCGCAGCACTTCGCCGTGGAGCTGGCCAACCTTGGCGTATCGGTACGCCTGACGCTGAACTGGCAAGACCGCGACTACTGGTTGGTGGTACGCCAGCGCCGCCCCGATCGTGGCGATGTGGTGCTCAAATTGATCTCAGGTTATGTGCCGGCGCACGAGCTGAACCTGCCCTTGCTGACCGCCATTCAGGAAGTGGCCGAGGAATGCCTGATCGAGAGCGAGGGCAGCTGGCTGGCCGGACGTTTTGCCGACACCTGGCTGCCCACGCCCTACCAGGGGCCGTTGCACTACCGCGACAGCAGCCATTTCCGCCTCAGCCCCTTGTCGGGTGCCGCGCGCCCGGTGCAGTGCGGCAACCTCACCCTGCTGGAGCGGCCCCGAGCCTACGTGCATCTACCGACGGCCTCACTGCAGCTGATCTATGACATGCGCCTGGAGCTGCCCGGCGATTGCCGCCAGCCGAGCCTGTTCCATGTCGACGAGCGCCTGGAAGAAAATCAGTTGGTAGCGCGCCTGGAGCGCCGCCGCCCCGATCTCTACCTGCTGCCACTCAACAGCGGCCTGCCCAGCGGCGAGCTGCTCAGCCTGCAACACGGCGAAACGCAGCCGGCAAGCACCCGGGGGCTATGGCTGTCGGAGAGTTTCGCCAACCAGGACGGCTGGCTGGTGCGGGACGAGCGTATCCGCTGGAAGGACTGGCTGGCCGGCCTGGACCGCCCGCAAGCCAAGCCCGGGCGGCGCACCGGCTGAGGCTTACTTGCTGCGGATCTTCTCGACGATGGCGGTGGTCGAGCTGTTTTCCACCAGGCCCAGCACTCGCACTTCGCCGCCATAGGAGCGGACGATCTCGGCGCCGACCACCTGGTCGATGCCGTAGTCGCCGCCCTTGACCAGCACGTCCGGCTGGATGGCACGCAACAGGTTTTCCGGAGTGTCTTCGGCGAAGCTCACCACCCAGTCCACCGCGCCAAGCCCGGCGAGCACAGCCATGCGCCGATCCACCGAGTTGATCGGCCGGCCCGGCCCCTTGAGGCGCGACACCGAAGCATCGTCGTTGACCGCCAGCACCAGGCGGTCGCCCTGAGCGCGCGCCTGCTCCAGATAGGTCACATGACCGGCATGCAGGATGTCGAAGCAGCCATTGGTGAACACGATCTTCTCGCCATGGGCGCGGGCGTCCTCGATGGCCACCTGCAGCTGCTCCAGGCCCAGCACGCCACGCTCGGAGCCCTGCTCACGCTGCACCGCACGACGCAACTCGGGCGCACTGATGGCGGCGGTCCCCAGTTTGCCGACGACGATGCCGGCGGCCAGGTTGGCCAGGGCCACGGCCTGCGGCAGCTCTTCGCCGGCCGCGATGGACGCGGCCAGGGTGGAAATCACAGTGTCGCCGGCGCCGGTCACATCGAACACTTCGCGGGCCCGGGCAGGCAGGTGCAGCGGCGCATGATCCGGACGCAGCAGGGTCATGCCGTGCTCGCCACGGGTGACCAATAGCGCGCCCAGTTCCAGTTCGCGCATCAATTCAGCACCCTTGGCCACCAGCTCGGCCTCATCGGCACAGTGACCGACGATGGTTTCGAACTCGTTGAGGTTGGGGGTGATCAGGCTGGCGCCACGGTAGATGGAAAAGTCCTTGCCCTTGGGATCGGCCAGCACCGGAATGCCCTTGGCGCGCGCCAGTTGCACCAGCGCCTGATGGTTCTTCAGCGCGCCCTTGCCGTAGTCCGACAGCACCAGCACCTTGACCCCGTCGAGCAGGCGTTCGACGTCCACGGCCAGAGCCGCAGCGTCGGTATCGAAAGGTTCCTCGAAATCCATGCGTAGCAGTTGCTGGTGACGGCTCATCACCCGCAGCTTGACGATGGTCGGCTGCGTGTCGATGCGCTGGAAGTGCGCGCTGACGCCCGCCGCGGCCAGGCTGTCGGTGAGGCTGTCGGCTGCTTCGTCCTCACCGGTCACGCCCACCAGCAAGGCCGGGGCGCCGAGTGCCGCGATGTTCAGCGCGACGTTGGCCGCGCCACCCGGGCGATCCTCGATCTGCTCGACCTTGACCACCGGAACAGGAGCCTCGGGAGAAATCCGCGAAGTCCCGCCATGCCAGTAACGGTCGAGCATGACATCGCCCACCACCAGAACGGGGGCTTGGTCGTAACGGGGCATGGACAGCTTCATGGAGACTCCGGGGTGGAAAAATCGGGGCGGATCATAGCATGTCGAGACAGTAAGGCCGGGCTCACTCGCCCAGCGGCCGCACCCAGAAAAGCTCATGGCGCCGCACTGCCTTACGCATGAACTCGTCCTCGCCGCTGGTCGGCCAGCGGCGGCCGGCCAGCAGGCGCTGGATCAGCCGGCGCACTCGCTTCTTGGCGGGCAGCGGCTGCTGCAGGTCGTGCTGCATGGCCAGGGCCATGGCCTTGTCCAGCTGCGCCTCGGTCGACAGCAGCGGACTCCAAATACCATCGGCCGGCAACGCAGTCATGGCCGGTGGCAGGGCGATTCCATAGCCCGCCGGCCCCATTGGCCAGCGGTCGTTATCGTGCAGGTGATTGGCATAGAGCAGCAGGGTCTGCGGCTGCCAGGCGCTGAGCTGGATCGCCTCCAGGAGCGCGCGGGTGGCGGCGACATGATCGCTGTGCGGGTCCAGCTCAGGGTGCGGGGTGACGAGCACCTCGGGGCGAAAGTGTTCGAGCAGCGCGGCGAGGTCGGCCACCAGGTTGTTCCAGCTCGGCACGCCATCGGCTTCGCCCGGCAGGGGTAGCGGGTTGTGCCGACGCACGCTGCGCACGTCGCACTCTCCCGATTCGCGCGAGGCGAAGGGCTGCTCCGGCGCCTCGGCCATCGCTGGCAGCTGCAGGCAGTAGTAACCGAGCTGCACGCAGCGAGTCTGCGGCACTCCGCCCCAGAGCGGGATGGCCAGGCTGTCCCAGGCACGCAGGCGACCCTTGAGGCGGGCCGCCTCGGGCAAATCCAGGCCCAGGCGCTGGTAATACCCGGCCTCGATCTCGCCTTGCGTCAGGGTGACGATGCTGGCCTCCTCGCAGCGGCTGTAAAGGCCAAAGGCGGCCAGCTCGGCGTCGTCGGCATGCGGCGCGATCACCATCAAGCGGCGCGCGGCGTAATCCGGGTTGCGCAGGGCATAGAGCCGGCCCTCACCGACCAGCCGGCAGAAGCGGCCGCGCAACCGCAGTTCGCCACGACGCAACGCCTCGCCCTGGCCGGACAGATTCAGGTAACGCAGGCCGGCCACGCCCCGCTCGAAGTCCTGGCGATCGTCGCAGATCCATAGCTGCGGATCGAATAGCCTCCCCAACCAGCCGGCTTCGATACGCCATGCGAGGATCAGGGTTTCCGCCTCGCCAATCTCGCCCTCGACCTGTAGGCACCCATCCTGTAGGCGCGCCGACAGGCAGAGCGTGCCCTCTGGGAAGTCGTAGCGATAATCGTCGCGCGGTGAATAGAACAGGTGGTCGGCGAACCAGGCCTCATGGCCGACCCAGCCCAATAGCAGAAGCAGCGGCACCCACCACCAGGCAGCGAAAATGCCAAGCACTATCAGCAGCACCAGCCCCAACAGCAGGGCGAGGCGTTTGTTTCGGCGATGACGCTTGAGCAGTTGTTGCTTGCGACCCTGCATTTTTTACACCTGGTAAACAGGAACCCGGTGACACCAGCGATCCTTGTACTCGCGGTCCGCCCGGCCGAAGGAATAGCGCAGCGGCTTGCCAATGGCTCGCGCCTCGGCCCAGGCACTTTGCGTATTGACGAAGCTGAGCACGCTGCCGGGACTGAACTCGCGCTGCTGCGGATCGACCCCGCCGTTGATGTACTCCAGACTGACCCACTGGGGGGCCTCGACACGATAGAGCACCTGGATGGCCACCGGCTCGTCGTTCAGGTAGATCAGAGAGCCGATCATGAACTCGCGCAGCAAGGTGAAGACTTCCGCCAGATGCGCCTTACCGGTGGCCTCGAAGCCCCAGCGGCGCTGGAACAGCTCGGCATAGATACGCGCCTGTTCCTCAGCTGTCAGCTCCAGCATCGGCCGGATCACGCCACCCGCCTCTTCCAGCAGACGCTGCTCGCGGCGCTGGTTGTAGCGGAACTTCTTGCTGTAATCCTCGGGCTCGCGGGCCAGGGCCAGGCCTTCCGGCTGTTCGCGCAGAGTGGTGATCTGCTCGGCATTGAGCGCCGAGACATAGCGCATGCGGTGCTGCACAGGCACCTGTACGCCATGGGCCAGCGGCAGGATGATCTCGGCATTGCCCAGGTCGAACAGACCTCGCTTGCCCTGCTTCTTCAACACATCCTTGGCCAGGGCGATATGCCGTCCCCAGGTCGGCATGGCGCCCTGTAGCTGTCCATCGTCGATCCAGCCGAGGTAGCGCACCGGGATGCCGGCGAGATCGGCCAGGCGCGCCACCACTTCGGGATGGGTGGCGACGCTGCCACCGAAATTGGTCCAGGCATCGGCGTAGTCGGCCGCGTCTATGGGGGCCCAGCCGCGTTCGCGCCAGAAGCGCAGGTAACTGAGCATCAGTCGTCGTGCTCGCTAACGGCGACAACATCGCCCTCTTCAAACTGCTTGGCATGCAAACGCGCGTAATAGCCGTTCTGCGCCAGCAGTTCAGCGTGACTGCCCCGCTCAACGATCTGCCCCTGGTCCATCACCAGGATCAAGTCGGCCTTCTCGATGGTGGTCAGGCGGTGGGCGATGACCAGTGTGGTGCGCCCTCGCATAACCTGATCCAGTGCAGCCTGAATATGCCTCTCAGACTCTGTATCCAGCGCCGAAGTCGCCTCGTCGAGTATCAACAACGGCGCATCCTTGAGCAGGGCACGAGCGATTGCCAGGCGCTGACGCTGGCCACCAGAGAGCAGCACGCCGTTCTCACCGACCAGAGTGTCGTACCCCTGCGGCATCTTCTCGATGAACTCGGCAGCATAGGCATCGCCTGCTGCCTGACGTACAGACTCCAGCGGCGCACCGGCCAGGTCGCCATAAGCGATATTGTTGCGCACGGTATCGTTGAACAGGGTGACATGCTGGGTCACCAGCGCGATGTGCCGACGCAGATTACGCAAGGTGTAGTCCTCAACATCCACACCGTCGAGCAGAATCTGTCCTTGGTCATGGTGATAGAAGCGCGGAATCAGGCTAGCCAGGGTTGACTTACCGCTGCCTGAACGGCCGACCAGCGCCACCATCTGGCCGGGCTCGGCCACAAAAGAGATGTTGTTCAGCACTGGTTTCTCGGCTCCCGGATAGCTGAAGCTGAGATCACACACTTCAAGTCGACCGCTAACGCGCTCGCGCGACTGAGTGCCATGATCAACTTCCGGCTCCTCGTCGAGTTGCTCGAAAATACTTTCGGCGCCAGCTATACCCTTCTGAATATTCGAGCTAACTTCAGATAACTGTCTAATTGGTTTGGGTAGCAAACCGGCCAGAGTGATGTAGGCCACCAGATCACCCGCCGACGAATCCCCACGCAACCACAGAACTAGGAACATAAGTATGGACATGGCGCTGTATATCACCAGCTGCAGCGACGGCGTGTAAACCGCCCCTGTTCGGACCATTTTCAACTGTTTGTTCCTGTTCTCCTCGCTAGCCTCGAAAAAACGTTGTCTTTCGTAGTCCTCACCACCGAAGCTGCGCACCACGCGATAACCCTGAATGCTTTCAGACGCCACGTGAGTGACATCGCCCATACTGGTCTGAATTTTCTTGCTCTGCTTGCGAAATTTCTTACTGGTACTGGCCACCATCAGGCCGATGATCGGTAGGATCGCCACCATCACCAGAGTCAGCTTCCAATTCATCCACAACAGTGTGGCGAACAGGAAAATGACCGTCATCCCTTCGCGCACCACGACCTTGATCGCATCGGTGGCCGCACCAGTGACCATGGTGACGTTATAGGTGATACGTGAAATCAGATGTCCAGAGTTGTGGCTATCGAAATAACGATTGGGCAGGGTCAACAGGTTGTTGAACAGCGCGATCCGTAGATCCTGTACCAACCCCATCGAAACCTTGGCCAAATAGTAGTTGCCCAGAAAAGAGCCAACGCCCTGCCACAACGCGATCAGCACGATCAGAAGAGGTACTGCCTGCAGCAATTTGAGATGTGCCAGCCAAGGGGCATGCTCCAGCAGCCAAGGTACACCAGAGAACAGACTGGCCTCCGGGTTGGACAAACCATCGACGAAGTATTTGAGTATGTATCCCAGCATCGGCTGGGTAGAGGCAAAGATCAAAAAACCGATGATACTAATGGTGAATAGGCCCCAATAAGGAACCACGTAGCGCAGCAGTCTCAGGTACACCTTCATGCTGGATTGCTGGTTGGAATAGGCCATTCGGCTTGCCTCGCGCACTGGCAGGATTAGCAAGGGGCGGATTGTACCAGCCCAACCTCCTCATGAGCCCATGCATTTGGGAAGCCTCCCCCCTCACAAACACCTTTCGATGGAGCTCGGAAGCGGAATGCGCTGAGCAACACTGGGATCCGGCAGGGGCACTGGTTCAGTCCGCACCCATTAAACGGGTGGCCGAACTATCCGGTTTTGCGTAATCTGACAGGCTGCTCCACCAAGATTTAGCTCAACATCGCTGCAAGCTGCCTGTCAAAAGCAGTGTCCCTTGAAAGCGCCTATCCTGCGCAGAATTGAAATATCCTCCGTACCCATATGACCATGCCATCCATGCAACCCCTGTCGCACGATGCCTTTGAGCAACTGGTAGCCAACGCCCAGAGTGTTGAGAAAGATAGCTATGGCCCCAAGGTCTACCTGTTCGACAATGGCGACTACCTGAAGCTATTCAGGCGTAAACGTCTCCTTTCCTCTGCATTGCTAGCCCCGTACTCGGTGCGTTTCTGGCGCAACGCAGAGCAGCTCCAGAGCCTAAGTATCCCGACGATTACTCCGCTGGAACTGTTCAAACTCCCCAACCCCGGATGGACTGCTGTTCGCTACAGAGCACTAGCCGGAACTACGCTGAAATCGATCTATGCCCAAGAGCAGGGAATAGATGCCGTATTGCTTGAAAAGCTCGGCGAATTCTTCAGAAATTTACACCGCAAAGGCATCTACTTTCGCTCGATGCACTTGGGCAACATCGTCTTGACACCCAGCGGCGCACTGGGCGTCATCGATATCGCGGACCTGACATTCCAGTCACGCGCTCTGTCACGAAATAAAGCACAACGAAACTTGGCTCATTTCGAGCGTTACCTAAGACACAACGGCCTTATCGCAGGATTCCCATTCGAGGCGCTATGCGAAAGAGTTCTAGCGCCCTAGGTGCCAGCTATCACCTCTAGACTAGTGACCTTACGTGCTGTCGAGATCTTGCGCAGCACGGCCATATTAATGGCGATAGGAATCCATATCAGGAACCAATGCTCCTTGGGCCTCGACATGAAAGAGCCCCCCTCGGTCATCCCAGCCACAAAACCGTAGACCAGCAGGGTCGAGCTAATCAACACTAAACCGGATCCTCGCATACGCCAGGCACTGACCAGACTGTACATGTACATAGCAAGCCAAAGTGCCCCCCCAACCAAACCTGTTCGGTATATGACTCCCAATGTTAGGTTGTGAGGATCCGCCAACAGTCTATTAAGACCTTCTACAGTAATATCGATACCTGCGCCGTAACCATGGCCGAACCATAGAGCGTTCATTATTTGCCGCCAGGCATCTGTCCAAATCAATGGACGATAGGACAAACCTCGCGCGAGCAAGTCCGCACCAAAAAACCACAATCCAACAACGCTAACTATCCCCGCCACCAACGCAAGCCAGAGCACTCGTCGGTCTGCGACCATTATCAGCAACCAAGTGAAACATGCGAACAAAGCCATAAAAGGTGTGCGCGACCCTGTCAGGAACAACAGCAGGAGCAACGGAACCAGCATCATGAGCTTTATGGGCCATAATTTTGCAGAGCTCATGAGCGCTCCCAACCAAAGGGCCGCAAAAAATCCGTACACATGCGACGTCAATAACGGGTTGTACAATGCACCATAGCCTTCCAGCCGCGGTTGCCGACTCTCACCCCAGAGATAGATAGTCATGCTGACCAGCGCGGCGAGAGCAGCTACACCGCCAGCCACGCCTACGGATAGAACCAAGCGTCGCATATCGATATCGCCTAACGCAGCAAACGCCAGAAGCAACATGCAGATATAAAGCGGATGCTTGAGCTTTGAATAGTCCGTGCCCCCCGGAGACCAGGCCAATGAAAGCGCAACGTACGCTGCAAAAGCGACGAACAGCCAGAACAGAGGGACCTGCTGCAAGAAAAGGAATTTACGCCAACAAACGAGCACGACAATGAGCGTCGGCAAAGCAAGGGTTAGATAATACAACCTGTGATAAAGCGAGCGATCTCCAATCCAGAACATCCCAGTCAAAAGCAATACCAACGCCACAGGCAGCCAGTACCGGGTATATCTCTCATACAACGTCTCACACCGCATACGTGAAAATCCAACCTACGAAATTTTTCTAGCGCACCCGAAAGCCAACTAGGAGAACAATAAGCGCCAGATACCACGAGTCACCTTGGCGTTCCAGTTGCACAACGGCAACTCTCTCAGCAATTCACGCGCAAGAGCCTTATCACGACTAGAAGCCTTAAGAAACATGGATGTCATATACTTTAATCTGACACTCGTGTAGGCCGGATGATCGGAAAACAGTGCGTAGGTCTTCAGCATATTCTCCACCATAAAACGCAAGTGCTTATACGTATTGCTTTCATGCTTGCGATAATCCGCCAATACATCCGGCAGAATATCGATAAAGTATCCAGCCTTGAGAATACTCAGACAGATGTATACATCCTCTAGGCGAATGTCTGGATCGAACCCCCCTACAGCTTCCAGAGCCTCACGCCTGAACATCAGAGTAGCAGCCTGCGGTCCTGGCTTAAGGTCGAGAAAAAGGTCATCGAAGTCCAAACGCCGAAAAGGTAGATGACGCTGTTTCTGCTCTTTATCCGGCAACGACACGCCATTGGCGTCAATGATATCGATATTAGCCGAGCAGATACCTACTTCTGGCTTGCCTAGCATGTACGCCACCTGAACAGCCAAACGCTGAGGGCGCATGACATCATCAGAACCAAAAGGCACGATGAGACTGCCCTTGCTTTGGGCAATGGCTGCATTGAGCGTCCTGCTCAATCCACAGTTTTGCTGGGCCCGAAAGTCGAAGCCATATTCAGCCTGTAGACGAGTGATTAGCTCGACACTGTCATCACTGGAGCCATCGTCAACCACCAGCAGTTCAAAGTTAGAATAGGTCTGCCCCATCGCACTACGAATGCTGGCCTCAATATAAGGCGCGTGATTATAGGAAGCGATAATTACCGAAACCAGAGGCAAATCCCGTTCCTCGGAACTATCGGAAAACTGACCTGATTCACTCACCTGTAACTTCCCTTAACATACTCAAGAACACGATCATCACCACTCCCCGCCAAGCAAGAAAATGAAAACGGGTAAAAAGCATCAGGAAACATCACCTAAAAACCTAGCCATGCCAACCAGCCGGTTCGGCGATCAGGGATTCTGAGTGCAGGCTGCATTACGTCAACTATTTTGCGGCCAACATTATTGAAACTATATTGTTCTTCAGCCGTTAAGCGCCCGGCTTGCGCAATACGCTGCGCCAGCTCTGGATCCGCCCGTAGCTGCGAAAGTTTTTCCCTCAACTGATCCACTGTCCGGTACAGAACCACATTCTGCATATCGACGAACCCAAGGGTCGAACTCTCCAGTTCACCATGATCATAGGCGAGCAGCACACAGCCACAGGCCATCGCCTCGAAATTCTTGATCATGTATTCTCCCATTCCCACATCTGCACTGACGAAGAAACGGATGCGGTTCAAGGTATCGCAATACTCTTCGCCGGATTTGGTCTTGGTCACGAGCAGATCCTCGTGCCACCCCAATTCATCAAGCAACGCCTTGCGACCGCTATACGCTACGCTCTTGGTACTCCCAACAAACCCCAATTCAATATCGCGCTCTCGGCCTTGATAAGAGAGCAAGACTTGATCATATCCCTTAGGAACGAAGCAGGCATCGAAGCCTTCTTCGCGCAAACGCTGACTCACTTGGGCACCGGAGCTGATGATGCGCACCCACGGCATACGTCGATAGTGAGCACTGAATTTCCCCGTGTATTTGCACGGGATATAATTCTGATAGGCATCATGCTCCAGTATCACCACGTTGGGCAGCGTACGAATAAAGCGCCATTGGCGTATTTCTTTCTTGAACCGCAGAAAGAAAAGAATTCTGTCGTATTTAGAAACATCGACCTGCTGATGAAAATATCGCTTCAGATTGGCTTGTTCATCGCTCGTCAACCAGCGGATATCACAGCTATCACAAGCGCCTGCAATACCTTCGTATAGGCGATCCAATATTGCCCGCTGCTCGGCCTGCACCAAAAAAAGAACTTTCAAATGCTAAGCCCCTCTACTTCCGTTAACCCCAGAATCCCATCGAGCTCGGAAAAACCGATCTTGGGCAGCACATCCGACGGCAATCGACTGTTGGGCGATAAATTGAAAACCTGAAAGTCACGACCCAAAACCTGACTGGACATCAACTTGAAATGCGGCAGGATAAGGTCCTCATAGTCTTCGTCTAGGCGACTGGGTATACGCATACCCTTAGGGTCGTAAAAGTGCCCAAGCGATGCCTGCAGATCCATTCCAACCATGAATACCTGGTTGAAGCCCAAATAGCAGGCCAACTGGATCGCTGCGTAGGCAATGGTTCGGCACGAGAAGTAGCCGGCCGAAAAGTTACGACTGAATCCCACCCTGCTACGTTTCTGGCTAAACAACGAACGCTGGATGACATAGTCGGGATTGTTGCGCTCCTGCCACGCAAAACGCCAATCACTGAGACGGGCAACACCCCTCCAGCGATTGACTCTCTCGGCCACAAACATTCGACTGAGCCAGACGGCTTCGGCCTCTTTTTCCGCCAGACTCTCCAAGGCATCGGGCCCCATGACGGAGAACTCGGATCGCCGCACCCCCTCTGCGACAAGATCACTTTTTCCAGCTGCAACACTGCTGTCATCACAAAGAAAGAACACGGGGTTGATACCCATTGGAAAACAGGCAATCGATCCGTTGACCGCCATCATGGGTACAGCGCGATAGCGCTCGATGGGAAAGTTCTTTACCGAAGGTCCAGAGGCCACGATAAAAACTGGCCCGGCATACTTATTCTTGAGAGCAGTCAGATCGCCAAGCGATCTACATCCAAACGCCTCGAGTTCTATTTCCGCATGCTTGTCACGCTGACGTATGTGCAGCCTGCTCATAGTGAACTCCATGCACGCGACAAGGCAGCAACATCTTCAAAACTAGCTAACGACTCACGCTGGCAATAATCCCGCCATTCCGGAAACTCGCTCCAGCGAGAGAGAAAAACGAAATCCAAACCTGCCTGCTTGGCGCATACATGGTCGAAACGACTATCACCAATGAATAACGCAGGCAGTTGAATTTCCCCCAAAGAAAGTGCATTCAACAGAATCCGATCCTTGGGTGTCGGACTGCCATATATTCCTTGGTCGAAATAATCTGATAGCCCACGCACTTGGAACACTGCCCGAAGTTCCTGCTGGTCGCCACCGGAGGCTACAAGCCACCGGCTTGAACGAGTTGCTTGACGAAGCTGGGCCAACCCATCTGCAACAGCACAATTCAGCAAGCCCTCTCGGACCTTGCTCGCATAGTTCTGCAAAAGCTGCTCAATTTCCTGAGGATAAGCCTCACGCCTCAGAATAGCGCTGAATAGGTGGCTGAACTTCTGGTAGCGAGAAACCCCACCGTTGCTCACATGGTAGTCGACGAACCTAGCTGAAATCTCCGCCCCGTAGCACTCGGTTACCGCGCCAAATGCTTGAGTTTTGACCGCATTGGAATCCAATAGAACACCATCACAATCAAAAACCAACGAGGCATATTGAGTCAGTGATGGCATGAGCTAAAGACCTCGCTTACGAATTGCCAACTCTGCACGCTCAACATCCTCAGGATTATCGACGGCAATCGATTCGCGAGACATCTCCAGCATGCGAACTTCCCAACCCAGCTCCAGAAACCTCAGTATCTCAATGTCCTCGATAGACTCCAGTGGAGTCTTGACACTCGACATAGAAAATGCCTGCAGCGCTGCTCGCGGGAAGGCATAGATGCACACCTGACGGTACCCCCCTACAAACTCGCCCTGTTTGTTGCCCGGTATGGGCGCCCGCGACATATAAAGGAGGCGGCCATCCGGGCGTAACACCACCTTTGGCGTACTGCTGCTGAAAAACTGCTCACTCTCGTCGATCCCACAGTAGCCATTTAAGACTTCCCCTGGAAACCTAGATGCTGCCTCGACAATGCTGCGCAAATCGTCCGGATTCATTACAGGCTCATCACCCTGTACATTGATCAAGACATCCGCCTCCAACTGTTCTGCACATTCAGCGACTCGGTCAGTCCCGGTCAGGCATGCCGAAGACGTCATCAATACCTGCATACCCCACTGCTTACAGGTTTCCCGAATACGCACATCATCAGTAGCCACATAGATCCGTTCAGCCGGGCAGACCTGAAGGCAGCGCTGCCAGGTACGAACGATCATGGGCACGCCATCAAGCAGCACCAGAGGCTTGCCAGGCAACCGACTGGAAGCGTAGCGAGCAGGGATAATCACCGCATAGTTGGCCGTCATGACATGCCCTTTGCTTACAGCGCGTATACAGAAGAAATGGGGAGCTGCAGTCGCGTCGGGGTAATCGCGAGCAGCTCAGGAACCCCAGGCTGCGCTTGAAACAGCTCCAGAGTCTGATCAAGTTCATGATTGCGCGGATCCTCACTGGCGTATCCGTCGAAGCCGGCAAGCAGAATTCGAGAAACCCCGCCGCTCGCTAATAGCGCCAGCGCGTAGCTGAGCGCCAGCGTGTTAGGTACGGTGCAATGAGACTCTGCAAACTCGAAAGTACCTGGGCAAACGCTAATGCCGAAGTCCAGTAGCGTGAGATCTCCCAGCGCGTCGCGCAGACCTGACGGCAGCATGGAAGCAGGTGTAATCAGGGGTTGGCGCAACCCAGCATAATCACGCAAATCAGCCATCAAACGTAAAGGGTGGCAGGCAATGCGCAAGTCAACGACAGCATCGTCCAGCCTTGACTGGGTGTTGAGCGCTACGACGACTGGATTGCGCTGGCGAATATAGCGTTCCAGCGCCCGCCGATGACGCACGACTCCAGGACCAGCACCGATCAGGAGCGCTTCACGCCCGCTCAATGTATCTCGCGGCGCCCAGGAACCACTTATCTCGCCATAGTAGAAATGCCGCGCAGCCTCAAGCGTATCCGAACTGAACGTTCTGGCTCCTTGATCCTTAAGTGCTTCCAGCGTAGTGGCCAGATCAGCTCCGCTGTAGCGCGAGTCCCCCAACATTTCCTGAACATAGGTAGGGTGAATGCCGTACTTGCCGGCAATATAGTAGTAGCTATTAGTTCCCCAACCGAAGACTTGCTGCATCGGCAAAAAGTCCTGACTGACAAGCTTCAACAGTGGCGCAGTATTGGCGTCGACTCGTTGCTCGGCGAACTCGAGCACTAGGTATTCGGTTTTAGCATTACCCGGCCCACGCCCCATCCCCGTAACCGTAGAGTCAACCCAGGTCACGCCATCGGAAATAGCCTGCAAGGTATTGGCATGAGCCAGCGCACGATTATCATGCGCATGAATACCCAGGGCACCAGCCCAGTGCTGACGCAGCGATGCAACGACCGTGCTGACCTGAGCGGGGCTCATCCCCCCGGTGCTGTCGGCAAAATACAAGACCTCCACGACATCGACCGGAATTACCGAGACATGGGAAACCAGATCATCAACGGAACACTCAGCGATCTGCATGATATTCAGGCCAATACGATAGCCTTGAGTTTTCAACCAACGGCATGCTTCGAGCACACCGGAAACCTCACGCAAGTGACAAGCGACCCGCACCAGCTCAATTGGCGACTCAGCAGCGGGACCGAAGAGCAGCTTAACCGCTGCATTAGGGCCATCAGCATGTTTGAGCAACTCAGCAGCGTTGACCATAACCCCATAACGCAGCTCTTTAGGGAGCCCTAGGTCCTTGAGATGATCGTCACGAGAAAACGCATAAGGCCCGAAAAAGCCGGGGCGTGCGAAGCCTCTGAGTCCTAGCTCGACATAATCGACCCTGGCCGCGGCCATGGCATGCAAGTACCGCTGCACTAGGTCCTGCTCAAAGTCCCAACTGTTGTAGTAGCCACCATCTCGGAGTGTGCAATCAAGCATAACGACAGACATATTTCGCTCCCGAGAATCAGCCATCTGCCATCGTGGCAGATGGGCCGATCAATTGACTCACAGTCGCCAACCGCCAAAAACACTCCCTAGCTGCGGCATCGGAAAAAAAGCGGCATAGCCGCTTGGCCATTACATCGGAATTTTGATGAGAGCCGGCCTGCGTCACCAGGCATTGACACAGACCCGCAACATTCTGCATCGCAAACAGACCCTCCGGGTCTCCCACAACTTCCGGGGCACCTCCGCAATCTGTTGCCAGAACTTGAATGCCTGCCGCCATAGCCTCCAACAGCACCATGCCAAACGGCTCGTGGTCGGAGGTCAGTGCGAACACATCGAACGCCTTGAAATAACGCCGGCCGTTGGCCACCTGACCGAGGAAGCGCACAGCATCGCTGGCACCCAGCTCGGCCGCGAGGGCCTTGAGCTGGGCCTCCAGCCGGCCACTGCCCATGATCGCCAGCAGACTGCCGCCAGGCAGCTGCGGCAGCGCCTGAGCGAAGCCGCGGATCAATGTGGCCTGGTCCTTGTCCGGATGCAGACGGCCGACGTTGCCGACCACCCAGGCGTCCTGGGGCAAGCCCAGATGCTCGCGAGCCTGCTCGCGAGAAACCTGTTCGGCCTGCACGGCCTCGATGTCGATGCGGTTGTACAGGGTCTCGATACGTTCGGCGGGCCAGGATGGCAGGCAGGCGCGCATGTCGTCGCGTACGGCATTGGACACGCCGAGCAGGCTCAGACGCTTGCGGAAAACGTTGGCGAACAGCTGCCGGGAGCGCCGTTTGTAGTCGCCGAATGCATGGTGCACGCCGATCACCGGCAGGCCGCTGCCGAGCAGGGCAACGTAAATTGGCTTGAAGCGGTGCGCGATGCACAGGGCGAAGTCGCGCGAGGCGGCGATTCGGCGAAAATCGCGAATCGCGCCCAGCTTGAGACCACGCACCTGACGACTGGAATAGTCGAGAAAGATCACCTCGTCGGAAGCCGAGCCGCGCTCGACTTCTGCCGAAGGCGCGCCGGTCAGGTAGACGGTGCAGACCTTGTATGGCGTGCCCTTGAACAGCACTGCGTATTGCCGCGCACAATCCAGGAACGGGCCGTCATAGCCGTGGCAGAACTGCAGAATCCAGCGCTGCGCCTGGCCCGAGGCCTGCTCAGACGCCGTCATACCAGTCCTTGCCGTCCTTGACCACGAGGATGTCTTCCATGATCAGGTACTGCAGATCAGAGCCGTAGAACATGTTCAGGGCATCGGTCGGCGAGCAGATCATCGGCTCGCCGCGGCGATTGAGCGAAGTGTTCAACGACACGCCGTTGCCGGTCAGCTTCTCCAGCTCGACCATCAGGTCATACCAGCGCGGGTTGTACTCACGCTTGAGCACCTGGGCGCGCGAGGTGCCGTCCTCGTGCACCACTTCGCCGACCCGGTTTTTCCACTCCTCGTTGACCTCGAAGGTGAAGGTCATGAAGGGGCTCGGGTGGTCGACCTTGAGCATCTGCGGCGCCACGGTGTCGAGCATCGACGGGCAGAAGGGCCTCCAGCGCTCGCGGAACTTGATCTGCTCGTTGATGCGGTCGGCCACGCCCGGCACGCTCGGACAGCCGATGATCGAGCGGCCACCGAGGGCGCGCGGGCCGAACTCCATGCGGCCCTGGAACCAGGCCACCGGGTTGGCGTCGACCATGATCTTGGCAATGCGCTGCTCGACGTTGTCGATCTGCTTGAACTTGGGCGCATTCGGGTGTTTGGCACAGGCGGCGATGACGTCTTCGTTGGAGTAGGACGGGCCGAGGTAGACGTGCTCCATCTTCTCCACCGGCACGCCACGCGCCACCGACACATAGGCGGCGGCACCAACCGCAGTGCCGGCGTCGCCGGAAGCCGGCTGCACGAACAGTTCCTTCACGTCATCGCGAGCGATGATCTTCTGGTTCAGCTTGACGTTCAGCGCGCAGCCGCCGGCGAAGGCGATTTTGCCGGTCTCCTTGAGCACGTCGCCCAGGTAGTACTCCATCATCTCCAGCGCCAGCTTCTCGAACAGCGCCTGCATGCTGGCGGCGTAGTGGATGTAGGGGTCGTCGGCGATGTCGCCCTGGCGTTTCGGCCCCAGCCAATCGATCAGCTTGGGCGAGAAGTAGTAACCCTTGCCGTTTTCCTTGTAGCGACGGAAGCCGATGACGTTGGCGTAGTCGGTGTTGATCACCAGCTCGCCGTTCTCGAACTTGGCCAGACGCGAGAAGTCATACTTGGCGGCGTCGCCGTAGGGCGCCATGCCCATGACCTTGAACTCGCCGTCGAGCATCTCGAAGCCCAGGTATTCGGTGATCGCGCCATACAGACCGCCCAGCGAATCCGGATCGTAGAACTCCTTGATCTTGTGGATCTTGCCGTTCTCGCCGTAGCCGAAGAAGGTGGTGGCGTACTCGCCCTTGCCGTCGATGCCGAGAATCGCGGTCTTCTCGGTGAAGCCCGAGCAATGGTAGGCGCTGGAGGCGTGGGCCAGGTGATGTTCGACCGGCTCGATCTTGACCTTTTTCAGGTCGAAGCCCAGCTGCTCCAGGCACCACTGGATTTTCTTGTGGTAGCGCTTGTAGCGGCGATTGCCCATGAGGATCGCATCGAGGGCGCGATCCGGTGCGTACCAGTAGCGCTTGGCGTATTGCCAGCGGGCCTTGCCGAACAGACTGATGGGGGCGAAGGGGATGGCCACTACGTCGACATCCGACGGCTTGATCCCGGCCTGTTCCAGGCAGAACTTGGCGGACTCGTAGGGCATGCGGTTTTTCGCATGCTTGTCGCGCACGAAGCGCTCTTCCTCGACCGCCGCGATCAGTTTGCCGTCGATGTACAGGGCAGCGGACGGGTCATGGCTGAGCGCGCCGGACAGGCCGAGAATGGTCAATGCCACGGGAAAGCCTCTTTACAGCTACGGGCGGACAACGCCGCCGGGACAGATGGAAGGGCGAAACTGCTTTCGCCCGAACAAAGCCGGGGATTATAGCGACAGACACCCGTGACGGGTATCGCCGAGCGCCGACCGCGCGGTCGCGTCAGAGACGCGGCAGGCGGGCGTCCAGCAGACGATGCAACGCCGACTCGGCCGGCCAGTTGCGCAGGAAGCGCGCACGATCACGGGCATAGGCGCGGGCGAAGCCGCTCCGCCCGGCGTGCTGGCGCATGGCGTCCAGATCGATCAGGCTCCAGCGGCCGGCATCCCAGAACAGGTTGTGACCTTTGAAGTCGCCGTGACTGATGCGCTCGCGGATCAGTGCGGCGAACAACCGGTCCAGCGCCGCCAGCTCGGCCTGCGGCGGACAACCATCGACATGCGGCGCGAAACGCGCGATCAGGTCCTCGCCACCGCAGTACTCGGTCACCAGGTAGGCACGACCGCGCAGCCCGCACCAGCGCCGTTCGATTACCGCCAGCGGGCGCGGCGTGGCGATGCCCAGCAGCGTCAGGCGATTGCCCTCGACCCAGCTGTGCCAGGCCCGGCTGGGGCGCCAGAAGCGCTTGAGCCAGTGCAACCAGTTCTTGATGTTGTAGCGCTTGACCACCAGCGGCCGGCCGTTCAGCTCGACGCGGGCGACGGTGGCGGCGCCTCCGGTCTTGTAGAGATGGCCGGCGTCGATGCACGCATCGATCTCACCCAGCAGCGGCGTCAGCTCGGCGTCCTGCTCGCGGCGCACCACGCGCAAGCCAAAGGCACCGATCTTCGCCGCGAACAGGCTGCAATCGCGACCGACCTTCTTCAGGTAGTCGCGCAGGCGCCAGCGC
This sequence comes from Pseudomonas sp. BMS12, assembly GCF_001592875.1. Classification (GTDB taxonomy): domain Bacteria; phylum Pseudomonadota; class Gammaproteobacteria; order Pseudomonadales; family Pseudomonadaceae; genus Aquipseudomonas. The sequence goes on along the minus strand of NZ_LSOF01000019.1, from coordinate 13,610 downwards.
CGCACCTTTTCCACTTCCTTGAGCAGGGCCTCCAGCGGCAGGGCATGTTCGCCGTTGGCCAGCAGGTAGTGCACCAGCAACTCCTCGGTGAAAGGCTCCAGCTCGGCCGGCAGCTGGGCGAAGAACACTCCGAGGTTTTCCAGCACGCGCTGGCGCGACAGCGGCTGGCCGGCCATTTCGACCTGTACGCCGCCGCCATCGATGACGAACAGACTTCCCTCATGCCGCAGCAGGTTGTCCAGGTGCAGATCGGCCTGCCACAGACCCTTGGCATGCAGCTGGCCAATGGCACTCAAGGCCTCGCCCAGCACCGCCTGCTGTGCGTCCGACAGCCACGGTTCGCGCTCGACGGCGCGCCAGGCGTCCCACAGGCTCTCGGCCCCCTCCAGATAGTCGAACAGCAACCAGCCGCCCTGCCCGGCCGCGAAGCCTTCGGCCAGCAGCGCCGGCGTGAGCAGCCCCTGTTCGGCCAGCAGGCGCGCACCGGTGAGTTCGCGCTGGAAGTGCCGCTCGGCCTTGCCGCCGACCAGCAGCTTGGCCAGCACCGCGCGGCCTTGCCAGCGGGCCAGACCGACATAGCGCTGCCCCGGCAGCACCCGCAGCAGACGCTCCACAACCAGCGCCTCGCCACCCAGCTGCAGCTGTAGCGGCAGTGCAGGCGTGCGCCCGGCGTGCAGTAGCTCGGCCAGCTGCATCAGCGCGATTCCTTGTGCCGGCGCCGCGCCCCGAGGCGCTGGCCCCAGCGCTCGAGATCCCCCGCCTGGCCCAGGTAGGCGGCCAGCAGCTGGCGCACCTCGTCCTCGCTCCAGACGCTGGCGCGGCGCAGCAGCGGCTCCAGATCCTTGATCCGATCGCGCTCACCGAGCAGCAGCGGACGGGTCTTCTCCAGGTCGATCAGCTGCGCCGCGAAGCCCTCACCGTCCTCTTTCAGGAAGATGTGCTTGGGGTAGAAGCAGCCGTGCACCTGGCCGGCGGCGTGCAGACGCTGCGCCAGCGCACCACAGGCGCGCAGGATGGCGCGGCGACGGACATCATCCAGTTGCGCCCAGACCTGCAGCCAATGGTCCAGATCCTGCCAGCCATCCAGCGCACGAGTAAGGAGAATGGCGCGGCGCTCGCCGGGCAGCCGCCGCTCGGCGAAGAAGGCCGCCCGCAGCGCGGGAATGCCCAGCTCGGCATAGCGGCGGATATTGCGGAATTCGCGGGCGAAGGTCGGCTCGCCCAGCGGGCGCAGCAGGCTACGGGTCAGGTGGTTGCTCTGGCGCTTGAGGTAATAGGCAGCCTCTCCCAGGTCCAGGCGGTAGACACTGCTCCAGCCACCGCGCTCGGTGTTGGGCTCGTCCACCGCTTCCAGCTGCAGCGCCCACAGTGCGTCGTAATCGGCCAGTCCGTGGCTTTCGAGGATGGCGCGATCCTCCGCGGCGATAAAGTCGCTCATTCCCTGCCCTCGAAGAATTGCAGAATCTTGCGGATAAGGCGTTTGTCGGTGCCGTCCAGGCGCGAGCCACCGCTGTATTGCAGGTAGAAGCGCAGACGCTGGGTGCGTGACAGCTGGTATTTGGCCACCTTGTCCAGGCAGGCCAGGTCCTTGACGATGCGGTAATCGAGCAGCGGTCCCCACCAGAAACCGCCGGTGGGGCAGTCGATGAAGAACAGCTCGGCGCGATCATTGACCAGCAGGTTGCGCCACTTCAGGTCGTTATGAACGAAGCGATGAGCGTGCAGCGTGCGTGTCGCCGCGGCCAGCTGCTGACTGATTCGCCGCACCCACACGCCGTCCTTGAGACGTGCATCGCCACACTTGGCCAATAAGGCCATATCCTGGGTGTTCTTCAGCTCTCGGGTGATCAACGCGCCGCGCACGAACGCCCCTAGGCGCCGCTCCAGGCCGTAGCCGACGATCTCGGCGGTAGGAATACCCCACTTCGCAAAGCGCTTGAGGTTCTGCCACTCGGCCTTGACTCGCGGCCGACCGAGATAACGACGCAACCCCTTGCCGGCGCCCCAGTAGCGCTTGACGTAGTAGCGCACACCATCCCGCTCGATCAGGATCACCTCGGACAGCGGGTCCTTGGTCAGCCGCTTGCCTTCAAGGGCAAAAACCCGCTGCAGATCACCAAAATCATCCGCCAGCTGCGCATAGGCCGAGGCCAGGTTCCAACCAGCCATCAGAGCGCATCCCCGTAGCGCTGCTTGCGCGCGTAGAGCTTGTCCGCCTTGCGCTCCAGCCAGGCCAGCAGCCGCGCCTCGTCGCGCAGGATGTCGCGCAGCGGGCGCTGAAAATAGGTGCGCAGGAAGCGCAGCTTGTCGCGGCGGGTCAGGCCGATGTCCAGGGCAGAGAAATACAATGCAGCCAGGTCCTTGTTGCGCCAGCGGGTCGGCGTGGCAGCGCGCACCTGGGCACGGTGCAGGTCGATCACCGACAGGCGGAAATCGTCCGCCGTCACCGGCTTGTCGGTATGCAGCAGGAAGTGACAGATATAGCAGTCGCGATGGTTGACCCCGGCGCGATGCATGGCGCCGGTCATCCGCGCCACCTCGGCGATCAACGCGCGCTTGAGGCGTGGCTCGGGCGGCTGCTGCAACCAGTTCAGGCTCAGCTGCTCCAGATCGGTGGTTGGTGCCAGTTCCTCGGTGACGATAAAGGAGTGCTGTGCCGCCGGGCTACCACCACGCTCGCCATAGGCCACGGCGGTCATGGTCGCCACGCCGGCCTCGGTCAGGCGCTGGATTGCCCGCCACTCCTGGCCGGCACCGAGTACCGGCAACTTGGCGCTGAGCAGGTTCTTGACGATCTCGCCCCAGCCGATGCCGCGGTGGATCTTGACGAAATAGCCGCGCCCCTCGACCTCGGTGCGCAGGGTGCGGCGCCCTTCCAGCTCGCGATAGACCTTGCCCTGCAGCGCCTCGACGGCGACGAAGGGGTCCTTTGCGGCCCACAGGCTCTTGAAGGGTTCGGCGAGGATCAGCTTCATGCCCGCTCCGCCAGGATCACATCGGCCGCGTGCTGCGGCATGGAGTACAGGTCGGCAGTATCGGCAAAGGCCAGCGCATTGCGGCTCCAGCGCTGGCGAGCCGCATCGTCGGCCAGCATCTCGGCCAGCAGGCGGTTGAGTTCGTCCTGAGCGAACGGGCTGGACAGCACGCGGCCGGCATCCGCTTCGGCGATGTAGTGGGCGTAGCCGCACACCGCACTGACCAGCACCGGCAGGCCGGAGACCACGGCCTCCAGCAGCACGGTACCGGTGTTCTCGTTGTAGGCCGGGTGGACCAACAGGTCGGCACCGAGCAGGAAGCGCGGGATGTCGCTGCGCCCCTTGAGGATCTGCACCTGATCGGACAGCCCCAACGCCTTGACCTGCAGCAGGAAGGGCTTGGGATCGTCCTGGCCGATGGCGATCAGTCGGGTACGTTTTTTAAGCTCGCGTGGCAGGGCGGCGAGCGCCTTGAGGCTGCGATCCAGGCCCTTGGTCTTGAAGCCCGAACCGATCTGCACCAGCAGCAGGTCGTCGTCGGCCAGCTTGAACTCACGGCGGAACTCGGCGCGAATCTCGCCGGCATTGGCCGGGGCGCGGCGATCCTGGGCGATACCAGGCGGCAGCAGATGAAAACGCGCCTCTGGGGTCTGGTAATGCTTGATGAACAGCGGCTGCTGCACCTCGGAGATCATCAGGATCTCGGTCTTCGACTCGGGCGCAAACACCGCGCGCTCGTAGTCGGCGAAGTGCTTGTAGCGCCCCCAGCGCTTGTAGATCGGCGCGCGCAAGGTCTGCGCCTTGTCTTCGTAGCAGCCGTCGGCGGCGTAGTAGACATCCAGGCCCGGCATCTTGTTGAAACCCACCACCCGGTCCACCGGGTCGCGCGCCAGGTCCGCCGCCAGCCAGGCGCTGAACTTCTCGTTGCGATGGTGATTGAAGAAGGCCTTGATCGGCGCCACTCGCACATCGAAACCCGGCGGCACCTCGCCTTCCCAGATCGGTGTGTAGACGCGGATGGCGTGGCCGCGCGCCTGGCATTCCAGGGCGATGCGCATGAAGTCACGCTGCAGGCCACCAAAGGGGAAATACTTGTACAGCACGAAGGCCAGTTGCATCACACGGCCTCCTGCAGGTTCAGCAGCAGGGCATTCAGTTCGTGCCCGACACGCTCGGCGCCCAGCCCGTCGAAACAGGGCTTGTTGCGATCACCCAGGCCGGCATCGGGACCGGTCGCACACAGGTGCACCTGGCCACGGCCATAGGCGCCGACCTTGCCCGGCAGGGTCGGGCCGTAGAGGGAAATGGTTGGTACGTCGAGCGCCGCCGCCAGGTGACCGAGACCAGTGTCGACGGCCACGCAGGCGGTGGCTCCCGCGATCACCTTGGCCACACCGGCCAGGTTGAGCCTGGGCAGCACGGCGGCACCGGGGATGCCGGCGACTATGCGCTCGGCGCGAGCGCGCTCGCTGTCGTTGCCCCAGGGCAGGCGAATCGCCCAGCCCTGCCCGGCCATGCGCTCGGCCAGGGCGCGCCAGTCGGCCTCCGGCCAGTGCTTGCTAGCCCAGGTGGTGCCGTGCAGGAACAACAGATACGGCGCCTGGGAGACGTCGGCCATCGCCGCGCGATCCAGACCGTAGTCGCCGATGCCCTCGGGCAGGGCATAGCCCAGCGCCTGGGCGAACAACTGACGGGTGCGCTCCAGAGCGTGCTGATCCTTGGCCACCGCATAAAGGTGATCATAGAAGCGACAGGCGATCGGCTCGCGCGCCGAGTCGCGATCCAGGCCGACCACCGGCGCCTTGCTGTAGCGGGTGAGAAAGGCGCTCTTGAACAGGCCCTGGGCATCGATGACCAGGTCGTAGTCGGTTTCGCCGAGGCGCTGCTTGAAACGCCGCCACTCGCCGCTCTTCCAGGTCTGCAGCAGGTGCTTGCGCCAGCGGCGGATGGCCACCGGAATCACCTGGGCCACGGCCGGATGCCAGGCCGGAATCTCGGCGAAGCCCTCTTCCACCACCCAGTCGAACTGGATGCCGGGAATCGCCCGCGCCGCGTCGGTCAACGCCGGTAGGGTATGAATCACGTCGCCGAGCGATGACGTTTTTATCAACAGAACCCGCAAGCTATTGCACCTCGACTGGGTCGGCAACCAGGCGCTGCAGCGCCTCGATCACCGGGCGCGGCTTGAGCTCGCGCAGGCAGTTGTAGTGGCCGAAGCGACAGGTACGGTCGAAGCAGGGACTGCAGTCCAGGCCCAGGCGCACGATCTCCACCTGGTCCGCCAGCGGCGGGGTGAACTGTGGCGAGGTGGAGCCGTACACCGCCACCAGTGGGCGGTTCAACGCGGCGGCCACATGCATCAGGCCGGAGTCGTTGGCAACCACGGCGCCAGCGGCGGACATCAGGTCGATGGCTTCGGCCAGCGACGTTTCGCCGGCCAGGTTGACCACCTCCTCGCGCAGGCCGGGAATCAGGCGCTGGCGGATATCCTCGCAACCAGGATGATCATTCTTCGAGCCAAACAGCCACACCTGCCAGCCGGCGCGAATCTTCAGCTCGGCGACTTTGGCGTAGTGCTCGGCCGGCCAGCGCTTGGCCTCGCCAAACTCGGCACCGGGGCACAGCGCCAGCACCGGACGATCCAGACTCAGGCCGAACTTGGCCAGGGCGGCGGCACGGCTGGATTCGTCGATGACCAGCCGTGGCTGTGGATAAGGTTTGGGCAGCTCGGCATCGGGCTCGTAGGCCAGGGCCATGAAGCGCTCGATCATCAGCGGCAAACGCTCTTTATCCAGCGTGCGGATGTCGTTGAGCAGGCCGTAGCGCATCTCGCCCTTCCAGCCGGTGCGCTGGGGAATACCGGCAAAGAACGGCACCAGGGCCGACTTCAGCGAGTTGGGCAGCAGGATCGCCTGGTCGTACTGACCGGCCAGCGACTTGCCGATCTTGCGCCGGGTGGCGATATCCAGCACACCGTGGCCAAGCGGGAAGCTCAGCGCCGCGCGCACCTCAGGCATGCGCTCGAGGATCGGCCGGCTCCACTCGGGCGCCAGCACGTCGATCTCGCAACCGGGATGGCGCTGTTTGAGGCAGACGAACAGGGTCTGCGCCATCACCATGTCACCGACCCAGCTGGGCCCAACGATCAGTATTTTCATGCTCTTTCCAGAAACGATCGGGGAGGCTCAGAGCCTCCCCGTCATGTCCCTTGACGACTGTCTTACTTAACCAGAGTGCGCCATTCGGCATGGGCACTGGTCTGGCCGGTAACCAGATCGAAGTAGGCCTTCTGCAGCTTCTCGGTAACCGGGCCACGGCTGCCGATGCCAATGGCGCGACCGTCCACCTCGCGGATCGGCGTGACTTCGGCGGCGGTGCCAGTGAAGAAGGCCTCGTCGGCGATATACACCTCATCGCGAGTGATGCGCTTCTCGACCACCTTGATGCCCAGCTCTTCGGCCAGGGTCAGGATGGTGCTGCGGGTGATGCCGTTGAGGCAGGAGGTCACTTCCGGGGTGTACACCACACCATCCTTGACCAGGAAGATGTTCTCGCCCGAACCCTCGGCCACGTAGCCCTCCGGGTCCAGCAGCATGGCCTCGTCGGCACCACCGGAAATGGCCTCCTGCAGGGCCAGCATCGAGTTGATGTAGTTGCCGTTGGCCTTGGCGCGGGTCATGGAGATGTTGACGTGGTGACGGGTGAAGGAGCTGGTGCGCACCTTGATGCCCTTCTGCAGGGCTTCTTCGCCCATGTAGGCACCCCAGTGCCAGGCAGCCACGATCACCTGTACTTTCAGGCCGCTGGCGCGCAGGCCCATGGCTTCAGATCCGTAGAACACCATCGGGCGGATGTAGGCCGTTTCCAGGTTGTTCTCACGCACGGCAGCACGGGTGGCTTCGTTGATCTCTTCCTTGGTGAAGGGGATCTTCATGCCCATGATGTGGGCCGAGTCGAACAGGCGATCGGTATGCGCCTGCAGGCGGAAGATGGCGGTGCCCTGCGGAGTGTTGTAGGCACGCACACCTTCGAACACACCCATGCCGTAGTGCAGGGTATGGGTCAGCACGTGGGTGGTGGCTTCGCGCCACTGCACCAGTTCGCCGTCATACCAGATCACGCCATCGCGGTCGGCCATCGACATCTTTGCCACTCCTCAGTGTTCATCAGTTCAGGGGTCGGTCAGTTCAGGCCCAGCTCGCGCCACAGGCGCATCACGCTGCGCCGCTCGGACTCGAACTGGTCTCCCGCGACCTTGCCCGGTTGTTTCTGCAACGCCTGCCGGTGGGCAGCGGAGCGATAGGCCTTGTAGGCCTCCTGCAACAGTTCGACGTCGGCGGCGGGCAGCAGGCCCACGTCGCGCAAACCGTCGAGAATGCGGATGTTGTCGGTGTAGCGATGCAGCTCGGGATGCTGCCCCGACCACGCCAGGGCCGCGTATTGCACCATAAATTCGATATCGACGATACCACCGGCATCCTGCTTCAGATCGAAGGAAACCGCCGCTTCGAAGGCATTTTCCGCCGTGCCGGCAGCCGTTTCCCGGGTGCCCAGGTTGTCGCGCATCTTCGCCCGCATCTCGCTGACTTCGGCCCGCAACTTGGGTAGGTCGCGCGCCCGGCCGAGCACCTTGGCGCGCACCTGCTCGAAGGCCGTAGCGACCCGCGCACAGCCGACCAGCACTCGGGCGCGCACAAGAGCCTGGTGCTCCCAGGTCCAGGCTTCGTTTTCCTGATAGCGCTGGAAGGCCCCCAACGAGCTGACCAGCAGCCCCGCCGCGCCGGACGGGCGCAGGCGCATGTCCACCTCATAGAGCTGGCCGGAGTTGGTCTGCGCAGTTAATAGATGAATGATGCGCTGGCCCAGGCGGGCGAAGAACTGCGCACCATCAATGGGCTTGGCGCCGTCGGTCTCGGCCTGGGAGTCGCCGTCATGAATGAACACCAGATCCAGGTCCGAGCCGTGACCCAGCTCCAGGCCACCCATCTTGCCGTAGCCGACGATGATGAAATCCGGATCGCACTGACTGCCATCGGCGCGAAGCGGCGCGCCATGCTTGGCCACGCACTGACGCCAGGCCAGGGCCAGTACCTGGTCGAGAATCGCCTCGGCCAGCCAGGTCAGATAGTCGGAGACCTTCATCAACGGCAGCGTGCCGGCGATTTCCGAGGCGGCCACGCGCAGGCCGTGGGCCAGCTTGAAGTGGCGCAGGGCTTCCATCTGCTGTTCCAGGTCATCCTCGGGAATCCGCGTCAGCCGCTCGCGCAGCTCGGCAGCCAGCTCCGGCGCCAGCGGCGGACTGAACAGCCGTCCTTCATTCAGCAGTTCGTCGAGCAACAGCGGGAAGCGGGTGATCTGCTCGGCAATCCACGGGCTGGCCGCGCACAGGGTCATCAGCCGTTGCAAGGCACCGGGATTCTCGGTCAGCAGCACCAGGTAGGCAGAGCGCCGCGCCACCGCCTCGACCAGTGGCAGCACCCGCTCCAGCACCAGGTCCGGATTGTCGTGCTCCACTGCCTGCGCCAGCAGGCGTGGCACGAAAGCATCCAGGCGTTCGCGCCCCAGGCGCTGCATGGTGCGCACCTGAGAGCCAGCGCGCAGATCGGTCAGGCGCTTGAGCGCCGCCGCTGGCTCGGTAAAACCCGCCTCGGCCAGTTGCCGCTCGGCCATTTCCTCATCCAGCGCGTCTTCCCATAGCGGCAGCCATTCGCTGCCGACGCACAGTTCGACTTCGCCCTCTTCATCCTCGTCAGGGTCGGCAATGACCTGGCGGAAGTGCCACTCGATACGCCCGCGCCAATGCATCAGGCGCTCATGGAAGGCGGCCCAGGAGGCGAAGCCCATGATGCACGCCACCCGCGCACGATCCTGCTCGTTGTCCGGCAGCATCTGCGTCTGCCGGTCATCGATGGCCTGCAGGGCATGTTCGACGTAGCGCAGAAACTCGTAGCCCTGGCGCATCTCGTCGATGATCGCTGCCGGCAGGTAGCCCTGGCCTTCCAGCGTCGCCAGCACCTTGAGCAGCGGTCGTTGCTGCAGGCTGAGATCGCGTCCACCGTGGATCAACTGGTAGGCCTGGGCGATGAACTCGATCTCGCGAATGCCGCCGGAACCCAGCTTTATATTGTCGGCCATGCCCTTGCGCCGCACTTCCTGCTGGATCAGCAGCTTCATCGCCCGCAGCGCCTCGATGGCGGAGAAGTCCAGATAACGCCGATAGACGAAGGGCCGCAGCATTTCCAGCAACTGCTTGCCGGCAGCCTGATCGCCACCGACCACGCGCGCCTTGATCATGGCGTAGCGCTCCCAGTCGCGCCCCTGGTCCTGGTAGTACTGCTCAAGCGCATTGAAGCTGAGCACCAGGGCGCCGGACGAGCCATAAGGGCGCAGGCGCATGTCAACGCGGAAGACGAAGCCGTCGGCGGTGATCGGGTCCAGCGCCTTGATCAGCCGCTGCCCCAGACGAATGAAGAACTCCTGGTTATCCAGCGAGCGCTTGACGCCCTCGGTCTCGCCGCCCTCCGGGTAACCGAAGATCAGGTCGATGTCGGAAGACAGGTTCAGCTCGTGAGCACCGAGCTTGCCCATGCCGAGGATGACCATGTGCTGCGCCTCGCCGCTACGGCGGCCAATGGGCGTGCCGAACTGCTCGCAGTGTCGCGGGTAGAGCCAGTGGTAGGCCAGGTCAATGCAGGCATCGGCGAGGTCGGACAGATCGCGACAGGTCTCGGCCAGATTGGCCTGGCGACTGATGTCGCGCCAGATGATGCGCACCTGCTGGCGGTTGCGGAAGCGGCGCAGGCGCCGACCCAGCTCGTCCTCGTCGGCACAGTCGGCCAGCAGCGCCTGCAGTTGCGCGCGCAGTTCGCCGACGGCAAAGGCGCGTTCCAGGTCGCCACTGGCGGCCAGGCTTGGTAGCAGCTCTCTATCACGCGCTGCCTGCTCATAGACGAAGTCGCTGGTGGCGCACAGCCGCGCCAGGATTTCACGCCGCGCAAGCGGCCAGTCCGCCGGCACAGGCAGAGCAGCAGCACGTTCGGCAAGAGGTTGCAGAGAGGTCGGCAGGGCGGCCAGTGGCGGCAGGCTCATGGTCTATCCTTGAGGGCGGAAAGGCGCCACGTGCCACTGGCAGGAGCGCTTTCCAGCGTTCACTTTGTGTAGTTTTACTACTAAAGATTGTGTCCCGGGCGCTGCATTAGCCATCGAAATGTAGTAAAACTACAGGCCGGCCAATCAACTCCGGCCAATAACGACTTCACGTAGCCCGCCCAGAAAGCGTGCACGAGCCCAGGCCTCCGATTCTGGAAGCCTTTCCGCCCTGGAGCAAGCCATGCAAGACCTCGATCCCGTCGAAACCCAGGAATGGCTGGACGCCCTCGAGTCCGTCCTCGACAAGGAAGGCGAAGACCGCGCCCATTATCTGCTGACCCGCATGGGTGAACTGGCCACCCGCAGTGGTACCCAGCTGCCCTATGCGATCACCACGCCCTACCGCAACAGCATCCCGGTCGGCCACGAGGCGCGCATGCCCGGCGACCTGTTCATGGAGCGGCGCATCCGCTCGCTGGTACGCTGGAACGCCTTGGCGATGGTGATGCGGACCAACCTGAAAGATCCGGATCTGGGCGGCCACATCTCCAGTTTCGCCTCCTCGGCGACCCTCTACGACATCGGCTTCAACTACTTCTTCCAGGCTCCTACTGCGGAGCATGGTGGCGACCTGATCTTCTATCAGGGCCACGCCAGCCCCGGCATCTACGCCCGCGCCTTCCTCGAAGGGCGCATCAGCGAAGACCAGATGAACAACTTCCGTCAGGAAGTGGACGGCAACGGTCTGTCCTCCTACCCGCACCCCTGGTTGATGCCGGACTTCTGGCAGTTCCCCACCGTGTCCATGGGCCTTGGCCCGATCCAGGCCATCTACCAGGCGCGCTTCATGAAGTACCTGGAAAGCCGCGGCTTCATCCCCGCCGGCAAACAGAAGGTCTGGTGCTTCATGGGCGACGGCGAGTGCGACGAGCCGGAATCCCTCGGCGCCATCTCCCTGGCCGGCCGCGAGAAGCTGGACAACCTGATTTTCGTCATCAACTGCAACCTGCAGCGCCTCGACGGCCCGGTTCGCGGCAACGGCAAAATCATCCAGGAGCTGGAAGGCAACTTCCGCGGCGCCCAGTGGAACGTCAACAAGGTGGTCTGGGGCCGCTTCTGGGACCCGCTGTTCGCCAAGGACAAGGACGGCCTGCTGCAGCGCCGCATGGACGAAGTGGTCGACGGCGAGTACCAGAACTACAAGGCCAAAGATGGCGCCTATGTGCGTGAGCACTTCTTCAACAGCCCCGAGCTGAAGGAGATGGTCAAGGACCTCTCCGACCAGGAGATCTGGAACCTCAACCGCGGCGGCCACGACCCGTACAAGGTCTATGCAGCCTACCACCAGGCGGTCAACCACAAGGGCCAGCCGACCGTGATTCTGGCCAAGACCATCAAGGGTTATGGCACCGGCGCCGGTGAAGCGAAGAACACCGCGCACAACACCAAGAAGGTCGATATCGAGAGCCTCAAGCAGTTCCGCGACCGCTTCGACATCCCGGTCAACGACGCCGACCTGGAGAACCTGCCGTTCTACAAACCGGCCGAAGGCAGCGCCGAGGCCAAGTACCTGCACTCGCGCCGCGAAGCCCTCGGCGGCTACGTGCCGCAGCGCCGCGCCAACAGCTTCAGCATCCCGACGCCACCGCTGGAAACCCTCAAGGCCATCCTCGACGGCTCGGGCGACCGCGACATCTCCACCACCATGGCCTTCGTGCGCATCCTCGCGCAGCTGGTCAAGGACAAGGATCTCGGCCAGCGCATCGTGCCGATCATCCCGGACGAGGCGCGCACCTTCGGCATGGAAGGCATGTTCCGCCAGCTGGGCATCTACTCCTCGGTCGGCCAGCTCTACGAGCCGGTGGATAAAGACCAGGTGATGTTCTACAAGGAGGACAAGAAGGGCCAGATCCTCGAAGAGGGCATCAACGAAGCGGGCGCCATGAGCTCGTTCATTGCCGCCGGCACCTCGTACTCCAACCACAACCAGCCGATGCTGCCGTTCTACATCTTCTATTCGATGTTCGGCTTCCAACGCATCGGTGACCTGGCCTGGGCCGCCGGCGACAGCCGCTGCCGCGGCTTCCTGATCGGCGGCACCGCCGGGCGCACCACGCTCAACGGCGAAGGCCTGCAGCACGAGGACGGTCACAGCCACATCATGGCCGCGACCATCCCCAACTGCCGCACCTACGACCCGACCTACGGTTATGAACTGGCGGTGATCATCCGCGAGGGCATCCGCCAGATGACCGAGGAGCAGCAGAACGTCTTCTACTACATCACCGTGATGAACGAGTCCTACGTCCAGCCGGCCCTGCCGCAGGGCGCCGAGGAAGGCATCATCAAGGGTATGTACCTGCTCGAAGAGGACACCAAGGAAGCCGCCCATCATGTGCAGCTCCTCGGCTCCGGCACCATCCTGCGCGAGGTGCGCGAGGCGGCGAAGATCCTGCGCGAGGAGTTCAACATCGGCTCCGACGTCTGGAGCGTCACCAGCTTCAACGAACTGCGCCGCGAAGGCCTGGCCGTGGAGCGCAAGAACCGCCTGCACCCGGAACAGAAGCCGCAGCAAACCTATGTCGAGCAGTGCCTGTCCGGCCGCAAGGGCCCGGTGGTGGCCAGCACCGATTACATGAAGCTGTTCGCCGAACAGATTCGCCAGTGGGTTCCGGTCAAGGAATACAAGGTGCTCGGCACCGACGGCTTCGGCCGCAGCGACAGCCGCAAGAAGCTGCGCCACTTCTTCGAGGTGGACCGCTACTGGGTAGTGCTGGCCGCGCTGGAGGCACTGGTCGACCGTGGCGAAATCGAAGCCAAGGTGCTGGCCGACGCCATCGCCAAGTTCGGCATCGATCCCAATAAAGCCAACCCCCTGGACTGCTAAGGAGCGTAGCGATGAGTGAGTTGATTCGCGTACCCGACCTCGGCGGCGAAGGCGAGGTCATTGAACTGCTGGTCAAGGTCGGCGACCGCGTCGAAGCCGACCAGAGCATCCTCACCCTGGAGTCCGACAAGGCCTCCATGGAGATCCCTGCGCCCAAGGCCGGTGTGATCAAGGAGCTGAAAGTCAAAATCGGTGATCGCCTCAAGGAAGGCGACGAGCTGCTGGTGCTGGAAGTCGAAGGCGCCGCCGCTGAGGCCGCACCCGCTGCCGAAGCTCCGGCTGCCACCGAAGCGCCCAAGGCCGCCGAGCCGGCTCCTGCGCCAGCCGCCGCACCTGCAGCGGCCCCAGCTACGGCCAGCGTGCAGGACGTGCATGTGCCGGATATCGGCACGGACGGCAAGGTCAAGGTCATCGAGGTGATGGTCAAGGTCGGCGACAGCATCGAAGCCGACCAGTCGCTGATCACCCTGGAGTCGGACAAGGCCAGCATGGAGATCCCCTCGCCGGCCGCCGGCGTGGTGGAGGAAGTGCTGGTCAAGCTGGATTCCGAAGTCAGCACCGGCGACCTGATTCTCAAGCTCAAGGTTGCCGGCGCCGCACCAGCGGCAGCTCCTGCGCCGGCCGCTGCCCCTGCTCCCGCGGCCGCGGCCGCACCGACG
>NZ_LSOF01000018.1:201115-264521 GCF_001592875.1 Pseudomonas sp. BMS12 | reverse complement strand
GGACCATCGGCCACGTACACGCCGGCGCCCTCGGCTGGGTAGCGATGATCTCCATCGGCTCGCTGTACCACCTGATCCCGAAAGTCTTCGGTCGCGAGCAGATGCACAGCATCGGCCTGATCAACGCGCACTTCTGGCTGGCCACCATCGGCACCGTGCTGTACATCGCCTCGATGTGGGTCAACGGCATCACTCAGGGCCTGATGTGGCGTGCGGTGAATGACGACGGCACCCTCACCTACTCCTTCGTCGAAGCGCTGGAAGCCAGCCACGCCGGCTTCGTGGTCCGCGTCCTGGGTGGCGCCATCTTCTTCACGGGCATGCTGCTGATGGCCTGGAATACCTGGCTCACCGTACGCGCGGCCAAGCCGGCCGAGTACGACAGCGCCGCCCTGATCGCCGAAGGAGCCCACTGATGAGCAGCAAGCACGAAATACTCGAGAAGAACGTCGGCCTGCTGGCGTTGCTCATGGTCTTCGCCGTGAGCATTGGCGGCCTGACGCAGATCGTTCCGCTGTTCTTTCAGGACGTGGTCAACGAGCCGGTAACCGGCATGAAGCCCTATACCGCGCTGCAGCTGGAAGGTCGCGACATCTACATCCGCGAAGGTTGCGTCGGCTGCCACTCGCAGATGATCCGCCCGTTCCGCGCCGAGACCGAGCGCTACGGCCACTACTCCGTCGCCGGTGAAAGCGTCTGGGACCACCCCTTCCTGTGGGGTTCCAAGCGCACCGGCCCGGACCTGGCCCGTGTCGGCGGCCGCTACTCGGACGACTGGCACCGCGCGCACCTGTACAACCCGCGCAACGTCGTACCGGAGTCGAAGATGCCGGCCTACCCCTGGCTGGTCGAAAGCAAGCTCGATGGCAAGGACAGCGCCGCCAAAATGGGCGCCCTGCGCACCCTCGGCGTGCCCTACAGCGATGCGGACATCAGCGGCGCCCAGGCTGCCGTGCAGGGCAAGAGCGAGATGGAAGCCCTGGTCGCCTACCTGCAGGTGCTCGGCACCAGCCTGAAGAACAAGAGGTAATCGGACATGACCACGTTCTGGAGTTGGTACATCACCCTGCTCACCCTCGGCAGCCTGCTCGCCCTGCTGTGGCTATTGTTCGCCACCCGCAAGGGCCAGCAATCCGGCCCTACCGAGCAGACCCTGGGGCACAGCTTCGATGGCATCGAGGAATACGACAACCCGCTACCCCGGTGGTGGTTCATGCTGTTCCTCGGCACCCTGATCTTCGCCGCAGGCTATCTGCTGCTCTACCCGGGCCTGGGCAATTACGCCGGCAAGCTGCCGGGCTACGAAGGCGGCTGGACCCAGGTCAAACAATGGCAACGGGAAGTCGACAAGGCCAACCGCGAGTACGCACCGATCTATGCTGGCTACGCCAAATTGCCGGTCGAACAGGTCGCTCAGGATGAACGCGCCTTGAAGATGGGCGGTCGCCTGTTTGCCTCCAACTGCTCGGTCTGCCATGGTTCCGATGCCAAGGGCGCCTACGGTTTCCCCAATCTGACCGACAAGGAGTGGCGCTGGGGCGGCTCACCGGAAACCATCAAGCAGACCATCATCGGTGGCCGCAGCGGCATGATGCCGGCCCAGGCCCAGATGATTGGCGAAGAAGGCGTACACAATGTCGCCGCCTACGTGCTGACCGAACTGGCCGGGCGCAAGCTGCCGGCAGGTGAGACCGCCGATATCAGCGCCGGCCAGAAGATCTTCGCCAGCACCTGCTTCGCCTGCCACGGCGCCGACGGCAAGGGCACCCCGAGCATGGGCGCCCCCAACCTGACCAACCCCAGCGCCTTCATCTACGGCAGCAGTTTTGCCCAGCTGCAGCAGACCATCCGTTACGGCCGCACCGGCCACATGCCAGCACAACTGCCGTACGTGGGTAGCGAGGACAAGGTGCACCTGCTGACCGCCTATGTGTACAGCCTGTCCCAACAGCAGGAGCAAGCGGTAGCCCAGGACTAAAAACTGCCCATCCCCTCCCGGGCGCCAATCGGCGCCCGTTCCCGCCCCACCACTCGTGCGACCCGATGTCGCACCCCGCAGAACGATTGCAGGCCGCATCAGTTGACATGGTCTAAGCTGCCCAACAGTCGCACCTGGTAACAACTCCAAGGCGATTCCTTTCGTTGCGCAGTGCCATCCAAGTCATCGAAATCCGAAAATTCGCCCCTGAAAGCGAACTCTCGGAAGGGGTAAAAGCCCGCTAAAACCTTGATCACACTGGCATCCGGCGTTGCAATGGGTACCTCATTTATCCATACTTGCCGCCGATTTTTTACCCCTAAGAAAACTCCATTAACCGTGGAACCCCTAGCATGAGCACAGCAATCAGTCAGACTGCTTATAACTACAAGGTGGTCCGCCAGTTCGCCGTTATGACGGTAATCTGGGGGGTCATCGGGATGGGTCTCGGTGTGTTCATCGCCGCACAACTCGTGTGGCCAGAACTCAACCTGAACCTGCCGTGGACCAGCTTCGGCCGTCTGCGTCCCCTGCACACCAACGCGGTGATCTTCGCCTTCGGCGGTTGCGCCCTGTTCGCCACTTCTTATTACGTGGTTCAGCGCACCTGTCAGGCTCGCCTGATCTCCGACAGTCTGGCCGCCTTCACCTTCTGGGGTTGGCAAGCCGTGATCGTGCTGGCCGTCATCACCCTGCCACTGGGCTACACCTCCTCCAAGGAGTACGCCGAGCTGGAGTGGCCGATCGACATCCTTCTGGGCGTGGTCTGGATCACCTACTGTGCGGTGTTCTTCGGCACCATCATCAAGCGCAAGACCAAGCACATCTATGTGGGCAACTGGTTCTTCGGTGCCTTCATCCTGGTCACCGCCATGCTGCACATCGTCAACAGCATGGAAATGCCGGTCACCCTGTTCAAGTCCTACTCGGTCTACGCCGGTGCTACCGACGCCATGGTGCAATGGTGGTACGGCCACAACGCCGTGGGCTTCTTCCTGACCACCGGTTTCCTGGGGATGATGTACTACTTCGTACCCAAGCAGGCCGAGCGTCCTATCTACTCGTACCGCCTGTCGATCGTGCACTTCTGGGCACTGATCACCCTGTACATCTGGGCAGGCCCGCACCACCTGCATTACACCGCACTGCCGGACTGGGCCCAGTCCCTCGGCATGGCCATGTCGGTCATTCTGCTGGCTCCGAGCTGGGGCGGCATGATCAACGGCATGATGAGCCTGTCGGGCGCCTGGCATAAGCTGCGCAACGACCCGATCCTGCGCTTCCTGGTGGTATCGCTGGCCTTCTACGGCATGTCGACCTTCGAAGGTCCAATGATGGCCATCAAGACCGTCAACGCGCTGTCCCACTACACCGACTGGACCATCGGCCACGTACACGCCGGCGCCCTCGGCTGGGTAGCGATGATCTCCATCGGCTCGCTGTACCACCTGATTCCGAAGGTCTTCGGTCGTGAGCAGATGCACAGCGTCGGTCTGATCAACGCACACTTCTGGCTGGCCACCATCGGCACCGTGCTGTACATCGCCTCGATGTGGGTCAACGGCATCACCCAGGGTCTGATGTGGCGCGCAGTCAACGAAGACGGCACCCTCACCTACTCCTTCGTCGAAGCGCTGGAAGCCAGCCACCTCGGTTACATGGTTCGCGCCCTTGGCGGTGCCTTCTTCGTGACCGGCATGCTGCTGATGGCCTACAACACCTGGCGTACCGTGCGTGCCGCGAACAAGGCCGAATACGACGCCGCTGCCCTGATTCCTGCTGAGGTGGCTCACTGATGGCCGGTAGCAAACACGAAATCTTCGAAAAGAACATCGGCCTGCTGGCCCTGTTCATGGTGATCGCCGTGAGCATCGGCGGTCTGACCCAGATCGTCCCGCTGTTCTTCCAGGACGTCACCAACACCCCGGTGGAAGGCATGAAGCCGCGCACCGCGCTGGAGCTGGAAGGTCGCGATATCTACATCCGTGAAGGCTGCGTCGGCTGCCACTCGCAGATGATCCGTCCGTTCCGTGCCGAGACCGAGCGCTACGGCCACTACTCCGTCGCCGGTGAAAGCGTCTGGGACCACCCCTTCCTGTGGGGCTCCAAGCGTACCGGCCCGGACCTGGCTCGTGTCGGCGGCCGCTACTCGGACGACTGGCACCGCGCCCACCTGTACAACCCGCGAAACGTTGTGCCGGAGTCGAAGATGCCGGCCTACCCCTGGCTGGTAGAGAACAAGCTCGACGGCAAGTACACCGCTGCCAAGATGGAAGCTCAACGCACCCTCGGCGTGCCTTACACCGACGAAGACATCGCCGGTGCTCGTGAAGCCGTCAAGGGCAAGACCGAGATGGACGCTCTGGTGGCCTTCCTGCAAGGCCTGGGCACTTCTATCAAGAACAAACGGTAACGCACGATGGATATCGGGATGATTCGTGGCATAGGCACCGCAGTAGTCTTCATCGCCTTCATCGGCGTGGTGCTCTGGGCCTACAGCAACAAGCGCAAGTCGAACTTCGACGAGGCGGCCAACCTGCCCTTCGCCGACGACATCCCGGCCAATAAGCGTGACGAGCAAGCTTCTGGGAGCAATAAAGAATGACTACCTTCTGGAGTCTGTACATCACCGTCCTGAGCCTGGGCACCATTGCCGCTCTGACGGCGCTGATCTTCGGCGTGCGCAAGGGGCAGCGCGACGAAAGCACTGAGGAAACCGTCGGCCACGCCTTCGACGGTATCGAAGAGTTCGACAACCCCCTGCCGAAATGGTGGTTCATGCTGTTCATCGGCACCATCATCTTCGCCCTCGGCTACCTGGTCCTGTACCCGGGTCTGGGTACCTGGAAAGGTCTGCTGCCGGGCTATAACGAAGCCGGCGACGGCAAGCCCTTCGCCAATGGCCAGGCCGGCTGGACCGGCGTGCACCAGTGGGAAAAGGAAATGGTCCGCGCCGACAAGGAATATGCGCCGATCTATGCCAAGTACGCCAAGCTGCCGATCGAGGAAGTGGCCAAGGACGAGCAGGCCCTGAAAATGGGTGCTCGCCTGTTCGCCTCCAACTGCTCCGTCTGCCACGGCTCCGACGCCAAGGGTAACTACGGCTTCCCCAACCTGACCGATAACGAATGGCGCTGGGGCGGCGAACCGGCCACCATCAAGCAGACCATCATCGGCGGCCGTCACGGCATGATGCCGGCCCAGGGTCCGACCATTGGCGAAGACGGTGTACGCAACGTCGCTGCCTATGTCCTCACCGAGCTGGGCGGCCGCAAGCTGCCGGAAGGCGTCGAGGCCGACGTGGCCGCCGGCAAGCAAGTGTTCGAAAGCGTCTGCTTCGCCTGCCACACCAAGGCCGGCACCGGCACCCCGAGCATGGGTGCGCCGAACCTGACCAACCCGAGCGCCTTCATCTACGGCAGCAGCTATGCCCAGCTGCAGCAGACCATCCGTTACGGCCGCAGCGGCAACATGCCGGCACAGCTGCCGTACGTGGGTAGCGAAGACAAGGTGCACCTGCTGGCCGCCTACGTGTACAGCCTGTCCCACGGCAACGCCGAAGCAGCTGTCGAGAAGTAAGGCTGCACCCGCCCGGACGCGACCGCTGGTCGCATCCGGGCAACGCTCGATCAGGCGTACCATAGTGAATGTGAAATTCTGACTGCGCCGGCAAGTATCGACGCAGCACTCACCCAAGCCGTGGTATACCCCTGATGAGCGAACAGATTCCCGTCCGAAACATCACCCCTCCCCCGGCCAAAGGCGGCGAAAGCACCGACCTCTACGCCAGCCGCGAAAAGATCTACACCCGCGCCTTCACCGGCCTGTTCCGCAATCTTCGCCTCAGCGGCGGAGCCTTCCTCTTCCTGGTCTACTTCGGCACCGTCTGGCTCAGCTGGAATGATCGCCAAGCCGTCTGGTGGAACCTGCCGGAACGCAAATTCTTCATCTTCGGCGCCACTTTCTGGCCGCAGGACTTCATCCTGCTCTCGGCGCTGCTGATCATCTGCGCCTTCGGCCTGTTCTTCATCACCGTGTTCGCCGGCCGGGTCTGGTGCGGCTACACCTGCCCGCAGAGCGTATGGACCTGGATATTCATGTGGTGCGAGAAGGTCACCGAAGGCGACCGCAATCAGCGCATGAAACTGGACAAGGCGCCGATGAGCGCCAACAAGTTCCTGCGCAAGGCGGCCAAGCACAGCCTGTGGATTCTGATCGGCCTGGTCACCGGCCTGACCTTCGTCGGCTATTTCTCGCCGATCCGCGAACTGATCCCGAACCTGCTCACTGGCGAGGCCGATGGCTGGGCCTATTTCTGGGTCGGTTTCTTCACCCTGGCCACCTACGGCAATGCCGGCTGGCTGCGCGAACAGGTGTGCATCTACATGTGCCCTTACGCACGCTTCCAGAGCGTGATGTTCGACAAGGACACCCTGATCGTCTCCTACGACCCACGCCGTGGCGAGCACCGCGGGCCGCGCAAGAAGACCGCCGACTACAAGGCCGAAGGCCTGGGCGACTGCATCGACTGCACCATGTGCGTACAGGTCTGCCCCACCGGCATCGACATCCGTGACGGCCTGCAGATCGAGTGCATCGGCTGCGCCGCCTGTATTGATGCCTGCGACAGCATCATGGACAAGATGGGCTACCCCAAGGGCCTGATCAGCTACACAACCGAACACAATCTGTCTGGCCAGAAGACTCACCTGGTGCGCCCGCGCCTGATAGGCTACGCCGTCGCACTGGTGGTCATGATGGGCCTGTTCGCCTGGGCCATCTTCAGCCGTTCGCTGGTGGAGATCGACGTGCTCAAGGATCGGGTACTGTTCCGCGAGAACGAGATAGGCCACGTCGAGAACGTCTACACCGTGAAGCTGATGAACAAGGCCCAGCGCGACCTGACCTATCTGATCTCCGTCGAAGGCATCGACGGCCTCGAGTTCGAGGGCAAGAGCGAGGTCAAGGCAATCGCCGGCGAAGTGCTGTCGATCCCGGTGGAGCTGTCCATCGCGCCGGAAAAACTGCCCTCCAGTGCCAATAAAATTCTGTTCAAGGTCCAGGCCTTGGAAGACCCGTCCATAGCAAGCGACGCCGACAGCCGATTCATCGGCCCTAGCGTGCGCTGAACACAGGTTCCTACATGTCGTCGCAACAAGCTCCGCTCAACCCCTGGTACAAGGAAGTCTGGGTCTGGTTCATCCTCGGTATCCTCGGCATGTCCGTGATACTGGGCACCAGCATGCTGGTGATCGCCACCCGCAACCCGCCAGGGCTGCTGTCGGACAACTATTACGACGTCGGCAAGGGCATCAATACTTCGCTGGAGCGCGAAGAGTTGGCCAAGCGCCTGGCGCTGATCGCCGATTTCACCCTGGACAACCAGAAAGGCACCGTCGCCTTGCAGCTGCAAGGCAACAGCAACCCGCCGCAACTGGTGCTCAACCTGCTCTCGCCCACCCAGCCGGAGCGTGATCGCCGGGTGATCCTGCAGCAGCAGGCTGACGGCAGCTACACCGGCAACCTGCTGGATGCCATCGAAGGCCGCCGCTTTGTCGAGTTGATCGGCCAGGAAGGTGGTAAAGACTGGCGCCTGTTCGAGGAGAAGCAGCTCGCCGACGGCCAGCGCTTCCGGCTCGACGAGTAATCGCGCCGCGTCATGAGCAGCCCCCTTCCCTGCTACCACTGCGGGTTGCCGGTACCGTCCGGCGCGCGCTTCGAGGCCTACGTGCTGGAACAGACGCGGGTTTTCTGCTGCCCGGGCTGCCAGGCCGTGGCCGAGGCGATTGTCGCCGGCGGCCTGGACAGCTACTACCGACACCGCAGCGACAACGCGGTCAATCCGCAGACCCTGCCCAAGGCATTGCCGGACGAGCTGGCGCTGTATGACCGCGACGAAGTGCAGCGGGATTTCGTCCAGCATGAAGGCGACCTCAGCGAAACCAACCTGCTGATCGAAGGCATCAGCTGCGCGGCCTGCGGCTGGCTGATCGAGAAGCACCTGCGCACCCTGCACGGCGTAGCCGAAGCCAGCCTCAACCTGTCCAACCAGCGCCTGCAGGTACGCTGGAGCGATAGCCAGATCAGTCTCAGCCAGTTGCTCGCCGAGCTGCGCCGAATCGGCTACGCCGGCCACCCCTGGCAGGCCGACCAGGCCAGCGAGCGCCTGGCCGAGGAGAACCGCAAGTCGCTACGGCAAATCGGCGTGGCCGGCCTGCTGTGGATGCAGGTGATGATGGCGGCCATGGCGACCTGGCCCGAGTTCAACATCGACCTGTCGCCAGAGCTGGACAAGATCCTGCGCTGGACCAGCCTGTTCCTCACCACGCCCATCGTCTTCTACTGCTGCGGCCAGTTCTTCCGTGGCGCCCTGCGCGACCTGCGTACCCGCCACCTGACCATGGATGTGTCCGTTTCACTGGCCATCGGCGGTGCCTATATCGCCGGCATCTGGTCCACGCTCACCGGCGTCGGCGAGCTGTATTTCGATGCGGTCGGCATGTTCGCCCTGTTCCTCCTTGCCGGCCGCTATCTGGAGCGCCGCGCCCGCGAGCGCACGGCGGCAGCCACCGCTCAGCTGGTCAGCCTGCTGCCGCCTTCCTGTCTGCGCCTGGACGCACAGGGCAACAGCCAACGTGTGTTGCTGCGCGAACTGGCCATCGGCGACCGCGTGCTGGTGCCGCCGGGCTCGCAGCTGCCGGCGGACGGGCGCATCGTCGCTGGCCAGTCCAGTGTCGATGAGTCGCTGCTCACGGGCGAATACCTGCCGCTGCCGCGCGGCGAAGGCGATACGGTCACCGCCGGCACCCTCAACGTCGAAGGCCCGCTGACGGTCCAGGTCGAAGCCCTCGGCGGCGACACCCGCCTGTCCGCCATCGTCCGCCTGCTGGAGCGCGCCCAGGCCGACAAGCCGCGCCTGGCCGAGATGGCCGATCGGGTGGCGCAGTGGTTCCTGCTGATCGTGCTGGGCCTGGCCGCCGTGGTCGGCCTGGTCTGGTGGCAGCTCGACAGCGAGCGGGCATTCTGGATCGTGCTGGCGCTGCTGGTCGCCACTTGCCCCTGTGCCCTGTCGCTGGCCACACCCACCGCCCTGACCACCGCCACCGGCAGCCTGCACAAGCTGGGTCTGCTGCTGACCCGCAGCCACGTGCTGGAAGGCCTCAAGCACATCGATACGGTGATCTTCGACAAGACCGGCACCCTCAGCGAGGGGCGCCTGACCCTGGAGCGCATCGTCACCCTGCGCGAATTGGACGCTGATGCCTGCCTGGCCCTGGCCGCCGCCCTCGAGCACGGCTCGGAACACCCCATCGCCCGGGCCTTCGGCTACAGCAACCGGGGCGCCGAACAGCTCAGCAGCCATCCCGGCCTGGGCCTGCAGGGCGAGGTCGACGGGCGCCTGCTGCGCATTGGCCAACCGGGTTACGTGGCCGAACTGACCGGTCGCGAGGCGCCATCGATTCCTGGTGATCAAGGGCAGTGGCTGCTGCTGGGCGACGCGCGCGGGCCACTGGCCTGGTTCGTACTGAGCGACCGCCTGCGCGAAGACGCCCCCGAGCTGATCGCCGCCTGCCGAGCACAGGGCTGGGAGATCATCCTGCTCTCCGGCGACAGCTCGCCCATGGTCGGCGAAGTCGCCCGCAAGCTGGAGATTGCCGACGCCCGCGGCGGACTCACCCCCGACGCCAAGCTGGCCGTGCTGCAGCAATTGCATGGCGCCGGCCGCCGCGTGCTGATGCTCGGTGATGGCGTCAACGACGTGCCGGTACTGGCTGGCGCCGACATCAGCGTGGCCATGGGCAGCGCCACCGACCTGGCCAAGACCAGCGCCGACGCCGTCCTCCTGTCCAACCGCCTGAGCAGCCTGGTCCAGGGCTTCGCCCTGGCGCGTCGGACACGGCACATCATCGTCGAGAACCTGGCCTGGGCGACTCTGTACAATGGCCTGGTGCTGCCCTTCGCCGCCCTGGGCATGGTCACTCCGCTATGGGCTGCGCTCGGCATGTCGGCCAGCTCGCTGCTGGTCGTACTCAACGCCCTGCGTCTGGCCCGAGTAAAACCGTGACCCACTGCGCGTCGGCCAGCGCAGTATCAACCACAGGCGGGCCGCGCAGTCGGCAATGACTGTTAGCCCACCGTACTGGATCAGGCGTCATCGGTCCGCCATAACGCAGCAACGATGGATGACAACATCCACCCTACGTCTGGAGAGTTCATGTCCGCCATCTACATCCTGATTCCGATTGCCGTGGCGCTGGTCGGCTTCGCCATCTGGCTGTTCGTCTGGGCGGTCGATAACGGTCAGTACGACGATCTGGACAGCCCCGCCCACAGCATTCTGTTCGACGACGAAGACCCCCAGCACAAGGCCGGGATCGCAGAAGCCGACCAGAGCACCGACAAGGATGAGCCGCGTGGCTGACCTGCTGCCGTTGCTGCTTTCCGCAGTGGTGCTCGGCCTGCTCGGCGGCGGCCACTGCCTGGGCATGTGCGGTGGCCTGATGGGTGCGCTTACGCTGGCCATCCCGCCTGAACAGCGCGCTCGTCGCCTGCGCCTGCTGCTGGCCTACAACCTCGGTCGTGTTCTCAGCTACAGCGCCGCCGGTCTGCTGATCGGCCTGGCCGGCTGGGCAGTCGCCAGCAGCCCGGCGGCCATGTTGCTGCGGGTGATTGCCGCACTGCTGCTGATTGCCATGGGCCTGTACCTGGCCGGCTGGTGGAGCGGCCTGACCCGTATCGAGGGCTTGGGCCGACATCTCTGGCGCCATCTGCAACCCATCGCCAGCCGGCTGATCCCGGTCAGCAGCCTGCCACGCGCTCTGCTGCTGGGGGCCATCTGGGGCTGGCTGCCGTGCGGCCTGGTCTACAGCACCCTGCTATGGGCCTCGAGCCAAGGCTCGCCGATCGATAGTGCGCTGCTGATGCTGGCCTTCGGCCTGGGTACCTGGCCGGTACTGCTGGCCACCGGCCTGGCCGCGGAGCGCCTCACCGCCCTGCTACGCCGACGCGGCGTGCGTATCGCCGGCGGCCTGCTGGTGATCCTGTTCGGCCTATGGACCCTGCCCGGCCCTCACCAGCACTGGCTGATGGGTCACTGAAGCAGCAGCGCGCGCTATTGGTGAACCCGACAGTGTGCGAGCAGGACTCGCGTCTACGAGCACGGGGCACTTGATACAGATCAACGGGCAACCAGCGGCGACTCCCTAGACTGGCACCACCGCCAATCCAGGGATATTTCCATGCTCGACGCCATCCGCTGGGACGCCGACCTGATTCGCCGCCACGACCGCGCAGGTCCGCGCTACACCTCCTACCCCACCGCCGTTCAGTTTCACGATCAGGTAGGCTCCTTCGACCTGCTGCACGCGCTGCGCGACAGCCGCAAGGCGCAACGGCCACTGTCGCTGTATGTACACGTGCCGTTCTGCGCCAACATCTGCTACTACTGCGCCTGCAACAAGGTGATCACCAAGGATCGCGGCCGCGCGCAGCCCTATCTGGAGCAGCTGATGCAGGAGATCACGCTGATCTCCCGGCATCTGGATCGGCGCCAGGTGGTCGAGCAGCTGCACTTCGGTGGTGGCACCCCGACCTTCCTCAGTCACGATGAGCTGCGCCGATTGATGGAGCATCTGCGCCAGAGCTTCAATCTGCTGGACGACGACAGTGGCGACTACGGCATCGAGATCGATCCGCGCGAAGCCGACTGGTCGACCATGGGCCTGCTGCGTGAACTGGGCTTCAATCGTGTCAGCCTGGGCGTGCAGGATCTCGACCCGGACGTGCAACGCGCCATCAACCGCCTGCAGTCGCTGGAGCAGACCCGCGCCATCGTCGAGGCGGCCCATACCCTGCAGTTCCGCTCGGTCAACATCGACCTGATCTACGGCCTGCCGCAACAGACGCCGGAGCGCTTCGCCCGCACCGTGGACGAAGTGATCGCCCTGCAACCCGACCGCCTCTCGGTGTTCAACTATGCCCACCTGCCGGAACGCTTCCTGCCGCAGCGCCGCATCAATGCCGAGGAGCTGCCCAACCCGGCGCAGAAACTGGAGATGTTGCAACGCAGTATCGAACAGTTGACCGCCGCCGGTTACCGCTACATCGGCATGGACCACTTCGCCCTGCCCGACGACGAGCTGGCCATGGCCCAGGAAGATGGCACCCTGCAACGCAACTTCCAGGGCTACACCACCCACGGACACTGCGACCTGATCGGCCTGGGCGTTTCCGCCATCAGCCAGGTAGGTGATCTGTACTGCCAGAACATCAGCGACCTGAACGACTACCAGCAGAGCCTGGCCAACGGCCAGCTGGCCACCCGCCGCGGCCTGCACTGCAACAGCGACGACCGCATCCGTCGCGCCGTGATCCAGGCGCTGATCTGCGAATTCCAACTAGACATCGCCGCTATCGAGCAGCGCTTCGCCATCGACTTCCGCAGCTACTTCTCCGCCATCTGGCCTCAACTGCAGGAAATGGCACGCGACGGCCTGATCGAGCTCAACGGACAAGGCATCAATGTGCGCCCGGCTGGTCGCCTGCTGGTGCGTTCGCTGTGCATGCTGTTCGACCACTACCTGGAGCAGCAGAACCAGCAGCGCTTCTCGCGGGTGATCTGAAATCGAACGGCGGGAGCCGGCTCAAGCCATCGCCAGACTAGCCGCCTGCATGCGTTGACCATTGCTCAAGCGCTTGTCCTGCAGGGCTTGCGCCAGGCTGGCTTGAGCCGTGCTCAATGCCCCTTGCAAGGAAGCCAGCTCACTGCGTAGTGCCTCGGCGCGCATCTGTCGCATTTCCGGGCCCAGCCCTTGTTCCGCCATCAGTGCTTGCAGTTCTGCCTGCTTGGCGGCGATCTGCTGGCGTAAGGCACGGATCAGCTTGAGAATTTCCTTGATGTTGTCCGGCAGGTCGCTTTCATCGATATCGTCGTTCTTGGCACTGGAGCGTACGCGCCCCAGCTCAGACAGGCTGACGCGCAAGCCCTCGCGCACTTTCTGCTCGTCAGCCACTTCGCCCTCGGCACGCCTGGCCTGGCGCTCTACACCCAGGGCCAAGCGCTCGCTCAAGCCGTTTGTGTCTATCCTCAGCATGGAATTTCCCTCGGCGCGGTCTCGCTCTGGGTATCGGTAGACGATGAAATTACTTGAGTGATCGGTCAGCCCTGTACCACCATCGTCGCGCTGGCCTGAGCACCGGGCCATGGGTTAACCTTTCGCTTTGTGTGTGATTGTCAATCAGGGATCTCCGATGTCAGAAATCATCAAGATGCACAGCCCTCATCAGGCCCATTGCAAAGACTGCAGCCTGGCCGCGCTGTGCCTGCCGCTATCCCTGAACCTGGAGGACATGGACGCCCTCGACCGCATCGTCAAACGTGGCCGGCCGCTGAAGAAAGGCGAGTTCCTGTTCCGCCAGGGCGATGCCTTCGACTCGGTGTTCGCCGTGCGGGCCGGCGCCCTGAAGACCTTTACCCTGAGCGACGGCGGTGAAGAGCAGATCACCGGCTTCCACCTGCCCAGCGAGCTGGTCGGCCTGTCCGGGGTGGACACCGCCATCTACCCGGTATCCGCGCAGGCGCTGGAAACCACCTCGGTGTGCGAAATCCCCTTCGAGCGCCTCGACGAACTCTCCGTGCAACTGCCGCAACTGCGCCGCCAGCTGATGCGGGTGATGAGCCGGGAAATCCGCGACGACCAGCAGATGATGCTGCTGCTGTCCAAGAAAACCGCCGACGAACGCATCGCCACCTTCCTGGTCAACCTCTCTGCGCGCTTCCGCGCCCGTGGCTTCTCGGCCAACCAGTTTCGCCTGGCCATGTCGCGCAACGAGCTGGGCAACTACCTGGGCCTGGCTGTGGAAACCGTGTCACGGGTATTCACCCGCTTCCAGCAGAGCGGCCTGATCGAGGCCGAAGGCAAGGAGGTACACATCCTCGACCCCATCGAGCTGTGCGCCCTGGCCGGCGGCAGCATACCCGACTAGCCTCCAGGTATAACCAGCCGTAGAGCCCAAGGAGCCGCAGATGATCTTCGATGAGTTCGCCATCAAATCGTTGATCCGCCCGGTACCGGACTTCCCCAAACCCGGCGTGGTGTTCCGCGACATCACCCCGCTGTTCCAGTCGCCACGCGCCCAGCGCATGGTCGCCGACAGCTTCATCCAGCGTTATGTGGAAAGCGACTTCAGCCATATCGCCGCGATGGATGCGCGCGGTTTCCTGATCGGCTCGGTAATCGCCTACGAGCTGAACAAGCCGCTGATCCTGTTCCGCAAACAGGGCAAGCTGCCGGCCGAAGTGCTCGCCGAGAGTTACCAGACCGAATACGGCGAAGCGCTGCTGGAAGTGCACGCCGACAGCCTGTGCGAAGGCGACCGCGTACTGATTTTCGATGACCTGATCGCCACCGGCGGTACCCTGCTGGCCGCCGCACGCCTGGTGCGCCGCCTCGGCGCCCAGGTCTACGAGGCCGCGGCAATCATCGACCTGCCCGAACTGGGTGGCTCGCAGAAGCTGCAGGACATGGGCATCCCCACCTTCAGCCTGACCGCCTTCGCCCTCGACGAGCGCTGAACTGCGACAACGCACCACGCCTGAGCCAACGACCCGACTGATCCAGGTCAAAAGATCCCCAGCGTAGCCGTCTATCCTGCCCGACATACTCCTGAGGGTATCTGGATGGCAACTCGCCCACCGTCTCCATGGCGCCTCCCGCTGGTGCGGGAAATCACCGCCATATTGCTGATCAAGCTGGCCCTACTGCTTGCCATCAAGGCTATCTGGTTCGACGCGCCGACCATTCCCGAGAATGGCGCAGCCCGTGTCGATGCCCATCTGTTCAACGAATCGCCACGTACCGAGGAGAAACCGAGATGATCTCGGAAACCGTCGTCGACCTGTCGCGTCTGCAATTTGCCATGACCGCGATGTATCACTTCCTGTTCGTGCCCCTGACGCTCGGCCTGGCCTTTCTGCTGGCGATCATGGAGTCGGTCTACGTGATGACCGGCAAGCAGGTCTACAAGGACATGGTGAAGTTCTGGGGCAAGCTGTTCGGCATCAACTTCGCCCTCGGAGTCACCACCGGACTGACCATGGAGTTCCAGTTCGGTACCAACTGGGCCTACTACAGCCACTACGTCGGTGACATCTTCGGCGCGCCGCTGGCCATCGAGGGGTTGATGGCGTTCTTCCTCGAATCGACCTTCATCGGTCTGTTCTTCTTCGGCTGGGATCGGCTGTCCAAGGTCCAACACCTGGCGGTGACCTGGCTGGTGGCTATCGGCTCGAACCTCTCGGCGCTGTGGATCCTGATCGCCAACGGCTGGATGCAGAACCCGGTCGGCGCCGAGTTCAACTATGAAACCATGCGCATGGAGCTGACCGACTTCGGCGCCCTGCTGTTCAACCCGGTGGCGCAGGTGAAGTTCGTGCACACCGTGGCCGCCGGCTACGTCACCGGAGCCATCTTCGTCCTGGCGATTTCCAGCTACTACCTGCTGAAGAAGCGCGACCAGGGCTTCGCCCGCCGCTCCTTCGCCATCGCCTCGGCCTTCGGCCTGGCCTCGATCCTCTCGGTCATCGTGCTGGGCGACGAGTCCGGCTACGAAATCGGCGACGTGCAGAAGACCAAGCTGGCTGCCATCGAGGCCGAGTGGGAAACCCACCCCGCGCCGGCCGGTTTCACCCTGTTCGGCCTGCCCAACCAGGAGGAGCAGCGCACCGACTACGCGGTGAAGATTCCCTACGCGCTGGGCCTGATCGCCACCCGCTCGCTGGATACCGAGGTCAAGGGCATCAAGCAGCTGGTGGCCGAGCATGAGCTGCGCATCCGCAACGGCATGCAGGCCTACGCGCTGCTGGAGCAGCTGCGCGGCGGTGACAAGAGCGCAGCGACCATTGCCGCGTTCGAGGCAGTCAAGCAGGATCTGGGCTATGGCCTGCTGCTGAAGAAGTACACCGCCAAGGTGGTGGACGCCAGCGAGACGCAGATCAAGCAAGCCGCGTTGGACACCATCCCCAACGTGTTCAGCCTGTTCTGGACCTTCCGCATCATGGTTGCCAGCGGCTTCCTCATGCTGGCGCTGTTCGCCTGCGCCTTCTGGGCCTCGGCGCGCAAGAACGAGGAGCGCAAGCCCTGGCTGCTGAAGTGGGCGCTGCTCAGCCTGCCGCTGCCGTGGATCGCCGCGCAGACCGGCTGGTTCGTGGCCGAGCATGGCCGCCAGCCCTGGTCCATCGGTGAGGTACTGCCCACCCACCTATCCGCCTCCAGCCTGTCGGCAGGCGATGTGTGGGGTTCGCTGACCGCGCTGATCGCCTTCTACAGCCTGCTGCTGGTGGTGGAGATGTACCTGATGATCAAGTTCGCCCGCCTCGGCCCGTCCAGCCTGCACACCGGGCGTTACCACTTCGAACAACAGCAGCCGGCCGCCGCCTGAGGAGACAACCATGTTCGACTACGAAAGCCTCAAGCTGATCTGGTGGGTGCTGGTCGGCGTGCTGCTGATCGGCTTCGCCCTGACTGACGGTTTCGACCTCGGCGCCGCCGCGCTGATGCCCTTCGTCGGCCGTACCGACAACGAGCGGCGCGTGGTGATCAACACCATCGCCCCGCACTGGGACGGCAACCAGGTATGGCTGATCACCGCCGGTGGCGCGCTGTTCGCCGCCTGGCCGCTGGTCTACGCCGCGTCTTTCTCCGGTTTCTACTGGGCCATGCTGCTGGTGCTGTTCGCCCTGTTCGTGCGCCCGGTGGGCTTCGACTACCGCAGCAAGCTGGAGAACACCCGCTGGCGGCAGACCTGGGACTGGGGCCTGTTCGTCGGCGGCCTGGTGCCCTCACTGGTGTTCGGCGTGGCCTTCGGCAACCTGCTGCTGGGCGTGCCCTTCCAGTTCGACGCCGACCTGCGCGTGAC
Source organism: Pseudomonas sp. BMS12 (assembly GCF_001592875.1). Lineage (GTDB taxonomy): Bacteria > Pseudomonadota > Gammaproteobacteria > Pseudomonadales > Pseudomonadaceae > Aquipseudomonas. Next base: position 247,627 of record NZ_LSOF01000018.1, on the reverse strand, counting down.
CTACTACGGCAGCTTCTGGCAGCTGCTCAACCCCTTCGGCCTGCTGGCCGGGGTGGTCAGCCTGTCGATGCTGCTGCTGCACGGTGCCACCTGGCTGATGATGCGCACCGAGGCCGATGTCGCCCGCCGCAGCCGGCGTGCCGCGCAACTGACCGCGCTGGTGTACCTGGTCGCCTTCATCGGCGCCGGTGCCTGGCTGTGGCTGGGCAATATCCAGGGCCAGGTGATTCAGGGTGCATTGGACACTGGAGCCGCGCTCAACCCGCTGGGCAAGCAGGTGGCCGCCGGCAACGCCGGCTGGATGGCCAACTACGCGCAGTATCCGCTGACCAAGCTGGCGCCGCTGATGGGCATCCTCGGCGCGGTACTGGCACTGGCCGCGGCAAGCGGGCGCAAGGGCGGCTTCGCCTTCCTCGGCTCCAGCCTGGCCATCGTCGGCACGCTGTGCACCGCCGGCTTCGCCCTGTTCCCCTTCATCATGCCGTCCTCGCTCGACCCGGCCTCCAGCCTGACCGTGTGGGACGCCGTGTCCAGCCGCATGACTCTGGGCATCATGTTCGTAGTGGCCTGCATCTTCGTGCCGATCATCCTCGCCTACACCCTGTGGGGCTACGCGAAGATGTGGGGCACGGTGACCACCGCGCAGATCGACAGCAACCGCCACGGCCTGTACTGAGGAGAACGCATCATGTGGTATTTCACCTGGATTCTCGGTGTGCTGCTGGCCTGCAGCTTCGGCATCATCAATGCCCTGTGGCTTGAGACCACGCAGAACCTCGACGAGGAACCGGTCGGTGACGACTGAGGCCCGCCCCCTGCTGCAGCGCCCGTGGAGCCGGGTGCTGTCGCTGCTGTTAGCCAGCCCGCTGGCCTTGCTGCTGCTGATCCACCCCGCCGCCTATCTGGACGATCAGGGCCGCTACAGCCACAGCCTGCTGATGCTGGTGATGCTCGGCATCAGCGGCGGCTTCGTCCACGGCGTCGGCTTCGACCCGATCAACCGGCTGTGGCGCCTTCTGTTCGGCCCAGCCTGCGCCTGGCCGCTGCTGGTGCTGGGCTATCTCCTGCTGCTGACTACCGTTCAGGCGCTGTAAACGGCTCATAGCCATGCACCGACGAGCACACCTGGGGACGCGCGTCTGGAGCATCAGGTCGCCACTCCGCACGGAAAGCCTTGTCATCACAGCACAGCGATCGCGAGCCTTTCCTGCATGTGCTCGGGAACGTCATGGCGATGACGGCTCCCCTATACTCCTTGCAACTCAACCGCCGGATGCCCGCAGTGCCTATCCTTCTATTTCTGCTGGCTATGCTTGCATTCGCGAGCCCTGGGTCGGCCAACGAGCCGGTCAAGTTGTACATGCCGGATGCGCCCCCTCTGACCCTGCAAAACTACACAGGTGGCCATGGCATGGTCGGTGACGTGACCCTGGCAGCCCTCGCTCGCAGCGGTCACCCGGTGCAAATCGTTACCGAGCCGTGGGCCAGGGCACAAATGACCGTCGCCAGTGGGCACAACCTGCTGATCATCCCGCTATCACGCACACCCGACCGGGAAGACAACTACACATGGATCAGCCCGATCATGCCTCTTGAGCGGGCGTTCTTCAGCATGGACGAACCCGTAAGCAGTTTCGACGAAGCACGCCAGCACTACAGTCGCATTGGTGTCGGCCTGGGTACAGCACAGCTGGAGATACTGCGCCGCGAAGGCTTCAGGGAGAATCAGATCACTCAGCTCAAGCTCGGCGAAAATCCTGCTCATCTGCTGGCATTGGGCCGTATTGATGCCTGGTTTACCGGTATCCCGGAAGCAATATACATCTGGGGTAAATCTGTACACCGCGAGCAGAAGCTGCATAGGAGCCCGCCTCTGGCACGTACCGACCTCTACCTGGCCTGCTCGAAAGACTGCGATCCACAGTTGGTCGAAGAGCTGCGCAAGGCCGTCGAAACGCTGGACCAGGACGGTACTAGCCTGCGCCTGCAGCACACCTATATGCCACAGTCGCCTGCTCGCTAGATCCCCTGCCGCCCAGGATCTTCCGGAGGAGTCTCTTCCTCGATCTCTTCCAGCTTCAGCTCCATCGCCCAGTTGGCCGGTGCCGCGCTCGGCGAGGCCTCGGGAGCCGCGACTGGCGCCGCCACCGCTGGCTGACTGGCCGGGTTGTCCTTGTACAGTTTGAGCTTGAGGCGCACGTTGTTGGCCGAATCGGCGTTCTTCACCGCTTCGTCCTCGTCGATGGCCCCTTCGTGGACCAGGTCGATCAGCGCCATGTCGAAGGTCTGCATGCCGAGGTTTTTCGACTTCTCCATGATCTCCTTGATCTCGGAGAACTCGTTGCGCTTGATCAGGTCACGCACGGTCGGTGTGCCCAGCATCACCTCCACCGCCGCGCGGCGCTTGCCATCGAGGGTCTTGACCAGGCGCTGGGAGACGAACGCGCGCAGGTTGTTGCCCAGGTCATTGAGCAGTTGCGGGCGGCGTTCCTCGGGGAAGAAATTGATGATGCGGTCCAGCGCCTGATTGGCGTTGTTGGCGTGCAGAGTGGAGATGGCCAGGTGCCCGGTGTCGGCGAAGGCCAGGGCGTGCTCCATGGTCTCGCGGTCGCGGATCTCGCCGATCAGGATCACATCCGGCGCCTGGCGCAGGGTGTTCTTCAGCGCAGCATGGAAGCTGCGGGTATCCACGCCCACTTCGCGCTGGTTGATGATCGACTTCTTGTGCCGGTGCACGTATTCCACCGGATCCTCGATGGTGATGATATGGCCGCCGCTGTTGCGGTTGCGATAATCGATCAGCGCCGCCAGCGAGGTCGACTTGCCCGAGCCGGTACCGCCGACGAACAGCACCAGGCCGCGCTTCTCCATCACGGTCTTGAGCAGTACCTCGGGCAGCTTGAGGTCTTCGAACTTGGGAATTTCCATCTTGATGTTGCGCGCGACAATGGAAACCTCGTTACGCTGCTTGAAGATGTTGATGCGGAAGCGACCGACATTGGGAATCGAGATGGCCAGGTTCATTTCCAGCTCTTTCTCGAACTCGACGCGCTGCTCGGCGTCCATCACCCCGGCGGCGATGGCCGCCACATCACCCGGCTTGAGCGGCTCCTGGCTGAGCGGCTTGAGCACCCCGTTGAACTTGGCGCAGGGCGGAGCCCCGGTGGACAGGTAGAGGTCGGATCCGTCCTGGCTGGACAGGATTTTCAGCATCTGGGTGAGATCCATGGGGCGCGCTTCCATCTGTGTGGAGTAATCAAGTTAGGCCAAGTCGGCCCAGGTTTCCGGCCAACGACAGCCTGAAAAATGACGTCATTCTGATGGCGCAATGATTACTGGCACAATAGCGGCCTCGCAAATTGAGGAACCGATCATGCCCAAGGCAATGGCCCGCCACATCCTGGTGAAGACCGAGGCCGAAGCGGCCGCCCTGAAGAAACGCATCGCCGCTGGCGAGGCCTTCGATGTGCTGGCAAAGAAATACTCCACCTGCCCGTCGGGCAAGAAAGGCGGCGACCTTGGCGAAGTGCGTCCGGGGCAGATGGTGCGTGCCGTGGACCAGGTGATCTTCAAGAAGGCTCTGCGCGAAGTGCACGGCCCGGTGAAGACCCAGTTTGGCTATCACCTGATCCAGGTGTTCTACCGCGACTGAGCCAGGCCTACGGCTCAGAACCAGCCCAGCGTGATGGCGGCCAGCGCCAGGTAGCGCCCAGCCTTGGCCAGGGTGACCAGCAGCAGAAAGCTCCACCAGGGCTCGCGCATCACACCGGCCACCAGGGTCAGCGGGTCGCCTATGACCGGCATCCAGCTCAGCAGCAGCGACCAGCGGCCATAGCGCTGGTATCCCGCCTTGGCCCGCGCCAGCTGCCGGTCGTCGACGGGAAACCAGCGCCGCCCATGAAAACGTTCGATGCCGCGCCCGAGCGCCGCATTCAGCACGGCGCCGAGCACATTGCCGAGACTGGCCACCAGCAGCAGCGCCGTGACAGGTTGCTCACCCGCCAGCAACAGTGCGACCAGCACCGCCTCCGACTGCAGGGGTAATAGGCTGGCAGCACCAAAGGCGGAGAGGAACAGACCGAGGTAGATGGAGTACTCGAGCAAGGCAGCGCTCAGGACGGCAAAATCGAGCCAGCCTTATAGCCTGTCTGCTGCCGACGCGAAACCTCTGACTGCAAGGCGTTGTGCGCTGCCTTATGCCAGCCGATCCAGTACCAGCACACCCGTACCGACTGCCGCCGGGTTGCTCTGCTGCACCGGCCCGGTGGGGACCGAAGGCGCTGCAAACGACAGGGTGGACATGTAGCTACTCAGGGCGGCGGTATACAGGACAGCAAGGGTGAAGGCTTTCATGGCGAGGTTCCTGCTAGAAGGGGTTGGCTGAATCCACGCCGTCACTATCGCTGCCTGGCCACTCATTAAAAAATCACCATCATCGATATTGCTCATCAATGATGAAATTACAATCGACATTAAAACAAGTCACCGATCACAGCGCCCTTATCAGCCGGGCCGCGCGGCGAGTCCGGCAAGCTCCTCACGCGCCAACCGCCCTCAGTCCACGCCATCTCCGTATTCAGGATTCCGCCGTGATCTCTACCGCCAACATCACCATGCAATAGCAATGGGGTGAGTGAGTAGCTATGAGTAGGAAACATGAGGGTTAATGCCATATGAGCACTCACTCAAGCTCACCGACTGGCATCGCGTAGGCATTGGTGAATCAAGCACCTAACTCGAACAAGATCATCCGCTTCTGCTCAGTCGGCACGCAGCAGCAGGCGGCTGTTCACCAGGCCCTTGTCGGCGCGCTCCAGCCCCGCCTCGTCGACCCGCACACCCTGCTCCTCCAGGCTCACCAGCCAGCGCAGCAGGCGAGTGAACTCGGTGGCCTGCAGGCTGACCTGCAGGCTGCCATCGCCCTGGTTGTCCAGGCGCTCGACATTCAGCCCCTGACTCGCCGCACTGGCCGTTACCAACCCCTGCAAGCGGGCCGGGTCGAGGGTGACCTGCGGTCGCCCCTGCAGTGCCTGTACCTGCGGCGCATGCTCCTGCATGTAGGCATGCAGGCTGCGCTGCTGCTGCAGGAAACTGCGCGCCTGCGCCAGGTTCTGGCTGACCGGGCGCCAGGCCAGCAGGTACAAGAGCACCAGCAACAGGAAGCTGCCGAGCAGCACCAGGGCCAGACGGTCGCGAGGCGGCAGCGCCTGCCAGCGCGCGCCCAGCGGGCTCTGTAGCAGGCGTTGCGACCACTGCATGATCATCTCGCTCATCCGTTACCTCCGATCACCAGGCGCGCGCTGACGCCGCTGTCCTGCCGGCTCGCCGAGCCCATGTCCACCGCCAGCCCGGCGTCCTGCAGCCTGCCTCGCAGGCTTTCCAGTGTCGCAAAGTCGCTGGCCAGCAGGTTGAAAGCCAGCTCGCCACGCTGGGCGCTGAAGTCCAGTTGTTCGACCTGCACCTGGCCGCCCTCCTGGTTGAGGGCCGCAGCGCTCTGCTCGAGCAGTGCCAGCAGCTGGCTCTGTCCGCCCCCAGCCGCTTCGGCCAGGTGCTGATCGAACTGCGCACGCAAGTTGATCAGCTTGCTGTCGTCCGGGAACAACTCGCGGTAAAGCCCGTGATTGGCCGTGGCATAGCGCTCACCCTCATGTTGCAGGTACAGACCCTGAGCCAGGTTGAAGCCCCACTGCAGCAACAGCCATAGACCCAGCAATGCCGCCAGTGGACGCCAACGCCGCCATTCACCGGAAGGCTCACGCACGGCGAATGCGCCCTGGGCCAAATTGCAATCGGCCGTCTGCGCCGCCAGCCAGGGCAGCGCCCTCGGCAGTTCGTGGACTTCGTCCACCTCTGCCGGGGCGGTCTGGCCGGCTTCGACATGAGCCACCCTCGGCTGCAGGCACAACGCTGCCAGTGCCGGCCAGTCCTCACTACGCAGGGCCAGGCGCGCCTCGCCGCTGCCACCGAGCAGCCAGCGCTCGCCTGCGCACAGCAGCTGGCTGCCTTCGCCCGAGAGCAGGTCGGCGTCGACCTCGATGCGGCGTGGCGGGTTGTCGCCGCACAGCGCCAGCCAGCTGGCCAGCCAGGCCCGCTTGAGCGCATGCACGCGGTGACGCCCATCGGCCAGGGGCGCGCCGACGCACAGGTGAAACAGCTCCACATCCTCGGCCAGCAGCTCCTCCACCGCGAACGGCAGAGCCTTGGCCAGCCAGCGCGCCTTGGTGGTCGGCAGTTGCACCACGCACAGGGTTACCGCCTCGACCGGCAGCACCAGACGCCAGGCGCCCTGGGCCGGCACGGCGGCGGTGAAGGCCTGCTGCACGCAGCTCTCCCCCTCCACCCGCCACACCGGCAGTTCGGCAGACACCTCGCCGCAGGCCTGCGGCGGCAGAAACAGGGTAGGACTCATTTACTCGGACTCCTCGACGGGCTCGGGCCCCAGGCCCTCCTGCCCCAGATCGCGCGCCATCAGGCGTACGTGCTTATCGTTACCACGTTGCAGATAGCTGGTCAGCACCTGGCGCCGGTCGCCCAGCAACACCTCGGTGGTGACACGGAAATACTGACTGCCAACCCCCAGCCCCTGGGCACTGACGCCATAGGACGACAGCTGCTGGACGAAACCGCCGACATCGCTGTAGCCGCTACGCCCGCGCCCATCGATGGCCGACTGCAGCGCGGATGCCGGAATGCCCTCGCCCAGGCAGGCCAGCACCTGGGCGCTGGCGGTATTGATATTGAGCTCGACCTGACTCGGCAAGGCACTGACGAAGGGCGCCAGACGCCGGTAGTCGGCCTCTTTCATGCCCAACAGCAGGCGCAGCTCGGACACATCGGCAATACGCCCGGGACCGGTGCGATACGCGGGGTCCAGCAGCAGGTACTGGTCATCCTCGGCCCCTGTCGAACCACTGGCTTCCTGATTCACATCCAGCCAGTCCTGCAGGCGTTCGGCGTAGGCCGGGCTGAGCTGCAGCTGCTGCAACAGGCGGCGAAAACGCAGCAGCGCCAGCTCGCCGGCTTCGCCAGTGACCGCCAGGCTGTTGAGGTTGAAACGGCCGGACAGATCGTCGATGCGCAGGCGCAGTTCGCCCCCCTCATCGAGCGGGAACTGCAGGCGGGGGTTAGCCCAGGGTTCGGCCAGATTGTCGACCACACCCTGTTCCTGATCGCGGCGCAGCAGGGCCTTGGCCAGCAGCTCGCCACCTTCGGCGTAGTACTGCGCCTGACGCACCAGCAACTGGTTGCCGGTACTGCGGATGGCCAGCTGCTGACGCAGCAGCAATGCCGCACAGATCACCGTGACCAGCGCCACCACCAGCATCACGGTGATCAACGCCACCCCTCGCTGGCGCTTCATTGGCTCAGCTCCTGCCCGGTGTCCGGACTCGGCTCTTCCGGCAGCAAGCCATCCTCCCCGCCTTCATTGCCGGGCACTGCCAGTTGCTCCTGCTGCGGCATTTCCGGCAGGCGCCAGAGACGGCGCAGCTCGCCATAGCGGCGGTGCTCGATGACCAGCTCCACGGCACGGGGCAGCTGGGTCAGAGCCTCATCGGCATTGCTGCTGGGCGGCGGCCAGTTCTGCAGCCAGCGACCGTCGCCATCGAGAAAGCGCAGCTCGAAGCGGGAAACACCCTCCAGCGCCTGCTGAATACGCGGCTGGCTATCCTGGGCCTGGTCCAGCACCGGCCAATAGGCGCGCTGCCAGCGCTCACCCTGCAGCTGCCAGCGCACCCGTTGCAGGGTGGAACGCGGCTGCCCAAGCGGATTGCGCCAGCCACTGCGGGTGAACTCCAGCACGGTATTCCTGCCACTGTCGCCACGCATGACCGGCAGCGGATCGCCCAGGGGGTCACGCACCGGGCGCGAACGCACCTGCAACAGGTCGCGCTCGAAGGCGGCCATGGCCCGGGTCAGCTCACGCAGGCGCTGTTCCTGCTCGCGCTGGCCACGGTCGGTCTGCATCACGCTGTCGAGCATGCGGTAGGTGGCCATGGCCAGCATGGCGAAGATGGCGATGGCGATCAGCACTTCCAGCAGGGTGAAACCACGCTGCCGGCCCCCCATGCCCCTGAGAAAGGCAGGGTTCATGGCGCCACTCCGATGAATCCGGAGAGGGTCACCAGAGCGTTGTCCTCGATCTTGCCCTGCAGCCCGCGCTCCGGACGTGGCGCCACGCGCACGGTGACGCGCAGCATTTCCGCCTCGCTGGTGCTCTGTACTTCGGTCTGCCACAGCCAACGGCGGCCGGCATAGGTTTCCTCGCCCTGCTCGCGACCCTCGCCCGGCGGCGCGTCGGCCAGCTGCAGCTGTTGCAGGCGGTTGTCGGCCAGCCAACTGGCGAAAGTCTTGTCCTCCAGCCGCGCGGCCGTCTTCAGCGAGCGGGAAGTGGCGCTGAGCACGCTGGCGGCGACCACGGCGAAGATCGCCAGCGCCACCAGCACCTCCAGCAGGGTAAAACCGCGACTGCGCTTCACCGGCTTTTCTCCGGCGTCACCTGGGGATCGGCGAAACCATCGCTGGACAGCAACAGCACCGGCGCCTCGCGGCCACGGCCGCCGGCCAGGCGCAGGGTGAAGGGGGTCAGCTCGCCGCTGGAGAGAATCAGCAACTGCGGTGGCTTGGTCACGGGCGCCTTTTTCTCACCCTTGTCGTCCTTGGCCTTCTTGTCGTCCTTGTCGCTGGGCAGGCCGATGCTCTGCTCCTCGACCTTGACGCTCAACTCGACCCACTCCGGCAGTTCGTGCACCTTGTCGTCCAGCGTCGCCCAGCGTGCCTTGCCCGGCTCGTAGCGCAGCACCTGGTAGCTGTGCGCCTCGAAGCGCACGCCGTATTCGCGGTTGTCCAGCACGGCCTCGTCGAGCAGCACCCGCAGCAGGCTGTTCAGGCGCTCGGCTTCATCGTTGAGCTTGCGCGCCGGGCTGCTGGCGATACCGCTGCCGAGCACGGCTAGGCCAGTCAGCACGCCGAGCAGCACCAGTACTACCAGCAGCTCGATAAGCGTGAAGCCGCGTGCTGCGCGCATCGAGAATCAGAGGTCCCAGTTGCCGATATCGGCGCTGGTGCCCTCGCCGCCTTCCTGGCCATCGGAGCCCAGGGAGTACAGGTCGACCTTGCCGCGGCTGCCCGGCGACAGATACAGATACTGGTTGCCCCAGGGGTCGATCGGCAGACGCTTGAGGTAGCCCTCGGCGTTCCAGTTCTTCGCTGGCGGGTTGCCGCTGGGCTTCTTCACCAGCGCCTCCAGCCCCTGCTGGGTGCTCGGGTAGTGCTGGTTGTCCAGCTTGTACATGTCCAGCGCCGCACCGATGGCGCGAATGTCGTTCTGCGCGGCAGTGACCTTGGCCTGGTCCGGGCGGCCCATCACCTGCGGCACCACCAGCGCCGCGAGGATGCCGAGGATGACCACCACCACCATGATCTCGATCAGGGTGAAACCGCCTTGTTTGCCCAGCTTATTCATCACTATCAACCCACCAGTTGGTTCAGAGAAAGAATCGGCAGCAGGATGGCCAGCACGATCACCAGCACCACCGCCCCCATGAAGACCAGCATGAACGGCTCGAACAGCCCCACCAACAGGCCAATGGTGGCCGCCAGGTCGTTCTCCTGATTGCGCGCCGTGCGCGCCAGCATCTGGTCCAGCTCGCCCGAACGCTCGCCGCTGGCGATCATGTGCAGCATCATCGGCGGAAACTGCCGGCTGGCCTCCAGCGCCCGTGACAGGCTGCCGCCCTCGCGCACGCGCTGGGTGGCCTGAGCCACGTCGGCGCGAATGATCATGTTGGACACCACTTCGGCGCCGATGGCCAGCGCCTCGACCAGCGGCACCCCGCTGCGCACCAGGATCGCCAGGGTCGAGGCGAAACGCGCCGTCTCGGTCGCCGCAATCAGCCCACCGATCAGTGGCAGGCGCAGCAGAAAGGCATGCCAGCGCCGTCGCACATCGTCATTGCGCAGGGCACGGCGGAAAGCGAACACGCCAATACCGAGCAACAGCACCACCAAGGCGCCCCAGGCCTTGACCAGCTCACTGAGCAGGATCAGCCCGCGAGTCAGCGCCGGCAGGGTCTGCCCCGAGTCGACGAACACCCGCACCACGTCCGGCACCACGTAGCCGAGCAGAAAGCCGACGATGCCCAGCGAGGCGAGCATCAGGATCACCGGGTAGAGCAGCGCCATCTGCACCTTCTGCCGCGACTGCTGACGCTGCTCGGTGTAGTCGGCCAGCTGTTCCAGCACCGGCGCCAGGTGCCCGGCATGCTCACCGGCCGCCACGGTGGCGCGGTACAGCTCGGGAAAGGCCGCCGGGAAGGCGCCCAGTGCGCTGGCCAGGCCGTGGCCCTCCAGCACCTTGGCGCGCACGGCGATCAGCATCGACTGGATGCGCGGTTGGCGCGACTGCGCGGCGGCGGCGCGCAGCGCTTCTTCGATGGGCAGCGCGGCACCGATCAGGGTCGCCAGCTGGCGGGTGACCAGGGCCAGGTCGCGCGCCGACAGGCCACGGCGCAGGCTGAAACCGCCCGTACCGGCCGCCTGCTCCTTGCGATGGGCAGGCTCGACCTGCAGCGGCGAGAGCTGCTTCTCGCGCAGCAACTGGCGTACCTGGCGCGCGCTGTCGGCCTCCAGAACGCCTTTCTGCTGGCGGCCTCGGGCATCCAGGGCAATGTATTCGAAGGCGGCCATCTATCCCCTCTCCCCGGCCCTCTCCCCCATGGGGAGAGGGAGCATGACTGCTTGCATCAATCCTCCCGCGTCACGCGCAGCACTTCTTCCAGGGTGGTCACCCCTTCCAGCACCTTGCGCCGGCCGTCGTCGCGGATGCTCGGGCCGAGGCTGCGGGCATGGCGCAGCAGTTCCTGCTCGCCGACGCCGTTGTGCACCAGGGTGCGCATCTTGTCGTCGAAGATCACCAGCTCGTAGATGCCGGTACGGCCGCGATAGCCCTGCTGGTGGCACTCCGGGCAGCCCTGGGCGTGATAGATCAGCGGCCGGGTCTGCGGGTCAAGGCCGAGCAGGCCGCATTCGGCCTCGTCGGCCGGTCGTGCCTCGCGGCAGTGAGTGCACAGCACACGCACCAGGCGCTGGGCCAGCACGCCGAGCAAGGAGGAAGACAGCAGAAACGGCTCGACGCCCATGTCCACCAGGCGGGTCACGGCGCCCACCGCGCTGTTGGTGTGCAGGGTCGACAGCACCAGGTGGCCAGTCAGCGAGGCCTGCACGGCGATGTCGGCGGTTTCCTGGTCGCGGATCTCGCCGACCATCACCACGTCCGGGTCCTGACGCAGGATTGCGCGCAGGCCGCGGGCGAAGGTCATGTCCACCCGCGGGTTGACCTGGGTCTGGCCGATGCCTTCCAGGTAGTACTCGATGGGGTCTTCCACCGTGAGGATGTTGCGCGAGCGGTCGTTGAGGGTGACCAGGCCGGCGTACAGGGTGGTGGTCTTGCCCGAGCCGGTCGGGCCGGTGACCAGGATGATGCCGTGCGGCTTGCGCAGGTTCTCATCCAGCAGGCGGCGGTCGCGCTCGCTCATGCCCAGATGCTGCAACGACAGGCGCCCGGCTTGCTTATCCAGCAGACGCAGCACCACGCGCTCGCCGTTGGCCGAGGGCAGAGTCGAGACGCGGATATCCACCTCGCGACCGCCAACCTTCAGGGAAATCCGTCCGTCCTGCGGCACGCGCTTCTCGGCGATGTCCAGCCGCGCCATGACCTTGACCCTTGAGACCAGCAACGCGGCCAGCTCGCGGCGCGGCTCGATCACCTCGCGCAGGATGCCGTCCACGCGAAAGCGCACGACCAGGCGTTTCTCGAAGGTTTCCAGGTGGATATCGGAGGCGCCGGCCTTGATCGCCTCGCTCAAGATGGCGTTGATCAGGCGGATGATCGGCGCGTCGTCTTCCTGCTCCAGCAGATCGCCGGACTCGGGGGTGAGTTCGGCCAGGCTGGCCAGGTCCATTTCCGCGCCCAGGCCTTCGGCCATCTGGCGTACTTCCGAGGAGTCGCGCTGGTAGGCCAACGACAGCTGTTGCTCGAAGGCCTCGGCCTCCAGCCACTCCAGCGGCAATACGCGGCCGGCGAAGCGCTGGGCCTCCTGCACGGCGGTCAGGCTGGCGCCGCGGCGCACCTGCAGGCCCTGCTCGCGCAGGAGCACGCCGTGGCGTTTGGCGAAGGCGAAAGGCAGCGAGCGCAACGGCGCGGCTGCCGGGGCCGCCAGAGCGGCGTGGATATCAGTAGACATATGCGGCCAGTTCCCGAAACAGCAGATCCATCTAACTGTCTGTTCTTGTTGTTATACGGCACGTTTATCGCGCCAAGTTAACGGATTTGCGCAAAGACTGCAGTGATGATTTCGCAGGTCGACCCTAAGTGCGACAAGCCTGCACGACAAATGTTTAGGCTGTGCTGCAGGTAACAGAAATACAAAGGCCCCGGCATGCGCCGAGGCCCTTGCGTAACACCTTGAGGTTACTTGTCTTCGTTACGCTGGTGCTTGAAGAACACGCCGCCATCGCCGAAAGCCGAGGCGATAAACGGCGAGGTCAGCTCCAGCTCGCCGATCTTCACCGCGCTGTTGCGCCGCTGCTGGGCGTAGTTGCGATTGATCGAAGGAATCAGCGAGGTCTTGATGCTCATGGAAGTGGCATAGACGTCGTACAGCTTGGTGCCCGTGGTCAGGCTCTGCAGGTCGCCACGGAAGTCGTGGGCGCTGCTGCCGAACAGGCTGCGCACTTCGGGGCGAGGCACGAAATACACCTGGGTCGGCGCCTTGGGCGTGGTCACGGCGTGGCCGGCCTGGGTCACTTGCGCCATGTCGTCGACCCGCAGCAGGGTCGGTTTGAGGCTTACCGCCGAGAACAGCAAGGTGGTGCCCAAGGTGTCGTTGACCTCCGGCGAGACGAACTGCGACAGCTCGTTGGCGAAGAAGTTGTAGTTGTTGCCCTGCCCGCTCAGGGTGTACAGCGCGGAAACGTTCTGCGACGGCTTGCCATCGACGAAGACCTTCCACGCCAGCCCCGGCTGGAAGCCGTTGACCGCAGGATCGCCGGCCACCGACAGACGCAGCAGCCCATGCTCGGCGCCCTGGAACAGGCCGGTGTAAGGCTGCCCCGTTTGAGCGACGAAACGCGCCTTGGCCATCACGCCGTGCGGGTGCATGGCCTTGGTGTAGCCCAGCGGTGCGACGTCGCCGCGCTCCTGCACCTTCTTCCACAACACCGAGCCAATCAGGCCGCCGACGTTCACCGGCGGAATGGCCGGCAACTCGCCCTCGGCATACTGACTGCGCAGCGCGCCGTTGACCCACAGATTGTCCTGCTTGGCCTTGGCCGGCCAGCTGTCGTAGTCGGCCGGAATGTTCAGCCCCCAGGGCTTGAAGGCGTTCTCGACCCCGACCAGGCTGCTGGCCAGCTGCGGATTGTGGCGCTTGATCACGTCGACCATGGTGCTGTTCTCGACCCAGGCCAGGCCTTCCGGGGTGTAGATCTCCGGGCGGTAGTCCTTGGTGTAGAAACGGTCGGCCATCAGCCGGCGCGAGGCGTTCATGATGAAGATCTGGAAGGCCGTCTCGCCGAAGGCGAAGCCGTCCGGGCGCACGGTTTCGGCGAGCATGCCGACCAGGGTGTCGATCTGCTCGATATCGTTGCTGTAGATGCGCTTGAGATTGGCCAGGGTGGCCGCGTCCTGGGTCAGGTCCTCGAACTTAGTGATCGGGTTGAGGCCGATCTGCCGGCGGAACTCGTTGTAGCGCGGCACGCCACGTTCGCGATCGCGCAGTACGTCGATGGTGGCCAGGTCGATGTTGCCGACCAGCGGAATTGACAGGTTGCGCAGGAAGCCCGGGTAGTTGTTGAGGGTCAGCGAACCCGGGTTGGTGATGCCGAAGGAGTACCACAGGCGATCCGGCTGCTCACTGGCCAGCAGGTCCTCGGCGTCGCCGTCGCGGGTGTCCTGCAGCGCCACCGAGCGCGACACCCGATTCGAGCCGATATCGTAGACGTCGACCCTGTCGCGCATCAGCGGGTGCATGCGGTACACGGCGACGAACTCCTCGGTGAGGGTGTAGGGCACGCCGTAGTTGTTCGGGTTGGTCGAACCGACGATGCCGGCCAGGGCGTGGGAGATGGTGGCGCTACCGACGTTCTGCGGGTCGATGCCCAGGATGCGCAGAATGAAGGGATTGGCGCTGGCCAGGTCCTCCTGCAGCATGCGCGCCTCGTCCTGATACTTGTCACGCTCCGGCCCTGCACCGAGCAGCCCCCACCAGTTGGCGTACATGGCTCGCTCGGTGACCGGATTGGCGATCACCGCCGGGGTCCACTCTACAGTGTGGATCTTGGCCATCAGCGCAGCGGTAACCAGGCGTGCGTGGTCGTAGAGCCACTGGTCGTCCTTGTCCGGATATTTCTGCTTGAGCATCGTCGCGACGGCGTTGTGCTCCTTGGTGAACAACTGGTGCAGCATGCTCAGACCGACCCACCAGTTCTCATTGAAGCCGGTGACCGGCTTGCCGCTGAGCAGCTCGTGCGGCAGGGTGCCGTCGGCATTGATCTTCAGCTTGCCGTCGACGAAGGCACGCACCTTGTCGTTGGTGGCCTTGTCGCTGCCATACAGCTGCGAACCGTCCCACCAGTGCGTGTTGTGGTTGCGATAGGTTTCGGGCTTGCCGGCTTCGGCGGCGGTGCGGGTCGGATCAGGCTGGGTACGACGCACAGCCAGACTGCCGCTGCCGAAGCTGTCACCGGCCGGTAACGGCACCTGGATCGGGTTGTCTTCCGAATTGGCGCCATGGTCGACCCAGTCGTGGACCATGAACTGGATCCACGAGGCGGCGATGAAGTTGAGGCTGGGCGCCGGTTTGAACTCGTCACGCGCCATCAGCACATTGCTCACTTCCCGCGGGTTGGGCGTCAGCAGGGTATCGGCCTCGGTTTCGCCGTGGGTGACGCTGGGGTCGACGTTGCGCCCGAAACGGCGATACACCGAGCCTTCAGCCGGGTTGCTGAGAATGTTGCAGGTGCCGTCCTCGGTACGTGCCACCTGGCTGCGGGCATCGCAGACGATATTGGCGTTGGCGGCGGGCAGGTTGTCGACGTCGAACAGGTTGTTCTTGAACAACACATCGCGCTCTAGCGCGAGGGTTATCAGGCCGGCGTAGATGCCCAGGGTGCCGAACTTGACCAGGCTAGGCCAGGTGACCCAAACAGACATGGCGGTATCTCCCGATTCTTCTTGTAGTCGTGGGTGGTCGCCGGCGGTTGTCCGGCAGACGAGAGACTAGGGATTTGCACGCCACCCTCCCCCCTCCCACGGGAGGGGGACTGGGCAATCAGGACAACCGTTGGTCGCTGCCGCGCTGCTGCATGGCGAGGATGGCCTCGGTGCGGCCGGAGAGATTGAGCTTCGAGTAGATGTTCTTCAGGTGCCACTTGGTGGTGGACAGGGCGATACCGGTGCTGGCACTAATCTCGCTGTTGGACAGGCCCTTGAGCAACTGGGCGAAGATTTCCGCCTCCTTGTCGGTGAGCAGGCCGAGTCGCTCGACGGCATTGCCGCCCGAGCCGGCCTCGGCGTGGAGAAATTCGGCATAGGCCTCGCTGTAGGCCTCCGGCGCCTGCAGTCGACCGGAGCGCAGCAGGCCGAACACCGCCTCGGCGAACCCCGGCGCCTCATCGAACACCGAACGATTGATGTTGACGATGCCAAAGCGTTCGATCAGCTGCAGCAACGCCTGGCTCTGCCATTCCTCACCCTGCTGCGGCGCGCTCAGCACCAGCAGATTGGCCTCCACCACCAGAGCCCTGGCGTGCATTTCGCTGTGCTGCAGCGACTGCGCCAGCACCTTGAGAATGCGACAGGCACGCGGCTGGGCACCACGCTGCACCAGCCAGTACACGGTCGCCAGGCCATAGCGCTCCCAGCACTCGTCGTAGGGCCGCACCCGCTCCCACTCGCCCGCGGCCAGGCGCTCGTCCAGACCGAGTTTCTGAGCCAGGGCGTCCAGCAACGCCGGACGGGCATCGAGGCAGACCTGGCGCATGCTTTCCTGGGCCGCCTGGCTGGCAAAGCGGGCGTAGTTGCCCAGTTGCAGGATGCGCGACAGACGCTCCAGCAGGCGCGTCGCCCGGCCCTGCTCCTGGCGCCGGTGCAGCAGGCGGGCCAGGGTGATGTGCACGGTGGCGATGGTTTCGGTGGCCGAGGACGAGGTGACCATCGCCATGAGGTCCTCGCACAGCTGCTGCGCGGCGCCCAGCTGGTTCTGCTCGTACAGTGCCACCACCATTGCGGTGGCCCGGTTGACCCAGGCCGGCGAGCTGCGCTCGGTGCGCTGGTAGTCCTGACACACGTCCTTGCGCGCACAGGTGGCGCGGCCGGCGTTGCGGTTGCACAGGGCGATGATCAGGTCGGCATAGCTCTCTAGAAACACCTGCCCGGTCTGCCCCAGCAACGCCTTGGACTCTAGCGCCAGAGCGATGGAGCGCTGCAGCCGACCGTGCATCAGGTGGTGATAGGCAACGATGGTCAGGGTCAGCGCGCGGATGTCGCTGGACAACCCCGGGGCCAGCAGCTCACTCCAGCGTTCACCGGGATCGAACGCCAGGTCATGCTGGAACAGCTCCAGATTGAGGGTCAGCAGCTGCCGGGTCGGCGCCTCCAGCCCAGGCTCGTCGCGACAGCGCGCCACCAGCTCGTCCAGGCAGTAACGGGCCTGGTGGAAGCGCCGCGACAGGGTCAGCGCATAGGTCATCGGCACCAGCAGGCGGGGCTGGCCGCACAGGTCGAGCTCACTCAGCGGCTCCAGCCACTTGAGCACCTCGGCGTAATGACCGCTGCGCACCCACTGCTCGCAAACCTCCTCCAGCAGGGCGCGGAAGAAAGCCCGGTCGGCGCTGCGCTGGGCATGCTGCAAGGCCGCCTCCAGTTCGCCACGCTGGCGCAGCGTCTGCGCGGCGCGGCGATGCAGTTCCGGCACCTGCTGGGGCTTGTGCAGCATCAGGCGCCGGGCCAGGAAATCGTGTAACAGGGCGTGGTAACGGTAACAGCCCGGCTGCTCGGCCACCGGCAGCAGGAACAGCTCGCGCCCGGCCAGATCCTCCAGCAACAGGGCCGAGCCGCTGCGACTCAGCACCTGGTCACACAACTCGCCGTCGAAACGCTCGAAGATCGCGCTGCACAGCAGGAAGTCATGCAGCGACGGTGACAGGCGCTTGAGCACCACGTGGCCGAAATAGTCGACGATTTCCGGGTGGCCACCACCGAAGCGCTCCAGCGCTTCGGTGCCAAAACGCGCATAGGCCAGCAGGGCCATCTTCACGCCGGCCATCCAGCCTTCGGTCATGGCCATCAGGTTGTCGACATAGGCCTGACTGAGCTCGGGACCGCCGAGGTGGGCATTGAATTGCTGGATCTGCGCCGGGTTCAGGCGCAGGTCATGCTGGTCGAGGCACAACAGTTTGTTGTCCAGTTTTAGCCGGCTGAGCGAGAAACCGGGATGATTGCGACTGGAAAGCAGCACCCGTACTCCGGAGGTCAGTCGTTCGAGCATGCTCGACAGCGCCTCGAGGATGGTCGGCTGGGCAATGCACTGGAAATCGTCGAGCACGATGTACAGGCGCCCTTCGATGCGATTGAGGGCATCGGCCAGGTATTCGCCCAGCACCTCGGGCGCCTGGTGCATCTCGGCGGCGAAGGGGTTGAACCAGGAGATGTCGAACCCCGCGACCTGAGCACGAATGCTCTCGGCGAGATGGCGAAAGAAGCGCACCGGCTCGTTGTCACGCGCCTGCAGTGGGTAATGCACGACACTGCACCGGGCGCGCCCGGCCTGCCAGTGGGCCAGCAACGTGGACTTGCCAGAGCCGGCGGGCGCCAGCAACAGGGTCAGAGGGTATTGCTCACAGCGGCACAACAGTGCCAGCAGCTCGTCCCGGGCAAAACCGAGAGACGACTTGGGCTCTTCCATCGCAGAAATCCGTCAGGCTTATTCTTATTGTTGTACGGAAAGCAGGTGGCGCCGATGATAGCCGCTCATTTTGCCGCTGCTTCGAAGCGAGTCACGCTTCCGGCAGGCGGTTAAAGTGCGACAGTACGCAGAAAGTATGGTGCAGGGAGGCATCGTGGCCTGGGGACTTGCTTTAGAGTCGGCGACGCCCGCAGACTGCGGGCCGGGTCGATGCGGACCGAGCAGAGTTCGCACGAATAAGAAGGACACCGGGGGATCATTGCCTTGAGCGCGACACGTACCCGCCTCTTTGCATGGCTGCGCCGTCATGGCGTGACCTGCCTGTGCCTGCTGGCCGTGGTGGGCATGAGCCTGAGCCTGACCCGACAGAGTATCGACCACCTGCGCCTGCTGCGCAGTGAAGCGCCGGCAGCGGCCGGCAGCGTGCAGGCCGAACAGCGCCAGGCGCCCGCCCTCGATCAGCTGCAGGGTCTGTTCGGTACGCCGAGCAGAGCCGTCAGCGACCAGCCCCCGCCCAGCACCAATCAGCAAATGACCCTGCTGGCCAGTTTCGTCAATCCAGACGCCCAGCGCTCCGCAGCCATCATCCAGGCCGCCGGTGGCCAGCCGCGGCGCATTGAGGTCGGCGGCGAGATCAATGCCAGCACCCGCCTCAAGGAAGTCCACCCGGATCACGTGATACTCGAGCGCGGCGGCATGGAGGAAAGCCTGAACTTCCCTCTCGTGCGCCTGCCCGCCACCCAGCGTCATGAACCGGACTTCACCGTCGACCAGCTGGAGCAACTGCAGGACGAAGACGTACAAGCCCTGCAGCAACGCATCGATATCCTGCAAGACCGCCTGGAATCCGACGGCAGCGAGCCGTTGCCAACCGACCCGCCCGGAGCCGAAGAAGCCCAATGAGCCCATTCAAACTCAAAGCCCTGCCCCTGGCCCTGACGCTGGCAGTGAGTGCCCTGGCCGCGCCCCTGCCGCTGACGGCCCTTGCCGCCCAGCCGGTGGCGACGGTCAACCAGGGCGCGGAGACCTGGACCATCAACATGAAGGACGCGGACATCCGCGAATTCATCGACCAGGTAGCGGCCATCACCGGAGAAACCTTCGTCGTCGACCCGCGGGTCAAGGGCCAGGTCACGGTGATCTCCAGATCGGCACTGGGGCTGGACGAGGTCTACCAGTTGTTCCTCTCGGTCATGAGCACTCACGGTTTCAGCGTGCTGACCCAGGGCGACCAGGCGCGCATCGTGCCCGGCACCGAGGCGCGCAGCAGCGCCAACAACGGCCGTACCGCGCCGGACGACATCCAGACCGAGCTGATCCAGGTGCAGCACAGCTCGGTCAACGAGCTGATCCCCCTGCTGCGCCCGATGGTGCCGCAGAATGGTCATCTGGCCGCCATCAATGCCTCCAACGCGCTGATCATCAGCGACCGCAAGGCCAATATCGAGCGCATCCGCAAGCTGATCGCCGATCTCGACCAGCGTGGCAACGGCGACTACAGCGTGATCAATCTGCAGCACGCCTGGGTTCTGGATACCGCCGAGGCCCTGAACAGCTCGGTGATGCGCAACGAGAAGAAGGACGGTACCGGCACCCGGGTGATCGCCGATACCCGCACCAACCGCCTGATCCTGCTCGGCCCGCCGGCCGCACGCCAGCGCCTGGCCAACCTGGCCCGCTCCCTCGACACACCCAGCACGCGCTCGGCCAATGCCCGGGTGATCCGCCTGCGCCACAGTGATGCCAAGAGCCTGGCGGAAACCCTCGGCGATATTTCCGAGGGCCTGAAGAACGCCGAAGGCGCGGAAACCACCGCCAGCAAACCGCAGAACATCCTGATCCGCGCCGACGAGAGTCTCAACGCCCTGGTGCTGCTGGCCGATCCGGATACCGTGGCGACTCTGGAAGATATCGTGCGCAACCTCGACGTACCGCGCGCCCAGGTCATGGTCGAAGCCGCCATCGTCGAGTTCTCCGGCGATATCAGCGACGCACTCGGCGTGCAGTGGGCGGTGGATGCCCGCGGCGGCACCGGCGGGCTCGGCGGCGTCAACTTCGGCGGTACCGGCCTGTCGGTCGGCACCGTGCTGCAGGCCATCCAGGCCGGCGAAATCCCCGAGAACACCACCCTGCCGGACGGCGCCATCATCGGCATCGGTACCGACAGTTTCGGCGCGCTGATCACCGCGCTGTCGTCCAACAGCAAGAGCAACCTGCTGTCGACCCCCAGCCTGCTGACCCTGGACAACCAGGAGGCGGAAATTCTGGTCGGCCAGAACGTGCCCTTCCAGACCGGTTCCTACACCACCGATGCAGCGGGTTCGAGCAACCCCTTTACCACCATCGAACGCGAGGACATAGGCGTGACCCTCAAGGTCACCCCGCACATCAACGACGGCGCCACCCTGCGCCTGGAGGTGGAGCAGGAGATCTCTTCCATCGCGCCCAGCGCCGGGGTCAATGCCCAGGCGGTCGATCTGGTGACCAACAAGCGCTCGATCAAGAGCGTGATCCTCGCCGACGACGGCCAGGTCATCGTGCTCGGCGGTCTGATTCAGGACGACGTCACCAGCACCGTCTCCAAGGTGCCGCTACTCGGCGACATCCCTCTGATCGGCGGGCTGTTCCGTTCGACCAAGGACACCCACGTCAAACGCAACCTGATGGTATTCCTGCGCCCGACCGTGGTTCGCGACCGTGCAGGCATGGCGTCGCTCTCCGGCAAGAAGTACGGCGATATCAGCGTGATGGGCTACGACGACGAGGGCCAGCAGGTATTGCCGGGCAATGATCCGCAGCGCCTGTTCGACAAGCCAGGCTCCGGAGCCATCGACCTGCGCAATCCATAGTGATGGCTGCAGAAGAAAAAACGCCGCTCGATTGAGCGGCGTTTTCGTTTCAGATTGCGGCTAAACCACGTGCCAGATCGGCCTTGAGGTCGGCAATGTCCTCCAGCCCAACGGCGACGCGGATCAGGCTGTCGCGAATCCCGGCATTGGCCCGCTCCTGCGGCGACAGGCGGCCATGCGAAGTGGTCGCAGGATGGGCAATGGTGCTCTTGGTGTCGCCCAGGTTGGTGGTAATGGAGATCACCCGGGTAGCGTCGATGAACCGCCAGGCAGCCTCCTTGCCACCGGCAACCTCGAAGCTGACCACCGCGCCGAAGGCGCTCTGTTGCCGCTTGGCCAGCTCATGCTGTGGATGACTGGGCAGGCCGGCGTAATAGACATGCTCGATACCCGCCTGGGTTTCCAGCCACTGCGCCAGTTCCAGGGCGGCGGCACTTTGCGCCTGCATGCGCACGCGCAGAGTTTCCAGGCCCTTGAGGAACATCCAGGCATTGAACGGGCTCAGGGTCGGCCCGGCGGTACGCAGG
This sequence comes from Pseudomonas sp. BMS12, assembly GCF_001592875.1. GTDB lineage: Bacteria > Pseudomonadota > Gammaproteobacteria > Pseudomonadales > Pseudomonadaceae > Aquipseudomonas. Next base: position 226,288 of record NZ_LSOF01000018.1, on the reverse strand, counting down.
AAGCCGACCACCAGTTCCATCTGCGCCTTGCGACCGGCCACGACACCGCCCAGGCCACGGCCCTGGCCATCGATGAACTTGGTCGCCGAGTGCATGACGATGTCGGCACCGAGCTTGAGCGGCTGTTGCAGCGCCGGGGTACAGAAGCAGTTGTCCACCACCAGCAGGGCATCACGGGCGTGAGCAATTTCGGCCAGGGCGGCGATATCGACCAGTTCGGCCAGCGGATTGGACGGTGATTCGACGAACAGCAGCTTGGTGTTCGACTTGAAGGCGGCCTGCCAGGCATCCAGATCGGCCAGCGGCGGATAGTCCACCTCGATACCGAAACGCTTGAGGTACTTCTCGAACAGGCTGATGGTCGAGCCGAACACGCTGCGCGACACCAGTACATGGTCACCGGCGCTGCACAGGCTCATGACGATGGCCAGGATGGCCGCCATGCCGGAAGCGGTAGCGACTGCCTGCTCGGCACCTTCCAGAGCCGCGATGCGCTGCTCGAAAGCGCGCACTGTGGGGTTGGTGTAGCGCGAGTAGACATTGCCCGGCACTTCGCCAGCGAAACGCGCGGCGGCGTCGGCGGCACTGCGGAACACATAGCTGGAGGTGAGGAACATCGCCTCGCCATGCTCACCTTCCGGTGTGCGCTGCTGCCCCGCACGCACCGCCAGGGTGTCGAAACCGACACCCTCGAGGTCGCTGTCCAGTCTGCCGGCTTCCCAATTCTCGCTCATGGCTGCTCCAGGCTCCTGCGCGCTCAGTCGTTGTGCAGATCGATGATGGCGCTGACCACAGGACTGCCACCTTTGGCCGCATCGTTGCGTGCTTGCTCGATCTTGTTCAGGTAATGCTCGTTGACATCGCCAGTGACGTACTCGCCGTCGAACACGGCGCAGTCGAACTGCTCGATCTTGACCTTGCCACCGCCTACCGCTTCCTTGAGATCGGCCAGATCCTGGTAGATCAGCCAGTCGGCGCCGATCAGCTCGGCGACTTCCTCGGTGCTGCGACCATGGGCAATCAGTTCGTGGGCGCTGGGCATGTCGATACCGTAGACGTTCGGATAGCGCACGGCCGGGGCGGCGGAGCAGAAGTAGACCTTCTTCGCGCCAGCCTCGCGAGCCATCTGGATGATCTGCTTGCAGGTGGTGCCGCGCACGATGGAATCGTCCACCAGCATCACGTTCTTGCCGCGGAATTCCAGGTCAATGGCATTGAGCTTCTGGCGTACCGATTTCTTGCGCGCGGCCTGGCCCGGCATGATGAAGGTACGGCCGATATAGCGATTCTTGACGAAGCCCTCGCGGAATTTCACGCCCAGCTGGTTGGCCAGCTCCAGCGCCGAAGTGCGGCTGGTGTCGGGAATCGGGATGACCACGTCGATGTCGTGCTCCGGACGCTCGCGCTGGATCTTCTCGGCCAGCTTCTCGCCCATGCGCAGGCGCGCCTTGTACACCGAGACGCCATCCATCAGAGAGTCCGGACGGGCCAGATAGACGTGCTCGAAGATGCACGGCGAGTACTGCGGATTCTGCGCACACTGACGGGTGTGCAGCTTGCCGTCCTCGGTGATGTACACCGCCTCGCCCGGGGCCAGATCGCGAATCAGGCTGAAACCGAGTACGTCGAGGGCCACGCTCTCGGAGGCGATCATGTACTCCACGCCCTCGTCGGTGTGACGCTGACCGAAGACGATCGGACGGATCGCGTGCGGGTCGCGGAAACCGACCACGCCGTAACCGGTGATCATCGCCACCACCGCATAACCGCCACTGCAGCGAGCGTGCACGCCGGCAACGGCAGCGAACACGTCCTCCTCGGTGGGCTGCAGCTTGCCACGCACCGCCAGTTCATGGGCGAACACGTTGAGCAGCACTTCCGAGTCGGAGTTGGTGTTGACGTGACGCAGGTCGGATTCGTAAATCTCTTTGGCCAGCTGCTCGACGTTGGTCAGGTTGCCGTTGTGCGCCAACGTGATGCCGTACGGCGAGTTGACGTAAAACGGCTGTGCCTCTGCCGAGCTGGAGCTACCTGCGGTGGGGTAGCGCACGTGGCCAATGCCGACGTTGCCCACCAGGCGCTGCATATGGCGTTGCTGGAAGACATCGCGTACCAGGCCGTTGTCCTTGCGCAGGAACAGACGCCCGCCATGGCTGGTGACGATGCCGGCAGCGTCCTGGCCGCGATGCTGGAGCACGGTAAGGGCGTCATACAGGGACTGATTGACGTTGGACTTACCGACAATACCGACGATGCCGCACATGTGACGCAACCTCTGTGTTGTGAATCAGGAAATCTACAGGCTCTCGGGCAGCTTAGGCTGCGAGAACGCCTCTTTGAACGGCAGCTCGGGTGTCTCCGTGATGCCGCTGGCAAGCCACTGGCTGGAAAGGTTCAGGATGAGATTCTTCGACCAGTCCGCCACCATCAGAAAATGCGGCAGCAGGGTCGACTGCTGCCACCACTGATCCTGCTGCACCGGCGCCAGGCTCACCAGCCCCACCAGCACCACGACCAGCAAAGCCCCGCGCGCCGCGCCGAAGACCATACCGAGAAAACGATCGGTGCCTGACAGACCGGTTACCCGGATCAGCTCACCGATGAGGAAATTGATCAGTGCCCCGACCAGCAGGGTCACCACGAAGAGAATCGCGCAGGCAGCGATGACGCGCATCGAGGGTGTTTCGATGAAACCATCCAGGTGCTGCGACAGGGCACCACCAAACATCCAGGCCACTACACCTGCGACTATCCAGGTCAGCAGCGACAGGGCTTCCTTGAAGAAGCCGCGGCGCAGGCTGATCAGGCTGGAAATGGCGATGATGGCGATAATCGCCCAGTCGACCCAAGTGAATGCCACGTTGCTGCCTACAGACGGGAAAGGCGGCGGATTTTAACAGAGCAGACCCGAGCGGGTAAGCCAGGGCCGCTATATGGCTGCGATAGAGAAACTCAGCCGCTTTCCGGCTGGAAACGCACCACAAAACCCTTGAGATTCTGCTGACGGTTGAGCAGGTCGCGCAGCCTATCGGCTTCGGCACGCTCGATCACCGGCCCGACGAATACCCGGTTCATGCCATCGAAGGTACGGATATAGGCGTTATAGCCACCACTGCGCAGGGTCTGCTGCAGCTTCTCGGCACCGGCACGACTGGACAGGCTGGCCAGCTGCACCGACCAGCTGACAGGCAGGTTGTTGGCATCCAGGCCACTGGCCGGTTTCTGCACCGATTTTTCAGCCGGGGCGGCCTGAGCCGCAACCTGAGGCTGCTGTTCAGCGGAGGGTTGTGCAGGCACGGGAATCGGGTCGGAAGGCGATTGCGGCACCGGCTCGACGGGAGGCACTTCGTCCTCCGCCACCGGCTCGGGAACCTGCACCGGCTCCAGCTCGACCTCGGGAATCAGCGGTTTGTCCGGCATTGCCGGAGCATCCACCACCACCTGGCGCAATTCGTCTTCGCGGGAAAACAGCATGGGCAGGAAGATCACGGCGAGCGCCACCAGCACCAGTGCGCCGACTATCCGCTGCTTGAGCCCCTTATCCAGCACTGCCATCGCCTGTCTCCGCCTGTTGGCCGAGCCACTCCAGGGCCTCGGCCACACAATAGAAAGATCCGAATACGAGGATTTCATCGTCCTCGCTCGCCCGGCAACACTGTACCAGCAAAGCTTCGGCAACGCTGCCACAGCCCTGCACCTGAGCGCCCAGGTTGCGTAGCGCCGCCTCCAGCTCACCCACGGGACGAGCACGCGGGGTGTCTAGCGGCGCTACCGCCCAGTCCTGCACTTCCAACTGCAGTGGCGCCAGAACACCTGCCAGGTCCTTGTCGGCCAGCAGGCCGAACACCGCCAGACGCCTACCCTTGACCGGTCGCGCAGCCAGGCGCGCGGCCAGGTACTCTGCGGCATGCGGGTTGTGCCCGACATCCAGCAGCAGCCGCAGGTCCCTGCCCTGCCAACGCAGGTGCCGACGCTCCAAGCGCCCGCTCACCCGCGCCCGAAGCAGCGCCGCGACCAGTTGCTCCGAATGCCAGGGCAAGTCCAGCGCGGCATAGGCCTGAAGCGCCAGCGCCGCATTCTCCAGCGGCAGATCGAGCAACGGCAAATCGTGCAGCTCCAGCACCAGACCGGTAGCCGTCAGACCACGCCAATGCCAGCGCGACTCCTCAACAGCCAGGTCGTAATCGCGACCACGCAAAAACAGCGGACAATCCAGCTCGGCCACCCGCTGCAGTAAAGGCAACGGCGGATCGAGATCGCCGCACAACGCAGGCTTGCCCTGACGCAATATGCCGGCCTTCTCGAAGGCCACCGACTCGCGGGTATCGCCCAGCCAGTCGGCGTGATCCAGACCGATGCTGGTCACCAGCGCGAGGTCGGCATCAATCAGGTTGACCGCATCCAGTCGCCCACCAAGACCGACCTCCAGCACCACGGCATCCAGTGCAGCCTCCTGAAACAGCCAGAAAGCTGCCAGGGTGCCCATCTCGAAGTAGGTCAGGGAAATCTCGCCGCGTCCCGCCTCGACAGCTGCAAAAGCTGCACAGAGCTCGGCGTCGCTTGCCTCACGCTCGTCGAACTGCACCCGCTCGTTGTAACGCAGTAGGTGCGGCGAGCTGTAGACACCGACCTTTAACCCCTGCTCGCGCAGCAACGCAGCCAGCAGGGCACAGGTAGAGCCCTTGCCATTGGTGCCGGTGACCGTTATCACCAGCGGTGCTGGCTTGCCCAGGCCGAGCCGCTCAGCCACCTCGCGCGAACGCTCCAACCCCATGTCGATGGCGCTGGGGTGCAGTTGTTCGAGGTAGCTCAGCCAGTCGGCGAGGGAGCGTTGGCTCATGCGCTGGCCGCGGGCGTCGGCAGATGCTGGAACTGGGCCAGCAGGCGGGCCAAGCGGGGGCGCAGGTCCTGACGATGGATAATCATGTCGATGGCGCCATGCTCGAGCAGGAACTCGCTACGCTGGAAGCCTTCCGGCAGTTTCTCGCGCACGGTCTGTTCGATTACCCGCGGTCCGGCAAAGCCGATCAGCGCACGCGGTTCGGCGACGATCACGTCACCGAGCATGGCCAGACTGGCGGAAACCCCACCGTAAACCGGATCGGTCAGCACGGAGATGAAGGGAACACCCTCCTCGCGCAAGCGTGCCAGCACGGCGCTAGTCTTGGCCATCTGCATCAGCGAGATCAGCGCCTCCTGCATGCGCGCACCGCCGGAAGCGGCGAAGCACACCAGCGGGCAGCGCTTTTCCAGCGCGACGTTGGCCGCTCGAACGAAACGCTCGCCGACCACGGCACCCATGGAGCCGCCCATGAAGCTGAACTCGAAGGCACAGGCCACAATGGGCATGCCTTGCAGCTGGCCACTCATGGATACCAGCGCGTCCTTCTCGCCGGTGTCCTTCTGGGCGGCAGTGATGCGATCCTTGTACTTCTTGCTGTCGCGAAACTTCAGGCGGTCGACCGGCTCCAGCTCGGCACCCAACTCTTCACGCCCCTCGGCGTCGAGAAAGAGATCGAGGCGGGCACGCGCGTCGATACGCATGTGGTGGTGACACTTGGGGCAGACGTCGAGGGTCTTTTCCAGTTCGGGACGATAGAGCACGGCATCACAGGACGGGCACTTGTGCCACAGCCCCTCGGGCACCGAGCTCTTCTTGACCTCGGAACGCATGATCGAAGGGATCAGCTTTTCTCGTAACCAGTTGCTCATGCTTACTCTCCGTAGCTGTTCGGGATCTGGGCCCGGCAAACCTTGATTCAAACCCGCCGCAAACCGGCCAGGGCACGATGGCTTATGGACGGCAGGCGGGCGGCAGCCGTCACATCAAAGACCCCGCGCGGCGCGAATGAACGCGTCGATCTTCCGCGCATCCTTGATGCCTTTGCTCGCCTCGACCCCGCCGCTGACATCCACCGCATAAGGACGGACCCGCGCCACCGCCTCGGCAACGTTGCCGGCATGCAGACCACCAGCGAGGATCACCGGCTTGCCCAATTCCTGCGGCACCAGTGACCAGTCGAAGGCCGCGCCAGTGCCACCGGGCACACCTTCGACATAGGTATCCAGCAGAATTCCACTAGCCCCCGGATAGCTGCGCACCTGTGCCGCAATATCGTCGCCGGCCTTGACCCGCAGCGCTTTGATGTAAGGGCGCCCGAAGCCTTCGCACTGCTCGGCCGACTCATCACCATGAAACTGCAGCAGATCCAGCGGCACGCGGGCGAGAATCTGCTGCAACTCATCACGCCCGATATCGACGAACAACCCCACCGTGGTCACGAACGGTGGCAACGCGGCAATGATCGCCCTCGCCTGCTCGACCGTGACGGCACGCGGACTCTTGGCGTAGAACACCAAACCGATGGCATCGGCCCCCAAGGCCGCTGCCGCCAGGGCATCCTCGACTCGGGTGATACCGCAAATCTTGCTGCGAACGACGGACAAGTTCGGACTCCGCGCAGAAAAAATCGATGGTAGCAAAGGCTGAATTGCGGTGTCGGCGAATTTTCGGCCACACCCGTTCGCTAGAGGGTCGCCATGACATCCGGCAATCCGGAAAGAAAGTGCGGCCCCAGGTAGCGTTGAGGCAATTCGAACTGCGCTGGGTACTCGACCTGCACCAGATACAGGCCATAGGGGTGAGCGGTCACTCCACCCGTGCGCCGCACACGACTCTCCAGTACCTCGCGCGCCCACTCCGGAGGTCGCTCGCCCGCACCGATGGTCATCAGCACTCCGGCAAAGTTGCGCACCATATGGTGCAAGAAAGCATTGGCGCGGATATCCAGCACGATGAAGCGCCCGTGCTCGATCAATTCCAGGTGGTGCACCGTCTTGACCGGGGACTTGGCCTGGCACTGACGCGCCCGAAAGGCGCTGAAGTCATGGGTTCCCACCAGGTATCGAGCAGCTTGGCGCATCCGCTCGACATCCAGTGGCCGATGATTCCAGGTGACCTCCTCGGCCATGTGCGCAGGGCGAATCTGGTCGTTATAGATCACATAGCGGTAGCGTCTCGCCATGGCACTGAAGCGCGCATCGAACTCCCGCGGCATGACCTTGGCCCAGGTCACACTGATGTCCACCGGCAGATTAAGATTGGCGCCCATCACCCAGGAATGCATGGTCCGCTCGACCTGCGTGTCGAAATGCACCACCTGCCCACTGGCATGCACGAGCGCATCGGTACGCCCGGCACAGCTCAAGACCACGGGCGCACCACCGGCGACCTTGGAAAGCGCTTTTTCCAGACTCTCCTGAATGGAAGGCACCCCGGCGCGCTGGCGCTGGAAGCCACGATAACGAGAACCCTTGTATTCGATTCCCAGGGCGATCCTGGAAAAGCCGACGGCAGCCTCTGGGGCTGCCGTCGTTGGTATTGCATCAGACATTTATCAAACCAGTTTGGCGATCAACTCACGCGCTTCCTGCTGCTGACCTTCGTTACCTTCGGCGATGACCTCATCGAGGATATCGCGGGCGCCTTCGCTGTCGCCCATATCGATATAGGCACGCGCCAGATCCAGCTTGGTCGCAGTTTCATCGGTGCCCGAGAGGAAGTCGAAATCGTCGTCCACATCCAGTCCCGTTGCAGTTGCAGAAGCCTCCGGCTGTGCAGCCGGCAGCTCGTCGGCCAAACCGCCGCTCAACTCGTCCAGCTCGGCGGAAACCTCATCCAGCTGAGCCGCGAAGCTGTCCGCAGCAGGCGCAGCCGGAGTGTCATCGGCCAGCGACAGATCGAAGTCAGCCGGCATATCCAGATCGGCTTCGGTACTTGCCGCTGCCGGCTCGTCTTCCAGGCTGAGCATGAAGTCCTCTTCACTCGCTGCGGACTTGTCCTCCGCATCCAGATCCAGGCTGAAATCGGCCAGATCGTCCCCCAGAGACAAGGTATCGCCAGCGCTATCGCCGCTCAGATCGAGATCGAAATCCATCTCGCTGGCAGGAGCCTCACTGGCACTGGGCGCATCGAAGTCCAGCCCGGCATCCAGCTCAAGCTCATCCAGGTTGCTCTCGGCAGCAGGCTTGGCCGGCTCATCGAGATTGACGTCGAGATCATCCAGACTCAGGTCAAAGGAGTCATCCAGATCCGCAGCGGGTTGCGGCGCAGCAGCCGGCTCGTCCAGCGTCAGATCATCGAGACTGAAGTCACCCAGGTCATCGGCAGCAGCCAGACCACCCGCTGCAGCGGCGGCAGCCATAGCCGGGTACTTGGCCTTGAGCTGGTCTACTGCGCCAGCCGCACCGCCGATCTCACGCAGCTCCTGCTCCTGACGAATGAAACCGTCACGATCACCCAGCTCGGCATATACCTCCATCAGCTTCAGACGCAGGTCGCTACGCTGGGGCTCGTCATTGATGGCGTTGTGCAGCAGCTCGGCCGCCTGGGTGAATTTACCGTAGGCAATATAGATGTCGGCCTCGCCCAAGGCGTCAGCCGTCTGAGGCGCAACGCGCTCATCACGCTGTTCACGCACCTGAGTCTCATCGGAAGCCTCGTCGAAACCGGAGAAGCTGTCGTCAGGCAGATCCATATCGCTGGCAAAAGCACTGGAGTCATCGCCACCCAGACTGTCTTGCAGCTCGGCCTCTTTCATCGCATTGCGCCGTGACAACACCATCAGGCCGATAAGCAGCACCAGCAGCGCACCACCACCGACAGCCCCAAGCAGCATCGGGTTGCCCAGCAACTCATCGACAAAACTCTGAGGTTCGGGTTGCGGGGCAGGCGCTACTGGCTTGGCTGGCTTAGCCGGCGCGGTGACAGGAGCCGGCTTCGGCGCAGGAGCCGGTTTTGCTACGGGAGCCTGAACTGCCGGCTTAGCCGGCTCGGTCTTTGGGGAGGCTTCCTCGCTGTAATTGAAGTCAGTAGTCGCAGGCTTAGTGTCAACCGACTTCTCTTCGGCGGGCTTGCTATCGACCACAGGAGCCTTGCTATCAGTCGGCTTGCTTTCAGGCCCGGCCTCTACGGCCGGAGCCGGAGCAGCTGCCGCAGTCTTGCCCTGCTGGGCCAGGTCGGCCTGCAGCTTGGCCAGCTGGTTATCCTTAAGTTCGATCAGGCGCTGCAGTTTATCCAGCTGACCCTGCAGATCCCCCACACGCCCTTTCAGTTCTTCGTTCTCGCGGCGGCTGGAGTCCAGGCTTTCCTTGGTCACCGCCAGCTGGTCACTGAGCGCCTTGGTGTCACCCTTGCCTTTGTCGCTGCCAGCTGCGGCCTTGCCAGTATCGGCAGAAACCAGCTTCAGGCTGTCCTTGGCATCGGTCTTGGCCGGCGCGGCGCCAGCAGTGGCGCGCTTGGTGGCGTCCAGCTGGCGTGCGCCGGCAGCGGCAACACTGCGACCTTCACGCCAGGCATTGTTCTGTTCGGCAACCTGGGCAATGGCCTCGGACTGGCTGCGACTCTTGATCTGCTCATCGGTCGGCAGACGCAACACTTGGCCACTCTTCAGGCGATTGATGTTGCCATCGATAAAGGCGTTCGGATTGAGGTCCTGAATGGCCAGCATGGCTTGATGCACGCTACCGCTCTGACGGCTGCGCTGGGCGATTTCCCAGAGCGTGTCGCTGGAAGTGGTCTTGTATTGATCGCCTTCGATCTTGCTGGCAACAGGGGCGCTCGGAGCGGCCGGGCGACTTGGCGCGCTGACTGCTGGAGCCACTGGACGCGGAGTCGGTGCCGCAGCCACTGGGCGTGGTACCGGAGCCGCGGCTACCGGCATACGCGGGGCGACCACGGGCTGCGGGCTGTACAGAGGAGGATCCAGCAGCAGGGTGTACTCGCGCAGCAGCCGACCATTGGGCCACAACACTTCGACGAGGAAATTCAGATAGGGCTCGCGCACCGGCTTGTTTGAGGTGATACGAATCACGCTCTTGCCGTTGGCCTTGATCACCGGGGTGAACTTGAGGTCGGTCAGGAAGTACTGGCGATCGACGCCCGCCTTGTTGAACTCCTCGGGTGACGCCAAGGTCGGAATTACCTCGTTGGACGCCAGATCACGCACTTCGAGCAGCTCGATTTCTGCCACCAGAGGCTGGCTCAGCGAGGACTGCAGGTCGATTTCCCCCAGCCCCAGTGCGTGTGCCGTACCGGAAGTCAGCGCGGATGCAGCCGCAATTGCCAGTACCAGTTTGCGAACCCGAACCATAGCGTAATCCCTTGTTTTATCTTTTTTTCTCGTTAGACGAGAGGATTTTGAAGCGCACTGCCTGCACCACCCAATGGCGGCTCCCCGTCAGCGAACTACCAAACCAGTATTGCCAAGCTAGAAAGATTCTTCAAATTTGGGGCTAAGTATCTTTTACAGATAGTGTTTTATCAACAACTCACCAATTTGCACAGCATTGAGCGCCGAGCCTTTTCGCGCATTATCTGACGCAATCCACAAATTGAGCTCTGCCGGATCATCCAGCCCGGCGCGCAGACGGCCAACATACAACTCATCCTGCCCCACCGCATCCCCCACGGCAGTCGGATAATCGCCTGCCTCGACCAGCTCTATACCAGCCTGCCGATCCAACAGGCGTGCCACTTCGTCAATATTGAGCGGCGCAGCAGTATCGACACTGACCGCCAAGCTATCACCGAAGAACACCGGCGCCAGCGCGCAGGTAATGGCGACCTTCAAACCGTCGACACCCAGCACTGCTTTCAGCTCCCGGGCAGCCCTGCGCTCCAACACGGCATGCCCACCCTCCTCCATGGCACCGGTCTGGGCCAGCAGATTGAAGGCAATCTGGCGATCGAGCAGCTGCGGCTCCAGTGGTCGCATGTTGAGCAACTCAGTGGTCTGCCGCGCCAGTTCGGCAACTCCGTCACGTCCGAGCTGGGAAACCGCCAGCGCCGCCAGCACGGTGACCTTGTGCATCGCCAGCTTTGACCGCAGTGGCGCCAGCACCGCTGCCAGTGCAGTGGCGACCGGAGCGGGACTGCTCAGCAAGTAGGGCGCAGACAGACCTGCCAGATTCGCAGCATTGGCCTCGGGCACGACTGGCAACGCGCCCGCCAGAACGCCACTGAGATCGATCAAAGAACAACCTGCAGCCTGGGCGCGCGGCGCATGTTCGCGACTGGCAGCCTCACCCGCAGCGAAGAATGCCAGCTGCACCTGGGCGAAGTCGAAACCCGCGAGCTCACGCACCCGCAGGTTCTTGCCACGGAAAGCCACCGCCTGCCCCGCAGAAGCATTGCCAGCCAACAGGTACAGGTTGCCCACAGGGAACTCGCGCTCCTCCAGCAGCTGCACCAGGGTCTCGCCAACGGTGCCGGTAGCACCGACCACGGCAATATCGAAGCTCTTGGACATTACAGCGCCTTGCAATAGAAAAACTGATTTAGCCGGCACTCTAACCGCCGGGCCCCAGAAACGAAAAGGGCCGGTGTTGGCCGGCCCTTTTCAAGTGCTGCTCGCGATCAACGCTCCAGCAGGATGCGCAGCATCCGGCGCAGGGGCTCGGCAGCCCCCCACAACAGCTGATCGCCGACGGTGAAGGCCCCCAGGTACTGCGAGCCCATGTTGAGCTTGCGCAGACGGCCGACCGGCACGCTCAGAGTGCCGGTAACGGCGGTCGGACCGAGCTCGCGAATGCTCGCCTCACGCTGATTCGGCACCAGTTTGACCCAAGGGTTGTGCTGACTGATCAGGCCCTCGATATCGCTCAGCGGCACGTCCTTGTTCAGCTTGATGGTCAGCGCCTGGCTGTGGCAGCGCATGGCGCCGATGCGCACGCACAGGCCATCGACCGGAATCGGGCTCTTGAAGCGACCGAGGATCTTGTTGGTCTCGGCCTGGCCCTTCCACTCTTCACGGCTCTGACCGTTGGGCAGCTCCTTGTCGATATAGGGAATCAGGCTGCCAGCCAGCGGCACGCCGAAATTGTCGACCGGGAAGGACTCGCCACGCATGGCCTCGGCGACCTTGCGGTCGATGTCGAGGATGGCACTGGCCGGGTCGGCCAGTTCGTCAGCGACAGATGCATTGATCGCGCCCATCTGCTTGATCAGCTCGCGCATGTTCTGCGCACCGGCACCGGACGCAGCCTGGTAGGTCATGGCGCTCATCCACTCGACCAGGCCTGCTTCGTACAAGCCGCCCAGAGCCATCAGCATCAGGCTGACGGTGCAGTTGCCGCCGATGTAGTTCTTGGTGCCGGCATCCAGCGACTGATCGATCACCTTGCGGTTGACCGGGTCGAGCACGATGACCGAGTCATCGGCCATACGCAGGCTGGAAGCCGCATCGATCCAGTAGCCCTGCCAGCCGGCTTCACGCAGTTTGGGGAAGACTTCGTTGGTGTAGTCGCCACCCTGACAGGTCAGGATCACATCCAGGCCTTTCAGCTCATCGATGCTGTAGGCGTCCTTCAGCGCAGCGGTGTCCTTGCCAATGGCCGGGCCCTGGCCGCCGACATTGGAAGTGGTGAAGAACACCGGCTCGATCAGGTCGAAGTCACGCTCTTCCAGCATGCGCTGCATGAGCACGGAACCGACCATACCGCGCCAACCGATCAGACCTACACGTTTCATAACGACTACACCTATATAAACAGCCTGCCGGCACGATTCCGGCGGGGCTGGAAAGATTACAGACTACGCAGCGCCTCGACTACCGCATCGCCCATGGCGGCGGTACCGACTTTGGTCTTGCCCTCGGACCAGATATCGCCCGTACGCAGGCCCTGATCCAGCACCTTGCTCACCGCCAGCTCGATGGCATCGGCCGCAGCGGCCTGATTGAAGCTGTAACGCAGCATCATCGACACCGAAAGGATGGTCGCCAGCGGATTGGCGATACCCTGCCCGGCGATATCCGGCGCCGAGCCGTGGCACGGCTCGTACATGCCCTTGTTGTTGGCATCCAGCGAGGCGGAGGGCAGCATGCCGATGGATCCGGTGAGCATGGAAGCCTCATCCGACAGAATGTCGCCGAACATGTTGTCGGTGACCATCACATCGAACTGCTTGGGCGCTCGCACCAGTTGCATGGCGGCGTTGTCGACGTACATGTGCGACAGCTCGACATCCGGGTAGTCCTTGGCCACTTCCTCGATCACTGCGCGCCACAGCTGACTGGACGCCAGCACGTTGGCCTTGTCCACCGAGCACAGCTTCTTGCCGCGCACGCGGGCCATATCGAAGCCGACGCGGGCGATGCGGCGAACTTCGCTCTCGCTGTACGGCAGGGTGTCGTAGGCCATGCGCTCGCCGTTCTCCAGCACCTTGCTCTCGCGGGGCTGACCGAAGTAGATGCCGCCGGTCAGTTCGCGAACGATGAGGATATCCAGACCCGCCACCACTTCCGGCTTGAGACTGGAAGCCTCGGCCAGCTGTGGATAGAGGATGGCCGGGCGCAGATTGGCGAACAGCCCCAGCTGCGAGCGGATCTTCAGCAGGCCACGCTCCGGGCGGATGGCCGGATCGATTTTGTCCCACTTCGGCCCACCGACGGCGCCGAGCAGGATGGCGTCAGCGCCACGCGCGCGGTCGAGGGTTTCGTCGGCCAGCGGCACGCCGTATTTGTCCACGGCGGCACCGCCCAGCTCATCGAAGCTCAGCGCGAAGCCCAGGTTGTACTTGTCGTTGGCCAGGTTCAGCACCTTGACCGCCTCGGCCATGATTTCCGGACCGATGCCGTCGCCAGGAAGAACCAGAATCTGCTTGCTCATGAAGAATCCTTAAATCACTTGATCGCGCCGAACAGCCAGGGGCTGCTCTGCTGGTGTTTGCCTTCGAAGGCCTTGATCGCCTCCTGGTCCTGCAGGGTCAGACCGATGTCATCCAGGCCGTTGAGCAGGCAGTGCTTGCGGAAGGCGTCGACCTCGAAGGAGTACTGCTTGCCGTCTGGGCGGGTCACGGTCTGCGCCGCCAAATCGACCGTCAGCTGGTAGCCCTCGCAGGCCTCGGCCTGCTGGAACAGCTCATCAACCTCTGTATCTTTCAAGATGATCGGCAGCAGGCCGTTCTTGAAGCTGTTGTTGAAGAAGATGTCGGCAAAGCTCGGCGCGATGATGGTGCGGAAACCGTATTCTTCCAGCGCCCAGGGCGCGTGCTCGCGGCTCGATCCGCAACCGAAGTTCTCGCGGGCCAGCAGCACGCTGGCGCCCTGGTAGCGCGGGAAGTTCAGCACGAAGTCCTGGTTCACCGGGCGCTTGGAGTTGTCCTGGTTGGGCTGACCGACATCCAGGTAGCGCCACTCGTCGAACAGGTTGGGGCCGAAGCCACTGCGCTTGATCGACTTAAGGAACTGCTTGGGAATGATCTGATCGGTATCGACGTTGGCACGATCGAGCGGGCAGACCAGACCGGTGTGTTGGGTAAAGGCTTTCATCTATATGGTCCTCAGGCCTGCATCAGTTCGCGCACATCGATAAAGCGACCGGTCACCGCGGCGGCGGCGGCCATGGCCGGGCTGACCAGGTGGGTACGCCCACCAGCGCCCTGGCGACCTTCGAAGTTGCGGTTGGAAGTCGAGGCGCAATGCTCGCCACTGCCCAGCTTGTCCGGGTTCATGGCCAGGCACATGGAGCAACCCGGTTCACGCCACTCGAAACCAGCCTCGATGAAGATCTTGTCCAGGCCTTCCTGCTCGGCCTGCGCCTTGACCAGGCCGGAGCCCGGCACCACCAGCGCCTGCTTGACCGTACCGGCAACCTTGCGGCCCTTGGCCACTTCGGCGGCGGCGCGCAGGTCCTCGATCCGCGAGTTGGTGCAGGAGCCGATGAACACGCGATCCAGTTGGATATCGGTGATCGCCTGGTTGGCAGTCAGGCCCATGTACTTGAGCGCACGAACGATGGAGTCGCGCTTGACCGGGTCAGCCTCGACAGCCGGGTCCGGCACGTTCTGGTCGACGGCCAGGACCATTTCCGGCGAAGTGCCCCAGCTGACCTGCGGTTTGATGTCCTCGGCACGCAGCTCGACGATGGTGTCGAAGTGCGCATCGGCATCGGAAACGAGGTCCTGCCACTGAGCGACGGCAGCGTCCCAGTCGGCGCCCTTGGGCGCGAAGGGGCGGTTGCGCACGTAGTCGATGGTCTTCTCGTCCACCGCTACCATGCCGACACGGGCGCCGGCCTCGATCGACATGTTGCAGATGGTCATGCGCCCTTCCAGCGACAGGTCGCGAATGGCGCTGCCGGCGAACTCCAGGGCGTGGCCATTGCCGCCGGCGGTGCCGATCTTGCCGATCACGGCCAGGACGATGTCCTTGGCAGTGACCCCGAACGGCAGCTTGCCCTCGACGCGCACCTGCATGTTCTTCATCTTCTTGGCCACCAGGCACTGGGTGGCGAGCACATGTTCGACCTCGGAGGTGCCGATGCCGTGGGCCAGCGCACCGAAGGCGCCATGGGTGGAAGTGTGCGAGTCGCCACAGACCACGGTCATGCCCGGCAGGGTGGCGCCCTGCTCCGGGCCGACCACATGGACGATGCCTTGGCGCTGGTCGTTCATCTTGAATTCGAGGATGCCGAAGTCGTCGCAGTTCTCATCCAGGGTCTGCACCTGAATGCGCGATACCTCGTCGACGATCGACTCCAGGCCGCCCTGGCGCTCGGCATGGGTGGTCGGCACGTTGTGGTCCGGGGTGGCGATGTTGGCGTCGATGCGCCACGGTTTGCGTCCAGCCAGGCGCAGCCCTTCGAAGGCCTGCGGCGAGGTCACTTCGTGGAGGATATGCCGGTCGATGTAGATCAGCGACGAACCATCGTCGCGGCGCTTCACCTCGTGCATTTCCCAGAGCTTGTCGTAGAGCGTCTTGCCGGCCATCAAACAGTCCTCATCAGCGGTTCGGGAGGCGAAGGGTCTATGGCCCTTCTACCGATTTGGAGATGCTAAGGACTTCGCTCAAATAACTCCAATTCATATTTTTTATTCAAAGGATTCCCCAGCGGAATGAGGGTAAGCTGCCAAGCGCAAACTGCCGGCAAGGCTCGCACCCTCTGCCGCTTATGGCTTGCCACCTGGAGCTATGTACATGGATCTCGCCAATCTCAACGCCTTCATCGCCATTGCCGAAGTCGGCAGTTTCTCGGAAGCCGCCGAGCGCCTGCACCTGACCCAACCAGCTGTGAGCAAGCGCATCGCCGGTCTGGAGCAACAGCTGAAGGTGCGCCTGTTCGACCGCCTCGGCCGCGAAGTGAGCCTGACCGAAGCCGGCCGCGCCCTGCTGCCGCGCGCCTACCAGATCCTCAACGTGCTGGACGACACGCGCCGCGCGCTGACCAACCTCAGCGGCGAAATTTCCGGCCGCCTGACCCTGGCCACCAGCCACCATATCGGTCTGCACCGCCTGCCGCCGTTGCTGCGCGCCTTCACCCGCAGTCATCCGCAGGTGGCGCTGGATATCCAGTTCCTCGATTCCGAGGTGGCCTACGAGGAGGTGCTGCACGGTCGCGCCGAACTGGCGGTCATCACCCTGGCGCCGGAAGCGCGCGAGCCGGTACACGCCGTGCCGGTGTGGGACGACCCGTTGGACTTCGTCGCCGCCCCCGAGCACCCGCTGGCCCGCAACAGCGCAGTAACTCTGGCCGATGTGGCGCAACACCCCGCCGTCTTCCCTGGCGACAACACCTTCACCCACCACATCGTGCGCCGTCTGTTCGAAGGCCAAGGTCTGACGCCAAACATCGGCATGAGCACCAACTACCTGGAAACCATCAAGATGATGGTCTCCATCGGCCTGGCCTGGAGCGTACTGCCACGCACCATGCTCGACGAGCAGGTAGAACGCCTGCCGCTACCGGGCATCCAGCTGCGCCGCCAGCTCGGCTACATCCTGCACAAGGAGCGCACCCTGTCCAACGCGGCCAAAGCCTTCATGGCCCTGCTCGACGAGCAGCGTCACTTGCCTTGAGGCCGGAACAGCGACTAACGTGCGCATATAACGATAAGAAAACCCGCCACATGCCTCTACACCGCCTTTCTTCATCAGGCGACCATGGCGTGCCGAGCGCCGGACGAGAACGCAATGTCCACACCGCCTAAACAGCCGCCCTTCCCCTTCATCCCCGCACTGGACCCTGCCGAGTTCGAGAAGACCTGGCAGGATGCGCCACTGCTACTCGCCGCACTCAACGGCGCCCACCTCGGCGCCTGGTACTGGGACACCGAAAGCGGCAAGGTCAGCTGGTCGCGCGGCGCCCAGGCACTCTTCGGCCTGGACCCGAAGCAGCCACTGGAACGCCGGATCGACTACATCGAACTGATTCCCGAGGAAGATCGCCTGCCGGTGCGCCAGCTATTCGAGCAGGTGCTCAGCGGAACCCCCAACCCGGAACCCCTGCGCCATCGCATCCGCTGGCCAGACGGCAGCCTGCACTGGCTGGAAATCAGCGGCCGCCCGCGTACCGACCCGGATGGCCACACCCGCGTAGTCGGTGTGATCCGCGACATTACCCAGCAGCGCGAGCAGGAGCAGGCCCTGCGCGACAGCCAGGAACGCCTGACCCTGGCCCTGGACTCGGCCAATCTGGGCACCTGGGACTGGCATATTCCCAGCGGCATGCTGTATGGCTCGGAGCGCGCCGCCAACCTGCACGGCCTGGCCGTCGGGCCTTATCACGGTGAATTCGCCCACTTTTTCCAGCAGGTTCCCGAAGAAGATCAGCAGCAGATGCGCCAGGCTTACCGGGAACTGGTCGAAGGCCAGCGCCAGGAGTTCCTGCTGACCTATCGCATCCAGCTCGAAGCTGGCGAACAGCGCTACCTGGAAAGCACCGCCAAGCTCTATCGCGACGAGCGGGACGCCCCACTGCGCATGGCCGGCATCCTCATGGACATCACCGAGCGCGTGCAGCGCGAACAGCGCCTGGCCTCCTCCGAGGAAAAGTTCGTCACCTTGTTCCAGGCCAGCCCCGAGCCGATCTGCGTATCACGCGTCCCCGACGGCGCCTTTCTCGAGATCAACCCGAGCTTTACCCAGACCTTCGGCTGGGAGCCCGCCGAGCTCACCGGACGCAACGCCCTGGACGTCGGTTTCTGGGTCGACATCGAGCAACGCCAGGCACTGGCCAAGAAGCTGGTGCGTGATAAGCAACTGAACAACGAGATCGCCCAGTTCCGCCGCAAGGATGGCCGCGAGCTGACCTGTATCATCTCCAATCGCTACATCCAGGTGCAGGGCCAGCGCTGCCTGACCACCACCTTCCGCGATATCAGCGAGCGCCAGCACAGCGAAGCCGCACTGAAGGCCAGCCAGGAGAAATTCGCCAAGGCGTTCCACTCCAGCCCCGACGCCATCACCATCACCGAGCGCGACAGCGGCCGCTATATCGAGGTCAACGAAGGCTTCAGCCGCCTCACTGGTTATCGCCCCGAAGAAGTCATCGGGCGCAGCTCCAGCGAGTTGAAGGTCTGGGCCCACCCGGAGGAGCGCGAGCGGATGATCGAGACCATCATCCGCGAGGGTCGCGTCTACCACATGGAAATGCACGGCCAGCACCGCGACGGCAGCATCAAGCTGGTGGAAGTGTCGGTAGAGCCCATCGAACTGAACGAAACGCCCTGCCTGCTGCTCACCGCCCGCGATATCAGCGAACTTAAGGCCGCCCAGGCCCAGGTCCGACACCTGGCCTACCACGACTCGTTGACCAATCTGCCCAACCGCGCCCTGCTGATGGATCGCCTGACCCAGCAGATCGCCCTGCTGAAACGCCATAACCTGCATGGTGCCCTGCTGTTCCTCGATCTCGACCACTTCAAACACATCAACGACTCGCTCGGTCACCCGGTCGGCGACGCTGTGCTGAAGATGGTCACCGCGCGCCTGGAAGCCAGCGTGCGCCAGGAAGACACCGTGGCGCGACTGGGTGGCGACGAGTTCGTGGTGCTGATTTCCGGCCTCGAAGGCAAGCGCGCGGAAGTCACTCGCCAGGTGCGCCAGGTGGCGGAAAAGCTGCGCCGCCTGCTGGCCGAGCCGATGCTGCTGGACGGCCACCGCCTGCAGGTCACGCCGAGTATCGGCATCGCCCTGGTGCCGGACCACGGCGACAACCCCACCGACCTGCTCAAACGCGCCGACATCGCCCTGTACCGAGCCAAGGACTCCGGGCGCAACACCATCCAGATGTTCCGCAAGGCCATGCAGGACGCCGCCAGCGAGCGCCTGCGCCTGGAGAGCGACCTGCGCCTGGCCCTGGCTCGTGGCGAGTTCGAGCTGTACTTCCAGCCCCAGGTTGATGCCCGCGACGACAGCGTGATCGGCAGTGAAGCCCTGCTGCGCTGGAACCATCCGACCCTGGGCCCTCAGTCGCCCGCACACTTCATTCAAGTGCTGGAAGAGAGCGGCCTGATCCTCGACGTCGGCGCCTGGGTGCTCAACGAGGCCTGCCACGCCGGCGCCCGCCTGCTGCGCGACGGACTGGTCCGGCGCAACCACTTCCAGCTGTGCGTCAACATCAGCCCACGCCAGTTCCGCCAGGGTGACTTCGTCGAGCGTGTGGAGCGCTGCCTGGCCCAGAGCGAACTGCCGGCCAGCATGCTCAAGCTGGAAATCACCGAAGGCATCGTCATTCAGAACATCGACGACACCATCGCTAAGATGCACCGCCTGAAGAAACTCGGCCTCAGCTTCGCCATGGACGATTTCGGCACCGGTTACAGCTCGCTGACCTACCTCAAGCGCCTGCCGGTGGACGTATTGAAGATCGACCAGTCCTTCGTCCGCGACGCCACCAGCGACCCCAACGACGCCGAGATCATCCGCGCCATCGTCGCCATGGCGCGCAGCCTCAACCTGCAGATGATTGCCGAAGGCGTGGAGCAGCCGGAGCAGCTGGAGTTCCTCCAGCAGCAAGGCTGCCACCAGTACCAGGGCTACCTGTTCAGCAAACCGCTACCACTGCTGGAATTTCATGACCTGCTGCTAGCCAACCGCCAGCCCTGAGAACCTCCTCACCATCTCGCGGGCAGATCCTGAAACGAAGAAGGGCACCCGCGGGTGCCCTTCTTGCTCTGCCAGCCGACGATCAGCTTTCCAGCGCCTGCTGCTGCGCTCCGATGGGAATGCGCTTGGGTTTGGCTTCTTCCGGCACGACACGCACCAGGTCGATATTGAGCAGGCCAGCATCCAGCGCCGCGCCCTTGACCTCGATGTGATCGGCCAGGCGGAACGACAGCTTGAAGCCGCGCTGGGCGATGCCCTGGTGCAGGTAGCTGACGCTCTCGGCCGCGCGCTCGCGCTTGCCGCCACTCACCGTCAATACGCCACGCTCGACCTGCAGTTCGAGGTCTTCTTCACGGAAGCCGGCCGCCGCGACCACGATGCGGTAACGGTCCTCGCCATGCTTCTCGACGTTGTAGGGGGGATAGGAACTGCCGCTCTCGCTGTTACGCAGCGCCGACTCGAACAGATCGTTGAAACGGTCGAAACCGATGGACTGGCGGAACAGTGGGGCCAGGGACAATACATTGCTCATGGGATATCTCCTGAATAATCAGCAAGTGTTCAACTGCGGAACCCGACTTCGGCATCCCGCATTACCCTAGATGGGAACCCCAGCGCAGATTTCAAGAGGCAAGAATTCATGGACAAAGTCATGCTGATCACCGGCGCCAGCCGCGGCATAGGCGCAGCCACCGCGCGCCTGGCTGCGCAGCACGGCTATCGCCTGCTGCTCAACTACCGCAGCCAGGCGGCGCAGGCCGCCGCACTGGTGGCCGAGCTAGGTGCCAGCGGCGCCACGGCCCATGCCGTGCAGGCCGATATCACCGACGAGGCCGAGGTCATGCGCCTGTTCGCCGAACTGGACCGCCACTACGGCCGCCTCGATGTACTGGTGAACAATGCCGGCATGCTCGAGCCGCAGATGCGCCTGGAACAGATGGATGCCGCGCGCTGGCAGCGGGTACTGGCGACCAACGTAATCGGCAGCTTCCTCTGCTGCCGCGAGGCCGTGCGCCGCCTGTCCAGCCGCCATGGCGGCACTGGGGGCGCCATCGTCAACGTCTCGTCCATGGCCGCCCGCCTCGGTGCGCCCAACGAATACATCGACTACGCCGCCGCCAAGGGCGCGGTGGACAGCCTGACCACCGGCCTGGCGCGCGAAGTGGCCAGCGAAGGCATTCGCGTCAACGCTGTGCGCCCGGGACTGATCGACACCGACATCCATGCCGCCGGCGGCGAGCCCGGGCGCATCGAGCGCCTGCGCGGCAGCGTGCCATTGCAACGCGGCGGCACGCCGGAGGAAGTGGCCGAGGCCATACTCTGGCTGGCCAGCGAGCAGGCGTCCTACTGCACCGGCAGCTTCATCGATATCAGTGGCGGGCGCTGAATCAGGCGCTCACGGCCAGCGGAGCAGCCAGCAGCTGGTCGATACGCTGGCAATCGTTCTCCCGGCGAATCTCGGCGAACAGCGCCACCGCCTCCGGATAGCTACGGGTGAGCATCGCCAGCCACTGCTTGAGGCGCCCAGGCGCATAGCGCGGCGCCAGCTTGCCACGGGCCTGCCGCCAGAAGTCGCGCAGCAGCGGCAGCAGCTCGTCCCAGGTCATCGCCTGCACCTCGCGCCCCGCACGGGCGGAGGCGATCTGTCTGGCCAGGTCCGGACGCGACACCAGGCCACGACCCAGCATGATGTCCTCGGCGCCGCTGACTTCACGGCAACGCCGCCAATCCTCGACGCTCCAGATCTCGCCATTGGCATACACCGGCACCGCGACGGCCTCCTGCACCCGCGCCACCCACTCCCAGTGAGCCGGCGGCTTGTAGCCGTCGACCTTGGTCCGCGCATGCACCACCAGTTGCGCCGCCCCACCTTCGGCCAGGGCGCGGGCGCAATCCAGTGCGCCCTCCGCGCTGTCGAAGCCCAGGCGCATCTTCGCCGTCACCGGAATATGCGCCGGCACCGTACGACGCACCTCACGCACGATGGCATGCAGCAGCTCCGGCTCCTTGAGCAGCACCGCGCCGCCACGGGACTTGTTCACCGTTTTGGCCGGACAGCCGAAGTTGAGATCGATCACCGGCGCGCCCAGGGTGCAGGCAAAAGCGGCGTTGTCGGCCAGGCAGAAAGGGTCGGAGCCGAGCAATTGCAGGCGCATCGGTGTGCCGGCGCGGGTGAGCGCCGACTCGGCCAGCTCCGGTGCCAGCTTGTGGAAAGCGGAGGCCGGCAGCAGGCGGTCGCAGATACGGATAAACTCGGTGACGCACCAGTCGATGCCGCCGACACGGGTCAGCACATCGCGCAGGATTTCGTCGACCAACCCCTCCATGGGGGCCAGGGCGATTTGCACGACAGAAGTCTCGAAAACACGGGGCGCGTAGTTTACGGCGCCGCCATCAGGGAATCATACCGGCCGTCGCGGCAACTCCAGCGACGCGCCGCAAAGGAGGTCACCATGCCGCGCCCACTGCTGCTCGCACTCTGCCTCATCGGTAGCACCGCCCTGGCTGGACCGCTGCCACGCGGCGTGCACCATGTGCCGAAGAACCCGGCGCTGGACAGCCCGTCCCGGCTGATCTTCACCCGTGACAACAATGCACCGAACGCCTGCGATGTGGAGCTGTACGTCAACCAGCAAGTCATGGCCACGCTGGGGCCGGGCAAGAGTGCCAGCCTGGATCTGCCCAATGGCCCCTTCAGCATCGCCGTCGCCATCTCCCCCAAGGGTTACTGCGGCGGCCAGGGGCCGGGGCCCTCGCAATCGGTGCTGCTGGCTCCTGGCGAGACGCGCCAGTTCGCAGTGATCGTCAAGCCGGGCCAGGCGTTCATCGCGCCGATGCTCAACTGACAGCTCAGAGCTGCAGCGGATAGGGCTCCAGCAGCGCCTTGCCATAACCCTCGACGAACTCGGTTGGCATACGCTTGGGCCGACCACTGGACAGCTCGATGCAGACAAAGGTGGTCTGCGCGCGCAGCAGGGTGCTGGCATCGGCCGGGCGCCACAACTGGAAGCGCCGATTCATCTTCAGCTTGTGATCGCTCTCGACGATCCAGGTGGCCATCTGCAGCTCCTCGCCCTCATAGGCACTGGCCAGATAGTCGATCTCGTGGCGCAGCACCGCCATGGCGCGATCGAGGCGGCGATACTCGCTCAGATCCAGCCCCAGGTGCTGCGAGTGACGCCAGGCGCAGCGCTCCAGCCAGCTGACGTAGACGGCGTTGTTGGCGTGACCGAGACCGTCGATATCCTCGGCGGCCACGCACAGGTCGATAACGAATGGATCAGGCAGGTCCCAGCTCACTGTTTGACCTCCACGCTGGCAGCCAGAGCGCAGGCCTCGCTGGCCAGCAGGGTGATCTGGTCCCAGGCGCGCGCGCGGATCAGGTTGTCCGGGGCGATCCAGGTACCGCCGACACAGGCCACGTTGGGCAGACGCAGGAAACTCAGCAGGTTGTCCGCGGTAATGCCGCCGGTGGGGCAGAAGCGAATGCCGGTGAACGGCCCCTTGAAGCTCTTCAGCATCTTCACGCTGGCCGCGCCATTGGCCGGGAACAGCTTCAGCGAGCGGTAACCGTACTCCAGCGCCAGCAGGACTTCGGAAGGCGTCATCACCGCCGGCAGGTAAGGCAGTCCGGAATCATCGGCCGCGGCAGCCAGGCGCTCGGTGCAACCGGGGCTGACGGTGAACTGGGCCCCGGCATCACGCGCCTCCTGGAACTGCTCGGCATGAATCACCGTGCCGGCCCCGACCAGCAACTCGGGCAGCTCCTTGCGAATCGCCGCCAGGGCATCCAGTGCGCGCGGCGTGCGCAGGGTCACTTCCAGCACACTGACACCACCCGCATACAGCGCCCGCGCCAGATCCACAGCCAGCCCACAATCCTCGATCACCAGCACCGGCAGCACCGGGCGCGCGCGCTGCAACACCACATCCATCGTCAGGCTCATGTCCTTCCCCCCTCATCGCAGTTATGCCCGGTCGCGTCGGACAGTGCCTGCTGTGACGGCACCGAGCCGAGCCGAAGCACACTGCAAGCATGGGGCAAGTGTAACGGCAAAGGGGCGCGCCATCGCTGCCCCTTTGCCGTAGCGCGACTCAGCTGGCGACCGATAGCGGAAGCTGCGCCGTGGCAGGCCTCTCGATGCGCTCCAGCAACTCGAGTACGGCGTCGATCAGTTGCTGATCCGTCAGCAATCGACTGTGGCCGCCCTGCGCCAGGCTGAGCAGGCGACTGTCAGCCCAGGCGGCATGAATCGACTGCGCCTCGGTGTGCGGCACCATCGGGTCGTCCTGCGCATGCACCACCAAGCCAGGTATATCCAGCTGATAACGCTCCACATCGAGCATTGCCGCCGGCATTCCGGCACTGCGTTCGACCAAGTGCACGAAGCGCGCCCGCGCCTGCCTGGGCAAACCGACGAAATGCGCAAAGCGACGCAGCGCCCCGATGATTCGCGCCGGAGCCGAAATCGTCACCAGCGCTTCGCTGCGCAGCCCCAGCTGGGTTGCCAGCAAAGCGCCGGCACCGCCCATGGAATGACCGATCACCGCCTTCAGGGGCGGCAGCTCCCCCGCCGCCTCCAGCAACGCCCGGGCGAACAGCACCACATTGGCCTCCTGCCCTGGCGAGCGACCATGAGCCGGGGCATCCAGCGCGACCACGCCATAACCCGCGCGCACCAGCGCCCGAATCAGCTGAGCGAACTGCGTCGGCCGCCCTTCCCAGCCATGCAATAGCAGCACTGCCGGCCCCTGCCCCCAGCGCAACGCGGAAAGCCCGAAGCGCAGAGTGATCCGCTCGGCGTCGGCCAGTAGCGGCAACTCCCAGTCGCGCGGCGGCAGCTCACGCGGCGTGAGAAACGCCCGATGCATCCTGCCCGCTGCGAACTGCGGCGCCAGCAGCCCCAGAGTGGTATTGAGTCCTCGAATCCAGCCCATGCCGTTCATCATGATGCTCCTCTCACAGTCGCCCACCATTACCCGCACACCTCAGAACGCCGCCAACCGGAATGAATGAGCCCACGGACCACAGCCCTCCCGATCGCCACGCACGATTAAATTACAATCATAATATTAATGGCGCAATAGAAAACGACCAGTGCCTGTAGCGCCACTCGTCGATACCCATTCGGGAAGATTGGGAAGCCAGAAAAACAAAAGGGTCATTCCTAAGAATGACCCTTTTAAGTCCGCAAAACGCGGAAAGAAAATGGCGTCCCCTAGGGGACTCGAACCCCTGTTACCGCCGTGAAAGGGCGGTGTCCTAGGCCACTAGACGAAGGGGACG
>NZ_LSOF01000018.1:194418-201015 GCF_001592875.1 Pseudomonas sp. BMS12 | reverse complement strand
GGCGTCCCCTAGGGGACTCGAACCCCTGTTACCGCCGTGAAAGGGCGGTGTCCTAGGCCACTAGACGAAGGGGACGAAACCTTCATTCACTCGAACGCGCTGGAATTCGTTCGGTGGCAAATTTGGTGGAGCTAGACGGGATCGAACCGTCGACCTCTTGCATGCCATGCAAGCGCTCTCCCAGCTGAGCTATAGCCCCGTCGCTTGGACGGGGCGCATAATAGGGGCGAGGCCATAGCCTGTCAACACAATTTTTCGTCGAGCCTGAAAAAATTCTGAAGGCAGAACAACCAC
Organism: Pseudomonas sp. BMS12; assembly: GCF_001592875.1. Classification (GTDB taxonomy): domain Bacteria; phylum Pseudomonadota; class Gammaproteobacteria; order Pseudomonadales; family Pseudomonadaceae; genus Aquipseudomonas. The sequence continues at coordinate 200,721 of NZ_LSOF01000018.1, read as the reverse complement.
TTACCCTCCCCCTGCATCAGCCGCGAAAACCCTCCAGCAGCTTCTTCCACTCCTTGCTCTCGCCGTTGCTGACGCCACCGAGCAGCTCGATGGCCTGACGCAGGCGGAAGCGCGACAGGTCGGCGCCAAGGATTTCCATAGCGTCCAGAACGGACACCGAGCTGGCCTTGCCAGTGATGGCCGGGAAAATCAGCGGCATCAGGTCGCGCAGCTTGAGGCCGAGGCCCGCGCAGACGAACTGGATGCTCGCGGTGATCTTCTCCTTGTCCCACTGGCGCAGTGCTTCCAGCTCCCACAGCAACAACTGCAGGGCCTGGCGCACCTGATCGGGGCTGAGCTTCTTGTGCTCCAGCAGCTTGGCATCCAGTTGCACACCACCACTGAAGAAGAAGCTGGATAGCGGCGCTATGTCGCTGAACGTTTCCACGCGCTGCTGCACGTGCGGCGCGATCTGCATCAGGTACTGGGCGTTGAAGGCCCAGTCCTGCACGCGCTTGGCGAAGTCATCCACCGGCAACTCGCGCAGCCACTGGCCATTCAGCCAGGACAGCTTCTCCACATCAAAGATCGGCCCGCCGAGGGAAACGCGCGACAGGTCGAAGTGCTCGATCATCTCGGCCAGGGAAAACTTCTCCCGCTCGTCCGGCATCGACCAGCCCATGCGTCCCAGATAGTTCAGCAGCGCCTCGGGCATGTAGCCCATGCGCTCGTAGAAGGTGATGCAGGTCGGGTTCTTGCGCTTGGACAGCTTGCTCTTGTCCGGATTGCGCAACAGCGGCATGTAGCAGAGCTTGGGCTGCTCCCAGCCGAAGTACTCGTACAGTTTGATCAGTTTCGGTGCCGACGGCAGCCACTCCTCGCCGCGCAGGACGTGGGTGATCTCCATCAGGTGGTCGTCGACCACGTTGGCCAGGAAGTAGGTGGGCAGGCCGTCGGCCTTCATCAGCACCTGCATGTCCATGCGATCCCACGGGATCTCCACGTCGCCACGCAGCATGTCCGGCACCACGCAGACGCCTTCGTTCGGCACCTTCATGCGCACCACGTGCGATTCACCGGCGGCGATACGCTGCTGCGCCTCTTCCGGAGCGATGTGCATGCAGTGGCCGTCGTAGCGCGGGGTTTCCTTCTTCGCCATCTGCTCGGCGCGTACCTGGTCCAGGCGTTCGGCGGAACAGAAGCAGGGGAAAGCATGGCCCTTGCTGACCAGTTCGTCCGAGTATTTCTTGTAGATGGCGCCGCGCTCGCTCTGCCGGTACGGGCCGTGCGGGCCGCCCACATCGGGACCTTCGTTCCACTCGATGCCCAACCAGCGCAGGGCGTCGAAGATCTGCTGCTCGGACTCGCGGGTCGAGCGCAGCTGGTCGGTATCCTCGATGCGCAGGATGAACTCGCCGCCGTGCTGGCGGGCGAAACACAGATTGAACAGGGCGATGTATGCGGTACCGACGTGCGGATCGCCGGTAGGCGACGGCGCAATACGGGTGCGGACTTTGGTCATGACAAGTCTCGAAAGCAGGGGGAGATTCAGGGGCGCAATGTTAGCAGGCTGGCCACCGTGGGCTCTAGCAGCCCGGTGTTCGGCAGCGGCAGGCTGGCCATGAGAAAGTCGAGGAAGGTCTTGACCTTCATCGCCTGGAAACGCCGCGACGGGTAGACCGCGTACAACTCACCAATGGGCAGGCGCGCCTCGGGCAACAACTGGATCAGGCGCCCGGTGCGTACCGCATCCTCGGTAATCATTACTGGCAATGCCACGATACCGGCTCCAGCCAGGGCAGCCTCACGAGCCAGGGTAATGTTGTTGCAGGCCAGCACCCGCTGGCAGGGAACATGCTCATCCAGCAGCGGCCAGTAGCGCGGCGAGTCCGCCGGCAGATGAATGGCGCGATGCCCCGCCAATTCCTGCGCCGTCTGCGGCGTGCCATGCAGGGCCAGATAGTCCGGACTGGCACAGAGATGGCGAGGCGTCTCGAACAGCTTGCGCGCGATCAGCGTGGAATCGCGCGGCTGCCCGACCTGCATGGCGATATCGATACCCTCCTCGACCAGATCGACATCCCGCGAGGTCAGCTCCACCTCGGCACTGATCTGCGGATACTGGCGCATGAAGCGCCCCAGCACGCTACCGAGAAATAGCTGACCGAACTCGATAGGTGCGCTGATGCGCAACAATCCGGATGGTTCTTGCTGCAACTGCATCACGGCCTGCTCGGCCTCGGCGAAGTCGAGCATGATCTGCCGGCAACGCTCGTAATAAGCCTGCCCCACCTCGGTCAGGCGCAGCTTGCGCGTGGTCCGATTGAGCAGGCGCACCCCCAAGCGCTCCTCGAGCAGGGCGATACGCCGGCTGACCGTGGATTTCTGCATGCCCAGGCTGTGCGCCGCCTGGGTAAAACTATGGCACTCCACCACTCGGGTGAAGATCAGCGCATCGTCCAACCCCATGATTGTTCCCCAAATGCAACAAAGTTTGCGAATTCTACCGTCTACATCATCCACAGCAACACTGTTAGATTGACCAGCACTTACGCCCGCCGTTCGAGCTTTCCTCATGCCTGCGCAACTGCAACGCCGCCTCTCCATCTTTATTGTCATCTTGGCCCTGGTCGGCCTGAGCCTGTTCGGCCACTGGCTGCTGATCGGCCGCTTTCACGAAGAGACCGACAATGCTTACGTGCAAGGCGAGATCACCCGAGTCTCCAGCCAGCTGGGCGCACGCATAGAAAGCGTTCTGGTGCACGACAACCAGAAGGTGGAGAAAGGCCAATTGCTCGCCACACTCGAAGCGGCCGACTTCCAGTTGGCCCTGGAGCGTGCCCGCGCCGCACTGGAGACGCGCGAGGCTGAACTGGCCCAGGCACAGAGCCGCCTGCAGCAGCAGAGCAGCACGATTGCCGCCAGCGAGGCCGACGTCGCCGCCAGCCAGGCCAACCTCAACCGCAGCCAGATCGACCTGTCCCGCGCGCAAACGCTGCGCAAGCCCGGCTACGTGTCCGAGGAGCGGGTCACCACCCTCTCCGCCGACAGCCGCGTGGCCAGCTCGCAACTGGCCAGGGCCGAGGCCGACCTGGCCGCCCAGCGCCAGCAGATCGACACCCTCAAGGCCGACGTCAAGCGTCTGCAGGCACAGATCAGCAACGCCCGCGCGGACGTAGCCCAGGCCGAGCTGAACCTGACCCGTACCGAAATCCACGCCCCCATCGCCGGCACCATCGGCCAGCGCTCGGCGCGAGCCGGCCAGGTGGTGCAGGCCGGCGCCTACCTGCTATCCATCGTGCCGAACGATGAAATCTGGGTGCAGGCCAACTTCAAGGAAACCCAGATCGGCCGCATGCAGCCGGGCCAGAGCGCCGAACTGATCTTCGATGCCTACCCGGACACGCCCATCGAAGGCCATATCGAGAGCCTGTTCGCCGCCTCCGGCGCGCAGTTCAGCCTGCTTCCGCCCGATAACGCCACCGGCAACTTCACCAAGGTGGTACAACGCATCCCGGTCAAGCTGACCTTCGCCGCCGACAACCCGCTGGCCGGCAAAATCCGCCCTGGCATGTCAGTGGAAGTGAAGGTGGACATCTCCAGCGACGCCCGCCATGGCGGCTGACGCCCTCCTGCGCCCCGAGGGAGAACCCAGCAGGCGCGACTGGATCGCGGTGATGAGCGCCATGCTCGGCGCCTTCATGGCCGTACTGGACATCCAGATCACCAACTCCTCACTGAAGGATATCCAGGGTGCGCTGTCGGCCACCCTGGAGGAAGGCTCGTGGATTTCCACCTCCTACCTGGTAGCGGAAATCATCATGATTCCGCTCACCGCCTGGCTGGTCCAACTGCTCTCGGCGCGCCGCCTGGCGGTGTGGGTGTCCATTGGCTTCCTGATTTCCTCGCTGCTCTGCTCCATGGCCTGGAGCCTGGAGAGCATGATCGTGTTCCGCGCCCTGCAGGGCTTCACCGGCGGCGCGTTGATTCCCCTGGCCTTCACCATGACCCTGATCAAGCTGCCCGAGCATCACCGGGCCAAGGGCATGGCACTGTTTGCGATCACCGCCACCTTCGCCCCGTCCATTGGCCCGACCCTGGGCGGCTGGCTGACGGAAAACTGGGGCTGGGAATACATCTTCTATATCAACGTGCCGCCGGGCCTGCTGATGATTGCCGGCCTGATGTACGGCCTGGAGAAGAAGGCGCCGCACTGGGAGCTACTGAAAAGCACCGACTATGCCGGCATCGTCACCCTGGGCCTGGGCCTGGGTTGCCTGCAGGTCTTTCTCGAAGAGGGTCATCGCAAGGACTGGCTGGAATCACAGCTGATCGTCGGCCTCGGCAGCGTGGCGCTGATCAGCCTGATCCTGTTCGTGATCCTGCAACTCTCTCGCGACAATCCGCTGATCAACCTGCGCATCCTGCGCGAACGCAACTTCGGCCTGACCAGCATCTCCAGCGTCGGCCTCGGTCTCGGCCTGTACGGTTCGATCTACCTGCTGCCGCTGTATCTGGCGCAGATCCAGAACTACAACGCACTGCAGATCGGCGAAGTGATCATGTGGATGGGCATTCCCCAGCTGTTTCTCATTCCGCTGGTGCCCAAGCTGATGAAGGTGATCTCACCCAAGTGGCTGTGTGCGCTCGGCTTTGCCCTGTTCGGCGCGGCCAGCTTCTTCTCCGGCGTGCTCAACCCGGACTTCGCCGGCCCGCAATTCAACCAGATCCAGCTCATTCGCGCGCTGGGCCAACCCATGGTGATGGTCACCGTCTCCCTGATCGCCACCGCCTATATCCAGCCACAGGACGCCGGCTCGGCCTCCAGCCTGTTCAACATCCTGCGCAACCTGGGCGGCGCGATAGGCATCGCCCTGCTCGCCACCCTCCTCGACAGCCGCGCCAAGACCTACTTCGACTACCTGCGCGAAGCCCTGGTGCCTGGCAACGCCGCCGTCGACGAGCGCCTCAACCTGCTCACCGAGCAGCTCGGCAGCCAGCAGGCCGCACTGGCCAAGCTGAGCGAGATCACCCACCAGCAGGCGACCATCATGGCCTACAATGACGCCTTCCATTTCGTCGGCCTGGCCCTGGCCATCAGCATGCTTGCCGTGCTGCTAACGCGAAAACTGCCTGCCGGCGCCACTGGCGGCGCAGCCCACTGACCCACCACGCCGCACCTGCGGCGTGGTTTCGTTTCGAGCCCTGCATGTCCGTTTCGCCTAACCGCTCGCTGCTGCTGATCGGCGCCTTTCTGGTGATCTACATCGGCTGGGGCACGACCTACCTGGCCAATCACTTCCTGCTGCGCGAACTGCCGCCCTTCGTTCTCGGCACCCTGCGCTTCACCCTGGCCGGCCTGCTCGCCCTGTCATTCATTGCCCTGCGCGGCGACCTGCGCGTGCAGCGCAGCGACTGGGGCGGCGCCATGCTGGGGGGACTGCTGCTGATCGCCGTGGGCCAGGGCGCCCTGATCTACGCCAACCAGTACCTGCCGACCGGCATGCTGGCCATGCTCTACACCAGCCTGCCGCTATGGAGTGTGGCCCTGGAGTGGCTACTGGATCGCCGCCCACCTTTCTGGGTACTGCTCGGCCTGGCCATTGCCTGTGGCGGTATCACCCTGTTGATGAGGGATCGCCTGGCTCACGATGCCGGCCCCATGCAGTGGTTCTCCGGCGCCCTGGTGCTGGGCGCCACCCTGCTCTGGGCCATCGGCGCCTGGCGCCTGCGCCAACGTCCGGCCTTTCGCTCCGCCGGCACCGGCCTGGGCCTACAGATGCTGGTCGGCGCCGCGGTATTGGCCGGTTTCGGTTGGCTGCATGACGACTGGCACGGCCTGGCGCTGCAGAACCTGTCGATAGACGCCTGGCTGTGGCTGGCCTATCTGGTACTACCGGTCAGCCTGGGGGTGTACCCGGCCTATTTCTGGCTGCTGCGCGAAGTGCGACCGAGCCTGGTGTCGACCTTCGCCTTCGTCAATCCTCTGGTGGCCATGCTGCTCGGCTACCTGATCCTCGGCGAACAGCTCAGCCTTACGGCCGCCCTCGCCTGTGGCGCGGTGTTGGGCGGAGTGTCACTGATTATCTTTGGTCGGCGCTGACTTAAGAACCATGGAGCGGCTGCGTCGCGAAAAATTTTCGCGACTGAAGTCGCTCCCACAGCGCCCATGAAAAAGGGCTCCCGTGGGAGCCCTTTTCTATCGTGCCGCGATCAACGCTTGCGGCCGAAGCCCGGGCGTTGGCCATCGCCGTTCGGCGTACGCTTGGCCGGTGCCGACGGGCGCGGCTTGCGTGCCGGACGATCGGCCAGTTCGACGGCCGG
>NZ_LSOF01000018.1:168335-194318 GCF_001592875.1 Pseudomonas sp. BMS12 | reverse complement strand
CGTCCCCGGTTATTCGGCCCGAGGGCCTCACCCCTTCGGGGCCGCGCTGAAGCGCGTTCGGCTGGCGCCGTCGAGTCCAGGTCGCGGAGCCAAATTCAAAAGCCCCAGGTGAAAACCCGGGGCTTTTTTATTGCCTGGCGAACTCTCACCAGGGACTGCGTCCCCGGTTATTCGGCCCGAGGGCCTCACCCCTTCGGGGCCGCACTGGCTCGGCGTCACTCTCCATACAAAAAAGCCCCGCATCAGCGGGGCTTTTTTGTATGGAGAGCGCTGGCGTCACAGACCATCCTTTTCCAGATGGTCGAGGTTTACCGTATCACCCGGCTTGCCACCCAGCTTCTCGCGAATGTCCTCGAACATCCGATCGAACTCGTCGTGCCCACGCATGATCAGCGAATGATTGGTCGGCAAACCATGCTTGGCAGCCACACGCGAGGCCACGCTGGCGAAGTTGAAGGCCGTGTCGCGGTGCAGCTCGAATTCATCCGTGAAGGCCTTGCCGGCGATATGCCCCTGCATACGAAAGTGCATCATCGGCCCCTCGCTCGGGTCGCGCCGCACTTCATAGAAGAGATCCACAGAGTAATTGATCTGGCCTGGCAAGCTGGCCCGGTGCAGATGGCCTGGTTCGAACATTGCGCATGCTCCTTACTGGTCGAGATCCCAGTCTAGACCAGCTGGATGGCTAAACAGCCCACCGAATCAGTGCACCGATGTACCCACCGCACGCTCCTGGATCAGTACCCAGGGCGAGACCACAACAGCCCAGAGCTCCGGATCACGCTGCAGATAATCCTGAGCCAGTGTCTCGTCCACCTTGGCCACCTGCCCCGCCTGCAGCCAGGCGCCGACCCGGGCGCCATCATCCTCGGCCACGGCCTGCGCGACTTCCACCAGGTCCTGCGCGGTGCCGACCCACAACAACTGGCCACGAGCAAAGAAGGGTTGCAGCTCTGCCCAGGAAATCTTGGCTGTTTCGCCAAGTAACTTGGCATAGAGGGTGCTTATTTGTTCGGTCATGTCTTGGCCTGGGTAGAAAACACACGTTTGCAGAAGCGCGCCATGATAGCGCCCAGCATCGTGCAGGCAAGATCACTCCGAATACCTCTCCGCAGAAGGACCTACCAGTCACCGAAAAAGAGCGCCGTTATTCTGTACGTTTATTTCAATTAAGCGACACCCACCCTGCATGCCTCGAACTGTGCGCTTTCCAAGCCGCGAAACTGAGTTCTACACTGTGCCGGTACAGTTGCCGGGGGCATGGCCGGGGTATCCAATCCGGTCCTGCAGCTTTTGGCCGCATGGATTACAAGAACGAAAACACATAAGAGTGGAGCACTATGAAACAAGCTACCAAGCAAGTGACCAAGCTGTTCGCCGCCATGGCCCTCGCCGGCGCCGCCAGCTACTCGATGGCCGCTGACACCATCAAGATCGCCCTGGCCGGCCCGGTAACCGGTGCTGTTGCCCAGTACGGCGAAATGCAGTTCATCGGTGCCGAGATGGCTATCGAGCAGATCAACAAGGCCGGCGGGGTGAACGGCGCGATGCTCGAAGGCGTCAAGTACGACGACGCTTGCGATCCGAAACAAGCCGTGGCCGTAGCCAACAAGATCGTCAACGACGAAGTGAAGTTCGTGGTTGGTCACCTCTGCTCCAGCTCCACTCAGCCGGCGTCCGACATCTACGAAGACGAAGGCATCCTGATGATCACCGCGGCTTCCACCAGCCCGGACATCACCGCTCGCGGCTATCAGCTGGTGTTCCGCACCATCGGTCTGGACAGCCTGCAGGGCCCGACCGCCGGCAATTTCATTGCCGACCACATCAAGCCGAAGGCCGTTGCCGTCGTCCACGACAAGCAGCAGTACGGTGAAGGTATCGCCACCGCGGTCAAGCAGACCCTGGAAAGCAAAGGCACCAAGGTTGCACTGTTCGAAGGCATCAACGCCGGCGACAAGGACTTCTCTGCACTGATCGCCAAGCTCAAGCAAGCCGGTGTCGACTTCGTTTACTACGGCGGCTACCACCCGGAACTGGGCCTGCTGCTGCGTCAGTCGGCCGAGAAAGGCCTGACCGTCAAGTTCATGGGTCCGGAAGGCGTGGGTAACAAGGAAATCTCCGCCATTGCCGGCCCGGCCTCCGAAGGCCTGCTGGTGACCCTGCCGAAGTCCTTCGATCAGGATCCGAAGAACCAGGCGCTGGTCGAGGCCTTCAAAGCCAAGAACCAGGACCCGAGCGGCCCGTTCGTGTTCCCGGCCTACGCCGCCGTGCAGGTCATCGCCGAAGGCATCAAGAAAGCCGGCAGCGACGACACCGCCAAGGTTGCCGAAGCCCTGCGCGCCAACAGCTTCGACACCCCGACCGGCTCCCTGGCCTTCGACGAAAAGGGTGACCTGAAGGACTTCAGCTTCGTGGTCTACGAGTGGCACCAGGACGGTACCAAAACCGAAGCCAAGTAAGCTTCCCGCCTGAACCCAAAGCCCACTGCGCAAGCAGTGGGCTTTGTTTTATCGAGTATTCCGGCCGCCGTCGCGTCACAAGCGCCGCTTTACGGAACGTGCCGAGGAGTTAGGTAATGCCTGAGCTCTATCACTACCTGCAACAGCTGGTTAACGGTCTGACCGTTGGCAGCACCTACGCCCTGATCGCCATCGGCTACACCATGGTCTACGGCATCATCGGCATGATCAACTTCGCCCACGGCGAGGTGTACATGATTGGCTCGTACGTAGCCTTCATCGTCATCGCCGGGCTGACCATGATGGGCCTCGACAGCCTGCCCATACTGATCATCGGCGCCTTCGCTGCCAGTATCATCGTCGCCAGCGCCTACGGCTACAGCATCGAACGGGTCGCCTACCGGCCGCTTCGCGGCAGTAACCGCCTGATCCCGCTAATTTCCGCGATCGGCATGTCGATCTTCCTGCAGAACGAAGTGCTTCTTGCGCAGGACTCGAAAGACAAAGCCATTCCCAACCTGATCCCAGGCAACCTGGTGTTCGGCGAGAGCACCATGAATGGCGTGGTGATCTCCTACATGCAGGTGTTGATCTTCGTCGTCACCATCCTGGTGATGTACGGCCTGACCCTGTTCATCTCCAAGTCCCGTCTGGGTCGCGCCTGCCGCGCCTGCGCCGAGGACATCCGCATGGCCAACCTGCTGGGCATCAACACCAACAACATCATCGCCCTGACCTTCGTCATCGGCGCCACTCTGGCCGCCGTGGCCGCGGTGCTGCTGGGCATGCAATATGGTGTGATCAACCCGCACATCGGCTTCCTGGCCGGGATCAAGGCCTTCACCGCCGCGGTACTCGGCGGCATCGGCAGCATCCCCGGCGCCATGCTTGGCGGCCTGGTGCTCGGCGTGGCCGAAGCCTTCGGTGCCGACATCTTCGGAGACCAATACAAGGACGTGGTGGCCTTCGGCCTGCTGGTCCTGGTGCTGTTGTTCCGGCCGACCGGCATTCTGGGCCGTCCGGAGGTTGAAAAAGTATGATCGCCAAGAACCTCAAAACCGCCTTCTTCAGCGCCCTGCTGGTAGTCGCCGTGGCCTATCCGGTACTCGGCCTGAAGCTGACCACGGTCGGTATCAAGCTGGAAGTACACGGCGCCAGCCCGGCCGTGCTCTGGACCATCGCCGGCTGCGCCATTGCCATGTTCTGCTGGCAACTGTTCCGCAATCAGATCGGCGCCGCCTGGGCTCAAGCCCCCAGGCTGCCGAGCGTGCCAAGCAAGGCGAGCAACTTCCTCACCCTGCCCTCGACCCAGCGCTGGATCATTCTCGGCCTGATCGTGGTCGCCCTGGCCTGGCCGTTCTTCGGTAGCCGCGGCGCCGTGGACATCGCCACCCTGATCCTGATCTACGTCATGCTCGGCCTCGGCCTGAACATCGTGGTCGGCCTGGCCGGCCTGCTCGACCTGGGCTACGTCGGCTTCTACGCCGTCGGTGCCTACAGCTACGCGCTGCTGTCGCACTACTACGGCCTGGGCTTCTGGGTATGTCTGCCGATCGCCGGCCTGATGGCAGCCTTCTTCGGCTTCATCCTCGGCTTCCCGGTGCTGCGCCTGCGCGGTGACTACCTGGCCATCGTCACCCTCGGTTTCGGCGAGATCATCCGCATCCTGCTGCGCAACATGACCGAGCTGACCGGCGGCCCCAACGGCATCAGCAGCATCGACAAACCGACCCTGTTCGGCCTGTCCTTCGAGCGCCGCGCTGCCGAGGGCATGCAGACCTTCCACGAGTTCTTCGGCGTTGCCTACAACTCGATCAACAAGGTGATCTTCCTTTACCTGATCGCCCTGCTGCTGGTACTGCTGACCCTGTTCGTGATCAACCGCCTGCTGCGCATGCCCATCGGCCGTGCCTGGGAGGCACTGCGTGAAGACGAGATCGCCTGTCGCGCACTGGGCATGAACCCCACCGTGATCAAGCTCTCGGCCTTCACCCTGGGTGCCACCTTCGCTGGTTTCGCCGGCAGCTTCTTCGCCGCCCGCCAGGGCCTGGTGACGCCGGAGTCCTTCACCTTCATCGAATCGGCGATCATCCTCGCCATCGTCGTACTGGGTGGCATGGGCTCGCAGCTCGGCATCATCCTCGCCGCCGTGGTGATGATCCTGCTGCCGGAGCTGATGCGCGAATTCAGCGAGTACCGCATGCTGTTCTTCGGAGCGCTGATGGTACTGATGATGATCTGGCGTCCGCAGGGCCTGCTGCCCATGCAACGCCCCCACCTGGAGCTGAAACCATGAGCCGCCCGATTCTCGAAGTCAGCGGGCTGACCATGCGCTTCGGCGGCCTGCTGGCCGTCAACAATGTCGCCCTCTCCGTGCAGCCCAAGAAGGTCGTGTCGATGATCGGCCCCAACGGAGCCGGCAAGACCACCGTGTTCAACTGCCTGACCGGCTTCTACCAGCCCACCGACGGGGAAATCCTGCTCGATGGCGAGCCGGTGCAAAAGCTGCCTGGCCACAAGATCGCCCGCAAGGGCGTGGTGCGGACCTTCCAGAACGTTCGCCTGTTCAAGGAAATGACTGCGGTGGAGAACCTGCTGGTCGCCCAGCACCGCCACCTCAACACCAACTTCCTCTCCGGTCTGTTCAAGACTCCGGGCTTCCGCCGCAGCGAAAAGGAAGCAATGGAGTACGCCGCGCACTGGCTGGAAGTGGTCAACCTCACCGACGTGGCCAACCGCCCGGCCGGCACCCTGGCCTACGGCCAGCAGCGCCGCCTGGAAATCGCCCGCTGCATGATGACGCGCCCACGCATCCTCATGCTCGACGAACCGGCCGCCGGCCTCAACCCGCGCGAAACCGAAGACCTCAAGGCGCTGATCGGCATGTTGCGCGACAAGCATGACGTGACCGTGCTGCTGATCGAGCACGACATGAAGCTGGTCATGAGCATTTCCGACCACATTTACGTGATCAACCAGGGCACCCCCCTGGCGGACGGCACGCCGGAGCAGATCCGCAACAACCCGGACGTGATCAAAGCCTATCTGGGGGAAGCCTAATGCTGCGTTTTGAAAACGTCTCCACCTTCTACGGCAAGATCCAGGCCCTGCACGATGTCAGCATCGAAGTGCAGCAAGGCGAGATCGTCACCCTGATCGGCGCCAACGGCGCCGGCAAGTCGACCCTGCTGATGACCCTGTGCGGTTCGCCGCGCGCGGCCAGTGGCAGCATCCGCTATCTGGGCGAGGAACTGGTCGGCCAGGAGTCCTGCGACATCATGCGCAAGAGCATCGCCGTCGTGCCGGAAGGCCGCCGCGTGTTCGCCCGCCTGACCGTCGAGGAAAACCTGGCCATGGGCGGCTTCTTCACCGAGAAGGCCGACTTCCAGGAGCAGATGGACAAGGTCCTGCACCTGTTCCCGCGCCTCAAGGAGCGCTTCGAGCAACGTGCCGGCACCATGTCCGGCGGCGAACAGCAGATGCTTGCCATCGGCCGCGCGCTTATGAGCAAGCCCAAGCTGCTGTTGCTCGACGAACCTTCGCTGGGCCTGGCACCGATCATCATCCAGCAGATCTTCGACATCATCGAACAGCTGCGTCGTGATGGCGTGACCGTGTTCCTGGTCGAGCAGAACGCCAACCAGGCGCTCAAGCTGGCCGACCGTGCCTACGTACTGGAAAACGGCCGGATCGTCATGCAGGGCAGCGGCGCCGACCTGCTGGTCGATCCCAAGGTGCGCGACGCCTACCTGGGCGGCTGATGCGCCTGGCCTGAATGCAAACGGCCCTCACGGGCCGTTTTCATTGGCGCTGGGAATGGGCTCGCGGCGGCCTGCCGACATAGGCAAGTTGCCCCTTCCCGCCGTTGTGCGCCTTGAACAACCACCTGCAAACGCGGCCTGACGGAAGGCCCGCACAAAATCGTGCAGGCCTTTAGAATCGCGCCTCGTTTTCTGCGTCTGCCGCCATCCGGCAGGCCTCCGGAATCCGACCGTCCAGCCGGCCAGCTCACCCCCTGCGCCGTTCCGGACTGTCGCCCCGCATGCCGTGCGCCACCCGCGCCGCATGCTGAACCTCAGGAACATCGATCATGATCCATCGTCCCATCCTGCAACTGCTCAATCGCACCAGCCTGGTCCTGCAGATCGCCATCGGCCTGATCGCCGGTATTCTGCTCGCCCTGTTCGCTCCGCAGGCGACCGACGAAGTCGGCTTCCTCGGCAGCCTGTTCATTTCGGCCCTGAAAGCCGTGGCGCCAATCCTGGTATTTATCCTGGTGGCCTCGGCCATCGCCAACCACAAGCCGGGCCAGCCCACCCATATCCGCCCGATCCTGCTGCTGTATGTGTTCGGCACCCTGGCCGCCGCGGTGGTTGCAGTAGTCGCCAGCAGCCTGTGGCCCTCGACACTGACCCTGCAGAACGCCGCTACCGGCACCACCCCACCCGGCGGCATCGCCGAGGTACTCAAGACCCTGGCTCTGAACGTGGTGGACAACCCGGTCAACGCCCTGCTGCGCGGCAACTTTGTCGGCATCCTGGCCTGGGCCATCGGCCTCGGCATCGCCATTCGCCACGGCAGCGATACCACCCGCGCGGTATTCGCCGACCTGGCTCACGGCGTCACCCTGATAGTGCGCGTGGTAATTCGCTGCGCACCGCTGGGCATCTTCGGCCTGGTCGCCACCACCTTCGCCGACGCCGGCCTCAAAGCCCTGCTCGGCTACGCCCACCTGCTCGCCGTACTGGTCGGTTGCATGCTCTTCGTCGCATTGGTGGTCAATCCGCTGATCGTCTTCAGCCAGATCCGCCGCAACCCCTACCCGCTGGTCTTCACCTGCCTGCGCGAGAGCGGCATCACCGCGTTCTTCACCCGCAGCTCGGCGGCCAACGTTCCAGTCAACCTGCAGCTGTGCCAACGTCTGGGCCTGCACGAGGACACCTACTCGGTCTCCATCCCGCTGGGCGCCACCATCAACATGGCCGGTGCGGCCATCACCATCAGCGTGCTGACCCTGGCCGCCGTGCATACCCTCGGCATCGCCGTGGACATGCCCACCGCCCTGCTTCTGTGCGTGGTCTCGGCCGTCTGCGCCTGCGGAGCCTCGGGCGTGGCCGGCGGCTCGCTGCTGCTGATCCCCCTGGCCTGCAGCCTGTTCGGCATCCCCGCCGACGTGGCACTGCAGGTGGTGGCCATCGGCTTTATCATCGGCATCCTGCAGGACAGCGCGGAAACCGCCTTGAACTCCTCCACCGATGCACTGTTCACTGCAGCAGCCTGCCTGGCACGGGACAAGGCCTGAATGACCAAAGCCGCCTTTCGAGGCGGCCTTTCTTTATCTGACCGATGACGGAACCCAGCATGGATGACTCGTTTTGCATCGCCGCCGCCCAGACCTGCTCGATCGCGGGTGATCTGGAACACAACGTACAACGCCACTGCGCCCAGGTGAGCCTGGCTGCCGAACAGGGCGTACAGCTTTTGCTGTTCCCCGAACTGTCGCTCAGCGGCTACGAACCCGAGCAGGTCGCGAAATGCACTACTGGTGCCCAGGATCCGCGACTCGCTCCCCTGCACAGCCTGGCACAGCGTCATGACATGACCCTGGTGCTCGGCGCGCCACTGGATAGTGGCACCGACCGTCCGCATATCGGTGCGCTGGTGCTGTTCCCTGACGGCAGCCACAGCCACTATCACAAGCACCACCTGCATACCGGTGAGGAACGCTGGTCCACGGCGGGACAGGCTGACAGTGCCCTGGTGCGAGTTGCCGGACGCAACGCCGCGCTCGCCATCTGCGCCGATATCACTCATCCCGAACATGCATTAGCGGCGGCCCGCAACGGTGCCGATCTTTACCTGGCCGGCGTCCTGCTGTCGAAACAAGGCTATGCGGCAGACATGGCTCACCTGCAGCGCTACTCGGCCGAGCATGGCTATGCGGTTCTGCTGTCCAACCATGGAGCCCCCTCGGGCGGCTATGACGCAGCTGGACGCAGCGCCTTCTGGGCTCCCGGCGGACAGTTGCTCGCGGCAACCGACGGACCAGGCGAGCATCTGCTGGTAGTGCGCCAGAGGCATGGCGAATGGACGGCCAGCAGTTTCGCTGTCGCGTCCTACTGACCCGCGTAACACACCGGTGAACTGGGCGGCCCGAGTCGCTCCAGCTCGTCTTCGAGAAACTCGGCCAGCACCCGGGCATTGTTGAAGTGTTCGTCGCGCGCGGCGAACAACAACGTCAGCTCGCCCTTGCCCGCCAGTTCCAGCAAGCCCTGCCAGTGTTCGGGATGGGCCGCCAGTTCGCCGCGATAGCGCCGGCGAAACTCATCATATAGGGCGGGGTCGTGGCAGAACGTTTTGCGCAGGGCCTCAGATGGCGCAACTTCCTTGAGCCAGGCGCGCAGGCCGAGGCTGTCCTTCCTGCAACCGCGCGGCCACAGGCGGTCGACCAGGATGCGCGCGCCGTCTTCTGCAGCCGCGGGCTCATAGACCCGCTTGCAGCGGATCATGCCTCAGCCCTCGTCTGGCTCTTCTTCATCGTCGTTGTCCGCACTGATCGCGCCCAGGCAGACCAGTTCGTGAGTACCGGCACCGTCGTCGATATGCCAGCTATCCGCTGCAGCGCCGACGCGTGCGGCAGCCACGGCTGCGGCAGTGAAACTCCAGACCCGCCGCGTGCGGCCGTCCATGCACTCGATCGTCAGCTGGGCCTGCTCGCCGCTGGCCTGTTCGTCCAGCTCGAACTGCCAGGCGTGCAAGCCATCGATCAGCAGCATGTCGGCGCCTTGCAGGGCACCAAGTAGATTCGGGGTATCGCTCATGGGGACGTCCGTCTGAAAGCAAGGCCCCATGATACGTCAGACCGAGCGGGGGAGCTCCAGGCTGGCGCAGAGGCCGCCGCCCGCCAGGTTGCTCAGGCGGATGCTGCCGCCATGCAGCTCGGCAATGCGCCGCACGATGGCCAGGCCGAGCCCCGCCCCCTGGCTGTTATTGCGGCTGTGGAAGCGCTCGAATACCCGCTCCAGGTCCTCTACCGGGATACCCGGTCCCTGATCCTCGACACGCAACGACAGATGCACACCGTCTGCCTGCAACACGACCTTTACCTTGCCCTCGGGCGGTGAGAAGTTCACCGCATTGGTCACCAGGTTCTGCAGGGCGATGCCGAGCGTGGCGGCGTCCGCAGCCAGGTGAAAGTCGCCCTCGCCCACTTCCAACGACAGCTCCAGGCCTTGGCGCAACACCCAGGGCGTGAGTTCGGCCAGCGTTTCGCGGACCAGGGCCTGCAGATCGATCACAGCATGCCCGGCATTGCCCAGCGCCGGCTCGATCCGGGCCATGGTCAGCAACTGATTGACCACCCGCGTGGCCCGGTCGATCCCGCCGATCAGGTACTGCACGGACTGCCGGCGTTCCTCCTCATCCTGGGCCTGAACCGCGTTCTGCGCGTGTACGCGCAACACCGCCAAGGGCGTACGCAACTCGTGAGCGGCGTCGGCGATCAGCCGTCGCTCGCGCTCCAGGACCAGATCGATCTGTGCCAGCAGGCGGTTGAGCGCCGCCTGCATGGGCGCCAGCTCGCTGGGTAGCGGGTCGAGCTGCAGCGGCTCCAGGCTGTCGGCATGGCGCCCGCGAATCACCTCGGCCATGTTGCGCAGTGGCGCCAGACCCCAGCCGATCGCCCACCAGAGCAGCGCGGCCAGCGCCAGGCTGCCCAGCAGGTTGGGATAGAGCGTGTGGCGCACAATGCTGTCGATCAGTTCCTGGCGCACGTCATCACGCTCGCCGGTCCAGATCAGCAGACCTCGCTGCGGGTCCTTGAGCAGAAAGCCGCGCCATTGATGGCGGCCCAGATCAAAAGTCGAATAGCCCTCAGCTACCGGGGGCGTATCGAGCTGTGGCGCCGCCGCACTGCGCACCAGTACCTCGCCCGCCGGGCTCCACACCTGGAAGGCCAGCTTGCTCTCGTAGGGATGCCCCGGTTTGCGCTGGCCCGCATGCTCCAGCGCGGCATTGAAGGCGGCGTACAGACTGTCGCGCTCGCTGTCCTGCACAGGCACGCGCATCACGCCCTGGAGCATGCGCGCGGTATGGGCCAACTGGGCGTCATAGACCTCTTCGATCTCGTGGGCGCTATCGAAATAGTTGAACAGGGTTACCAGCAGGGTACCGAGCAACATCAGACTCAGCACCAGCGCCAGGGTCCGCCGGCGAATGGAACTCACGACTGCTCCTCGACCAGATAACCCACCCCGCGCACCGTGCGAATCAGGCCGCTGAACAGCTTTTTGCGCAGGTGATGGATATGCACCTCCAGGGTGTTGCTCTCGGCCTCCTCGTCCCAGCCGTAGAGCGACTGGGCCAGACGCTCGCGGGTGAGCACCTTGCCGGGCTGCGACAGCAATTCGTGCAGCAACAGGTATTCCTTGGGCGTCATCGGCACCGGCTTGCCCAGATAGCTGACCTGCTGGCTGGCCGGGTCGAGGCTGATACCGGCGTGTTCGATCAGCACCTGGGCACGCCCGGCGCTGCGCCGCAGCAAAGCCCGCAGGCGCGCCTTGAGCTCATCGAGATCGAAGGGTTTGACCAGATAGTCGTCGGCACCCGCATCCAGGCCGGCGATGCGATCCTCGGTGGCATCGCGCGCAGTGAGGATCAGCACCGGCAAGGCCGAGCCGCTACCGCGCAACTGGCGCAGCACCTGGATGCCATCCAGGCGCGGCAGGCCGAGGTCGAGCACCAGCAGGTCGAATTCCTCGCTGAGCAGCGCATGCACGGCGCTGGCGCCGTCCTGCAGCCAATCCACGGTGTAGCCTTCCTGGCGCAGGCCCAGGCGCAAACCTTCGCCCAGGGCCTTGTCATCCTCGACCAGCAATAAACGCATCGCGGCTCCTTAGTTGAGCTTCTTGTCCACGGCCTTCAGCAGCTCGCTGATCTCACCCTGACGGCCCTTGTCGGCCAGCTCGCGACCTGCGCGCGGCGGTGCCTGGCGTGCTTTTTCCAGTGCCTCACGGGCCTGCGCATACTGCCCCTGACGGAACAGATGGTCACCCCAGAAGAAAAGGCTGTCGATCCCCTGGGGGTTGATCTGCAGTGCCTGCTTGAGCAATTGCTCGGCCTTGTCCTCATCGCCAAAGCCGATGGGCCAGCCCGGTACACGGTCATACAGGGTACCCAGGCTAGTGTAGGCCGAGCCGTTGAGCGCCTTCGGATCGAGCGCAATGGCCTTCTCCAGATAGCGTTTGGCGTCCTTGACCTTGCCCAGCGCGCCCAGCCCACCCTCGGCACCGGCCCAGCTGCTGGTGACGATGCCATGCCAGATCCAGGCTTCGGCTGCTGTGGGTTGAGCCTGGGTGAAGGCCGAAGTTTCCACCGCCAGTTCTTCGAAAGCCTTGGGGCGCTGCTTTTCAGGCGTCGCGTACTGAATCTGTGCCCAGCGTTCCTGTACCTGCTGCAGGCGTTGACTGCCGGCCTCATCCAGCGCGGCCCAGGCGGGCAGGCTGAAACAGAGTGCGGCCATGAGGGCAACGAGTTTGTTCATGCTCAAGTCTCCTTCTTGCTGAATTGGCGGATGGTCGGCAACTGCTTGCGCAGTGCGCGATCCACCACGCCGGGAAGCATGCCGTTGAGGCGAACGAAGAATTTCTCCGGCCAGCCGAGATAGAGTTCGCTGCGGTCGGCCGTGATCGCCGCCATTACTTCGCCGGCAACCCGCTGCGGGCTGTCCGTGGCCACCTTGAGCGCCGAATTGAGCGCCTCCGCCGGGCCGCTGTTCATCGCCGTGCGGGTGGCTCGTGGCGCGACATACAGCACGCCGACGCCAGTGTCGGCCAGCTCGCGGCGCAGCGCCTCGGAGAAACCGCGCACGGCAAACTTGCTGGCGCAGTAGGTGGCGTAACCGGCATAACCGATCGAGCCGTAGGTGGAGCCGACATTGACCAGCAACGCCTGGTGCTGCTGGCGCAGCAGTGGCAACAGGGCGCGGGTCAGCTGCACGGTGGCCACCAGGTTGATATTGAGCATCTCGGCGATCTGCCCATCGTCGAGCTGTTCGAGCATGGCGAAGCGGTTGATCCCGGCAGCGTTGATCAGCAGATTCACGCCGCCCATCTCACGCGCGGCCTCCAGCACCGCCTGGCGCCCTGCTGGCGTGGTCAGATCGGCTTCGATCCTCTGCAACTGCTGCGGATAGCGTCGGACCAGGTCATCCAGCGCCTCGCCGCGCCGCGCCACGGCGATCAGCCTGGCGCCCCCGGCACACAGTTGCTCGGCCAGGGCCAGGCCGATGCCGCCACTGGCCCCGGTGAGTACGCCGCGACACTCAGGCAAGCGCATGCTGCACCTCGCTGACCCGCGGCAGGCCGCGGAACATGTCGGCATACAGGCGATACACCACCTTGCTGACATGAATCACCGCCGCCTTGTCCTCGGCGCGTTCGAGCTGGTTCATCAGGTTGCGGTAGTGCTGCATGTGACCGATGTCCAGGGAGCCGTGGGAGAACAGGTAGCTGAAGGCTTCCTTGGGCAAGGCCAGGGTTTGCTGGATGGTGCCGGCGGCCTGGGTGGCCAGCGCGATGCTGGTGCCCTCCAGTACGTTGACCATGCCGAACAGGCCGACCGGATTACCACGGGCAATGGTGTCGTACAGGTAGCTGACCATCAGCTCGATGGCCTGGCTCGGCTGGCCCAGGCGCACGGCCTCGGCATCGCCGCCACAGGCAGCGATATCGTTGAGGATCCACTGCTCATGGCCGTATTCCTCGTCAATGTATTCGCACACCGCCTTGCGCAACCACTCCATGCCACTGGGCAGGCGCGCGCCGCACGCCATCATCAGCGGCACGGTGTGGCGCACGTGGTAGTAGGCCTGCGTCAGGAAGGCGATATAGCCGTCCAGGCTGACCTTGCCAGCCAGGGCGTCGCGGATCACCGGTACGCTGAACAGATCATCGCGCTCGGCGCGGGTGGCGGTTTGCAGTTCATCGAAGAAATTCATGGGCCTTACCTCAGACAGTCAGGGATTCAGTAAAAAGTTCGCCATAGCGCGCCAGGATGGCGTCGCGGCGCAGCCGGCCGTTGGCAGTCAACAGGCCGCTGGCAGGGGTAAATGGTTGCTGCAGGCGCTGCCAGCGACCGATACGGGCGTAGTCCGGCAACACTGCGTTGGCCTGCTGTACCGTGGCCTCCAGTTGCTCGTCAGTGCAGCTGGGATCGAGCGGCCAGAGCAGCGCAACGTTCTCGGGCAGGCTCTCGCCATGCACGAAGGCCTGGGCGATCACCCCGCGCTGGGTCAGTTCGGACTCGACCCACTCCGGGTTGACGTTGCGGCCGAAACTGGTGACGAACTGGTGCTTCTTGCGTCCGCGCAGCTGCAGGTAGCCGTCGGCATCGAACTCGCCGATATCGCCGGTCGGCCACCATTCGCCCTGGAACTCGGGCTCACCGAGGTAGCCGAGCAGGTGCGAGCCGGCCACCAGCACTTCGCCATCTTCGGCCAGGCGCACCCGCACATGCGGCAAGGGCTTGCCCACGGTACCGGGCCGTACCGCACCTGGCCGGTTCAGGCAGACCACCGAGGCGCACTCGGACAGACCGTAACCCTCGAAGACCGGCAGGCCGACTCGCGCCGCACGCTCAAGCAACTGCGGGGATACCCGCGCGCCGCCCACGGCGATGAAGCGAAATCCATTGGCCGGCATCAGGCCACGCTCCACCGCGGTGACCAGCCCGAGCAGCAACTGCGGTACTAGGATCAGGCTCTGCGCCCCGCGCATCGCCATCTGCCCAAAAAGACGCGGCCAATCCACGCCACTGGCACCGCTGATGCCGAGCATGGCCTGAGAGGGAAGACTGAGGGTGGCGCCGGCCAGCAGCGCGGCATAGATGCCGAGGTTTTCCAGCAACACCGCCAGCGGCAGCACCGCCAGATACTGTTGCGGCGCAGTTTCGCGGCTGGCCTGCTGCAGCTCACGGGCAACCTTGAGCATGGCTTCGGCGCTCAGGCAAACACCCTTGGGGGTGCCGGTAGTGCCCGAGGTGTAGGTGATCTTGGCCGTTCCAGTCGGCAGTTTCAGGCAATCGACGGCAGCTGCGCCGCGCCAGAACTGCCCCTCCTGATGGAAACCACAGGCCTGCAACTCCTCCGCCATGCCGGCCTCGGCAAGCGCCAGGGTTGCGCCGCTCTGGCGCAAGCAATGGGCACGCTGAGCAGCGCTGAAGAACGGCGGCAGGATCAGGCAGGCGACCCCGGCAAACAGTGCCGCCAGGTCCCAGAGCACGGCATCCGGCCCATTTTCCAGGGCCAGCGCCAGAACCTCGACCCGCTCGCTGCGCAGCAGCGCCTCGCGCCGCTGCAGCTCGTCGAGCATGCCCTGGTAGTCCAGGCGCGCGCTGTCGCCCCACAGCGCCAGACGCTGCGGCTGGCAGTCGGCATGACCGACCAGCACCGATCGCATGAAACTCAGTTCAGGCTGCATGGATGGCCTCCGCACAGGGCTGAAGAAAACCCAGGCGCTGCATCACACCCTGCTCGCAGAGGCGGCGATTGCCCAGCTGGATATTGCCGGCGAACACCTGCGGCCGCTGCTCGTAGTACTGCCCCCAATCATGCTGCTGGTCGCCCAGCAGGTTCGGGTCGGCCTCACACAGGCGCATCGGTTCCAGTCCCAGGCGGCGGAAGCTGTTGATCAGCGTCGGCGCGCCAGTGAAGACCACCCACTGCAAGCCACGACGCGCCAGAAGGCCGGTCATGGCGATGATGATCAGGCGGGCGTTGCCGGCACTGCTGGCGGCCAGATTGCCGACCTCGACGATCTCGCCACGCTGCACCGGGCGTTGCGCCAGGCCAGCGATGACCTGTTGTGCCGGCACCTGCAGGTAGTGTTCGAGGAACAGGTTCTCGTCACGGGCCAGACGCACGCCGCAGACGGCCGTCAGCTCTCCGTCCGGATTGCGCAGACCGACCAGCTCCGGCATGAAGCGGCTGATCCGTGCACCGTGGGCCTCATTGAAGCGCGCCTGGACGAACGCTTCGAATTCGGCACGCGCCTGCTGCGTATCAGCCAGCCACAGACTGGACTGCTGAGCTGGGTCGCTGCCGAAAGACAGCGGAAAGGGGATGTTCCAGGGGTTTTGATTCATCGAACTCCCTCCACGGGGTTAGCCATGGAAGGGAGTATCGGCAGGGAGTCTTAATGAATTCTGAAGCTGATCGGCACTCAGCCTTCGAGGCGCGCCAGGCGTTCTTCCAGGGCGGCTACGCGCGCCTCCAGTTCGGCGATGCGGCCGTCGTCCGCAGCGCTGCGCGGCCCCGTATCGGCCTGGCTGCGTGCGGCCAGCAGGGCCTGCAGATCGTCCTCTTCGCCCAGTCGATGCATGTAGCGATCCTCGCGCTGGCCGCCTTGGCGTGGCAACAGGCAGGCCAGATCGCGCCCGATCAGGCGTTCCAGTTGGTGTTGAACCTCGGCGGTATCCTCGAAGGTATACAGGCGATTGCTGCGGGTGAGCAGCTCGCTGGTGGTCTGCGGGCCACGCAGGAACAGCAGGCCGAGCAACGCTTGCTGCGGCTTGACCAGCTCCAGGGCCTTGTCCACCCGATGCTCCCAGCGGTCAGCCCGCCCGCCCATCACCAGGCGCGCCAGGCCACGCCCCTCCAGGCTGCGCAGAGCCTGGCCGACCTGCCCTTCGGTGAGGTTCATCAGGGGCTCGCGGCTGGTCTTCTGATTACAGGCCAGCACCAGGGAGTTGAGGGTCAGCGGGTAGGTTTCCGGGGTGGTGGCCTGTTTCTCGATCAGGCAACCGAGAATGCGCACATCGATGGCACTGAGCGGCTCGCGCTCGGCTTGAACTTCGCTGGTCATGGGCAGATCCGGGCTGATTGGCAGGTGCCTAGCCTGCCACGCCAGCGCCCACCTGGGAACTCGGGGAACGGAAGCGCCCTAGCCCGCCGCCTCGCTGGCCATCACCACCCGATTGCGCCCCTGATGCTTGGCCTGATACAGCGCCTGATCGGCGTCCCTGAGCCAATGGCTGGCGTCCAGCTGCCTCGGGCTGTACCCCGCCAGGCCGATGCTCAGCGTGATCTGCAGTTGCGGCGCCAGCTCACTGCGGACTTCGGCGAGCTCCACGCGCAGACGTTCCATGACCTCTGCCGCCAGCACGGGAGGCGTACTGGGCAGAATCACGCAGAATTCGTCGCCGCCGTAACGCCCGGCCAGATCCTCTTCGCGCAGGCTGCGCACCAGGCGTTCGCTCAACAGACGCAGCACGCTATCGCCGACCAGATGGCCATGGTTGTCGTTGATCGACCTGAAGTGATCGACGTCGATCAACGCCACGGTCGCGCGCTGCTGACCGTGGCGGCACTTGTCGAACTCGCGCTGCAGCAGGTCCTTCCAGTGGCCGTGGTTGTACAGCCGGGTCAGGCTGTCGGTGCGACTGACCGCCCGCAGCGCCTGCTTGTGCTCGGCCAGCTTGATGCTCAGCCGATAGCTGACCCAGCCCAGCGCCAGCGGGTAAAGCACCAGCATCGGCAAGCAGGCATAGAGCTGCAGCATGCTGGTATCGGGACTGAAGGCCGGGCCGAACGTCGGCAGCGCCAGGGCCATGCCGCTGAACATGGCCAGGCTGCCCTTGAGGAAAAAGCGGCCGCCGCCAGCGGCGATATTGTTCATCGCCATCATCGCCAGGATGGTCACCGTCGGCAGCACATTGAACTGCATGGCTGCAGCCCAGAAACCGCCGAATACCGAGTCGATCAGCAGGTTGCGTCGCTCGCTCTTGAAGGGCATGGGCGAAAGGCGCGCCCACTGAAAAGCCAGATGCGGCCAGAGAAAACCATTGAACAGCAGCAGTGCCCAGACCCACGGCG
Organism: Pseudomonas sp. BMS12; assembly: GCF_001592875.1. Lineage (GTDB taxonomy): Bacteria > Pseudomonadota > Gammaproteobacteria > Pseudomonadales > Pseudomonadaceae > Aquipseudomonas. The sequence goes on along the minus strand of NZ_LSOF01000018.1, from coordinate 176,987 downwards.
CGGGCTGCAGCGGCCACATAGCCGCGGCAACGCAGAAGAAACCTATGCCCAGGCCGATGCTGCGCGGCAGATAGATACGTTTAGCGAAGGAAAGGCCTGAGCCGGTGCTTCTGTCCATGATCACATCCGGGGTACTTGCACTGAGCATGGCTGCCCGGCTGCGACTATACAAGCAAACGCAGATCGCGCGCCCTTGAGCTGCGGCCTGCCTCTGGGTAACTTGGCCGCTTGTCGCAAGGAGAGCTCCATGAATACCCGCCACCTGTTCTTCGCCCTGCTGCCACTGTTCGCCGGCTGCCAAATGTTCAGCGTGTATGACAGCACGCCCCCCACCCCACCGCAGCGCTTGCAGGGCCAGCTGAGCCAGGCTCAGGGGCGCTTGCTGCTGAACCCCTGCAACGAGCAGCGAACTATCGAAGTGGTCAACGACGGCAGCAGCGAGATCGTGCGAGAAGCTGCCGGCCTGTTCGCCGATGGCCACGACAGTCTGTTCGTCGACCTGCTGGGTAATGTAACCGGTAGCAAGAGCCAGGGCGTGGATGGCGAGATGCACCCAACCCAGGTTTATCGCCTACAAGGCGAAGGGCCAGGCTGCAACGAGCCAGGCTTCGAACGCCTGCTGCTGCGCGCCAGCGGTCATGAACCGGATTGGAGCCTGGGCGTCAGTGGTAAAGGCCTGGTGCTGCTACGCCCAGGCCAGGCGCCACTGGCGGTGCCCTACCTAGAAGAACAGCTACCGGAAGGCCGCTTCAACCTCAGCAGCGAGGCCAACGGCCAGCGCCTGGAGCTTTGGCTGGCCCCGCAGCGCTGTACGGACAGCATGAGTGGCAGCGTGCAGCATCTCAGTGCCGAACTGCGCATCAATGGCGAGGTGCAGCGCGGTTGTGCCTCGTTCGGTGGCGCGCGCCGCTGAGGCGAGGACCGGCATTCATACGCAGACTGGTGTGAGGCCGCCTATGCTCAAGGCGGACCCAGACAGTCGGAGACTGCCATGCTGCGTATTGCCCTTAACGGATACGGGCGCATTGGTCGCGCCCTGCTCCGCGCCCTGTTCGAGCGCGGGCTGGAAAATCAGATCCACGTGGAAGCGATCAACGAGACCGGAGATTTCACCACCCTCGCCCACCTGACCCGCTTTGACTCGACCTTCGGCCGCTTCCTCGGCCAGGTCGACCTGCACGACGACATCCTGCAAGTGCGTGGCCAGTCGATCCGCCTGATCGGCCAGAAGGAAATCACCCAGCTGCCCTGGAAACAGTTGGCCGTGGATGTGGTGGTGGACTGCACCGGCAGACTGAAGAAACGCATACTGGCCGAACAGCACCTGGCCGCCGGAGCGCCACGGGTACTGCTCTCACACCCCCTGGATACTGCTGACCTGACCGTGGTCTACGGCGTCAATCATCACCTGCTGGGCAACCAGCAGATCGTTTCCAACGCCTCCTGCACCACCAACTGCCTGGCACCACTGGCCCAAGTGCTGCACACCGCGGTCGGCATCCGCCAGGGCCTGATGACCACGGTGCACTCCTACACCAACGACCAGAACCTGTTGGACAAGACCCACAGCGACCTGTACCGGGCACGCGCCGCTGCCGTATCGATGATTCCTACCAGCACGGGTGCGGCCAAGACCATCGGCCTGGTGATACCGGAACTGGCCGGGCGCCTGGACGGCCTGGCCGTGCGCGTGCCGACCAGCAACGTCTCGCTGCTCGACCTGACCTTCACCAGCGAACACCCCACCAGCCGCGAGGCGCTCAACGACACCCTGCAAAAGGCCGCCCGCCAGCTGCCGCTGGGCGTGATGGAATGCAACGACCTGCCGCTGGTCTCCAGCGATTTCAATGGTTACCCGGTGTCCTGCGTGGTCGACCTGAACCATACCCGGGTACAGGGCGACAACCTGGCCAAGGTCCTGGCCTGGTACGACAACGAGTGGGCCTTCGCCAACCGCCTGCTGGACGTGCTGCTGGCCTGGCTCAAGCCCTGACGGCGAACGACCAGCCTGCTGGCCCCGCAGGCATCAGATCAAGTGATTGTCGTCGTCGCCCAGCAGGCCGCTCAAACCCTCGATCTCGGCACGGGTCACGGCCCGCTGGTCCAGTTTGCGCCTTGCGGCCTCGGGCAGGTCGGTGTAGCGGATTACACCCTTGGTGACCAGAGCGGTGACCACGTCCTCAAGCACCCGAACCAGTTCCAGGTCGGAGTCCTTGAGGCTGGCTAAGCGCTCCCGAACCTCCTCCTGGGTCGCGATCCACTTGTGCAACTCCTCACTCTCGACCGCCAGCGTCTCGGTCATGTCCTCGAAGGGGTCGTGTTCTACCCGCAGCAGCCGTCCATCCGCATCCCGTTGCACGTACACCATGTGGCTTCCTCCAGGCATGAAAAGGCCCGCTACCTGGTAAGGGTAGCGGGCCGAACGTAGATGTGGAGTTTAAGCCACCTTCAAAGCATGATCGTCGAGCAACCCAGAGATGATCGTGCCTGCATCCGTGCTGCCGTAGTAGGAGCCACTGGATAGATTGACGCCATCCAGAATAATGGTCTGATCAGTCTGAACTCCACCTGCGGAACCGTTGGCATCCACGTTGATAGTTGTCGAACCTCCGCCAAAGGTGAACGTCAGGTAATTGGACAGCTCCGCGCCACTGGGAGTCGCCGACAGCCCGGTAAGCAGCTGTGACAGATCCAAGGCATCGGACGTTACACCACTGGTATCCACATGGAAGTCGGTGATGTGATCCGCGCCGCCACCCAGTCCACCAGGCTGCCAGGCGAAGATATCCTTGCCGGCACCTCCGGTCATGATGTCCACACCCGTGCTGCCAATCAGCAGATCGTCGCCATTGCCGCCATTGAGCAGGTCTGAAAGCGGCGACAGGTTGAAGTTGGCCACGGCGGCGTCATCCGCTGCCGAATTTCCGTCAGTACCATCAGTAGCCACGAAGGTAACCGTCTGAGTACGGCCATCTTGCAGCGTGATAGTTGCCTCGACCTGCCGACCGGCAAAATCAATCCCACGATCACTGGGGTTCAAGTTATCAACATCTATGTTGAGGTTGAAACTGTCACCCAAACCAAACTTGCCAGCGGCGAAGTTTAAGGTCAGCGTCGGGCTGGTATTTCCCGAGTAGGAAATATCACCTGAGCTCAACCCACTAAGACCGCTGAAGCTGGGGCCCCAGTCATTGTCAAAGGTGGCGTTGCCGTCCAAACCGCCTTGCAAGTTGATTGCAATGCTCTGGATGTAATCTCCCGCACCACCCGACATGAAGGCAAAGTGCAAGAAGTCCGCATTGGACGACGAGCTCGCGCCATCAGCAGTGACACTGGCAGCCACAGACACCGCGATGGGCGTACCACCTCCGATCAGGATGTCATTGCCATCGCCACCATTGAGTGTGTCGGCACCAGCGCCACCAATCAGGATCTCGTCCCGGAAGGTGCCATTGATGACGTCGCCCGTACTGCGCACCACATCCACATGCCCCTCGTCGGTTGGAGAGACCGAGTTGGTATAGGCGAACGAGCCACCCGCCGTGGCGTTATCGACGATCAGTGTGCTGCCGCCACCATGGGACAGACTTGTTAGACCTGACGAACTGCCTACCCCCGTGATGCTCTGGGTAGCACTGTTCGGCCCGGTGTCGTTGTGCAGCAGCGTCCAGTCAGGCAGATTGATGGTGGTCTGGTTGGTCAGCACCAGGTCATCACGCACCACGGTTACGCTCTGTGCAGGATCGATATGCAACGACAGCGTGTTACCGGAGTAATCACCATCGAAGTCCTGCAGAACGAAGCCGATGGACTGGTCGATACCACCGGAGCCAATGCTATCGGGCGGGGTGAAGGTGAATGCAGCACTGTCCATGTTCACGGCCAGCGTACCGGCGCTCGCAGCCAGCACGATGGTTAGGACATTGGTCATGCTGTTGAAGGTGGCGCCCGGCGTAGCGCCCACCATGGCGCCAGCACCGTTATAGGTGTAGGTGTTACCCCCCACCGTCAGGCTGCGCACAAAGCCGCCGTCGGCACCGAAGCCGCCACCATTCTCTTTCAGGTTGCCGTTGATCGGGCTGGCCTGGGCAGTCGCGACCAGAGTCGCAGTCAAGTTGTTGAGGTTGGACACCACGATGGCGTTGGTATTGGTGCCTGTGCTGCCGTCGTACGCGATCGGATTCAGCGCGCCGGCATCAACGCCGGTGCCCATGCCAAGCGAATAGGCGCGGATGTCATTGGCATTGAGGAAGTTGATCCAGGTCTGCTCCTCGGAGGCCTGGTTGTTATTGCCGGACGTGTCGTTGTATGCGGTCGGCCAGTCGGTAGCAGTACCGTCGCTGTTCGAAATCCCTGCATCCGACCCTGGCTCGTTCGGGTAACCGTCGGACAGGAAGTAGGCAACGTTCTGCACATCGGTGCCAGTCAACTTGCCGCCGCTGGAGCCTGTCTGGCCATAGGCATTGATAGCGTTGATCAACGCCGCGTCATAGTTGGTGTTGCCACCATCGTTGAGCGCCAGTACCGCAGCCTTGGCATCGCTAAGGTTGACCCAGACCTGATTGGTGGTCGCACCTGTGGCAAATGTCACCAGGCTCACCTTGACGTCACCCAGTGCGTCGTACTGCTCAAACAGCTCCAGCAGAGCGCTCTTGGCTACTTCCAGACGGCTCATGCCACCCACGTTGGCCGGGTCACCCATGCTGCCGGAAACGTCCAGCACGATCAGCAGGTTGGTGTCGGTGCCCACCGCGGCCTGGCCAGTCTTGGTAACGGCATTGGCCACCGGCGAATCATCTTCGATCTGCACGGTGATCTTGCCTTCACTCATGCCGGTACCATCGGAGACCTGCACGATGAAGTCATGGCTGAGAACATCCTCGCCGGCAGTTCCTTCGCCCTGGTAGGGATGATCGACCGGGCCTTTCAGCTCGACACTGTAGTGGCCATCCGCAGTGACGGAAACCTCGAGAATCGTCACGCCACCAACACCCTTAGTACCGACCAGGTGATTGGTACCATCGCCACTCCAGACGACCGGCACACCTCCCGACATGAATACGCCCGGAGCCGGTGCTGCAAGGGTGACCGTCAGGGCATCGCCATCCGCATCAGAGATGCTGATAACCCCATTGATGACCGAAGTCGCATTGGTTGTGTCATCTCCGGAAAGGTGGCCGACATTGTCTTCCAACCCCTCATAGGGCGCCGCCGGGGTCGAAAGTCCTTCCTCGGAAACCCGGGCAATGGCCTCACCCACCTGCGGAAGGGTGTTCTGAATGCCTTTCAGGTTGAGCTCGAAGCAGGCAGTAGAACTGGTGCGGTCATTGTCCATCACCGTGTACTGGAAGTTCAGCGTTTGCTCACCAGCCGGCAGGTCACCCGCCTTGTACACGTATTGGCCATTGGCATAGAACTCGATTGAACCGAGGTCACCTCCCAGGTCGATGAGGGTCGGACCATCCTGAGCGATGTCATAGGACTCATCCGCATCGTCAAAGTCGCCATCGCCATTGCGGTCGAACTTGACGGACACCAGAGGCGCATCGTTGCCATCATCATCTTTCAGCCAGCCATCGGCACCGGAGAGGTCTGCAACGCCACCATGTGCGTCACCGGTCACCAGGTTGCCCTCAAGCTGATTGAGCACCGCGGTGCCGGCCAGATCCTCGGCGATTGAGCCGAAGTCAGCGAGGATCACCTCGCCACCTGCACCTGTAGCTATGGCATTGAGTTCCGCCAGGTCAAACAGTGTGCCGTCATCGTCAACGTCACCACTGCCTCCAACGGCAACCACATAGTTACCGATAAAGCCCTCGTCCGTCAGGAAGTTGCTCCAGTCACCGGTGGCTCCGTAGGTATCGCCTCCATTGGAGTAGCCATCCGTGATGAAGTAGGCGACGTTACTACCTTCTGTGGGTGTCCCATCCGCCCAGGCCGCACGGGCTGCATCCAGGGCGGCCTCATAGTTGGTGCCACCCGGTTGCGACCGCCCCGGATCATTGAAGGTATCCAGCAGCCACTGCGCTGCCGCGGTAGCCGAGGAGAACCAGCCGGACGTCCAGAGACCATTGCCCTCTGCAGCGCCATTGCTGAAGCCGACGATGCGGATATTGACGTCGCCCTGGGCGTCATAAGCCGCGAACATATCGTCGACAGCGCCATAAATCGCCTCGAAACGATTACCACCGCCCTCGGCATCAAAGAACATCGAATTGGAGAAGTCGAATGCCATGAGGATGTTGGTAGTGGCCGCCTGCTCGGTGAAGCAGGCTGCATCGCAAGTCGCGATCGGCGCATCGTCCTCCACCCGAATCACGAAGCGACCGCTGGCATTGCTGAGGTCGACGGGGTCGCCGTCATAGTCGGTGATGTTCAGCACCCGGGTGAAATCGATACCGGCATTGGCGACCAGGGTATCGAGGTCATTGTCGGTGGCCGGGGTAGCATCGTGGTCCAGCGGGCCGAGCAAGGTGAAGGTGTAGCCACCACCCTCGGTGACCGACAGGCTGAACACCGGATCGCCGCCCTCACCGGCATAGGCGGTCAGCACACCACCCGAGACTGAATAGAACAGTGGTTCCCCACCCGAGGTCAGCCCTGGGTTTGCACCGCTCATGACAGCATTCACGTCGCCATCTATCAGCGAAACCGTACCCGGGCCATCCGCACCGAAGTTCACCAAAGACAGCAGTGTTCCATCACCACCGGTTGCTACAAGCGACTGACTGAGTTCCTCGTTGCCCTCGTACGGAGCAGGAATAGGAGCATCCAGAACAGAGAGCTTGTCTTCATGAACCAGATTCTTCCATTGCACCTGCACATTGACATCGTTGAAGTCGCTGTCGCCACCGACGTGAACATCCTCCCAGTTCTCGTTGCCGGGAGCGGCATTGTCCTGCACATGCGAATCATCTGTCGGGTTGAGCAACGGATTGTCGAACAGTGCATTGGCACCGCCGTCGCCGGTGAGCGGCACACCGCCCAGATAGGCCTGCCAACCATCGACACCCTCTACAAAGGTGAGGGCAGCGCCATCGGCATACCCTGCAACACCACCGTTGAAGGATGCTCCGTTAGGAATGATGAAGAACCCGACATCCTCGGGATTGAGCCCACTCACAGTCGCGGATGTACCCACCGCTATGTCGTGGACATTGGCCCAGATGATGGCCCCCACCGTGGGAGTGCCATCCGGGGCTTTGATGTAGTAGCCGTAGCTGTTGGAGAACCCGGCGTCACCGCCCTCATAGGTCACGGTGAGGCAGGACTCGATGGAGTTGTCATTAAGTACCGGGGTGTCATCGTCCACCACCACTTTCACGACACCATCGGCTGTGTCGCCATCTCCATCCGTCACGGTGAAGTCCAGCTTCAGATACAGCTCGTCCTCAGTACCCGGGACGTTGTGATCGAGCGGTTGATGCAGTGCAAAGGTGTAATCGAGGTTGTTGGCGGCAAGCTCCAAGGTAAAGACGGATACCCGCACATCGCCATTCATGTAATAGCCTTCGAGCACGCCACCCGCATCGCCCGGCGCAGCCTGCCAGTCCAGCATCACCTCATGCCCACCGGACTCGACCACTTGGCCAAAGAGCGTGTGGGCGGTGCCTTCCGCGAAGGCAACGCTCTTCAGCCCGTCGGAGCCCGCATCGATAGCCAACCTGCCGGTGTCCGCTACATTGAAGTTTGAGTCATCCGGGCCACCGACCAGTCGATCAGGCAGTGTGGAGGCGCCATAGGCTGCGTTGCCGTCCTCATCGACGAAAGCAAAGCTGAGGCCGGCCGCAGGGCCGTCATCCTCGAAGCCGATGACCTTACCAAGGTCGACATACGCCTTGTCGTAATCGCCGTCCTTGTCGTAGACGGTCACTTTGACCTTCAGTACACCGTCAGCCAGCTCTTTCAGAGCATCGTGGTCGTTGCCATCCGGTCCATGGTTGATGGCTTCGTATTGCCACAGGGTGACATCACCATCGTCTTCGTCGATGCGCAGACGGAAGACGATATCGCCATTGGCGTCCTTGCCGACCACGTCATCACCGTTGTTAAAGAGCGTGATCGCCCCACCATCGGTGGCATACAGCCCCGAGAAAGCACCATTGCTGACGCTGAACTCGAAGGTACGCTTGCTCGTGTCCTCTTTATCGGAGCCAGCATCGACCGTCAGCTTGAACAGATCATCACCGTCCACTCTGGCGTAGCCAATTACAGCCCCGTCCGGGCCCGGTGAGTGGAACCATTCATCCGCAGGCAAGACCTGCCCCGGTTCATCCTGGAGCGAACCCAGAATACCTTTCGACTCATCCGCAATCACATGGGCGCGATAACCCAGTTCGAAGCAGGTGATCTTCGGCCCGTCGTCCTCGAAGCCAATCACCTTGCCCAGGTCGACATAGGCCTTGTCGTAGTCGCCGTCCTTGTCGTAGACGGTCACCTTGACCTTCAGCACCCCGTCAGCCAGCTCTTTCAGAGCATCGTGGTCATTACCATCCCAGCCATGGTTGATCGCCTCGTACTGCCACAGCGTGACATCACCGCTGCTTTCATCCATGTGCAGGCGGAACACGATGTCGCCACTGGCGTCTTTGCCGACCACGTCATCACCATCGCCATAGAGCTTGATGATGCCGCCATCGGTAGCACTCAACC
>NZ_LSOF01000018.1:0-168235 GCF_001592875.1 Pseudomonas sp. BMS12 | reverse complement strand
CGACCGTCAGTTTGAACAGGTCATCGCCGCAGACCTGGGCATAGCCGATCACCGGCTTGTGCAGTGTCGAATCCCAGGTATGCCCGGATTCATCATTGGGCCGTACCAAGCCCACTTCACTTTGCGTCGAGCCGCCGGTACCAACCGATTCGTCCACCACGACATGGGCGCGATAACCCAGTTCGAAGCAGGTGATCTTCGGCCCGTCATCCTCGAAGCCAATCACCTTGCCCAGATCGACATAGGCCTTGTCGTAATCACCGTCCTTGTCATAGACGGTCACCTTGACCTTCAGCACCCCGTCAGCCAGCTCTTTCAGAGCATCGTGGTCATTGCCATCCCAGCCATGGTTGATCGCCTCGTACTGCCACAGCGTGACATCGCCGCTGCTTTCATCCATGTGCAGGCGGAACACGATGTCACCACTGGCGTCTTTGCCGACCACGTCATCACCATCGCCATAGAGCTTGATGATGCCGCCATCGGTAGCACTCAACCCCGACAGTGCGCCTTGGCTGAAGCTGAACTCGAAGCTGCGCTTGCTGACGTCCTCCTTGTCGGAGCCCGCGTCGACCGTCAGTTTGAACAGGTCATCGCCGCAGACCTGGGCATAGCCGATCACCGGCTTGTGCAGTGTCGAATCCCACGTATGCCCGGATTCATCATTGGGCCGTACCAAGCCCACTTCACTTTGCGTCGAGCCGCCGGTGCCAACCGATTCGTCCACCACGACATGGGCGCGATAGCCCAGTTCGAAGCAGGTGATCTTCGGCCCGTCATCCTCGAAGCCAATGGCCTTGCCTACATCGACATAGGCCTTGTCGTAATCACCATCGTTGTCGTAGACCGTCACCTTGACCTTCAAGACACCATCGGTGAGTGTCTTCAAGGCATCGTGATCATTGCCATCGGCACCATGCTTGATCGCTTCGTATTGCCATAGGGTGACGTCGCCATCGTCCTCGTCGATGTGCAGCCGGAATACGATATCGCCAGTGGCATCCTTGCCCACCACGTCGTCACCGTCGGCGTAGAGCTTGATAGCCCCACCCTCGGTGGCATAGAGCCCGGAATAGACCGCATTATTGAAGCTGAACTCGAAGGTGCGCTTGCTGGTATCTTCCTTGTCGGAACCGCCGTCGACCGTCAGTTTGAACAGGTCGTCACCGTCCACCTTGGCGTAGCCGATGACCGTCCCGTCCGGTCCCCACCAGTGTCCGAACTCGTCGGCCGCAAAAGCAAAGCCAGGCTCGCTCTGGGTCGAGCCTGTGATCCACACGGACTCATCGACAATGATCCGCGCACACTCTTCCAGCGTGAAGCAGGTGATCTGCGGGCCGTCGTCCTCGAAACCAATCACATTGCCCAGGTCCAGAACATCCGAGGCTGCCGGGTCGCCATCGCCATCGACGATGGTCACGCTCACATTAAGCGCACCTTGGGTGATGGTCTTGAGGCTGTCGTGGTTGTTCCAGTCAAAGCCATGATCGATGGCCTCGTACTGCCACAACGTCACGCTGCCGGTGCCTTCGTCGATGTGCACCCGGAAAACGATATCGTCGTCCGCATCCTTGCCGATCACATCAGCGCCATCCATGTACAGGCTGATGGCACCTCCATCGGTCGCGCTCAGCCCGGAGTAGACACCTCCTCCCTCCGACTCACCCTCACCGCCAAGGCTCAAACTGAAAGTCCTGGAGGCCTCGCCATCGGCACCTGGGTCAACGCTCAGATTGAACAGCCATGCACCAGGCACTTTCGAGAAACCGATGGCAGTCATGCCATCTGGGCTGGGCGTCTGGAATATCTCATCGAATGGAACCTGCTTGCCCCACAGCTCATTTTGCAGCGAGCCATGCAGCCCAACGGATTCATCGGCAATGACCTTGAAGTGGCGATCGATCTCGAAGTCGAGAATGGCCGGGCCATCGTCGTAAATAGCGATATTCAGTGGCACCGCCGGAGAAACATCTCCGTCGCCATCAATGACGCGTACGGAGAAGGGATCCAGCAGTTGATCATCCGCCCCAACCGCCCCCGCAATGGAGTGGTCGAGCGTGTTATCGGTCAAGGTGTAGGTCCAATTACCCGCCGCATCGAATTCGATCACGCCGTACTTGCCCTGAACCGTACCGCCGCCCTGGACATTGATCCACACGCCGAAGGTGTCCAGCACCTGAATCGCCGAAATGCCGTCCGGAGAGTTGATCAGCAGGGAACCAGAAATGCTTTCCGGCCCAACCCCGGCATTGGAGCCTGGTTGATGGTCCACGTTACCGGGAGCAGCACCATCGAGCTCAGCCTCCTCGACAATCCCAGGCCCTGTTACCACCTGGCCTTCCTCATCGAAATAGATGATTTCAACCGTTGGAAGGAAATCCACTTCGGCAGTGACGATAGGTTCGGGGTCAGGGAACTCCGGCCCAGTGTTCAGCCCCTCGGTAGGGAACCCAATGGTAGGGTCAAGCGCGCCACCTACTTCACCCAGCAGGACAAAGCTGTGGCCACTGCCAGCCAAGCCTCCACCACCCCCGCCAGCGCCACCGGCGCCCGGACCTGCAGCAGTGGCTTCACCTTCCTGGGTCGGGTCGACACCGGCCTGGATTGCAGCCTGCAATTGCTCGACATCGGTCAGATCGGAATCGGAAGGAGTGGGAGGCGCCTGATCCTGTACCGCGGTGTTGGAACCATCGGCACCCGCGAGCATCTGTTCGTTGAGTCCGAGATTGCTATCACGCCCGAGCGTGAGCATCTCGCCATTGCTCATGCTGACGGCAACCGCGCCGCTGGCACCGGTTACCAGTTGCTCGCCGGCGTAGACACGATCACCCTCGACTAGCGGTCGACGCGTTCCATCGCCTGCTACCGCAAAGACCTCGCCGACAACCTGGCTGACGACACCAATTAAAGTAGCCATGATTCCTTCCTCCGCACTACAACTGCCGACCACCGCCGACACGTTTCAAAAGGGCCAAACCACCTTTCGAACCGGGGATTACGTGCGAAGAGAACGCTGAAAAATCGAACGGCGCGATTAAGCATTTTCAAACGCGACAAAAAAGTGTCGCCCTTACAGCACCGAACTACTCCACCAGCTACATCCCCGCCCCTTATTCTCAAAATCTTGTTTGACCATCTGCCTTAGCTACGAAACGACCTTAAATGCCCGTTTTTCGCGGCTTACAGAAGAAACAATGTGCCCGTTCTCACAGAGTGCATAAGACTTATTTCTCATAAACCTTGTGCCAATTTTTTCTTAGCTACACTGGAGGATGTTCTTAGCTGTGAAGTTATAGGCCCGACCCGCCAACACCGGGCAAGAACCGTCACTTTTTTGGCGACAGGAACAGAGCATAAAATAAAGGAGCAATCCAATGCGCGCTCTCACACCGCTATGCAGCAGCATCCTCCTGGCTATTGCCTGTAGCCAGGCCCAGGCCATGACTCTCTCGGAAGCCATCCAGAGCACCATAGACAACCACCCTGAGCTGCACGCCAGCATGAACGACCGCCTATCCGCGGACGAAGACGTGAAAGTGGCCAAGGGCGGCTATCTACCAACCGTCGACTTGCTGGCCGGTTATGGTCGCGAGCAGACCGACAGCCCCAGCACCCGGGCCCTGGGGGATCACAACAAGGAAACGCTGAACTATCGCGATGCCGAGCTGCGCTTGCGGCAGATGCTGTTCGACGGTTTCAACACGCCTAACGAAGTCGCGCGCACCAAGTCAGTGGTCGACTCGCGTGCCTACTATGTGCAGGGCACATCCGAGAGCCTGGCGCTACGCACCGTCGAGGTCTACCTGGACGTACTCAAGCGGCGCGAGATGGTGGCGTTGGCGGAGAACAACCTGCAGGCGCATCTGCGGGTCAACGATCAGATCACCCTGCGCAGTGATCGCGGCGTCGGCAGCAACGCCGACCTCGACCAGTCCAAGGCCCGCCTGGCCCTGGCCGAGAACAACCTTTACACCGAGCAGGTCAACCTTGCCGACGCCGAGGCCAACTTCTTCAGCGCCACCGGGCGCATGCCCGATGAGCTGGAAACGCCAGCCAGCATCAAGGGCGAAATCCCTGAAGACCTTGCCACGGCACGCCAGGGCGTGATGGACAACAACCCCTACCTGAAGTCTGCCCAGGCCGATGTGTATGCCGCCGAGAAGCAGTATGAAGTGGCCAAAGCACCCTTCTACCCGCGTTTCGATCTCGAACTGGCCACCACTGCCGACGACAACACCCAGGGCGACGAAGGCCACTACAACACTTGGCGCGCCGCCGTGGTGATGAACTACAACCTGTTCAACGGCATGCGCGACAAGGCTCGCCTGCAATCGGCGGCACACCAGATCAACCAGTCCATGGATATCCGTAACAACGCCCTGCGGGTTCTCAACGAGAACCTGATGCTCGCCTGGAACGCCATGGAGAACGCGCGCAAGCAGACCGATAAAGCCCGCGACTATGCCGACTACTCGGCACGCTCACGCGAGGCCTACCAGCAGCAGTTCGGCCTGGGCCAACGCACCCTGCTCGACCTGCTGGACAGCGAGAACGAACTCTTCACCGCCAACCGTCGCTACACCGAGGTGCGCTACACCGAAGAGTTCTCCATGTACCGCCTGCTGTCTGCAATGGGCGAGCTGCTGCGCAAGCAGAACGTCGTGTTACCGGCCGAAGCTGTAGCCCTCACCGAAGTGAAGAGCGAGGCCCGCCTGCCGGAAATGAAGTAGTCCCGGCGAAGATGCTGCCCGGCTCCAGGGCCGGGCAGCCTCTCAGGAGTAGTGCACTTGACCACCATGGAGCGGAGACCCTCCGACGACCAGCGGCAGAGTCACGACGACCCGCTGCTCGACGGTCTGTTGATCCTTTGTACCCTGCATGACTGCCCCGCCAGCCGCGCCAGCCTGACAGCTGGCCTGCCGATGCCGGAGCAGCGACTGAGTGCCGAGCTGCTGCCACGTGCGGCGGCCCGTGCCGGCTTGCAGGGGCGTATTCTGCGGCGCGAACTCGGCGCCATTTCCCCTCTCAACCTACCGGTACTGTTGCTGCTGAAAGACGGCCGCAGCGCCGTACTGCGCAAGATGGGCCCGAAAAACCAGTTGCTGATCCTGCCCTGCGAAGCCGAAGGCGGCGAGCAGTGGGTCAGCCGCGATCACCTGGCCCTCGAATACAGTGGTCAGGCTTTCTTCGCCAAACCGCGCCACGAACTGGAAGAAGTCCGCACGCCCCTGGTACCCAGGGTCGAAGCCTGGTTCCGCGACACCCTCAAGCTGTCGCGTTGGCTGTATACCGATGCCGTACTGGCCAGCCTGCTGATCAACCTGCTGGGCCTGATGGTGCCGCTGTTCGTCATGCAGACCTACGACCGGGTAGTGCCCAACCAGGCCACCTCCACCCTCTGGGTGCTGGCCATCGGTCTGTTCATCGGCACCGGTTTCGAGCTGTTGCTGCGGGTACTGCGCGCCTACCTGCTGGATGTGGCCGGCAAGAAGACCGACGTGGTGCTCTCCGCCACGCTGTTCGAACGCATCACCGGTATGTCGATGAAAGCCCGCCCCGCCACAGTCGGCGGCTTTGCCCAGAGCATTCACGACTTCCAGGGGCTACGCGAATTCCTCACGGCGGTGACCCTGACCAGCCTCATCGACCTGCCCTTCTCGCTGCTGATGATCCTGGTCATCGGCCTGCTCGGCGGCTGGCTGGTGGTCATCCCGCTGCTGGCCTTCCCCATCACTGCCATCTTCGCCCTGATCATCCAGAGCCGCCTGCGCGACACGGTGCAAAAGAGCCTGGCTCTGGGCGCCGAGCGTCAGGCCCTGTTGATCGAGACCCTGGGCGGCCTGGAAACCCTCAAGGCCTGCAGTGCCGAGAGCGAGCGCCAGCACCGCTGGGAGAAAACCCACGGCGCCCTCACCCGACTGGATAGCCATTCGCGCTTCCTCGCAGCCCTGGCCACCAATGGCACCATGTTCCTCCAGCAATTCGCCGGCATGGCCACCATCGTGTCCGGGGTCTACATCATCATCGCCGGCCACCTCAGCGTGGGTGCGCTGGTGGCCTGCTACATGCTCGGCAGCCGGGTCCTGTCGCCACTGGGGCAGATCGCCGGGCTGATCACCCGCTACCAGCAGGCGCGGCTAACGATGACCAGCACCGATGCCCTGATGACCCTGCCGCAAGAACGCGACACCAAACAACGGCCCCTGGAGCGTACGCGCCTGAAAGGCGCCCTGGACATCAGCCAGATGAGCTTCAGCTACCCCGGGCAAAGCATCCCGGCCCTGAACAAGGTGAGCCTGCACATCAAGGCCGGTGAACGGGTCGGCATCATCGGTCGCAGCGGCTCGGGCAAGAGCACCCTGGCGCGGATGATCATGAACTTCTACACCCCCGACGAGGGGCAGATCCTGCTCGACGGTCTCGACCTGCGCCAGCTCGACGTCGCCGACCTGCGCCACCAGACCGGCTACGTCGCCCACGACCTGCCGCTGCTGGCTGGCAGCCTGCGCGACAACCTGACCCTAGGCGCTCGCTACGTCAGTGACAGCCGCATGCTGGAAGTGGCCGACCTCTGCGGGGTATCGGACCTGGCCAGACAGCACCCACAGGGCTTTGATCGCCCGGTGGGCGAACGTGGCCAACTGCTTTCCGGTGGCCAGCGTCAGGCGGTATTGCTGGCCCGGGCGATGCTGCTGGACCCACCGATTCTGCTGCTCGATGAGCCTACCAGCGCCATGGACAACTCCAGCGAAGACGCCCTGCGCCAGAAGCTGCACAGCTGGACCCAGGGCAAGACCCTGCTGCTCATCACCCACCGCAACTCGATGCTCAGCCTGGTCGATCGCCTGATCGTGCTGGACTACGGCCACGTGGTCGCCGATGGTCCCAAAGAGGCCGTCATCGACGCCCTGCGCAAGGGCCGAGTCGGCCCTGCAGCCGTCTAGCAGGCTGTTGAAAAACGTTAGCGAGGCAGGCTGGCCTAGGCAAAAACAGCCGAAAAAAGCGCAGTTTACGAGCTGTAAATGAGCATTTTGAGGCTGTTTTTAACAA
Organism: Pseudomonas sp. BMS12; assembly: GCF_001592875.1. GTDB lineage: Bacteria > Pseudomonadota > Gammaproteobacteria > Pseudomonadales > Pseudomonadaceae > Aquipseudomonas. Next base: position 161,185 of record NZ_LSOF01000018.1, on the reverse strand, counting down.
CGGCCAGGCAACGCAGGTAGTTTTTCAACCGCCTGCTAGCCAGGAGACGAGACCATGGACCTGAGCCAATCCCTGCGCGACTACTTCGGCAGCCTCAACCGGCAGAAGCAGGACACCGAATTCATGCCGGAAGTGGATGGCGCGATGCTGGAAGACTCTCCCTGGCTGGCCCGGGCCACCGTCTGGAGCGTCAGCATCTGCCTGATCGTGGCCTTGCTCTGGGCCAAGTTCGCGGTGCTGGAGGAAGTCACTACCGGCGAAGGCAAGGCCATTCCGTCCAGCAAGGTGCAAGTCATCCAGAATCTGGAAGGCGGCATCGTTACCGAGATCTTCGTCCGCGAAGGCCAGGTGGTGGACAAAGGCGACGTGCTGCTGCGCCTGGATGCCACCCGTTTCATTTCCAACAAGGGCGAAACCGAAGCCGACCGCCTGGCACTGCAGGCCAGGGTCGCGCGACTCAGTGCCGAAGCCGAAGGCCGACCGCTGGCGCTACCGGAGGAACTGGTGCAGCAGGCACCGCAACTGGTCGAGGACGAAATGGCCCTGTACAGCTCACGCCAGCGGCGCCTGGAAAGCGAGCAGAACACCCTCAGGGAACAGCTGCGGCAGAAAACCCAGGAGCTGGCAGAGTTTCGCGCCAAGGCCCAGCAGTACCGCTCCAGCCTTGGCCTGATCCAACAGGAACTGAACATGTCGCAGCCACTGGTGGGCACCGGCGCCATTTCCGAGGTGGAGATTCTGCGCCTGCGGCGTAGCGCGGTTGAGATGCGCGGCTCCCTGGATGCCACCACCCTGGCCATCCCCAGGGCCGAAGCCGCCATGCAGGAGATCGAGAGCAAACTCAAGGAATCGACCCTGACCTTCCAGACCGAAGCGCTGAAAGAGCTCAACGAGGTCCGCACCGAACTGAAGAAAATCACCTCCACCAGTGTCGCCATCCAGGACAGGGTCAGCCGTACCACCATCGTCTCGCCGGTACATGGCGTGATCAAAGTGCTCAAGGTCAACACCATCGGCGGTGTGGTGCAGCCCGGCGATTCGATGGTGGAAGTGGTGCCCCTGGAAGACAACCTGCTGATCGAGGCTCGCGTGCGCCCGCAGGACATCGCCTTCCTGCATCCCGGGCAAAAGGCCATGGTCAAGTTCACCGCCTACGACTTCACCATCTACGGCGGGCTCAAGGCCAAGCTGGAGCTGATCAGCGCCGACACCATCACCGACGAGGAAGGCAACAGCTTCTACCTGATCCAGGTGCGCACCGACAAAAGCCACCTGGGCAGCGACGAGCATCCGCTGCTGATCATCCCCGGCATGGTCGCCACCGTCGACATCGTCACCGGTCAGAAGAGCGTGCTCGACTACCTGCTCAAGCCGGTCCTCAAGGCCCGCTCCGAGGCGCTTCGCGAGCGCTAGCTGCGACGCGCTACTCGGGGCGGGTCAGCAAGCCGACCAAGCGACGCGTCAACGGAGCGACCAGCAGCACAGTCGGAAACGCGAACAGCCATGCCGCCAGCCAGGCACTCAACCAGGTTTCGATGAAGCCCGGACCGGCGCCCAGTACCCGTAGCGTGGACACGGCAGAAACCAGAAGCGACATAAGCCCGGAAAGGATCAGGGCAAACAGCACTGGCGTGTATCTGACAGGAATCATCACGCCACCTCCTGGCCTTGGTGGCCCGTAGCATCCTGCATGCGCAGTAGCGTCTTCGCGAAGGTCACGCCAAACATCCGAGCCGTCTTGATATCACCTGGCACAAAGGCATGTCCGGGCGAGGCTTTCTCGGCCTGGGCCATCAGCCCGGACCAGGAACCCAGTCGGTTAGCCGCCTCGTTTTCGGGGACGCCATTGAGCTGTTCGGGAAGAACCGGGTTGCCTACCCAGAGCAGGCCATGCTGCATGGCGAAGACGAACAGCGACAGCAAGGTGGACTGCTTGTCCCCGGAGGCGAGCGACGAAACGCTGAAGCCGGCCGCCAGGCGTCCGCGCAGGCGCTGATGACGCCACAGCGGCCCGGTGGCGTCCATGAAGGCCTTGAACGGCGCGCTAACCCCACCGAAGTAGGTGGAGGAGCCGAGAATGAATCCGTCATATTCAAGCAAGGCATCCGGCTCTTTCAGCAGCGCCTGGGCCTGCAGCAGGTCTGCCTGGACGGACGGAACAGTGGCAATCCCGGCGAGAATCTGTTCGGCGATGAACTCGGTATGCCCATGGGCACTGTGGTAGATGATGGCGACTTTCTTCATGACGTGCGCTCCAGGAATCTGAACCTATAGAAGCCTCTGAGAAGGCGTAAGTTGAGGCTACAAATTCAAGTTGACTTGAGGTCAAGCACTTATTGCGGCGGTCATGAGCCGCGCATTTTCATCGCGGGCCGCGGCCTGGCGAATACGGGGCCGGATACCGTATTCGCTCAGCCGCCATGGTTACGCCTGAAGGTTTCTTGCCCCATCGCTGCGATCTGCCCTTCGATCAGGGCCTCGAAAGGCCGCAGCAATTCGGCGAAGCAGCGTGGCGCTTCCTGTAGTTCGAGAGCCGCGACTATCGCCTCGATGGTCGCCAACGCCCCCTCGCCTGGTGCCTTGCGCAGGCGGTAGCGCGAGGTCAGGCCGGCAGGCAGGCAAACCCGTGGCAACGCAGCCAGCACGGGATTGAGGTGCAGCAGCTTGCGTGCCTTGCGCCAGGTACCGTCCGGCACCACCAGCAGCAAAGGCCGGTCATCTGCCTCGGCCATGGGCAGTGGCAGGGGCTGCGCCGTTTCGCCGGGAAACAGCAGGCAGGTGCGGTAGGCGGGGTCCAGCCACTGCTGCAGCTCGGCGAAAGTCTCGCCCACCTTCAGCTCGGCATTTTCCAGGCCGAGCGCAGCCAGACGCGCGGTATTGAGGGCATGCCCGACCTCGTCCGGGTGCTGCAGGATCAGCACCCGGGTACGGCTCGACAGACGGGGAATCAGGTGACAGAGACAGTGGCTCTGCGGGCGAGCGCAGCGCTCGCAACGAACACGGGACATGACAGGCAACCTCCGCCGCGCAGTGTGCCACAGGCGGCGGAGGTTGCCGCCATCAGCGGTTGAAGCGCTCCGCCAGGCTGTGCAGGTACTCGGCCATCTGCTCCAGTTCCTGGCTGATACCCACGCCTTGCTGGGCCTGGCCGGCGCTGTGGTCGGAGAGCTGGGCGATACGGGTGATCTGCCGACTGATGTCTTCAGCCACATGCGCCTGCTGCTCGGAGGCCGCAGCCATCTGCTGGCTCATGCCGGTGATGCGTGTGACCGCCTGACTGATGCCATCCAGCGCTTCGCGCACCTCCTCGACACTGCGCACGCTGTCGCGGGAGATTTCCTGGCCGCGACTGGCGGTGTTCACCGCCTTGTCCGCACCACTGCGCAGCGAAGAGATGATCTGGTGGATTTGCTCGGTGGACTCGCGAGTGCGCCCGGCCAGAGCCCGCACTTCGTCGGCTACCACGGCGAAGCCGCGACCCTGCTCGCCGGCCCGAGCCGCTTCGATGGCGGCGTTGAGGGCCAGCAGATTGGTCTGCTCGGCGATGGAGGTGATCACATCGGCGACGCTGCCGATCGACTGGGTCGAGGAAGCCAGTTCGTTCACCGCCTGACCGATTTCCTGCACCGCGCCGGCCATCTGCTGCATGGCCTGCAGGCTGCCACCAGCCAGGCTGCGCCCTTGCTGGGCCAGGCGATCGGCTTCCTCGGCCGCATGCGAGGTATTCTGGACGTTGTGCGCCACCTCCTGAATGGTGGCTGCCATTTCATTGATGGCGGTGGCCGACTGATCCGTCTCGCTGCGCTGCTGCTCCAGCAGATCGGCACCGGAGCGCGACAGCTCGGACGACTGTGCCGCGCGCTTGCGCACGTTCTCGCCGGCATCCTCAAGACGGGTCAGCGCCGTCTGCAGGCGCGCTTCCTCGCTGATCATGGCCATGTCCAGCAGCGCCTGGGCGCCACGGTTGTCGCTGTAGGTGAGTGCGACCAGGGCGCTGGTGAAGGCCTTGGGATGCTCGGCCAGGGTCCCCCGGATCAACTGGCGCTTGCTGTACAGCTGGTAGGAGCCGAGGGCAAACATCACCGCGACAATGAATGCCAGCAGCCAGGGGCCACTGAGCACCCAGTGGCCGGCGAGTATCACCAGCCCCGCCAGGATCAGCGGCCAGGAGCGCACGATGTCATAGGTCCAGTATTCCAGCTTCGGCACCGGCGGCTTGCCTGCACGCAGCCGCGCATAGAGCGCCTCGGCGCGCCTTTTCTGCGCCTCGCTGGGCACCGAGCGCACCGACTCGTAGCCGGACATCTTGCCGTTCTCGTAGATCGGCGTCACATAGGCGCTGACCCAGTAATGATCGCCGTTCTTGCAGCGATTCTTGACGATGCCCATCCAGGGTTTGCCCTGTTTGATGGTCTCCCACATGTGGCCGAACACCCCTGGCGGCATGTCGGGATGACGCACGATGTTGTGCGGCTCGCCGACCAGCTCCTCGCGGGAAAAGCCGCTGATCGCGACGAAGGCATCGTTGACGTAGGTGATCTTGCTGTTGAGGTCGGTGGTGGAAATCAACCGCTCAGCATCGGTAAAGGTACGCTCGCGCTGAGTGACAGGCAGGTTCTGACGCATGGGCTGACCATCCCTGGGTAATGGTGGCAGAGGACTGCACGACTAACACCCATTTGGTCTAGCACATACGTACCGATACAGCACAAGGCCACCATCAAATAACCTGAAAAAAAGTGCGGCCTCTCCAGCCGCACTCAATTCAGGCGATCAGATCCGCCTTGCGCCGGTAGGGAAACACGTCGATCACCTTGCCGGCGCGGATCGCCTCCTGCAGGCCTTTCCAGTAGTCGGCGTCGTACAGATCCCCGTGCAGCTGGCTGAACAACCGGCGCTGGCCGAGATCGACGAACAGAAACGGCGGGAACTCCTCTGGGAACACATCCAGCGGCGCCACCGAGTACCAGGGCTCGGAGGCCATCTCGTCCTCCGGGTAGCGTGGCGGCGGAATGCGGCGGAAGTTGATCTCGGTGAGGTAGCTGATCTCGTCGTAGTCGTAGAACACCACCCGACCGTGGCGAGTGACGCCGAAGTTCTTCAGCAACATGTCGCCAGGGAAGATGTTGGCGGCGGCCAGCTGCTTGATGGCCAGGCCGTAGTCCTCCAGCGCCTCCTTCACCTGCGCCTCGTTGGCGTGCTCCAGGTAGATGTTTAGTGGGGTCATGCGTCGTTCGGTCCAGCAGTGGCGGATCAGCACGGTGTCGCCGTTCTCGATCTCCACCGTGGACGGCGCCACTTCCAGCAGTTCGGCCAGGCACTCGGGCTCGAACTTGGCCTTGGGGAAGCGGAAGTCGGCGAACTCCTGGGTATCGGCCATGCGCCCTACCCGGTCGACGCTCTTCACCAGGCGGTATTTCTCGATCACCGTGGCGCGGTCGACGTTCTTCGACGGCGAGAAGCGATCCTTGATGATCTTGAACACGGTGTTGAAGCCCGGCAGCGTGAATACGCTCATGACCATGCCGCGCACGCCCGGCGCCATGATGAAGCGGTCATCGGTGTTGGCCAGATGATTGATCAGCGAGCGGTAGAACTCCGACTTGCCGTGCTTGTAGAAACCGATCGAGGTGTACAGCTCGGCGATGTGCTTGCCCGGCAGGATGCGTTTGAGGAAGCCGATGAACTCCGCCGGAATGTCCACCCGCACCATGAAATAGGAACGGGTGAAAGAGAAGATGATCGAGACTTCCGACTCGTCGGTGATCAGCGTATCGATCTGAATGCCCTGACCTTCGCGATGCAGCAACGGGAACACCAGCGGCCACTGCTCGTCCGGGGTGAAGATGCGCCCTACCAGGTAGGCGCCCTTGTTGCGATACAGGGTCGAGGAGAACAGCTCGATGGTCAGCGCCTGGTCCTTGCACACCCAGTCCGGCAGGTTGCTGCGCAGCTGCTGTTCGAGCTTGCCCAGATCACGCTCCAGATCCTCGTAGCCGACACCGTAGCGGTAGTCGGTGAAGATCTGCCGCAGCGCCTGGTTGAGGTCGCCGCGCGGGTGGTAGGTGCGCGTCTGCGGCGTGCGTTCCTGGGCGCGCAGCGAAGGCCGGGTGGTGTGGATGAACATGCAGCCATCGCTGATCTGGTCATGGCTGAACAGGCCGCAGAAGATCGAGTTGTACCAGGTCTCGGCCAGCTCATCGTCGTTGCGCAGGTTGATCAGGCTTATGTAGGCGCTCTTGGCCACCGGCCACAGGTCGATGTCCAGCAGCTGTTCATCGGCGAAGGCCTCGCGCAGGCGCTCGCTGACTTCGGCGACCTTCTCCTCGTAGAGGTTGATCCGCGCAGCCGAGGCGGCTTGCGCTTCCTGCCACTGGGCCTGCTCGAACCGCGCACGGGCGCCGTTGGTGATCTCGCGAAAGTGCGCGCGATAGTCGTCGAAACCGTCGAGGATCATCCGGGCGATATCGGCGGCTGGCCGTTGCTGCGACATGGGAAAGCCTCTGCTGCATGTGCGGGAACCGCGAGCTTAGCCAGTGCCGGCGTCGAGGAAAAGCCACCCGGGCAAAGAGTCCGGCGAGTCAGTTTGCGTACGGACGCGAAATGCCTGCCGCCTCGGCTCAGGCGCAGAGAATGATCTGCTCGGCGTCGATCAGCAGCTGCACCGCCTGCCCTTCCTGCAGACCCTGCGCCTGAGCGGTGCTGAGCACGGCGACCAGCTGCCCACCCCCGTCGAGTTCGACCACCGCCTCGGTGTGCTCGGCGTCCGCATGCAATTCAGCCAGGTGGCCATGCAGGCGATTGTCGCCGTTGCCCGAGGCCGCGTCCGCAGCCAGCAGATGCACCCAGGGCGCCTTGATCAACGCGCACAACTGGGCGCCCGCCTCCAACCCGAGCCGCGCGGTGCTGGCATGGGTGATCAGCGCGTGCAACACCTGGCCGCCGGCCAACTGAAACTCGACCCGGTCGTTGAGCCCCTCGGCCTGCACGCTGAGTACCTGCCCGGCCAACTGGTTACGCGCACTGCTGCGCAGGTTGAGGCGCTCCATCAGCTGCAGCAGCGACTCCAGCTGCAGGTCTTCACCCAGGCGTTCGAGAAAGCGCCGGTGCTCCTCCTGATAGCGCCGGTAAGACTCGATCAGTTGCTGCCCCGCTTCGGTCAGGCGCGTACCGCCCCCGCCCTTGCCGCCCACCGAGCGCTGCACCAGGGCGCTGCCGGCGGCGTTGTTCATGGCGTCCACCGCATCCCAGGCCGCCTTGTAGCTCATGCCCATGGCCTTGGCCGCCTGGGTGATCGAGCCGCTCTCGGCAATGTGCGCGAGCAGCTCGATGCGCCCCTGGCCTGCCAGGTTCTTGCCGTTGCGGGTGATCCAGAGTCGTCCGTCGAGCTTCATTGCCGTCCTGCTGTTCTGCCGTTCGGGCGGATAGTAGTCGCATGCGCGGGGCGGAACCAACGCCGCCGCACGCCGGCACAACTGGCATCAGCGCGGGGCAGGAGTGCCGCGCGCGCACCGTTTTGGTTCCTGAAAGCGCCCTCCGCGCTGCAGGGAAACTGCCCGCGATTCACGCGCAAGCCGCACCAGCACTGGCTTTCACAACATCTGGCACAGTCGATGCTAATGATCGATCAAGCCCAGGGTATCGGGCCGCCCAATCGATCAAAGGCGATCGAGCAGTCGCATCCAGGCGGCGGGCACAACGATCTCTCCGACGAGATCCACAGAACAGGCAAAGGCGCCTGGAACCGCGAGGTTTCAGGCGCCTTTTTTATTGCCGCGGAAAAACCTGATGAGCTTTGGCCGGGAACAACTATGAACACCACAGTCGCCTCCACTGACAAGCAAAGGCTGATCGTCGTCGGTAACGGCATGGTTGGCCACAACTGCGTCGAACAGCTGCTCGAGAGCGGTGCTCTGGATCACTACCAGATTCTGGTATTCGGTGAAGAGCGCCAGCGCGCCTATGACCGCGTACACCTGTCCGAGTACTTCGGTGGCCGCGACGCCGAATCCCTGGCCATGAGTGATGCCGCCCTCTACGAGAAGGCCGGCCTGACCCTGCACCTGGGCACCCCGGTGCTGGAGATCGATCGTTCCCGCCGCGAAGTCATCACCGCCAAGGGCGCCTTCACCTACGACAAACTGGTGCTGGCCACCGGCTCCTACCCCTTCGTGCCGCCGATCGAAGGTGCCGAAGGCGACTTACGTCTGGTCTACCGCACCCTGGAAGACCTCGACGGCATCCGCGCCGCCGCCAAGGGCAAGCGCCGTGGCGTGGTGGTCGGCGGCGGCCTGCTCGGCCTGGAAGCGGCCAACGCCCTGAAGTCCCTGGGCCTGGAAGCCCACGTCGTGGAGTTCGCCCCGCGCCTGATGCCGGTGCAGCTGGACGACTTCGGTGGCGCAGCCCTGAAGCAGCGCATCGAGGACCTGGGCGTCGGCGTACACCTGTCCAAGGCCACTCAGAGCATCAGTGCCGGCAGCGAGTACCGCTACCGCATGAACTTCGCCGGCGATGACTTCCTGGAGACCGACCTGATCGTGTTCTCCGCCGGCATCCGTCCGCAGGACGCCCTGGCCCGCGCCTGTGAGCTGGAGCTGGGTGCCCGTGGTGGCGTAGCGATCAACGACCAGTGCCTGACCAGCGACGAGCGCATCTACGCCATCGGCGAATGCGCGGCCTGGAATGGCAGCATCTTCGGCCTGGTCGCCCCGGGCTACCAGATGGCCCGCCTGGTGGCGGCGCAGCTGTGCGGCCAGGAAGGCCAACCCTTCCTCGGCGCAGACATGTCGACCAAGCTCAAGCTGCTCGGTGTCGACGTCGGCTCCATCGGCGACGCCCACGGCGCCATGCCCGGCGCCAAGAGCTACCGCTACATCGACGAGGCCACGGCCAGCTACCGCCGTTTGGTCGTGTCCGCCGACGGCAAGCAAGTCCTCGGCGCCGTACTGGTCGGCGACAACAGCTACTACGACACCCTGCTGCAGTACGCGCAGAACGGCATCAAGCTGCCGGAAGACCCGGCCAGCCTGATCATGCCGGTCGGTGACGGCGCTCCGGCCCTCGGCGCCGACGCCCTGCCGGACACCGCCACCATCTGCTCCTGCCACAACGTCAGCAAGGGCGCGATCTGTTCCGCCATCGACGGTGGCTGCACGGATCTGGCCGGCATCAAGTCCTGCACCAAGGCGGCCACCGGCTGCGGCGGTTGCGCGGCGCTGCTCAAGCAGGTGTTCGAGCACGAACTGACCGCCCGCGGCGTGGAAGTCGACAAGAGCCTGTGCGAACACTTCGCCTACACCCGCCAGGAGCTCTACCACTTCGTTCGCGTCGAGGGCACCGAGAGCTTCGAGGAACTGCTGGCCAAGCACGGCAAGGGCCATGTCGGCTGCGACATCTGCAAGCCGGCGGTGGGCTCGATCCTCGCCTCGTGCTGGAACCGCCCGATCATGAACCCGGCGCTGGTGGCCCTGCAGGACACCAACGACACCTTCATGGCCAACATGCAGAAGAACGGCACCTACTCGGTGGTGCCACGCATCCCGGGTGGCGAGATCACCCCGGAGGGCCTGATCGCCATCGGCGCCGTGGCCAAGAAATACGACCTCTACACCAAGATCACCGGTGGCCAGCGTATCGACCTGTTCGGCGCCCAGCTGCACGAACTGCCGGATATCTGGGGCGAACTGATCGCCGCCGGCTTCGAAACCGGCCACGCCTATGGCAAGTCGCTGCGCACCGTGAAGAGCTGCGTCGGCAGCACCTGGTGCCGCTACGGCGTGCAGGACAGCGTCGGCATGGCGCTGCACTTGGAAGACCGCTACAAGGGCCTGCGTTCGCCGCACAAGATCAAGTTCGCCGTCAGCGGCTGCACCCGCGAATGCGCCGAGGCGCAGAGCAAGGACATCGGCGTGATCGCCACCGAGAACGGCTGGAACCTCTACGTGTGCGGCAACGGCGGCATGCGCCCGCGCCACGCCGAGCTGTTCGCCACCGACCTGGATGACGAAACCCTGGTGCGCTACATCGACCGCGTGCTGATGTTCTACATCCGCACCGCCGACCGGCTGCAGCGTACCTCGGTATGGCGCGAGTCGCTGGAGGGCGGCCTGGACTACCTCAAGGCAGTGGTCATCGACGACAGCCTGGGCCTGGCCGCCGAACTGGAAGCGCAGATGCAGCTGGTGGTCGACCGCTACGAATGCGAGTGGGCCAACGCCCTCAAAGACGAGGAGAAGCTCAAGCGCTTCCGCACTTTCGTCAACGAAAGCGGCGGCGACCCGGACATCCACTTCGTCCGCGAGCGCGGCCAACGCCGCCCGGCCCGTGACAACGAACTCGAACTGATCCCCGTAACCGTGGAGACCGTGTGATGAGCCAGACCAGTACCCTTGCCACTCCCGCCCAGGCTGCCTGGAAAACCCTCTGCTCGCGCGCCGACCTGGTGCCCAACTCCGGCGTGGTCGCCTGCGTCGAAGGCCAGCAGGTGGCGCTGATCTACCTGCCCGACACCGAGCAGCAGGTCTTTGCCATCGGCAACCGCGATCCCAAGTCCGGCGCCAACGTGATCGGCCGCGGCATCGTCGGTCACCTGCAGGGCGAACTGGTGATCGCCTCGCCGCTGTACAAGCAGCACTTCCGCCTGAACGATGGCGGCTGCCTGGAATACCCGGAGCAGCAGCTGCCGGTATGGCCAGTGCGCCTGCACGGCGACACTGTGGAAATCGGCCTGAGCTGAAACCATGTGCCCCCGCTCCCGCGGAAGCGGGAGCCCACGTGCCACGGTCATCTAGATTCCCGCCGGCACGGGAATGACGGTGAGCCGAGCTACGCCGTTCAAGAAAGCGCCGCACCTGCTTAGCACAGGCGCGGCGTTTTTCTTGGCGCGACACTCCTCGTAGCGAAGAAAGCGCTGAACACCACTCATCGTCACTCCCGCGCAGGCGGGAGGCCAGATGCCGCCGACTCCAGGTTCCTGCCGGTTATCCAGTCGTTACACCTGTAGAGCCCCTTCGGCCGCAAACCAAACTCAGTGCGCGAGGCCTATCGCGGCTGAAGCCGCTCCCACAAAAATTCCCTGCCCGACTTCATCGCGAGCGTTATATAAATAAAAACATTACGATAGTGCGCCGCCCCAGCCGCTACCCAAGGAACCGTCATGCAACGCCGCCCTCGCCTTCGTCTGATGTCCCTGCTGACCCTGGCCGTCTTGTCCGGCCAGGCCCATGCCGAAACCGTGCACGTAGCCGTCGCCGCCAACTTCACCGCGCCGATGCAGGCCATCGCTGCCGACTTCGAGAAGGCCAGCGGCCACCAGGTGCTCGCGGCCTACGGCGCGACCGGGCAGCTGTATGCACAGATCAAGAACGGCGCGCCCTTCGAGGTGTTCCTGGCCGCCGATGCCAGCACGCCGGCCAAGCTGGAAAACGAGGGTGAGAGCGTGCCGGGCTCGCGCTTTACCTACGCCACCGGTGCCCTGGCGCTATGGTCGAGCCAGGCAGGTTTTGTCGACGACAGCGGCCAGGTGTTGAAGAGCGGTCAGTTCCAGCACCTGGCCATCGCCAACCCGAAGACCGCGCCCTACGGCCTCGCCGCCATGCAGACGCTGGTCAAGCTGGGCCTGAACCAAGCCGTGGCGAAGAAGCTGGTCGAAGGGCAGAACATCGCCCAGGCCCAGCAGTTCGTCGCCAGCGGCAATGCCGAGCTGGGCTTCGTCGCCCTGTCGCAGATCTATAAAGATGGCAAGATCATCGGCGGCTCGGCCTGGCGGGTGCCGGCCGAGATGCACGACCCGATCAGGCAGGACGCGCTGATCCTCGCCAAGGGCAAGGACAACCCGGCGGCCAAGGCGCTGATCGGGTACCTGCAGGGCGACAAGGCGGCTGAGGTGATTCGCGCCTACGGGTATCAGCCGTAGCGGCCGGATAACCAACTCCGCTAGTGTCACTAGAGCGCTGAATTGCAGATGAACGCCCCCAGTGGTAGCGGCTTTAGCCGCGATAAGGCAACGCAGAAGCGTCGCGGCTGAAGCCGCTCCCACGGGAAGCTGTAACGCACCCAGAAACATGCGCAGGCCGCGCAACCAAACGAAGAAGAGACGCGCAATGCCCCTGTCCAGTGCCGACTTCGGCGCCATCTGGCTGACCCTGCAACTGGCGACGCTGACCACCCTGCTCCTGCTGCTGTTCGGCACGCCGCTGGCCTGGTGGCTGGCGCGCACGCAGTCGCGGCTGAAGGGGCCGATCAGCGCCCTGGTCGCCCTGCCCCTGGTGTTACCGCCGACGGTAATCGGCTTCTACCTGCTGGTCGCGCTGGGGCCGCACGGCCCGATTGGCCAGCTCACCCAGAGCCTCGGCCTGGGTACCCTGGCCTTCAGCTTCGCCGGGCTGGTGGTGGGCTCGCTGTTCTACTCGCTGCCCTTCGTGGTGCAGCCCATCCAGAACGCCTTCGAGGCCATCGGCACGCGCCCACTGGAAGTCGCCGCGACCCTGCGCGCCAGCCCGCTGGACTGCTTCTTCACCGTCGTCGTGCCACTGGCCAGGCCCGGATTCTTCACCGCGGCGGTGCTGGGTTTCGCCCACACCCTGGGCGAGTTCGGCGTGGTGCTGATGATCGGCGGCAATATCCCGGAGCAGACCCGCGTGGTGTCGATCCAGATCTTCAACCACGTCGAAGCCATGGAGTACGCCCAGGCCCATTGGCTGGCCGGCGGCATGCTGCTGTTCTCCTTCGCCATCCTGCTGGCCCTGCACTGGCGTGGTCGACCACAGCCGGCGAGGTACTGAAGCATGAGCGACCGCCTGCAGATCGCACTGCGCCTGCCCTATCGCGACTTCCAGCTGGACGTCGACCTCGACCTGCCCGGCCGGGGCGTCACCGCCCTGTTCGGCCCCTCCGGCTCCGGCAAGACCAGCCTGCTGCGCTGTGTCGCCGGTCTGGAACGCCCGCCCCACGGCCTGCTGCGTATCAATGGCGAGCTGTGGCAGGACAGCCAGCGAGGGCACTTCCTGCCACCGCACCGCCGTGCCCTGGGCTATGTGTTCCAGGAGGCGAGCCTGTTCGAGCATCTGTCCGTGCGCGGCAACCTGGAATACGGCCGCAAGCGCATCCCGACCCGCGAACGGCGCATCGACCTCGACCAGGCCCTGGCCCTGCTCGGCATCGAGCACCTGCTCGAACGCCTGCCGGCGCGGCTGTCCGGTGGCGAACGGCAGCGCGTCGGCATCGCCCGCGCCCTGCTCACCAGCCCGCGTCTGCTGTTGCTGGATGAACCCCTGGCAGCCCTCGACCCGCAGCGTAAACAGGAAATCCTGCCCTACCTGGAACGCCTGCATGACGAGCTGGACATGCCCATCCTCTATGTCAGCCACGCGGCCGATGAAGTTGCGCGCCTGGCCGACCACCTGGTCCTGCTGGAAAGCGGCACAGTACGAGCCAGCGGCCCGGTCGAACAGTTGCTCGCCCGCCTCGACCTGCCCCTGGCACAGAGCGAGGATGCCGGCGTGGTGCTGCAGGCACGGGTAACCGGCCACGATGCCGACTACCAGCTGCTGCACCTGGCCCTGCCGGGCAACGAGCAACGCCTGCGCATCGCCCATGCGCCGCAGCCCAACGACACCACCCTACGCCTCAAGGTGCAGGCTCGCGACGTCAGCCTGAGCCTGGACCGGCCAGAGCACAGCAGCATCCTCAACCTGCTGCCAGTCACCGTGCACAGCCTGGCTGAGGCGGACAACCCCGCCCACGTGCTGGTGCGCCTGGACATGCACGGCACACCACTGCTGGCGCGCATCACCCGCTACTCGCGCGACCAGCTCGGCCTGCACACCGGCCAGCAGCTGTGGGCGCAGATCAAATCGGTGGCGCTGCTGGCCTAGCGCCGGATCGTGGGAGCGACTGGGACACTCCGCCTCAGTCGCGATGCTTTGCCGCTGCGCCAATCGCGGCTAAAGCCGCTCCCACGGTCACGCCTTTCCTGGCCTGCCTCATCGCAGCTGCAGCGCAATGTCTCGGGGCAGCGTAGAAGCGTCGCGGCCAAGGCCCCTCCTACATAAAGCCGTTCAGCTGCGCGGGAGGGCAATCGCCTCCACAAAGTGCTGATTTCCTGATAGCAGCTCGACAACCGCCTTAGCCACGAGTAGCAGGCTCGAGCAGACCCTGAGCGTGCATCAGATCGGGGCAACACCTGCACCGTGAGCAGTCATCGCACAGCGTGCGCAACCGCTCGGCAGTCGCAGAAAACCCTGAAACAAAAGGCCTGGCGGCCATTCTCCGAAACTGGCACAGGCCCTGCATTAGCCATCCCGAACGCCACTCGCAGCAGTGGCAGCCTGTTCGGTCAACGGCGATCGAGCGGCCCTCCGGGGTCTTCGGCAACAGAATTACAACGAAGTACGAACAGGCAACGGCGCCTGGCACCGCAAGGTTCCAGGCGCCTTTTTTTTGCACATGCCACACACACCCAGGCCGCCGCTTCGGTGATACAGCTCCCCCTGACAGAAGAGAGAACCGCATGTCCTACCTAATCCCCTCTGAGTTCGCCTCGAAGATGGTCGACGCCGGCGAGTCGAAGATCTACATGTCCACCCGCGATACGCTGATCCGCGCCTTCATGGCCGGCGCCATCCTAGCCCTGGCCGCGGTGTTCGCCGTGACCATCACCGTGCAGACCGGCTCGCCGCTGGTGGGTGCCATCCTCTTCCCGGTCGGCTTCGTGATGCTCTACCTGATGGGCTTCGACCTGCTCACCGGGGTGTTTGTCCTCACCCCCCTGGCCCTGCTGGACAAACGCCCCGGCGTGACCGTGCAAGGCGTGCTGCGCAACTGGGGCCTGGTGTTCACCGGCAACTTCGCCGGGGCACTGACCGTGGCCTTCATGATGGCCTTCGTCTTCACCTACGGGTTCTCCACCTCCCCCGGCGCGGTCGGCGAGAAAATCGCCCACATCGGCGAGGCCCGTACCCTGGGCTATGCCGAATACGGCCTGGCCGGCTGGCTGACCATCTTCGTGCGCGGCATGCTGTGCAACTGGATGGTGTCCATGGGCGTGGTTGGCGCAATGATCTCCACCTCGGTCAGCGGCAAGGTCATCGCCATGTGGATGCCGATCATGCTGTTCTTCTTCATGGGCTTCGAGCATTCGGTGGTGAACATGTTCCTGTTCCCCTCGGCCATCATCATGGGCGGTGGTTTCTCGGTGATGGACTACATGATCTGGAACGAAATCCCCACTGCGCTGGGCAACCTGGTCGGCGGCCTGGCCTTCACCGGCCTGACCCTCTACGCCACCCACGTGAAGACCGCGCCCAAGCGCGCCCTCAGCTAAGCCTGGCGGCCCCTCGCGGGGCCGTGCGCTGACGTAGGCTGGGTTAGCCACTTGGCGAACCCAGCGCTACACCGCCCTTACCATGGGAGGCCCATGATCTACGAGCAAGCACCGCCGCAACTCGCCGTCTCCCTCGGCCAGCACTCCTCCAAGGGCCGCAAGGAAGACAACCAGGACTTCCACGGCGCCTGCGTACCCTGCCAACCGCAGCTGTCCAGCAAGGGCATCGCCATCGCCATTGCCGACGGCATCGGCAGCAGCGCGGTCAGCCACATCGCCAGCGAGGCGGCGGTGGCCAGCTTCCTAGCCGACTACTACTGCACCTCCGACGCCTGGTCGGTGAAGAAATCCGCCCAGCGCGTGTTGATGTCGATCAACTCCTGGCTGTACGCCCAGACCCGGCAGAGCCAGTACCGCTACGACATGGACCGCGGCTATGTCTGCACGCTCAGCGCCATGGTCATCAAGGCGCGCACCGCGCACCTGTTCCATGCCGGCGACACCCGCGTCTGCCGCCTGCGCGCCGGCAGCCTGGAGCAACTCACCGAAGAGCATCGCCTGTGGGTTTCGCGCGAGACCAGCTACCTCAGCCGCGCCCTCGGCATCAGCCCGCATCTGGAACTGGACTACCACAGCTTCGCCGTCGAGCCGGGTGATGTGTTCCTGCTCAGCAGCGACGGCGTCCACGAACACCTCGACAGCGCCACTCAGATCGCCCTGCTGCACGAGCACGGCGATGACCTCGACGGTGCCGCCCTGGCCATGGTCGAAGCGGCCTACCACAACGGCAGCGACGACAACCTCACCGTGCAGCTGCTGCGCATCGAGCAGTTGCCAGCCCAGCAGGCCAGCGAACTGCAGCAGCAGCTGGACGAACTGGCTCTGGCGCCGCACCTGCAGCCACGCATGGAGTTCGACGGCTACCGCATCGTGCGCGAGATCCACGCCAGCAGCCGCAGCCATGTCTACCTGGCCCTGGACGGCGACACGCCGGTAGCGCTCAAGGCGCCGTCCGTGGAGCTGCAACACAATCAATCACACCTCGAACGCCTGCTGATGGAGGAATGGATCGCCCGGCGTATCGACAGCCCCTACGTGCTCAAGGCCCCCGCGCAAACGCGCAAACGCCATTACCTGTACAGCGTCTGCGAATACGTCGAAGGTCAGACCTTGCGCCAGTGGCTGATCGACAACCCGCGCCCCGGCCTGGCCAGGGCGCGCAGCCTGATCGAGCAGATCGCCCGCGGCCTGCAGGCCTTCCATCGCCTGGAAATGCTGCACCAGGACCTGCGCCCGGATAACGTGCTGATCGATACCAGCGGCACCGTCAAACTGATCGACTTCGGCTCGTCCCGCGTCGCCGGGCTGGTCGAGCAACTGCCCGAGGCCTCCCTCGACCCACTGCCTGGCACCGTCCAGTATATGGCCCCGGAATACTTCCTCGGCGAGGCCGGCTCGCCGCGCTCGGACCAGTTTTCCCTGGCGGTGATCGCCTACCAGCTGCTCAGCGGCGAGCTACCCTACGGCCCCGACGTGGCCAAGTGCCGAACCCGCGCCGCGCAGAATCGCCTGGCCTACCGCCCGCTACGCGATGCCGAGCGCGAGCTGCCGGCCTGGATCGACGATGTGCTGCGCAAGGCCCTGCACCCCGCCCCATACAAGCGCTACGAAGAGCTCTCCGAGTTCGTCCACCAGCTGCGCCAACCCAGCAACGAGCTGCTGCGCAAACACTGCCCACCGCTGCTGGAACGCAACCCAGTGCTGTTCTGGCGCAGCACCGCGTTGGTGCTGGCCGCGCTGCTGGCCTGGCAGCTGCTCAGCGCCTGATTGCCGGAGCCCTGCGGTGAAGGCAAGCAGCGGCCCGCCCTGCAAGCGCACAGCCCCGCATTTGTAAAATGCGGCTGCCTTCATCGGCCTGCCCAATCGCGACTGAAGTGGAGTGTCGCCCAGTCGCTCCCACACTGGCGCATGCGGGGAGCGAGTCGCGCTCGACTCAGGCCAATTGGTCAGATCCGGCTGAACTTTGCGACGGCGCCAAGCGGCGGAGCCGATGCGACGTTGGTCTTCTCGGCGATCAACCCAACCCACACCAGCGCACAGACCAACTTTATTGTGGGAGCGACTGGGCGACACTCCGCTTCAGTCGCGATGCTTTGACCTTGGCCGTACGAATGCCGGGTTTCACTTCGCTCTACCCAGCCTAACGGCTGGGACCAAACCCATTCTCTTAGGCACCCCTGCACGGAATCGCTTGTGTAGAAGGGGCCTTGGCCGCGACGCAGGCAGCGCCACAGACGGTCGCGGCCAAGCCCCCTCCTACAACAAGCTCATAGCAGCTAGAGGCTGTACGGGAGCGACCGAGCGACGCCCCGCTTGCGGCGCAATAGCGGAGACATCGCGGCTAAAGCCGCTCCGACAAAACCACCACCCCGCTTGTCCCCTTCCCACTCCAACGCCTACCATCCGGCCACGCTTAGAACGAGCCAGCCCATGCGCGAACGCACCATCGCCAGCCACTTCATCCGCGCCGCCCTGCGCGGCGCCGAGCGCCACGGCGTCGACACCCGCCCGCTGCTGCGCGAGCTCGGCATCCAGCCGGCATTACTCGACGAACCGCGCGCACGCCTGGCGCCGGAGCAGTTCTCGCAGCTGATCCAAGGTCTCTGGCTACTGCTCGACGACGAATACATGGGCTTCGGCAGCGTGCCCAGCAAGCGCGGCACCTTCGCCATGATGTGCCACGCCATCATCCACTGCCGCAGCCTGGAAAAAGCCCTGGTGCGCGGCATGCTGTTCTACGACCTGTTCCCCGATGCGCCACGGGTGAGCCTGCGCCACGAAGGCGAACAGGTGCGCTTGAGCATCGACAGCTCCGCCCTGCACGACCCCGACCACTTCCTCACAGAAAGCCTGCTGGTGATCTGGCACCGCCTCGGCAGCTGGCTGATCGGCCAGCGCATCCGCCTGGACGAAGCCACTTTCGCCTACCCCGAGCCGAGCCACAGCGCCGAGTACGACCTGCTCTACCCCTGCCCGCGCCATTTCAACGCGCAAAGCACCAGCCTGCTGTTCCACAGCCGCTACCTGGGCATGCCACTGCTGCAGGATGAACGCACGCTCAAGCAGTTCCTCGAACACTCGCCGGCCGACCTGCTGGCCCGCCCCGATGGCGGCGACAGTCTGACCAGCCGCATCCGCCGCTTGCTCGGCCGCGACTGCACGCACTGGCCGGACCTGGAAAACGTCGCCAGCCAGTTGCATATCAGTCCGCAGACCCTGCGCCGCCACCTGCGCGAAGAAGGCAGCAGCTTCCAGGAACTCAAAGACCACCTGCGCCGCGACCTGGCCATTTACCACCTGGGCCGCGACGAGCTGTCCATCCAGGCTCTCGCCGAACAGCTCGGTTTCTCCGAGCCCTCGGCCTTCCATCGTGCGTTCAAGAAATGGACAGGGCTGACTCCGGGCGCCTATCGCATGCATCAGGACAGCTAGCCAAGCACCATCAACACTCAGGGAAGAACCATGAAAGCCACGGACCTGCTTGCCATCGCCTTACGCATATTTGCCCTGTACCTGCTGTACAGCACCTTCATGACGGCCATCCAGCAATACCAGTACATCCATCAGGTCGCCAACGTCAGCGCCCCCGGCGATGTACGCGGGCTGGTGTTCCTGGCCATCGGCCAAGTCGCCTGCCTGCTGCTGGTCGCCCTGGCGCTATTGAAATTTCCTCAAACCATCGCTCGACGACTGGCGGCGCCAGCCAGTACCGAAACCTCGACCACTGGCATCAACGCCCAGGAGCTACAGTCGGTCGCCTTCTGCATCCTCGGCGTCTACCTGGTTGCCCGCAGTCTGGCCGACTCCTTCAACAACGCGGCCTGGATCATCTACATGCTGCGCGGCACCCCGGCCGATCAGGAAAACCTGCCGGCATACGCCATCCAGGAACTGATCACCGTCATCGAGTTGTTGATCGGCCTGTTCCTCTGCCTGAAAGCCGAAGGCCTCAACCAACTGATCCGCCGCCTACGCAGCGCTGGCGTGCAATGAGACGCCCACGCACACGCCACTTGCTGGCGGCCCTGCTGCTGGCCTGGCTGCTCGCACCGGAGTGGCTGCAGATCCCCGTGCAGGGCGCCAGCCCACGTGACTGGAATGCGCAGAGCTTCTGGTTCGAACCCTGGGGCCGCTCCGGCACCCACAAGGGTATCGACATCTTCGCCCGCCAAGGCACCCCGGTTATCGCCCCCACCTACGGGCTGGTGCTGTTTCGCGGCGAACTCGCCGTGGGCGGCAAAGTCATCCTCATGCTCGGCCCCAAATGGCGCCTGCACTACTTCGCCCACCTCAACGACTACAGCGCCCTGCCCGGCCAACCCGTGCTACCAGGCAGCCTACTCGGCAGCGTCGGCGACAGCGGCAACGCACGCGGCAAACCAGCCCACCTGCATTACTCGATAGTCACCCTGTTGCCCTATCCCTGGCGCTGGGATGACAGCACTCGAGGCTGGAAGAAGATGTTCTATCTCGACCCCAACCAGAGACTGCGCGGAACCGCAGTAGACAGCCCATGAGCAAATCAGTAGCGTCGAGAACAAATCCTGTTCCGCTCCAGCTTTACTGCCTGTCCCTTTTGCCTTTTCTCAACTGTCGCGTTCACCGCACAAGCATTGAGAAAAATCAAAGGCTTGGTAGACAGCGCGGAACGTTATGCGACACAAGTGGCGTAATAAATTACGCCACTTGTGTCGTCTACTTATAGTTAGCTTTTTAAGGAGAGTACTGTGGCGAAGCCGATAATCTTTGGAAGCTATCAATTTAAGACCAAAAGTTCTGCCACAGAAGAAGCCCGACGCAGGATAAATCAATACGAGGCAGGCTCCAGAATAAATCTCGACGACGAACACTTCTTCGCCTCTTTATTTACACTTCACTCAGAATATGAGGAAAAGAAAGGAGCAGGTATAGACCACATAAAAGTCGAAAGAGACTTTCATAAAAATCGGTGCCTGTACATTCACCGCATTGACGGCACAAAAATTGATTGCAGCTGGGTGCATTGCATTCAACCTGCCTCACATAAATCAGTAGTGTCAATGGCATTTAGAAGGGCTGTTAAGGAAATAATCACAACATTCAAGAAAGAGCAAATAAGCAAAACTTCCACCTGCCCTATTCTTGGCATACCGCTAAACTACGAAAACAGCCATGCCTCTTATAACTCCCCGCAATTTGAAATTCTTCTGAGCAACTTTTTGAGTCAAGAAGGTCTTTCATTCGACTCAATTGTGTTAGTCAACCCTGAGGCAGCCGACCTAGACCAGCGCGGGATTCTTGCCAACACAGAGCTAGCCAATAAATGGCGCGCATATCATCAAGAAAATGCAGAGCTGCAATTGCTTAGCGCAGAAGCCAATCTCAGCAAATTAAAAAGCTAACAAATGGTTCAAGTCACTCGCTTCGCTCGCTCGGGACCGGCTAAAGCCGGCCCCTTAACCAAACGTTAGGCCCAGTTTAGTCATGAGTTCAACGCTAACCACCGAGTTGTTCAAAGCCTTCTATAGCGAGACATCTTGCGCGCCATTAATGTCACTGCGTGCCGGCAATGCAATTGACGATTACAGCACACCAACACCATTTGAATCTGAGTACGACCAAGTATCAGATGAATATCTTGAGAGCTTCCATTGGGGCCTCAGTTATCTAGACCCTTTATCTTGGCGGCATTATTTACCATATTTTTTCCAATATGCATTCTGCAGAATCCACAAAGGCAGTGTTGTTACAGATGCCCTTCTGAATTCGCTACGCCCACCTGAACGTACACCACCAAGACTAGGCTCTCTATCCACCGAGCAAGAAACAGCGATAAGACATGCAATAGAACACTTGGCTTTCGCTAAAGACTCAGTGCATGCTGAGCTTGCGTGCCAAGTACTTGAGGAGTGGTGGTTACCTAATTCGGTGTACAGGCCAATCATCGAGTGAGGCCTAACAAATGGTTCAAGTCACTCGCTTCGCTCGTTCGGGACCGGCTAAAGCCGGCCCCTTAACCAAACGTTAAATTGCACCCATAGATCAGAGGAGGATTGAGCATTGGGAACACGCGAATACCACTTATATAGAGCAAAATTTATAAAGCCAGCACAGCTTCCGTTGTTTGTTAAAAGCAAATCATCAATGGAGCTTTTCCTAGAATCTATTCATGACAAACCCGAATACACCTTATCGAGCGGGAGCGAATGGCATCTCGGCAACGTTAGAATGTTTGATGAGGTTTCAGGATCTTTTGCTGTAGGCAGAACCACAAAGACAACTGTTGAAAAATTCGATAAAGAAACTGGCGACTTTGTTGATGAGCTAGATGACTCTGGCCCCTATACAGTTGTTATTTTTGACGCAAAAATTGGATTGCTTGGCATCGCCAAAAAATCAAAATTAGCCCCGAATGCCTCAAGCATTGCTAGAAGAATTAAGGATTTGCTCTTAACCACCAGAGTTGCAATTGAGTCAGGAATAGAAATCAGAGTCGACGTAATACCAGACCCAGAAGACTTTCTGGATAAGCTCCGGGGCGCATATTCAATTCGAAAATTCAGGGCGACTTTTACAGGGCCAAATCCTGTTGATGCAGATGAGCTCTTTCAAAAACCCCTATCGGTTTACGCGCAAAGCATGGGAGCTTCATCAGGAACCTTAGAGGTTGTCGGTGAGGCACTTAATGAAGAAGTCGCTGAGTCTGTAGCAAAATCAACCGCAGCCACTGGGAATACAGCTTCTGCCAGAGTGATCCCTAACAAAGGCACCAAGGCTAAAAACATTAAAATGAAAGGTGATGCGGTTGTAGTAGCAGTTGAAAATGACGCAACAAGCTCGCAAGTATTAGAGCAAATGCACGCTGAATACATGAGGGTTAGAGGATGATTACGGAAGTAAACATTAAAGATTCCGAACATCTGATCCGCTCAATAAATGAACTACCGAATAGCTTTATCTATAGAGGTCATGCAGATTCAAGCTGGAAGTTAGAATCCACTTTGGAGCGCACAATTGGCGAGAAGTGGTCAAGCGAATTAGCTAGAAAATTTGAAGACCACTACCTAAATTTATTCAAATCAAAGTACCACATTTATAACGGGCATGAACATGAACCAAAGAGCAAGTTGGCCTGGCTGTCTGTTATGCAGCATTATGGAGCACCAACACGGCTTATTGATTTCACAGAAAGCCCTTATGTGGCCTTATACTTTGCTTTGGAAGCATACAACCCACTTCTAAGAAATGATCTCGCAATTTATGCGATTGACTACAACTCAATCATGGATGAGTCGTTGGCTTTTATCTCGAAGCGCGACTCTAGCTTCAAGAAAACCAGACATGAAATTATAGGCAAGCAGGACGAGTTATTTGATGACGTGGTAGATCGCTTTTCATATGAAGTTGTTTGGATTACAGAACCATTAGAGTTAAACGCCAGAATAGACAGACAGTCAGGAACTTTTCTGATTTCTGGAGACAAGGAAAAAAGGATCGAAGATCTGCTTGCAAGGGACATGTATAAAGATGTCCGCATACTAAAGCTTATTGTGCCGCACTCTATCTATGAAAATATTTACGCACTTCTAAGAAAAATGAACATAAATGCAAAGACTATATATGGCGACCTAGGCGGACTGGCCAAGTCCATCAAGATGGATATGCAAGTACATGCAATTTAACAAATAGTTCAAATCGTTCGCCTCGCTCACTGGGACGGGCTAAAGCCCGCCCCTTAACCAAACGTTAGGTATCACATGGAAACGTGGCGCCCTCTCACAGTACAGCTAGCCATTGCACTAGCTTATGCATCTATATTCCCCATCACCAACCTATTAGGTGGCGGCATCATGATGCTCGGCATAATTTTATCTATTCCTTTCCTACCTATTGGTTGGATAACTGGCATGGCCTTCGTCCATGTTTTCGGTTCCGAATCTGCATATTTACCAGGAGCTTTCATTGCAGTGGCAATTCAGGCCTTTCTATTTATTCATTGGCTTGCAGCCGGTAGAAGAAATGAGGTGAATACCTAACAAATGGTTCAAGCCGCTCGCTTCGCTCACTCGGGACCGGCTAAAGCCGGCCCCTTAACCAAACGTTATGCACTAAAGGGAAATCTGTGCGATCTCTAGCAAGCATCATCTGTGGCCTTATCGCTGGCTGGCTAATAATCACCGAGCCAGCACTTATCCCTAGCTCATGGAAAAATGAGATCGGCCAGTTTGTAGCACACAATCAGCTAGTTGATGCCGCAGCAATTAAATTATCAGAATCATCTGCGATCACCACAAAGTACCGCCTAGCCATAATACTCTCCAGCCTAATCCCACTTTTCATTTACGCATCAGCAGCCACACTCATATTCTTTTGGAGCAACAAGGCTAGAGAAATCTTCTATGCAAGTCTCGCCTATCCAATCTACACACTTTCGTCAATCGCCATAATTTCTAATTTTCACGAAAGCACATATCAACCATATATCAGGAACTCTATAACGTACGCAGAAGTATATTTTCTCAACTCAGTTACTTTTATCTTTTTTCTTTACACGCTAATCTCCATAGCAAAATTATTCAAAAACTCGCGCCAACGCGCATAACAACTGGTTCAAGCCGCTCGCTTCGCTCACTCGGGACCGGCTAAAGCCGGCCCCTTAACCAAACGTTAGGCATTACATGCTCAGTGGAACCCGTTACTTCCAATTAAGTCTGACAGCGCCATTGGTAATCCCGCTGGTTTTCTTTTTAATTTCAGTGGCCATGAATAAAATTTTCGTCCTATCGGCTGTACTAACAATCTCCCTTGTAATTGGTGGCGGCCCATACGCAATTTTTGCATTAGCCGTCCTGATCTGGTCGCGCAATCGCCAACCAGCAACCCTACGCAAGGCATCATATTTCGCACCACTTATATTTCTGGCTCTCTGCTTTATCTTGAGCCCACTACTACTTTTAACGGGGTCTAAAGCAAAAGAAATATTCGGAATACTCCTTATTTTTTCAGCTTACACACTGGTTATAGGTTATTTTTATGTCCTTCTTGTCAATACAGTGTACGAGCTATTTCTGTCACATCGGAGCGAAGCCTAACAACTGGTTCAAGTCGCTCGCTTCGCTCACTCGGGACCGGCTAAAGCCGGCCCCTTAACCAAACGTTAGGTGCATATGAGTATTGCTGCTGTTCATACCTCCGCGTTCTATCGCGAGGTTGCTAAATCTGGCTTCGTATGGGGCATTAGAGACGAAGCCGGTTTTCCTGCGCCTTTGGGCTCCGATGGAGCTAGAGCAATGCCATTCTGGTCGTCCGAATCGCGCGCCCTCAAAATTATCCAGAACTTACCGGC
Source organism: Pseudomonas sp. BMS12 (assembly GCF_001592875.1). Taxonomy (GTDB): domain Bacteria; phylum Pseudomonadota; class Gammaproteobacteria; order Pseudomonadales; family Pseudomonadaceae; genus Aquipseudomonas. The sequence continues at coordinate 136,478 of NZ_LSOF01000018.1, read as the reverse complement.
TTATGGAGGGTTCACTCCGGTGGCTATTGAATGGTCAATATTTTGCGAGCGCTGGGTGCCAGGGCTAACTCAAGATGGCCTGCTGGTTGGAGTTAATTGGTCAGGCCAAGCTGCTAGCGGCTATGAAATTCAACCTCTCAGCGTGCAACGCAACATTGAAGCCCTGCGCAAAAGCACCTAACAATGCGCTCAACTATCGCTCACTTCGTTCGCTGGACAGTCAAAAGCTGCGCTTTTGCCTGCCCGTTAGCTTAATCGTTAAACGGCAAATTAAAGCATGCGCAACATGGAAATCATGCAGTAAATAACTAACACCCAGCCATTAAAGCCACTACCAAAAACAACCCGGAGTTACAATGACTTCTTTTGCACTTATCATCAAACACAAAACCCAGCCAGGGAAGCGAGATGAAGTTCGAAAAGTGTGGGAAAGACACATGGCACCAGCCATATCGGCCAACTCAAGCCATATGGCTTACTTCTATTGCTTCGAAAACGGTGACCCGGATTCAATTTTAGCGTTCCAGCAATATGACAGCGTCGAGGCGTCGCAAAATTTTCTAAAAACTGAGAGTTATGCGGCTTATTTGAAGGATGTTGAGCCTCTTCTGTCTGGCCCACCTCAAGTCACCGCGCTCACACCAATGTGGTCGAAAGGTACCTAAGGTGCGGTCTCGCAAGTGATTCAAAGCGTTCGCCATGCTCACTTCGGAACGTCCTCAAGCTACGCTTGCGGCCGCACTGAACCAAACGCCAGCCAGCGCAAGCGAATATATAGACAAATAGCCAATTACTTCAGATAACTTGGTTAGCCCATACCAAAACATGGAAACCCTGCAGAGGAATCCGAAGTAGCCCCCATGCCAACTCCACAGCTATTCACCCTAACCCTTCTGACCATGCTCGCCTTCGCCGGCAATTCGCTGTTATGTCGATTGGCGCTGGCGCAGAGCGCCATCGATGCGGCCAGCTTCACCAGCATTCGTCTGCTGGCCGGGGCTCTGGTGCTGGGGTTGCTGGTTCGGGCCAGAGCCGCGCATGGGCCTCGGCAAGGCAGCTGGTTTTCGGCGGCGATGCTGTTCCTGTACGCGGCAGGTTTTTCCTACGCCTACCTGAGCCTGCCTACCGGCACCGGGGCGCTGCTGCTGTTCGGAGCGGTACAGGCCACCATGCTCGGCTGGGCGATGTACCGCGGTGAGCGTATGCAGCCGCTGCAACTAGGCGGCCTGGCGCTGGCGCTGGCGGGGCTGGTCGGGTTGCTGTTGCCGGGGCTTTCCGCACCGCCGTTGTTCGGCTCGCTGCTGATGCTGCTGGCAGGGGTGGCCTGGGGTGTCTATTCGGTGCGCGGCAAGGGCGCTAGCGACCCGACCGCCGTGACGGCGGGCAACTTCCTGCTGACGGTGCCATTCGCCTTAGGCTTGAGCCTGCTGATGTACCGCGATACCTCACTGGACGCCGCCGGTGTCGCCTACGCCATCGCCTCGGGGGGCATCACCTCCGGGCTGGGCTACGCCCTGTGGTATCGCGTGCTGCCGTTGTTGCGGGCCACGACGGCGGCCACCATCCAGCTGAGCGTGCCGGTTATCGCAGCCCTGGCGGGCGCGGTGTTTCTCGACGAAGCCATCACTCTGCGCCTGGCGCTGGCCTCCGTGGCCATACTCGGCGGCATCGCGCTGGTCATACAAAGCAAACAAAAACTGGGACAACGCTGAGCACGCTCCTGCCGCAAGCTGCAATGGCCATCCCCTCTGACCGCTGGGAAGAGGGGCGTTAAACGCTCAGGTTTGCATCGCTCCGCTTTCCCGGTAGGCGTTCGTGACGCTTTGTCATAGCCTAGCGGCCCGCCACAGGAACTCGCTCATGTTCAAACGCAGCTTCAACTCCATCGCCACCACCTGGCTGGCGGGGCTGCTGGCCCTACTACCGCTGGCCTTGTCACTGGCCTTGCTGGCCTGGCTGGTGAGCCTGCTGAATACCCTGATCGGCCCAGCCAGCTTTATCGGCAAGCTGTTTGCCGGGCTCGGCCAGCCCTTCGTCAGCAGCCCGTTGCTGGCCTGGCTGCTGGGCACCCTGGCGCTGGTGGTGGCGCTCTACCCGTTGGGCCTTGCCGTGCAACTGGGGTTGAAAGGGCCACTGAGCCGCCTGTTCGACCGTACCCTGCGGCGCATCCCGCTGCTGGGCAATCTGTATGGCCTGGCGGATCGCTTCGTCGGCCTGCTGGACCAGAAGGACAGCGCCGACCTGGCGGCCATGAGCCCGGTATGGTGCTTCTTCGGTGGCGACGGCACTGCCGTGCTGGCCCTGCGCCCCAATCCCGAGCCGCTGCAAATCGATGGCCGCGACTACTACGCCATCCTGGTACCGACCGCGCCGGTGCCGGTGGGCGGCGGCCTGCTCTACGTACCGGTGGAGTGGGTCAAGCCGGCGGAGATGGGCATGGATCGCTTCACCAGCATCTATGTGTCGATGGGCATCACTCCACCCAAACCCTGAGAAACCCGATCAGAGTTTCCTGGCGCTGACCATCGCCAGCAGGAACAGACCAGACAGCGCGCCCAGCAGTGCCAGCCAGCCGAAATGCCCCCAGATATAACCGCCCAGGTAACCGATCAAACTGGAACCCAGGTAGTAGGCACACAGGTACAGCGACGAGGCTTGCGCCTTGGCACTTCGGGCGCGCTGGCCCACCTGACCGCTGGCCACTGCGTGAGCGGCAAAGAAACCCAACGTGAACAGCGCCAGGCCAAGGGTTAGCGGCACCAGCCAGGGCGTTACGCACAACGCCACGCCGAGCAGCATGATGGCGATGCCGCCCTGCAGCACCTGACGCGCGCCAAAACGCACCACCAGGCGTCCGGCCCAGCCGGCGCTGAGAATGCCGCCCAAATAGACCACGAACAGCAAGCCGATCAGCGTCGCCGAGAGCGAGAACGGCGGCGCGGCCAGGCGGAAGCCCACGTAGTTGAATAGCGCGACGAAGCCGCCCATCAACAGAAACGCCTGGAGGAACAGCAAGCGCAACTTCGGATTGCCCAGATGGGCGGCGAAGTTGCCGAGCAGGCCGCGCAGCGACAGCGGCTGGGCGCGAAAATGCCGCGACGGCGGCAGCAGCCAGACGAACAGACACAGGGCCAGCAGGCCAAGCCCGGCGATGCCAGCGAGCGCCAACGACCAGCCGCCGAGGTCCGACAGTAGGCCGGCGAGCAAACGCCCGAGCATGCCGCCCAGAGCCGTGCCGCCGATATACAGACCCATCGCCGCCGGCAGTGATTCGGGGGCGAACTCCTCGCCGACATAAGCCATGGCCAGCGCCGGCAGACCGCTCAGGGCCAGGCCCAGCAGCGCGCGCAGCACCAGCAGCAGGTGCCAGTCGTCCACCCAGGCACAGGCCAACCCCAGCATCACGGCCAGGCCTAGGGCCGACGCCATTACCGGCTTGCGCCCCCAGCTCTCGGCCAGGGCACCGGCCAGCAACAGGCTCAGGGCCAGGCTCAGGGTGGTCAGCGACAGGGCCAGGGCACTGGTCGCCGCCGAGACGGCAAAATGCGCGGCTAGAAGCGGCAGCAGCGGCTGCACGCAGTAGAGCAAGGCGAAGGTGGCGAAACCTGCACAGAACAGAGCCAGGGTGGCGCGGTGGTAGGCGGCAGTACCGCGCAGAAGATGTGTAGATGTCGTCATGGCGACTCTCGAACGGACGAGCCCGAAGAAGGCGAAAAACTAGCACATAACGACAAAAACGATAGCTGGCTAATCGTTTTCTTTGGTCTATCTTGGCTGTTGCCCACCAACCTGCTTGGAGAACCCTATGCGCAACACCCTGCTCGGCCTGTTCGGCAGCGCCGCCCTGCTTCTGGCAGGCATGGCCCAGGCCGAAATCCAGACCCGCGAGATTCCCTACACCGCCGCCGACGGCACCCAGTTGATCGGCTACCACGCCTGGGACGACAGCCTGCAAGGCAAGCGCCCCGGAGTGATCGTGGTCCACGAATGGTGGGGCCTGAACGACTACGCCAAACGTCGCGCCCGCGACCTCGCCGCACTCGGCTACAGCGCCCTTGCCGTTGACATGTACGGCGGCGGCCAGAACACCAGCCACCCGGATGACGCCAAGGCCTTCATGAATGCAGCCCTGGCCAACCCAACCATTCCCATGGCGCGCTTCCAGGCCGGCCTCGACCTGCTCAAGGCGCAACCGCAAACCGATGCCGACAAGCTCGCCGCCATCGGCTACTGCTTCGGCGGCAAGGTGGTGCTGGACATGGCCCGCCAGGGCGTACCGCTGGCAGCCGTAGTGAGTTTCCACGGCGCCCTGGTTACCGCCACACCGGCCACACCGGGTAGCGTCAAGGCCAAGGTGCTGGTCGAACATGGCGCGGCAGACAGCTTCGTCACGCCGGAACAGGTCGCCGCGTTGAAGACCGAGATGCAACAGGCCGGCGCCGACTTCCGCTTCGTCGAACTGCCCGGCGCCAAGCACGGCTTCAGCAACCCGGATGCCGATGCACACAAGGGCCATGGCCTGGACCTCGGCTACCAGAAAGAGGCCGACGAGCGCTCCTGGGCCGATATGCAGGCGCTGTTCAAAGAGGTGTTCTAAGCCGACGCTGCCTGGACAGACTGATCCGAGCACCAGGCGATCGGCATCTTCGAGTGGCGCAGGGTATCGCGCCACTTCACCCTACCTGAGCCCGCAACGTGACGCGGAGGCAATGCGGTCAGCAGGCGGTTCCACACCCTGATCACATCCAGCGCTGAAGGCTCAGAGCCGCGCGCGGTACTCGCCCGGCGTGGTGTCGAACCAGCGGCGGAAGGCGCGGAAGAAGTTGCTGGGGTCGGCGAAGCCGAGCAGGTAGGCGATCTGCAGCAGCGTCAGGTTGGGCTGGGCCAGGTACTGCTCGGCCAGTTCGCGGCGGCTGTCGTCGAGCAATTGCTGATAGCTGGCCCCCTCTTCCTGCAGGCGACGCTGCAAGGTGCGCTCGGACAGCAGCAGTGCCTGCGCTACCGCCTCACGCTTGGGCTCGCCCTGGGGCAGCAAGCGGCACAGCACCTGGCGTACCTGATGGGTCACCCGACCATCGGAGAAGCGCGCCAGGTATTCGCCAGCGAAGCGGTCGTGCAGTTGCGCCAGGGCCTCGTTGGCCGAAGGCAGCGGTGCCTCCAGATCGGCGCGATCGAACAACAGCGAGTAGCGCTCGCTGGCAAAGCGCAACGGCGCCTGGAAAATCTCTTCATAAGGACGCAGATCGGCTGGTGCCGGGCCCTGGAAGCGCACTTCGCGAGGTTTCAGCGGCTTGCCGGTGAGCCAGCGGCTGAAGGCCATGGTATGGGCCAGGCTGGCCTCGTAACTGGGACGGGCGGCAGGCAAGTGATCGCCATGAATCGCCAGGATCAGCTCGTAGCCATCCGGGCTCGGCTGCAGGCTGAGGTCGGCGCCCTCGCCGATGATGCGCTGATAGCGCACCAGGCGCTGAAAGCCATCCAGCAGGTTGCGGCTGGACATCAGCGCATAACCCACCACATGAAACGCCGTGGGGCGCACCGGCAGACGCCCAAGGTTGAGGCCGATGGTCGGATTGCCGGAGGCCTCCACGGCCAGGTGCCAGAGCCGGGTCATGCCGTCCTGGGGGAAGCGCGCGTCCGGGTCGCTGAGGGCTTCGTAATCCATGCCCAGCTGGGCAAACAGGGCTCGGCAGTCGACACCGCCCAGCTCGAGACCCTGGACGATGCTGGTGGCCCAGCTGGATGAAGTGGTTCGTTCGCTCATCGTTCTTCTTATGGATTGGCCAGCACGGTCTGGCGCCAAGAGGATACTAAACTGGCCCTGTATGTCACTGGCCGCAGGAGACAGCCCGCATACACTGAGGCCAACAATGACAGGAGGTACGCCATGAGCGCCGAAACCACCGAACGCTTCAACAGCTTTGCCGAGTTCTACCCCTATTACCTGCAGGAACACAGCAATGACATCTGCCGTCGCCTGCATTACGTCGGCAGTCTGCTGGTGCTGAGCATCCTCGCCTATGCCCTGCTGACCCAACAATGGCTGTGGCTGCTGGCCCTGCCGTTTGCCGGTTACGGCTTCGCCTGGGTCGGCCACTTCGTGTTCGAGAAGAACAAGCCCGCCACCTTCAAGTACCCGCTGTACAGCCTGATGGGCGACTGGGTGATGCTCAAAGACGCCTTTACCGGCCGCATCCGCTTCTAATCCAATAACAAGAGACAGCCTGATGAACGCTCACGCCCAATTCACCCATATGGAAGACGGCAGCGCCGAGGACTGGGCCATCATCGCCCAGGACTTTGCCGCCTACGCCAAGCAGCTGCCGGATCGCATCCTCACTCACCTCAAGCTGCTCGACGGCGATTTCGGCGGTTTCCCGGTGGATCGCCTGACCCACTCGCTGCAGACCGCCACCCTGGCCTACCGCGCCGGCAAGGACGAGGAGTACGTGGTCTGTGCCCTGCTCCACGACATCGGCGACACCCTCGGCTCCTACAACCATGCCGATATCGCCGCCGCCATGCTCAAGCCCTTCGTCAGCCCGGAAAACCACTGGATGATCGAGAAGCACGCGATCTTCCAGGGCTACTACTTCTTCCACCACCTGGGGCTGGACCGGCACCTGCGCGAGCAGTTCAAGGACCATCCGCAGTTCCAGCAGACCATAGAGTTCTGCGCCCGCTACGACGCCGCCGCCTTCGACCCGCAAGGTGAGACCCTGCCGCTGGAGTTCTTCGAGCCCATGCTGCGCCGCGTCTTCGCCCAGCCCAAGCAGTCCATCTATAAGGCCGCCATGGAGCGCCAGGCCAGCTGAAGCCAGCGCCATTCGGCGGCCATACTTGGCCGCCGTGCGCTGGCTGGTTATGATCCCTCACCCGCCAGACCTTGGCGCAGGTCTTGCAGACCGTCCAGGCGCTCAGCAGAAGCGCCAGAAAACCATCAGGGATCGCTCCATCAATGAAGTCCAACGTCCAGGAAATACCCAGGGCGCAACCTGCCCCGTTGCTGCGCGAATACTATTCGCGGGTGCTGGCCTACATAGCCCCTGCAGCCGCCATCGCCGCCGGCACCTACGTCAATCACTTCGGCTACAACATCCTGTGGATGGTGCCTTACGCGCTGCTCTACCCGCACCTGGCCTACCACCTGGGTAATCGCTTCAAGCGCGAACATCCCGAGCGCACCTCCCTCGTCCTGCTGTTCATCGATGCCGTGCATGCCGGCGCCGCCGCCGTGCTGATGGGCTTCTCGGTGGTGCCCGGACTGATGTTCCTGCTGACCCTGTGCTTCAGCGCGCTGATCGCCGGCGGGGTGCGCCAGATGGGCCTGGCCGTGCTGGTCGCGGCGGGCAGCACGGCCCTCAACACCGCGCTGATTCATCCCGATGTCAACGCCAACACCCCGACCCTGGTCGCCCTGGTCAGCATCCTGCTGAGCACCCTGTATATCTGCATCACCGCCTTCTTCGTGCACGAACAGGGCCTGCGCCTGACCCTGGCCCGCCACGAGATCAAGCGCGAACAGGAAAAGGCCGCACGCCTGGCACGCAACCTGGCCAAGTACCTGTCACCCCAGGTCTGGGAGCTGATCTTCAGCGGCAAGAAGCACGTACGCCTGGAAACCCAGCGCAAGAAGCTCACCGTGTTCTTCTCCGACATCAAAGGCTTCACCGAGCTGGCCGAGGAACTGGAAGCCGAGCAGCTCACCGACCTGCTCAACACCTACCTCAACGAGATGTCGAAGATCGCCCTCAAGTACGGCGGCACCATCGACAAGTTCGTCGGCGACAGCGTGCTGGTGTTCTTCGGCGACCCGTCCAGCCAAGGCGCCAAGAAGGACGCGGCCAACGCCGTGTCGATGGCCATCGCCATGCGCAAGCACATGAAGGTGCTGCGCCAGCAGTGGCGCGCCCAGGGCATCACCAAGCCGCTGGAAATCCGCATGGGCCTGAACACCGGCTACTGCACGGTGGGCAACTTCGGCGCGGACACGCGCATGGACTACACCATCATCGGCCGCGAAGTGAACCTGGCCAGCCGCCTGGAAAGCTCATCCGAGGCCGGCGAGATTCTCATCTCCCACGAGACCTACTCGCTGATCAAGGACGTGATCATGTGCCGCGACAAGGGCCAGATCGCGGTCAAGGGCTTCAGCCGGCCGGTGCAGATCTACCAAGTGGTGGACTTCCGCCGTGACCTGGGTGCCCGCTCCAGCTATGTCGAACACGAGTTGCCCGGCTTCTCCATGTACCTGGATACCAACGGCATCCAGAACTACGACAAGGAGAAAGTCATCCAGGCCCTCAGTCAGGCCGCCGACAAACTGCGCGACAAGGTCATCCTGTAACGCCCTGCGCTACTCAATAAGAACGCCGCCCTCTTGGGCGGCGTTTTGCTTTTCTGGGAGCGCGGTTTGCACCCGCCCTACACCTGCAGAGCCGGCAACTCGCCCAGCTGCACCAGCTCGCCGTCGAGCAGCGGCTGGCTGGCCAGGAATTCCAGCGCCGAAGCGCGCCAGGACTGGCGTGCCGCACGCTCGGCACAGACCTCGCGGCTCAGCGCCAGTGCCGCCAGGCAGGCCTGCTGCAAGTCCTCGTCCATCACCCCGGTCACCCCCGGCTCCAGCACATCCAGAGGCCCCGCCACCGGATAGGCCGCCACCGGGGTGCCGCAGGCCAGCGCTTCGAGCATCACCAGGCCGTAGGTATCGGTACGCGACGGGAACACCAGCACGCTGGCGGCGGCGAAGGCCTGTGCCAACGCCTCGCCCTGCTGGTAGCCGAGAAAACTCACCTGCGGGTAGGCGGCCTGCAGCTCGGCACGCTCGGGACCGTCGCCGACCACACGCTTCTCGCCCGGCAGCTCCAGATCGAGAAAGGCGCGCAGGTTCTTCTCCGCAGCCAGACGTCCGACATAGAGAAACACCGGTTCACTACGCGCCACTGGGCGCGGAAAGAACAGTGCGCCATTCACGCCTTTGCGCCACAACTGCAGGCGCGCCAGACGCCATCCGGCGAACTCCTCGCGCAAGCGCTCGGTGCTCACCAGTACGGCCTGGCTGGACTGGTGAAAGCGACGCAGGTAGGCGTAGCCCCAGGCCAGCGGGATGCGCGGCCAGCGCGTATGCACATATTCGGGAAAGCGCGTGTGGATGGCGCTGGAAAAGGCCAGACCGCGCTTGTTCAGCCAGCGCCGTGCCGCCCAGCCCAACGGGCCCTCGGTGGCCAGGTGCACACAGTCCGGGCGGAACTCGCGAATCGCCGGGCCGACCCGCCACAGGTCCCAGGCCAGCGGGATTTCCGGGTAGCTGGGGCACGGCAGATGGCGGAAGTCCTGCGGCGACAGCAGCTTGACCAGATGCCCCAGGCCACGCAGCTCGCTAACCAGCGCCTGCAGGCTGGTGACCACGCCGTTGACCTGCGGGTGCCAGGCGTCGCTGACGATCAGAATCCTCATGCCGCCTGCTCGAGCGCGACGGCTTCGGCCACGGCCGCCTGATCCTCGGCCAGACGATAGAGCTGGATGCTGCCGTCCAGGTGTTCGATCAGCGCCGTGCAGGACTCCACCCAGTCACCGCAGTTCATGTACTCGACCCCGTTCACTTTGCGGATCTCGGCATGGTGGATATGGCCGCAGACGGCGCCGTCCAGCCCGCGCTTGACGCATTCGTGGGCGATGGACTCCTCGAAGTCACTGATGAAGTTCACCGCCGTCTTGACCTTGTGCTTGAGGAAGGCCGACAGCGACCAGTAGCCGTAACCCCAGCGCTCGCGCCAGTGGTTGAGCCAGCGATTGAGGGTCAGGGTGAACTCGTAGGCCGAGTCGCCGAGGAAGGCCAGCCACTTGTGATAACGGGTGATCACGTCGAACTGGTCGCCGTGGATCACCAGTAGGCGGCGGCCGTCGGCGGTCTCGTGCACCGCCTCGTCGACCAGCTGGATATTGCCGAGGATCAGCGTGGAGTAGCGGCGCAGGAATTCGTCATGGTTGCCGGTGACGTAGATCACCTCGGTGCCGCGCTTGCTCATGGTCAGCAGGCGGCGGATCACGTTGGTGTGCGCCTGCGGCCAGTAGATGCCGCCGCGCAGCTTCCAGCCGTCGATGATGTCGCCGACCAGGTAGATGCGGTCGGCCTGGTAGCGCTTGAGGAACCCAGCCAGGCGTTCGGCCTGACAGTCGCGGGTGCCTAGGTGAACGTCGGAAATCCACAGAGTGCGGACATGCTGCTTGCGGCTGGGCTTGTTGCGCTCGGCGATGCTCATGGGCGGCCTCCGGCTGGGTTTGGCCAAGCGTGCGCCGGGGTGGTGAAGTGCAAATGACAGACGAGTGACCATTGCATGACAGACGAACAGCACCAACGGCCGGTGTACACTGGCCCTTCGTTCAGGAGTCCGCCATGTCCCAGCTGCTCTCGCTGCGCCACTATCACCACGAGCAGATCGCCCACAGCCATGATCACGCCCAGCTGGTATTCGGCCTGAGCGGCCGGCTCGACTTCGAGGTGGACGGTCGCGGCTGCGAGATCGCCAGCGCCAGCCTCGCCGTGGTGCCCACCGATGCCCACCACGCCTGCGCCAGCCCCCTGGGCAGCCGATGCCTGGTCCTCGATGTGCCACGCGACGGCTGGCTGCAACAGCGTCTCGGTGGGCATTTCGACGCCAGCCGGCGCCTGCTGGAAACCCCGGGGCGCCGCCAGCTCAGCCCAGCCCAGAGCCAGCTGGTCAACTGGCTGGCGGCCAGCCCGCTCGACGATGCGGTGATTGCCCAGCAAGGCGCGGCCCTGCTGCTGGCCAGCCTCAGCGGCAGCCACGCGCCAGCGGTAGCGCCCGGCTTGCCGCTGGCGCGCCTCGACGCCCATATCGACCAACACTGCGCCCACCCCCTGCAGGTGGCCGATCTGGCGCGCCTGTGCGACCTGTCGGCAGCGCGCTTCCACGCCCGTTTTCTGGCCGAAACCGGCCACACGCCGATGGAGCATGTGCGCCAGCGCCGCCTGCAACTGGGCCGCGAACTGCTGATCAACAGCGGCCTGGCGGTGGGCGAAATCGCCGCGCGGGTCGGCTATGCCTCGCAGAGTGCCTTCACCGCCGCCCTGGTCCGCGAGCTGGGCCTCACCCCACGCGAACTGCGTCGCCAGGCACGCGAGGCGCGCGACAATTGCCGCGAGTAGCGCGACAGACCTGCCTCACGCCAACGCCTAGACTCTGCCGATCACTCCAGGAGAGCTGCCGGCATGCCGACCATCGAATGGCAGGACTTCGAGCGCGTGGAACTACGCGTCGGCACCCTGCTCAGCGCCCGTGCGAACGAAAAGGCGATCAAACCAGCCTATGTGCTGGAAGTGGACCTCGGCGAACTGGGGGTGAAAACCTCCAGCGCCCAGCTCACCGCACATTACAGTGCCGCAGAGCTGGTCGGGCGCCAGGTGCTGTGCGTGTGCAACTTCGCGCCCAAGCGCATCGCCGGGATACGCTCAGAGGCACTGGTCACCGGCGTCCACGATGCCCAGGGCAAGGTGGTGCTGACCAGCTTCGACCGACCGCTGAGCAATGGCGCACGCCTGGCCTGAATCCCCCCTCTTTCCTCTACGCAGTCTGGAATTTCTGATGCAACACCGCACCGCGCTTTTCGCCCTGCACCTGGGCGCCCTGTGCTTCGGCCTCTCCGGCATTTTCGGCAAGCTGGCGCTGGCCGCGCCGCTGGTGATCGTCTTCGGCCGCGCCCTGTTCGCCGTCGGCGCGCTGGGCCTGTTCAGCCACTTTGGCGAAACCACCCGGCGCCTGAGCTGGCGCCACTGCCTGGCCCTGGCCGGCGCCGGCCTGTTGCTGGGCGGGCACTGGTGGACCTTCTTCATTGCGGTCAAGGTATCCGGCGTGGGCGTGGCTACCCTCGGCTTCGCCAGCTTCCCCGCCTTCACCGTGCTGCTCGAAGGCATCCTGTTTCGCGAGCGCATCCGCCGCGCCGAATGGCTGGTGGTCGGCCTGGTCTGCCTGGGCCTGGTACTGGTCACGCCGCACTTCGACTTCGGCAGCGAAGCCACCCTTGGCCTCGGCTGGGCGGTGCTCTCCGGGCTGTTGTTCGCTCTGGTCTCGGTGAGCAATCGCGCCACCACCAAGGGCGTCGAGCCGGCCCAGGCGGCGCTGTGGCAGAACCTCGGCATTCTTGTCTGCACGCTGCCGCTGGCCTGGTCGGCACTGCCCGAGGTGCGAGCCCTGGACTGGCTGTGGATCGCCCTGCTCGGCCTGCTCTGCACGGCCCTGGCCCACAGCCTGTTCGTTGCCAGCCTACGCGTGCTCAACGCCCGCAGCGCCTCGGTGGTGTTCGCCCTGGAGCCGGTCTACGGCATTCTCTTCGCCTGGTGGCTGTTCGACGAGGAACCCGGCCTGCGCATGGTCTTCGGCGGCGTGCTGATCCTGCTGGCCACGCTGATCTCGGCGCGCCTGAGCAAGCACGCGGCAAAAGTCGACGACCTCGCCTGACGCGCCAGCCGCGCCTGCTCGGCCAAGCTCAGGAGGGCTAGAGCACTAACGGTCGATATGGCCGAGGTCGCGCTCGGGGTCGATCAGGTCGCGCAAGCGCTGCTTGAGCTCCTTGGCCTCGGGAAAACCACCATCGGCCTTGCGTTCCCACAGCTGCACGCCATCGCAGACGATGCGGAACACCCCGCCGGTGCCGGGCTCCAGGCTGACCATGCCCAGCTCGTCGGCAAAGGTGCTGAGCAGCTCCTGGGCCAACCAGGCCGCGCGCAACAGCCACTGGCACTGGGTGCAATAGGTGATCACCACTTCCGGTTTGCTCATGGCGAGCTCCAGTCAATTCGGGGTGGGCATGATAGCGCCGCAAAAAGGACAACGCCGCGGTCATGCCGCGGCGTCGCCCTCCCGCCCTATTTCGCGCGTCAGGCGATTTTCGCCAACAGCTCGCGGGCACGCTCGCGCTGCTGCTCGTCGCCCTCGCTGATCAGTTCATTGAGGATGTCGCAGGCGCTGCCAATATCGCCCTGTTCGATGTAGGCCAGCGCCGTGTTGAGGCGCACCAAGTGGTCACGATTGCTGGCCAGGTGCTCGAAATTGTCCGCCAGCGGCTCGAACGGATGCACGGACGCCGACGCCTGCCGCCCTACCTGCTCGTGGGAAAAGGCCTCGACGATGTCCTCGTCGAGCACCTGTTCCTGCGGTAGCTCGGCGAAGGATGCCAGCAAGCCATCGTCGGCATTCATCTCGGCCACCTCGGGCAGCTCCTGCAGGTTGGAGCTGAAATCCGGGTCGAACACCTCCTGCTGAGCCTTCTCGGCCTTGGCCCGCGCCGACTGTTCCGGCTGGAACGGGCTGGCCAGCCCCCAGTCGGCATCCAGCGACAGGTCGTCCAGGTTGAGCTGAAAATCGTCCTGCAGCACCGCCGCCTGCTCGGGTTCCTCGACCATCGCGGCCAATTGCGGCGCTGCCTGATCTTGATCTTGCTGCAGGTGACCGAAGCGTGCGCGGATCTGGTCCACCTGCACATGGCTGGCGCCCATCTCGTGCAACTGCCGTTCCTGTTCGAAGAAGGCAGCGGCATCACCCAGTTCGCCGCAGACCTCCAGCATGCGCAGACGCAGGTCGAGACGCTCGGGTTGCTGCTCGATCGCCTTGCGCAGACTGTTGGCGGCATCCGCGAAGCGGCCGTAGGCGATATAGATATTGGCGCCCTCCAGAGGATCGGTCGCCACCGGCGGCACACGTTGTTCAAGCGGCTGCGCTGCCGGCACAACTGGCCGCGCCACACTCTCGACCACTTTCTCCTGTACGGGTCGGGAGACCATGCGCGGCTCCTCCAGCGGCCGCCGCAGCGGCTCCGGCTCTGGCTGCGGACGCTGCCGCCGAACCAACCAGAGCGTCATCCCCACCAGCAACGCAAGCAGCACGACGCCGGCGAGCCAGAAGCTCCAGCCCGCGCCACGCGATTCGATAACGGGGCTGGCCGGTTGCGGTGCAACGGGGGCTGCGGGGCGAGCCTGCTGCTCCAGCTGTTCGCGCAGCTGCTGCATCTGCAGATCCTTCTCGGCCATCTGCGCCTGCAGTTGCTGCAACTGCACCTGCAGCTCGCTCAGCGAGTTCTGCAATTGCAGGTTCTGGGTGTTGACCTCGGCCAGTTCGGCATCCACCCGTGCCTGTTCGGCTTGCAGGCGCTGCTGCTCAGCCACCTCGGATTGCGCTGTATCGACCTCGGGCTGCGCAACAGCGGCCTGCGCCGCGAGCGGAGCGGGCTCGACGGCTGGCGTAGCCTGGGCCGCATCGGGCAGCAGCAGCTCGACATCGGCACGCAGACGGCCGGGATCACCATTGCTGAAGGCCTGCGGATTGAGGGCATGGATATCGCTCATCAACGCCTCGCGGCCGAGCGTGGCGCCCGCGGCCTGCAAGCGCCCGGCAATGCTCCACAGGCTGTCACCACGCTGTACCCGATAGCGTTCACCGCGGCTGGCCTGCGGCAATGGCCGTGCCGGGTCGCTGCGCCAGGCGTTCACCGCCGGTTGTGGCGCAGGCGCCGCCTGCGGGGTGTAGGCCGATGAACCAGGCGGGTCGATCAGCAAGGTGTATTCGCGCAGCAGGTTGCCGCCTGGGCGGGCCACTTCGACGATGAAATTCAGGTAGGGCTCGCGCACCGGTTTGTTCGACTGCACGCGGATCAGGCCCCGGCCGCCACTCAGCACCGGGGTAAAGCGCAGGTCGTTGAGGAAGTAGAAACGCTCCACACCGATCCGACTGAACTCCTCCGCCGAGGCCAGGCGCACCTTGATCTCCTGCTCACCCAGGTCGCCGACCTGGAACAGTTCTATTTCGGCGTCCAGCGGTTGGTTGAGGGCTGAATGCAGGTTGATCTCACCCAGGCCAAGGGCGGGCGTAATGCCCGAGTAGAACGCCGACCCCGAGGCCAGCCCCAGCAGCAAAAGACGCAAACGGGCCATAAGTCCCCCTCGCACGCGCCCGCTCTGCTTCGTAGCGTGCATTCCCTGATTGGCTCGGCGCGTGAGGCAACAACTGTCGAGAGGCGATCCCTGGCGACCCGGCAACGAAAATGCCGGCCAGATGACCTGGTACGCATGTACAGAACTGGCAGGCATATGGCCAGCATATGAAGGCCGCCACACAAACGCCAACCAGTGCTCAGTCGAATTGGAGATAACTCAGAAGACTGAAACAACCCAAAGAGATAAGAGCCTCAGGAACGCTCCAGATTGGCCAGGATGCGTGCATGCACCTCCTGGCACAGACGCTGGTCTTCTTCGCTGATACCGGCGAACAGCTCGGCGCGCAGTTGCTGGGCGATACTCTCAATCTGCTCGATCAGCGGTCGCGCCTTGGCGCTGAGTACCACCTTCTTGGCCCGGCGATCCTCCGGCACGGCAATGCGCTGCACCAGTTCCTGGGCCTCCAGGCCATCGAGCAGGCGGGCCAGGGTCGGCCCCTCCACACCCACGGTCTGCGCCAGCTCGCGCTGGGTCGGTGGTTCCTTGAGCAGGGCCAGGTGCAACAGCACCAGCCAGCGGGCCTGGGACAAACCTAGCCCGGACAGGCGCCGATCCAGCTCCGCGCGCCAGGCGCGGGAAAGCTGAGCCAACTGCATACCGAAACTGTGATGGGCGAACTTGTGCATGACGGGACTCTCAGCTGGTTCTTGCCGCTCTCCACATCCCCGGATGCGTGTGGACAGCAGAAAAACCTAATTATTAGTCACCTAACCATAACCCCGTCGCTCGTTCGCGCCAAGCCTGGCATCACCATTTCACGTACTGATCCTCGACGAAGCCCCAGAGGTTGTCGATACGCAGTTCGGCTCGCCCCGGCGGCCGTAGAGTGCCCTGGAAACAACCGAAAACCTGTTTGAAGTTGCTGGCCAGCAGGCCCAGGTCGAGGTGCTCGCGGTGCAGGCCGTGGCCGCGAAACTCCAGCTCCACCTGGCCATCGCCGGAGACGATGCGCCAAGGCCGCAACGGGTCGTCACGCTCGAACTGGAAATGCACGCCGCTGACCGGCAGCAGCTGGCCATCGAGCCAGTAGCAGTTCTCGCTGAAACTGGTTTCGTTGACCCCGCAGGACAGGTTCAGGCCGACCCGCGTCGTGCCCACCAGGCCGGACAGGCAGGCCCAGTTCCAGTGCGTCTCCGGGCGCATATAGCCGGCAGACCAGTCGTGATGGGCGAACGCATCCAGGGCGGCCAGGTCGAAATCGCCGAGGGTGCTCTGCACCCGCCCCTGACAGCGCACCCCGGCGACCTTCTGCGCATAGACCCAGCCATCGGCCGCCGTCGGCGTGCAGATGCACATGGGCTGGAACTGCTCCTCGGAGAAACTCGCCTCGATCCGCGTGCCGTCGTCCAGCTCTACCAGCAGTTGCTTGCTGGCGCCCTGGTTGTCCAGGCGCAGCAGGTTGGCGCCGCTGCGCAGCTCGCAGGCCCCTCCATTCGGCTGCGTCGAGAAGGAAGTGCCGAGCCCGAGCGGCTTGCGAAACTGGCGCTCGATCATGCGCCCCGTGGCCGGTTGGAACAGGTAGACGAAGCCCGCCGTGAGCAGGCTGATGTCGGCCAGGGCACAGCCGCCGATCAGTTCGTCGCTGACCAGGCCGAAATACTGGAACTGGTGATAGCGCCGCCATTTGGCCAGGGCACCACGGCGGCGCCCCATGGGCGAGCGGAAGTCGAAATCGCACCAGTTAACCTCGCCCGGCGCCGCGGGAAAAATACCGTAGTGCGGCTGGCCATTGGCCTGAATCAGTCGGTCCATGAGAGCTTCCGGCAAGGGAAAGCCGCGATGCTAGCAGCCGCACCGGCGGCTGAAAGCGACGATTCGCGCCAGCCCGGGTGGCGGTTGCGGCCAGTTACACCTCGAACTCGGCCTGCAACGCGGCCCGCACGCAATGCAGCACGCCCTCCGGCACCTGGCCGGCGAACTGCTCGACGATGGCGGCCACCGGCGGCAACTCGCCCTCCCCATCGAGGAAGGCGTCCTGAATCGCACCCAGCAGCTCTTCCGGCAGGTCCAACGCCTGCTCCAGGGACAACTGCTGGCGGCCGATGGCCTCGGCCAGCATGTTGTACACGCTCTTCTCGCCACAGTTCAGCTGGCTAGCGATCTGTGCCGGCGTCATGCCCGCGCGGGCCAGGCTGACCAGCTCGTGGCGCAGGTCCTGCACCACCTTGGGCGCCTCGCCCTCGCCAGCGCCGTTGAGCACTTCGAGGAAGGCCTGGCCATAGCGTTCCAGCTTGCGCGCGCCAACGCCGCTGACCCGCGCCATCTCGTCCAGGCTGCGCGGTTGGCTGCGCAGCATTTCCAGCAGGGTCGAGTCGGGGAAGATGACGTAGGGCGGCACGCTGTGTTCCTCGGCCAGCTTGCGGCGCAAGGTGCGCAGGGCTTCCCACTGCTCGCGTTCCTCGCCGCGCACCAGCTGGCTGGCGCTGCTGCCGGAAGCCTTGGCCGCCTGCTGCGGCTTGAGGTCGCGGCGCAGCTCCAGGGTCACCTCGCCGCGCAGCAGCGGGCGGCAACTGTCGGACAGACGCAGGCCGCCATAGCCTTCCAGGTCGACATCGGCCAGGCCGCGCGCCACCAACTGGCGGAACAGGGTGCGCCACTCGCCTTCGCTCAACGCCTTGCCGATCCCGAACACCGGCAGGTGCTGATGCCCAACGGCGCGAATCTTGTCGTTGTCGCGGCCCAGCAGGATGTCCACCAGGTGACCGACACCATAGCGCTGGCCGCTGCGGTATATGGCCGATAGGCCCTGGCGTGCCGGCTCGGTGGCGTCCCAGGTCTGCACCTGATCGACGCAGGTGTCGCAATGGCCACAGGGCTGCGGCAGGTCTTCGTCGAAATAGGCCAGCAGCGCCTGGCGCCGGCAGCGAATTTCTTCGCAGAGGGCCAGCATGGCGTCCAGCTTGTGCTGCTCGACGCGCTTGTGGCGCTCGTCACCCTCGGAGTTGCTGAGCATCTGCTTGAGGAAGATCACGTCCTGCAGACCGTAGGCCATCCAGGCATCCGCCGGCAGGCCGTCGCGGCCGGCGCGGCCGGTTTCCTGGTAATAGGCCTCGAGGCTCTTGGGCAGATCAAGGTGGCAGACGAAGCGCACGTTGGGTTTGTCGATGCCCATGCCGAAGGCGATGGTCGCCACCATGATCAGCCCTTCCTCGTTGAGGAAGCGCTTCTGGTTGTAGGCGCGCAGGTCGCTGGGCAGGCCGGCGTGGTAAGGCAGCGCCGGAAAGCCCTGAGCGCTGAGGAACTCGGCCACCTCTTCGACCTTCTTGCGCGACAGGCAATAGACGATGCCGGCATCGCCCTTGCGCGCGGCGAGGAAGGCCAGTAGCTGCTTGCGCGGCTGATCCTTGGGCTGGATGCGATAGAAGATGTTCGGGCGGTCGAAGCTGGAGAGAAAGCGTTCGGCATTTTCCAGATGCAGGCGCTGGGCGATCTCCTCGCGGGTGCGCTTGTCCGCCGTGGCGGTCAGGGCGATGCGCGGCACGCCGGGGAACAGCTCGGCCAGCTGACCCAGCTGCAGGTATTCCGGGCGGAAATCGTGGCCCCACTGCGACACGCAGTGCGCCTCGTCGATGGCGAACAGGGCGATCTGCAGATTCTGCAGGAAAGCCAGCATGCGTGGCTGCACCAGGCGTTCGGGGGCCAGGTAGAGGAACTTGATCTCACCGCGGCGGATACGCTCGGCGATCTCGCGCTGCTCGTCGTTGCTCAGGGTGGAATTGAGCGCCACGGCAGCCACGCCCAGTTCGTCGAGGGTGGCGACCTGGTCGTCCATCAGCGCGATCAGCGGCGAGACGATCACCGCCAGGCCGTCACGCAGCAGGCCCGGCACCTGATAACACAGCGACTTGCCGCCGCCGGTGGGCATCAGTACCAGGGCATCGCCGCCAGCGGCCACGCGCTCGATGATCGCGGCCTGGTTGCCGCGGAAGGCGTCGTAGCCGAATACGTCTTTGAGAATGCTGCGTGCGCTGCGTTGTGGTGCCTGGTCGAGCATGCCGGTCTCCGTTGCGAGCGGCGAAGTATACGCGAGCGACAGCTAGGTCAGACCATCGCCCGTCGGCCGTGCTTTTGCGAGGCGAGACGACTAGAATCGCGATGTTTACTCACTCAAGGTAACCCCACGATGTCCTTCGCCGAGCAACTGTCCCGCCTGCAAGCCTTTCTCGATGCCGATGATCTGCACGAGGAGGCCCTGGACTACGTGGCCGCACACGGTTACCTGACCGCCCTCTCCATCTGCCCCGAGCAGGTGCCCGAGCGCGAATGGATCGACGCCCTGTTCGCCGAGCCACCGCATTACCGCAGCGACATCGAGCGCGAAGAGGTGGAAATCACCCTGCACCTGCTCAAGAGCCACATCGCCCGCCAGCTGGCCAGCGACGACGAGCCGGAAATCCCCTGCGACCTCGACCTTGGCGACGACCCGGACGACTCCGACCTGCGTGGCTGGTGCATCGGCTTCATGGAAGGCGTCTTCCTGCGCGAGGCGGTGTGGTTCGAAGACTCCGAGGACGAAGTCAGCGAACTGCTACTGCCGATCATGGTCGCCTCCGGCCTGTTCGACGAGCAGCCGGAATTCGCCGAAATCGCCCGCGACCGCCAGCTGGTGGACAGCATGGTCGATCAGATCCCCGAGCTGCTGACCGCCCTGTTCCTGCTCTGCCAGGCACCGGAAGAAAAGCCCGCACTCCTGAAGCCTCGTCACCACTAAGTCGCGCTTATGGCGCACGCCGATATCCAGCAAAGCCGTTACCGCAGCGTGCGCTACACGCTGCTGGTGGTCGGCTGGCTGAGCGTCGTGCTCGGCGTGATCGGCATCTTCGTGCCGGTGCTGCCGACCACCCCCTTCCTGCTCCTGGCCGCCGCCTGTTTCGTGCGCAGCTCGCGGCGTTTCTACCTGTGGCTGGTCAACCACCGCCACCTCGGTCCGTGGATTCGCGACTACCTGGAGGGCAACGGCATCCCGCTCAAGGGCAAGGTCTACGCCATCGGCCTGATGTGGGCCAGCATCGGCCTGTCCTGCTACCTGGTGCCGATGCCCTGGGCACGTGCCTTCATGTTGACCAGCGCGGTGCTGGTCAGCCTCTACATCCTGCGCCAGAAGACCCTGCCGAGCCGCTGATCGGTTAGTGCAGCGAAAACGGCAAAGCGCCACCGGCTTGCCTACACTTCTCCCACCTTCCTCGGGAGAAGTCAGATGCAGCTGCGGCCGCGTGTCCAGGGACGAACCAGGCGCCTATCGGCGGTGCCGCCACTGCTCGGCACTCTGCTGCTGATCCTCCTGGCCCTGGCCGTACGCGCCAACTGGAACTTCGACCTGATCCTCGGCAACGCCGAAAAACGCTACGGCAACCTGGGCCCCGCCAAGGGCCGCATCCAGGCCTGGGACGAGCTGATCCGCGCCAGCGAAAACCTTGCCGAGAAAGACAAGCTGACCAGCGTCAATCGCTTCTTCAACCGCCAGTTCCGCTTCTCCGACGACATCCGCAACTGGCGCCAGAACGACTACTGGGCCACCCCGATCGAGGCGCTGGTCAAGGGTGCCGGCGATTGCGAGGACTACTCCATCGCCAAGTACTTCACCCTGCGCCGCCTCGGCGTCCCCTCGGAAAGACTGCGCATTACCTACGTCAAGGCGCTCAAGTACAACCAGGCGCACATGGTGCTGACCTACTACGCCAGCCCCGGTGCCGAACCGCTGGTACTGGACAACCTGATCGGCGAAATCCGCCCCGCCTCCCAACGCAAGGATCTGCTGCCGGTCTACGCCTTCAATGCCGAAGGGCTCTATCTGCCGGGACAGACCGGCAAGAAAAGCGACACCAAGAAACTCTCGCGCTGGCAGGACCTGCTGAAGAAGATGCGCGCCGAAGGATTCGACATCGGAGAGGGCTAGGAGAAGATCATGTCCCTGTTGAAACAGCTATTTCTCGCCATCTGCCTGTTCCTCGTGGTGGCCTTCACCGGCAGCTTCATCTCCGGCGTGGAAAGCTCGCGCGAGCAGCTGCTCAGCCAGTTGCGCTCTCATGCCCAGGACGCCGCCACCGCCCTCGGTCTGTCGATGACACCGCACGTCGACGACCCGGCAATGATCGAGCTGATGGTCAGCTCGATCTTCGACAGCGGCTACTTCGCCACCATCCGCGTGGTCCGCATCCCCGGCGACGAGGTCATCGTCGAGCGGCGCACCACCGTCACGTCCGACAAAGTGCCGGCCTGGTTCGTCGACCTGGTCAACCTGGAGCCGCAGGGGGGCGATGCGCTGATCATGCGTGGCTGGGAGCAGGCAGCGCGGGTCGAGGTGCTCAGCCATCCGCAATTCGCCCTGGCCAAACTGTGGGACAGCGCCATTGGCAGCCTGCTCTGGCTGCTGCTGTGCGGCGTGGTCAGTGCCATCCTCGGCGGCTGGCTGCTGCGTACCCAGCTGCGCCCGCTGGACAACATGGTGCAGCAGGCCCAGGCCATCACCCGTCGCGAATTCCTCACCCTGCCGCGAGTACCGCGCACGCCAGAGCTCAAGCGCGTCGTCCTGGCCATGAACCAGATGGTCGAGAAACTCAAGCAGCTTTTCGCCGAGGAGGCCGCGCGCAGCGAGAAGTTGCGCGAGGAAGCCTACCAGGACACCTTGACGGGCTTGGCCAACCGTCGGCTGTTCGACATCAAGCTGGCCAGCCAGCTCGCCATCACCGAGCAGAATGCCGAAGGCTATGTGATGTTCCTGCGGGTCAACGACCTGGGCGGCCTCAACCAGCGCCTCGGTGGGCAGAAGACCGACGAACTGATCGGTGCCATCGGTGAAATTCTCAAGCGCCTGCTGGCCGAGCGCGGCAGCCCGGACTGGCTGGCCTCACGTAGCCGCGGTGGCGAATTCACCCTGCTGACCCCGGGCCTCTCCGGCGACGACGCCGACCGCCTGGCCCAGGGCCTTACCGAGGGTCTGGAAAGCCTGCGCCAGACTGGCGCCAGCGACTGCACGCCGGTCGCCCACCTGGGCATCGCCGCATTCAAACCGGGCGAGGAAATCCAGACGGTGATCGCCCGGACCGACCAGGCTCTGGCGCAGGCACAGTCGCATGCAGACAAACCCTGGGAGCGCGTGGACGACCTCAACGCCCTGCCCGGCCAGGGCCAGCATGACTGGCGCAAGTGGATCGACGAGGCCCTCAACCAGGGCAAGCTGCAGCTGTACTTCCAGCCCGTGGCCGAATGCGTCGCGCGCGACCAGGTCATTCACCAGAAGGTCCTGGCGCGCCTGCTCGACCCGCAGGGCGAGGCCATTGCCGCCGGCCGCTTCCTGCCCTGGATCGAGCGTCTGGGCTGGACCGCGCGGTTCGACCTGGCCATGCTCGAACACAGCCTGGCGCACCTGAGCCGGCACCCGCAGCCGCTGGCGCTGAGCCTGTCCGCCGCCACCCTGCGCGAACCCGCCAACTTCGACAAACTGCTGGAACTGCTCAAGGCGCATACCGAGCAGGGCGAGCTGATGACCCTGGAACTGGACGAGCGCCACCTGCCCCCCGCCGCCGAGCTGGAGAAACTCAGCCAACGAGTGCGCGAAACCGGTTTCAACCTGGGGCTGCAGCACTTCGGCGGACGTTTCAGCCTGATCGGCAACCTCACCCACCTGGGCCTTGCCTACCTGAAGATCGACGGCAGCTACATCCGCAGCATCGACCAGGAAGACGACAAGCGCGTGTTCATCGAGGCCATCTTCCGCGCCACCAACAGCATCGACCTGCCGTTGATCGGCGAGATGGTAGAGACCGAAGGCGAACTCGCGGTGCTCACCGAGCTCGGCATCCATGGCGCCATGGGGCGTCTGATCGGCGCTCCGGCACCCTGGCAGGGCTAACTGCGGAACAGGCTTTGCAGTTCGGGCAGCGCCGCGCCCTCCTCGGCGCAGGCGCGTACCTGCTCAATCAGCGCGGCCAGGGCGAAGCCCTGTCCCTGCAGCCAGGCGTCGTCGTAGTAACTGGTGGCGTAACGCTCGCCACCGTCGCAGAGAATCGTCACCACCGAGCCGCGCTCGCCTGCCTCGACCATGCGTTGTGCCACCAGCAGCGCACCGACCAGGTTGGTGCCGCTGGAGGCGCCGACGCGCCGCCCCAGGCGTTGCGCCAGGTAATGCATGGCCGCCAGGGACAGGGCATCAGGCACCTTGCACACGGCATCCAGTACCTCCGGCATGAAGGACGGCTCCACCCGCGGCCGGCCAATGCCCTCGATGCGCGAGCCACAGCCCAGGGTCAGGCTGCGATCGCCACTGACGTAACTGTCGAAGAAAACCGAGCGCTCGGCATCGGCGCACAGCACGCGGGTTGCGTATTGGCGATAGCGCACGTAGCGGCCGAGGGTCGCCAGGGTGCCCCCCGTACCCGGGCTGGATACCAACCAGTTCGGCTCGGGGAACGACTCGTGGCGCATCTGCTGGAAGATCGACTCGGCGATATTGTTGTTCGCCCGCCAGTCGGTGGCGCGCTCGGCATAGGTGAACTGGTCCATGAAGTGGCCGCCGGTTTCACGAGCCAGGCGCAGGGATTCGGCATGGATCTGCGTGGGATCGTCCACCAGGTGCGTGCGCCCGCCATAGAAGGCGATCTGCGCCAGCTTTTCCTGGGCCGTGGCAGCCGGCACGACGGCAATGAACGGCAGGCCCAGCAGACGAGCGAAATAGGCTTCGGAGATCGCCGTGGAACCGCTGGAGGCCTCGATCACCGGCGCCCCTGGCTTGAGCCAGCCGTTGCACAGGGCATAGAGGAACAACGAGCGCGCCAGACGATGCTTGAGGCTGCCGGTGGGGTGGCTCGACTCATCCTTGAAATACAGCTCGACGCCCGGCAGGCCGGGCAGCGCCAGGGGAATCAGGTGGGTGTCGGCGCTGCGCTGGAAGTCCGCCTCGATGATGCGCACCGCTTCGCGGGCCCACTGTCTTGAGTCAGTCATGCAAAAGTCCTCAATCGAGAATGCCGGCCGGGGCCGGTGTACTGTCGCGCCACTGGCTCAGCGCGACACCGGCGAATACCAGGCTTGCCGCCGCATACTGCAGCGGGCTCAAGCCCTCGCCGAGAAACAGTGCGGCGAACACCAGGGTGAACACCGGAATCAGATTGGTGAAGCCGGAAGCCTGGCTGACCGGCAGGCGGCTGACACCGAAGTTGTATAGACCGTAGGCGCCCACCGTCACCAACAGGCCGAGATAGAGCACTGCAACAACGCCCTGGGTGCTGAACGCCACCGGGAGCGGCTCGGTCACCAGCGCCAGCGGCAGAAAGAACAAGGCACCGATAAAGGCCTGCATGGCGGTGAGAACAAAGGCCGAGTAACGCTCGGAAAGCCGTTTCAGCAGCAAGGTGTAGCCGGTAGCGCAGAGCATGGCGAGCAGCTCGTAGAAGTTGCCCAGTAGCGGCGCCGGTGCGCTGGGGTCCGCCTCGCCAATCAGACTCAGCCACAGCGCGCCGACCACGGCCAGGAGAAAACCGGCCCAGGTCGTCACCGCGATGCGTTCACGCAGGAAGGAAAAGGCGCCGATGGCCACCAGCAAGGGCAGCAGCGCGGTGATCATCCCGGCCTGGGAAGCACTGGTGTGTTGCAGCGCCAGGGCCTCGAAGATGAAGTACAGGCAGGGCTCGCAGGCCGCCAGAGCCAGCAGGTAGCGCCAGTCGCCCCGGCGATACTCCAGCCGCCCGCGCCAGCGCCAGGCCAGCAGGAACACCAGGCTGCCGATGGCCATGCGCCCGAACACCACCCACATCGGCGGCAGCTCGGCAAAGGCCAGCTTGAGGGCGATGAAGGAACTGCCCCACAGCGCCATGGCCAGGACCAGGCAAGCCATGGCAAACATCCGGGCTTGCCGGACCATCTTCACCTCCGCCACAAAACCCTCAGTCTAGGGGCTGAACGCAAGCGGCGACAGACACAGCAAGCAGCGAAAACTGTGCCTCAGCAGAACGACAGAACCGACTTCAACCCCGTTGGCCAGCCGCCGGGGCTCATTCCTCCCAGGGTCGGCCGCGGGTGCTCGGGTCCACCGGCAGTTTCTGCTGCATGGCGGCCTTGGCCAGCATGTGCGCGCTGACCGGCGCGGTGATGAACAGGAACAGGGTGATCAGCAGTTCGTGCAGGCTGACCCCCTCCTCGCCCACGCCGAAAAACAGCATGGAAGCGATCACCAGCCCCCCGACGCCCAGCGTGGTGGCCTTGGTCGGGCTGTGCAGGCGGGTGAAGAAGTCCGGCAGGCGCACCAGGCCGATGGCGCCGACCAGAGTGAACAGGCTGCCAGCCAGGAGAAAGAAAGCGACCAGTGCTTCGATCCAGGGATTCATCCGTCGTTCCTATTCGATGATGTCGCCACGCAGCAGGTATTTGGTAACCGCCACGGTGCCGATGAAGCCCATTACCGCGATCAGCAGGGCCGCCTCGAAATACAGGTCGGAACCTTCCCAGATGCCGAGCAGCACGATCAGGGCAATGGCGTTGATGTACAGGGTGTCCAGGGCGAGGATGCGATCCGGCATGCTCGGCCCGCGAATCAGCCGCACCAGGGTCAGCAGCAGTGCAAGGCCGACCAGGGTGACGCACAGGGGAATCACGTAGGTGAGCATGCGAACACCTCCAGCAGTGGTCGTTCGTAGCGCTGTTTGATCTGCGCCACCAGCTCCGCTTCGTCGCCGATATCCAGGCAATGCAGCAGCAGAGTGCGGCGGTCGGCACTGAGGTCGGCGGACACCGTGCCCGGCGTCAGGCAGATGATGCTGGCCAGCATGGTCAGCGCCAGCTCATCGGTCAGTTCCAGCGGCACTTCGACGAAGGCCGGGCGCGGACGCGCCAGCGGATTGAGCACCAGACGCGCCACCTGCAGGTTGGCGACGATGATGTCGCACAGTACCAGCAGCAGGAAACGGCACAGCTGCCAGGGCCGGGCGACCTGAGGCGGGTTGATCCAGAACAGCTGGGAAATCAGCGGGATCACCCAGCCCAGAAAGGCCCCTAGCAGCATGTGGCCGAAGCTGAAGTCGTTGACCAGCAGCAGCCAGACCAGCAGCAGGAACAGGCTCAGCAGCGGATGAGGCAACCAGCGCCAGGTTCTCATCGGCCACCTCCAAGGAGCAGATAGGCGTTCAGGTCATGCAGCTGCGCAGCGGTAGCGCCCAGGTACGCCAGCACCGGCGCAGCCAGTGCCGTTAGCGTCGGGCTGAGCAGAAACAGGCCGACGCAGGCCAGCAGGCGCCCCCGATCCAGCTCCGAGCTGTCCAGTTGATGCAGACCTACGCGCCAGAACAGCGTGCTGCCCGCCCGACTCAGGGCGATCAGAGTGGCCAACCCGCCGATCAGCAGCAGCGGCCACAGCCACAGGGCATGCTGTCCCTCGCCTGCAGCTCGCAACAGCAGCAGCTTGCCGAGGAAACCGGACAGCGGTGGTAGGCCGGCAACCGCGATGGCGCCGAGGAAGAACAGACCGCCGAGCAGGCGCGGGTGTTCCAGCGCCGGCCCCTGCACCAGATCGCCGGCCTTCTCGCCACGCTGACGCGACACCAGGTCGGCCAGCAGGAAAAGCGCCGCCGAAACCCAGGTGGTGTGCAACCAGTAGTAAAGCGAAGCCTGCAGCGCCGCCTGCGTACCAATGGCCAGGCCGGCCAGCAGGGTACCCACCGACACCACCACCAGATAGGCGATCAGCCGCTGCAGGCTGGCGGCGGCCAGAGCACCCAACACGCCCGCCGCCAGGGTCAGCAGCGCCAGCGGCCAGAGCCAGTCCTGAGCCAGGTTGGCCAGGCTGCCGGCAGCGCTACCGAAGACCAGGGTGTAAACCCGCAGGATCGAGTACAGGCCGACCTTGGTCATGATGGCGAACAACGCCGCCACCGGCGCACTGGCCGAGGCGTAGGCGCTCGGCAGCCAGAAATACAACGGCAGGAAGGCCGCCTTGAGGCCGAACACCAGCAACAGCAGCAACCCGGCCGCCGCCAGGATCGGCGCCTGGTCGGGACCGGCGGCGGCCATCTTCAGCGCCAGATCGGCCATGTTCAGCGTGCCGGCGATACCGTAAAGGGTGCCGACGGCGATGAGGAACAGCGCCGAGCCCAGCAGGTTGAGGACCACGTAGTGCAGGCCGGCGCGTACCCGTTCGCGCCCCCCGCCATGCAGCAGCAGCGCATAGGAGGCGATCAGCAGGATCTCGAAGAACACAAACAGGTTGAACAGATCACCGGTGAGGAAGGCACCGTTGATGCCCAGCAGCTGGAACTGGAACAGCGCATGGAAGCTGCGCCCACGCTCGTCATCGCCACGCACCGCATACAACAGGGCAAAGATCGCCAGCACGGCGGTGAGCATCAGCATCAACGCGCTGAGACGGTCCAGCAGCAGGACGATACCGAACGGTGCCGCCCAGTTGCCCAGGGCGTACTGCTGCAGGCTGCCCTCACCGGCCAGCTGTACCAGCCACAGGCTGACCGGCAACAACCCCAGGGTTGCCAGCAGCGACAGCCCGCGCTGCAGGCGCATGCTCAGATTGCCTGCCAACAGCAGCAGGCTGCCGGCGAACAGCGGAATCAGGACCGGCAGGATCAACGCATGGTTCATCGGCCGCGCTCCCCGCCATCGACATGATCGCTGTCGTGCTCACCCAGGCTGCGCAGGGCCAGCACCACGACGAACGCGGTCATGGCGAAGCCGATGACAATCGCGGTCAGTACCAGCGCCTGCGGTAGCGGATCGGTGTAGCGCGCGCCCTCGCGAATCACCGCCGGCACGCCGCTGTGCAGGCGCCCCATGGCGAACAGGAACAGGTTGACGGCATAGGACAGCAGGGTCAGCCCCATCACCACGGGGAAGGTACGGGCGCGCAGCAGCAGATACACGCCGCTGGCAGTGAGCACGCCGAGAACCAGGGCGAACAAGGCTTCCATCTCAGAGCAGCTCCTCGGTGCTATTGCCACGGGTCAACTTGCCCAGGCTGGCGAGAATCGTCAGGGTTGCGCCGACCACGGTCAGGTACACGCCGAGGTCGAACAGCATGGCCGTGGCCAGCTCGAATTCACCTACCAACGGCAGGTGGAAGTGACCGAAAGCCGTGGTCAGATAGGGGTAGCCGAACAGCCAGCTACCCAGCCCGGTTAGGCCGGCGAGCAGCACGCCGGCACCGGCCACGCGCTGGTGATCGAGCGGCAGGCGGCTCTGCGTCCAGCTCACACCGTTGGCCACGTACTGCAGGATCAGCGCCACGGCCGTGATCAGGCCGGCGATGAAACCGCCCCCCGGCAGGTTGTGGCCACGCAGGAAGATGAACACGGAAATCAGCAGGGCCAGAGGCAACAGCACTCGCGACAGCGTGGAAAGGAACAGCGGGTGCCGGTCACGGGCCCAATGATGTCCGGCGGTGTCGGCCTGGGGCTGGTACAGGCGCAGGCCATCGAGCAGCGCGTAGATGCCCACGGCGGCGATGGCCAGCACGCTGATCTCGCCCAGGGTATCGAAGCCGCGGAAGTCCACCAGAATCACGTTGACCACGTTGGTCCCGCCGCCGCCCGGCACACTGTTTTCCAGGAAGAAATCGGAAATGCTCTGCAGTGGTCGAGTCAGCACGGCATACACCAGCAACGCCACCACGCTGCCGCAGCCGACGGCCACGATGAAGTCGCGCAGACCGCGCAGGCTGCTGCTCTCGGCCGGGGTGTGCGACGGCATGAAGTACAGCGCCAGCATCAGCAGGATGATGGTCACCACCTCCACCGACAGCTGGGTCAGCGCCAGGTCCGGCGCCGAGTAGCGGGCGAACACCAGCGACACCAGCAGGCCGACCACGCTGAGCATCAGCAGCGCGACCAGGCGCTGACGATGGAAGATCACCGTCAGCAGGGCCGCCACGCAGAGCACGGTGCCGCCCATCAGCCCCGGGCCATCCACAGGTGACAGGCCCAGCGAGCCGGTAAAACGCGGCAGGTGCGACAGTCCGCTGACCAGCACCACCAGGGCAGCCAGCAGCATCAGCGCCAGGTAACGCTGCAACGAGCCGCTCTCCAGCAACGCGGTGATGCGCCGGCTGAGCGACACCAGGGCACGCACGGCGCGCTCGAATACGTCCTTGGCATCCACTTCCGGCAGGCCGGCATACCAGCGAAACAGCGGCTGGCGGAACAGATAGACCAGAATGCCGCCCAGAGAAGCGGCGAAGCTCATCGCCAGCGGCAGGTTGAAGCCATGCCAGATGGCCAGGTCATATTCGGGCAAGGGCCCGTTGAGACTGGCCTGAGCCGCCACCGCCAGCAGCGGAGCCACGGTATAGCCCGGCAGCATGCCCACCAGCAGGCAGAGGAACACCAGGATTTCCACCGGCACCTTCATGTAGCGCGGTGGCTCGTGAGGTGGAAACTTGGGCAGGTTGATCGGCTCGCCGTTGAAGAACACGTCGTGGATGAAACGCAGCGAATAGGCCACCGAGAACACCCCGGCCAGGGTCGCCGCCGCCGGGATCACCCAGTTGAAGCTGCCCAACAGGTCCTGCTGCAGGGTCTCGCCGAAGAACATCTCCTTGCTCAGGAAGCCATTGAGCAGCGGCACCCCGGCCATCGCCGAAGAGGCCACCATCGCCAGCACCGCCGTATGCGGCAGGTATTTCCACATACCGTTGATGCGGCGCATGTCGCGGCTGCCGGTCTCGTGATCGATGATCCCCGCCGCCATGAACAGCGACGCCTTGAAGGTGGCGTGGTTGATGATGTGGAACACCGCCGCCACGGTCGCCAGGCGCGAGTCGAGGCCGAACAGCAAGGTGATCAGACCCAGATGGCTGATGGTCGAGTAAGCCAACAGGCCCTTGAGGTCGTGCTGGAACAGAGCCATGCCGGCGCCGACCAGCAGGGTCGCCAGCCCCGTCAGGCTGACCAGGTAGAACCACAGATCGGAGCCACTCAGGGCCGGATACAGGCGTGCCAGCAGGAATACCCCGGCCTTGACCATGGTCGCCGAGTGCAGATAGGCCGACACCGGCGTCGGTGCGGCCATCGCGTGGGGCAGCCAGAAATGGAAGGGAAACTGGGCCGACTTGGTGAACACCCCCAGCAACACCAGCACCAGCGCCACCGGATACAAGGCATGCGCACGGATCTGCTCGCCGGCCGCGAGCACTGCACTGAGCTCGAAGCTGCCCACGATCTGCCCCAGCAACAGCACCCCGGCCAGCAATGCCAGGCCGCCACCGCCGGTCACCGCCAGCGCCATCCGCGCGCCCTTGCGGGCATCGCCACGGTTGCCCCAGAAACCGATCAGGAGGAAGGACGACAGGCTGGTCAGCTCCCAGAACACCATCATCAACAGCAGGTTTTCCGCCAGCACCACACCGAGCATGGCGCCCATGAACAGCAGCAGATAGGAGAAGAAGCGCCCTACCGGTTCACGTTCGGACAGGTAGTAGCGGGCGTAGATGATGACCAACAGGCCGATGCCGAGGATCAGCAGGGCAAACAGAAAGCCCAGGCCATCGAGGCGTAGCGAGAGATTGAGGCCCAGCTCGGGCAACCAGCTGTAAGACACCAGCAGGCGCTCGCCAGCAAAAACCCGAGGCGCCAGCCCCAACAGCCAGCCCAGGCCCAGCAACGGAGCCAGAGCTGCCGCCAACGTGGTAGGCAAGCGCCCGAAACGGTCACAAAGAATAGGCAGGAGAGCGCCAATAAACGGCAAGCCGACGATGAGCAGCAGCTCCATGAATCTCCCCTTTCCGCGAACCCCGAGCAAGGATATGAGCGGGGCAAATCAGGCTTCCATTTGCGCTGCTAAGCCTTTGTCAGCGCAGGACTATTGCGCCGATTATCCATGACTGAACGGGGCAAGTCATGGATGAATTATTACCAGAACTTATCTGCCTACCGGATTCGATAGAGCCAGAAAGCAGAAGGCCCGGTGAGTGCCGGGCCTGCCTGGATCAGTGGGCGACGCGACTGGTGCCGTCGACCGTCATAATGCGCACCCGATCGCCAACCCGGAAGATCTCGTTCTCCTGCACCTGCTGGACATAGGCACGCAGGGTTCCGTCGTCTTCACGCACGGTGATTTCCACGCCCTGGGTACGGGTCAGACCTTCTTCGGTCATGGAGCCAAGCAGGCCACCGGCCAGCGCGCCGATCACAGCGGCTACCGCCGAGCCGCGGCCATTGCCGATACCGCTGGCCGCCACGCCACCAACCACGGCACCGGCACCCGCGCCGATGGGGGTCTTGGTGCCTTCGATCTTGACCGGACGGAGCATCTCGACGGTGCCCAGGCGCACGGTCTGCACTTTGCGCGCTTCGTCGCGGCTATAGCTGTCGCCGCTCAGGTTGGAAACACAACCACCCAGGGTCAGAGCCAGGGCGACGACGGAAGCGGTGAGCAAATTGGATTTACGCATAGGTTTCTCTCCGAGTGAGGCAGTTATTAGACAGCGACAACTGCAACCTGTCATCTGCCCAGTCAAACTCCATGTAGACAGTCACAGTGTAGAGGCCGGGTGCGACATCGGGTCAGGTTTCCCGGCGCATCAGACTGGCGCAGGATGCCGAGACTCTCGGGAGAACACCGCACATGGACTATTTCATCGTCGCCGTCGCCACTCTGGCCGGCCTGGTCTTTCACGGCTGGCTGTATCGCCTCATCCGCCGCTGGATGGACCGTGACCTGGCGTTGTCCATCGCCGCCGGTGACCCGGCGATGCAGGCCCACCTGCTGCAATGCCTGGAAGAGGCCAAGCGCCAGGGTATTCCCCGGCGCCACCTGGAAGACTGGCTGCACCAGGCTGCCAAGGACTATCTGCAGAACGCTGGCTAAGCGCCTTTGGCAAGACGCCACAGCCGCGCCAGGTCGCAACTGCGCGCCTCAAGCTCCGCCGCCGCCCCCGCCATCGCCTGGGCCAGGCTTTGCGGCCCGGCACTGAGACTGAACGCCGCGTCGATACCGGCCTCATACAGCGCCTGATAGCCATCGCCCAGACTGCCCGCCAGGGCGATCACCGGCAC
This sequence comes from Pseudomonas sp. BMS12, assembly GCF_001592875.1. Classification (GTDB taxonomy): domain Bacteria; phylum Pseudomonadota; class Gammaproteobacteria; order Pseudomonadales; family Pseudomonadaceae; genus Aquipseudomonas. The sequence continues at coordinate 104,480 of NZ_LSOF01000018.1, read as the reverse complement.
ACCGGCAGCGCGGGCAATACGCGCCACCCCCACCGGGGTCTTGCCATGCAGACTCTGCGAATCCAGCCGCCCTTCCCCGGTGATCAGCAGATCGGCACCTTGCACCGCTTCGGCCAGGCCGGACAGTTCCGCCACCAGTGCGATACCCGGACGAAACTGCGCCCGCAGGAAGGCCCGTGCGGCAAAGCCCAAGCCACCGGCGGCACCGACCCCGGGAAAACCGCTGTGGTCTTCACCCAGAGTGGCGGCCACCACCTGGGCAAAGTGCTGCAGAGCCGCATCCAGTGCCAGCACCTGAGCCGCACTCGCGCCCTTCTGCGGGCCGAACACATGGGAGGCGCCACGCGGCCCGCACAGCGGGTTGTCGACATCCGCAGCCACCTCCACGCTCACGCTCAGCAGACGCGGGTCGAGGCCACTCGAATCGATGCGCGCCAATCGCGCCAAGGCCAGACCACCCGGCTCCAGCTCGACACCTTGAGCATCCAGGAAACGCATACCGAGGGCACGCAGCAGACCGGCACCGGCATCGTTGGTGGCACTGCCGCCAAGGCCCAAGATGATGCGCCGGGCGCCGGCATCCAGCGCCGCACGGATCAGCTCGCCAGTACCATGGCTGCTAGCCTGGGTGGCGTCGCGCTGCTGCTGCGGCACCCAGTGCAGGCCGCTGGCTGCCGCCATTTCCAGCACCGCAGTGGAGTCGCCCAACCAGCCCCAGTGCGCCACTACAGGCTCACCCAGCGGACCGCTTACCCGCAGCTCGCGGCGCTCGCCACCGCAGGCGGCCAGCACCGCATCCACCGTACCCTCGCCACCATCGGCCATCGGCCGTAGCAGAATTTCGGCCGCGGGGAACACCCGCTGCCAGCCCCGGGCGATGGCTGCGGCCACCTCCGGGGCGCTGAGGCTTTCTTTAAAGGAATCGGGCGCAACGACAATCTTCATCTACAACAACCTTGGCAAAGAGTTACAGCAGCACCAGGCTGAGCAGCCAGACCGTGATGATACCGGCGATACCCTGGACCAGCGTGGCCATGGTCTGGGCCCGGTAAGCCACCGCCACCGGCATGCGACTGAACTGGGTCACCACCCAGAAGAAGCTGTCGTTGGCATGCGATACGGTCATGGCCCCGGCACCAATCGCCATGACCGTCAGCACCCGACCCATTTCACTGTCCAGGCCGAGCTGGCCCAACAGCGGTGCGACCAGTGCCGAAGTGGTGACCAGCGCCACGGTGGACGAACCCTGGGCACTCTTCAGCGCAGCGGCGACCACGAAGGGCATGAACAGACCGATCCCCAGGGCCGACAGGGTACTGCCCAGGTAATCGCCCAGCGGGGTGGCCTTGAGCACCGCACCGAAGGCACCGCCGGCACCGGTGATCAGCAGAATCGGTGCTGCCGCCAACAGACCCTCGGCGACACGATCATGCAGCTCCTTGCGCTTGTCGGCGCTCTTGAGCAGGGTGCAGGCCAGTGCCAGGCCCACCAGCAGCGCCACCACCGGCTGGCCGAGGAAACTCAGCACGCTCAACAGCGCGCCCTCGCCCAGCGGCTTGCTCGGGAAGGCGGCAATGGAGCCCAGGCAGATCAGCAGGATGGGCACGAAGATTGGCGCGAACGCCTGGAAGGCACTCGGCAGCTTGCCGTAGCGGGCTTTCAGCTCGGCGAAATCCTCGGCGGCCGGCAGTGGCTGGCCATCGTCCTCGAGGGCAATGTCCTTGCCGATGAAACGATTGGCCCAGAGCATGCCCGCCAGGGCCGTGACCATGGCCACCAGCAGACCGACGCCGATCACCAGACCGAGACTGGACTCCAGCCCCAGGTTGCCGGCAGCGGCGATAGGCCCCGGAGTCGGCGGCACGAAGGTATGGGTGGCGTATAGGCCGGTAGCCAGGGCCACGCTCATGGCCACCACAGACACCTTCATGCGCGCCGCCAGGGCATTCTTCAGCGAGTTGAGGATGACGTAACCGGAGTCGCAGAACACCGGGATCGACACCAGATAGCCGATGATCGACATGGTCAGGGTCGGGAAACGCTCACCGAGCAGCCTGATCACCGTCTCGGCCATGGTGATCGCGGCGCCGCTACGCTCGAGGATCACCCCGATGATGGTGCCGAGCACGATGACGATGCCGATGTAGCCGAGGATGCCGCCGAAACCGGCCGTGATGGTCTTGACGATCTCGCCGCTGGGCAGCTGGTAGGCGAAGCCGGCGACGAATGCCGCGGCAAGCAGAGCAAGAAAGGGATGCAGCTTGAGACGAGTGGTGGAAAGCACGATGAACGCGATCAGCGCCACCAGGATCAGGACCAGAGCCATGACCGATTCCTCTTGTTGTTATGGGTATGAATGCCACGAGGCGCTCCATTGTGGCCCAGGGCCGACAAGCGAAGCGCCGTGCGAACGCACCAAGCAAGAACAGCCTGCAACCCATAAATCTGTGCGAACGCACAAACCGAGCTACTCCTCCAGCAGCTCCAAACCCAGGGTGAAAAGTAGCCGCTGATCGCGGCGCGCCAGATCCAGGCCACTCAGCTCGGCGACCCGTTCCAGGCGATAGCGCAAGGTATTGCGATGAATGCCGAGGGCCTCGGCGCAGGCTTGGGGATGGCCGTCATGCCGGCACCAGGCCTCCAGGGTCTGGCGAAGCTGGCCTTGCGCATCCTGGGCCAGCACCTGGCGTAACGGCGCCAGCCAGCGCTGCAGCGACCAGCTGTGGCGCTGGCCATGCAGCAGCGCCTGCAATCGATGCTGTTCCAGGCGTAGCAGGCGCCCCTGCGGCTTGTGCGTGCGCGCATAAGCCTGGAGTTCGCGCAGGGCCAGGGCGGCCTCGCGCAGCTCGGCAAGATCCTCCAGCGCATCGCTGAGCAACAGACGCCGCACACCCCAGCTACGGCCATCGGCCTGCTCCAGCCAGGCGACATCGTCACGCCCACTCTGCATGGGTCGACACCAGAGCAACTCACGGGCCGCCAGCGGACCACACTGCTCACCCTTGCCGGCGAGCGCGGCGAGCAGGCGCCCGGGTTCCCCCTCCCCATCCAGCTCCAGCAACACCAATTGCCGCGGCCAGCTTAACTGCACGCCGATGCGCTCCGCTTCGGCCGCCAGCTGAGCCAGGCCGACGCCGGGATCGAACAGCTGACGCAGCCAGGCCTCCAGCTGATGGCGCTGCCAATGCCGCTCGGCCTGCAGCTGGCGCTGCTCGACCAGCATTTCGGCAGCCATGCGCACCAGCTCGGCATAGGGGCGCACCGTTTCCGGCGCACCGGTAATGCCGAGCACGCCGATCAGCTGCTCGGCGTGCAACAGCGGTAGATTGACCCCGGGACGCACGCCACGCAGACAGGCAGCCGCCTGCTCGTCGATCTCCACTACGCGCCGATTGGCCAGCACCAGTTGCGCCCCCTCGTGCCGGGTATGCAGGCGCTGCGGGTCGCCACTGCCGATGATCATGCCCTGGGCATCCATGACATTGATGTTGTACGGCAGGATGGCCATGGCGCGGTCAACGATGTGCTGCGCCAGGGTGGAGTCGAGTTCGAGCATGAGAGGCCTCCGTAAGGAGGCCAGAGTTTAGGGGGCCAGGCGCTCGCGCAGCCAGTCGCCATCCACCAGGCGGTAGTTGAGGCGGTCGTGCAGACGGCTGGCACGGCCCTGCCAGAACTCGATGCGTTCCGGCAGCAAGCGATAGCCACCCCAATGCGGCGGGCAATGCGGTGCACTGTCGAGGAAGCGCCGCTCCGTCTCAGCCAGATAACCTTCCAGCTCCGCGCGATCGCGGATCACCTGGCTCTGCGGCGAGGCCCAGGCGCCGAGGCGGCTACCCAGCGGCCGCACCTGGAAATAGGCGTCGGACTCCTGCGCCGAGACTTTCTCCACCCGGCCCTCGATGCGCACCTGGCGCTCCAGGCTCGGCCAGAAGAAGGTCATGGCGGCATAAGGCCGGGCCGCCAATTGCTCGCCCTTGGCACTGTCGTAATTGCTGAAGAAGGTGAAACCGCGCTCGTCCAGCCCCTTGAGCAACAACACCCGGCAATGCGGACGGCCTTCACCGTCCACCGTGGCCAGGGTCATGGCATTGGGCTCGACCGGCAGTTGCTCGGTCTGTACCGCGTCGTCGAACCATTGGCGAAACAGGGCGAAAGGCTCGCCCGGTGCATTGGCTTCGCTAAGGCCGTCGCGAACATAGTCGCGACGCATATCGGCAAGGGACTGGGGCATGAAGCTCTCCTGATTCAGAACCCCTCTAGCTTACTGCGCCTTGGCCGGTTTCCCTTGATCTGCGACAGCCTGGGACAACGGCATTGGCGCCGGCTGACTGTACTTGGCCAGCAGGGCAACCAGCGTCGGCTGCGGGGTCAGGACAATTTCCACGCGACGATTGAGCGCACGCCCCTGCACGCTGTCGTTGGCCGCACGCGGCATGTCGGAGCCGACCCCCTTGAGCAGTAGGCGATCACGCTGCAGGCCGCTCAGGCGGAAGATCGAGGCCACCGCCCTGGCACGGTCTTCACTGAGCTTACGGTTGCTATCAACCTGGCCGCTGCTGTCGGCATGGCCGAGGATCAGCACGGCGGTACGCGGATCCTTCTCGAGAATCTTGGCCACCTTGGTGAAAGGACCAAGCACCGCTGGCATCAGCATGCTCGGGCGGTCCGGATTGAACGAGCTCTCCACCGGCGCAGTCACCACCAGCACGCTCTCGCGGCGCTCAAGTTCCATGCGGGAGTTCTTCAGGGCCTCCTTCAGACGCGGCTCGTATTCATCCAGCCAGGCATTGGTGACCTGGTAGTCGATCTTCGGGGCCACCTTGGTTACGGGCTTGGCCGAACTGTCCTGGGACCAACCGGCAGAGCCGGTGCAGGCGGCGAGGCTGATGCAGCTGAGCAGGACGAGGGCTTGGGTTCTCATTATTGGTCTTCCAGGTGGCGGTTCATAGGCACTGGTCCAGCACGCGCGCCAGTTTCTGCGTGCGTGGGTCCATCAAAACATAGGGGCCGAGACTGTTGGTGACGAAGCCGAATGCGACTTCGCGCTCGGGGTCGGCAAAGCCGACCGAGCCACCCGCACCGGGGTGGCCGAAAGCCTTGCGCCCGAGGCCATAGGTGGCATTGGCCACGCCCGGCTGGTCAAGCATGCAGCCCAGCCCGAAGCGGGTCGGGGTCAGCAGGGTGAGATCGTCGCCGCAGGCATGCTCGCGGGTCATCTCGTTCAGCATCTCCACCTCCAGCAGGCGACCATCGAGCAAGGCGGCGTAGAAACCGGCCAGGGCGCGGGCATTGCCATGGCCATTGGCCGCCGGCTGCTGCATGAGTCGCCATTCCGGCTTGTTGGTGCTGGTGAGAATAGACGGTGGATTGGCAAAGGCGCGGGTACTCAGCGCCTCCGGCTCGCTCATCATGCACTTGAGCAGGCGCTGCGCGGCGGCATCGCCCATCTCCCCCTTCTTACGGGCGATATGGGCGACCCGGGGAAACTCCTCCTCGGCCAGGCCGACATGAAAATCCAGCCCCAGCGGCTGGGCGATACGGGCGACGATGGACTCCCCCGGGCCACGGCCGTCGACCCGGCGCAGCAGCTCGCCGATCAGCCAGCCATAGGTAATGGGCGAATAACCGTGAGCCTCGCCAGGTACCCACCAGGGTTGTTCGGCGGCCAGGGCGCTGGTCATTTGCTGCCAGTCGTAGAGCGCTTCGGCCGGCAACATCTGGCGCAAGGCCGGCAGGCCAGCGCGATGGCAGAGCAACTGACGCAGGGTGATGCGCTCCTTGCCGGCGGCAGCGAACTCCGGCCACCAGCGCACGACCGGCGCGTCCAGCTCCAGCTTGCCCTGCTCCACCAGCTGCAGAGCAGCAACGGCGGCGAAGGTCTTGGTACAGGAAAACAGGTTGAGAATCGTGTCGCTGTGCCAGGCCTGGGCACCGTCCTTGTCGGATGTGCCAGCCCAGATGTCGACGACGGTTTCGCCGCCGATCTGCACGCAGAGCGCGGCACCGCGCTCCTGTGGATCAACGAACAGTTCGGCGAAGGCGTCTTTGAGCGCCTCGAAACGCAGGTCGAAATAGCCCTGTATCAGCAACCCCATACTCCTCGGTCTGATTGCCGGGCATTGTTCCAGCCCAGGCAGCACATGTGAATCCTGGCCAAGTGCCGCAATCGCCATCCTCAGACCAACGGTGCCCATCGCCCTCGAAAAGAGGGCATGGCTCACGGTTTGGCGGCAACCGGCGACACCAGCAACTGCTTGGGCACGGCCAGATTGGCCGCCCGTACCGCCTCGACGAAGCCCTGCCATGGGCGGTCGGTGATGGCCACCAGGCCCAGATGACCGTTCTCGCCATCCAGCAGGCGACCGCTGGCAGGCTGATCCAGGTACTGGAACCAGTGCACGCCGACTATCGCCGGCTCTTCCAGGGCGCGCTTGAGGAAACGGGCATAGGCAGGGCCACGCTCTTCCTCGCGGGCCACTTCGCTGACGCCACCCCAGAACGGGCCGCGGTCACGCGAGCCGAAATGGAACTCGCTGACCAGCAGCGGCTTGTCCAGCGCGCGCAGGGCGGCGAAGTCGTAACCCTGCTGCGGCTCGGCGCTGTAGAGGTTGAAGCTGAGCACATCGCAATACTGAGCGCAGGCCGCCACTGCCTCTGGCGTGGCGATGGCGAAACGGCCACCGAGCAGCAGGTGGTTGGGGGCATGCCACTCCAGTGAGTCGGCGATGGTCTTGAAATAGGTGTCGGCGAACAGGCGCTGGAAGTCCTGCAGGTCCTTCTCGATCTGCGGGTACTCGGCGCTCGGCAGCGGCGCTTCGAACCCCGGATCTTCCATCAACTCCCAGGCCTTGAGCTGGATGCCCCAGGCCTTGGACAGCCCGGATTCATTGCGGTACTTGTCGCGCAGCTGCTTGAGAAAGGCGCGCTTGGCCGGTACATCGGTGCTCAAACGCAGAGTGCCGTAGGCCAGGGCGTAGCGGGCATGCGGCTCGCTGCCGGGTGCCGCCCAGGCCAGTTCGTTGTCGGCGAAGAAGCCCAGGAGCCAGGGGTCGTCACGCCGATCACGGGTGGCAATGGCAATAGCCCGTTCCGCCGCCATGGCGAAGCGCGGATCGAACGGGTCGGGCATGCCGCCCCACCAGTCGTGCCCGGTGCTGATGGTGGCATAGTCGCCGGAGATCGACAGCGGGATGCTGTAGGGCATGCGCCGGGTAGCGACCAGACTGTCGTCACTCCAGTTACCCAGGCTGTTGAAGCCCCAGGCCTGCAGGCGATCAATGCTGTGCTGGGCCCAACGCACATCATCGAAGCCCGGTGGCGGGCACGGTGCCAGCTCGGCCGGAGCCGGAGTCGCGGCCAGTGGCGGCTGTGCGGCCGGACACGGCTCGGCATAGCTGTGCTGCAGGTTGGCTCGGTAGAAGTCGAACCAGCGGCCATGATCGAAGGCCCGACCGCGGTTGGCACCGCTGCTGCTGCGGCTGTCTCGTTCGCCGTAGTAGGCCGACAGCGTTTCGCTGCCCTTCGGCAGACTGGCGAACATGTCTTCACGACCTTCCACATAGGTCTGGCTCTGCCAGGCGCTGACTGCATTGACGCCCAGGGAATAGAAAGGATTGCCCTCCGGGCTGACCAGGTACCAGCGACCATCGCGCTTTTCGGTACGGAAGAAACCCGACGCCTCGAAACTTGCGCCGCCCTGCCAGCCACCGAACTTGTCCTGCGCCGGGCGCTCGCCCAACCAGGCCTTGAGCTGTTCGCGCTCGCCTTGAGCGGCACTGCGCAGTTGCTGCTCCTGCTCGATCTTGCCCGGCCACTGGCCACGGGTGTACTGCCCCCAGGCATCGATCAGGCCACTATAGGCCCTGGCCTGCAGATCATCGTCACTGACACCAAAGCGCCCGAGCAGAATGCTTTGCGGCGAGTCGGGATTGTCCAGTGACAGGGTCACGGCGCTGACCTTGTCGCGCGTCAGTTCGCCACTCACCGTCTCGGCCAGCAGAACACGATGGCCCTGCAAGGTCATCGGCATCGGCGGGCCGGCGCGCATGCCACGGGCCAGTGGCGAGGTCGCGGCGAGCGGCACCAACAGGGTCTGTGCAGGGCCCGCCGGCAGGTCGATACGGCTGTAGAGCACCTTGCCATCACGGCTTTCGATACGTACATGCAGGGTAATCGCCCAGTCCATGGCGTTCTGCAGGCGCAAGCTCATGGCGCCTTGCTGCGACCAATCCCAGTCGCCCTTCTGCGGCGACAGGCGCAGACTCGGCTGCTTGGCAGCCGTGAAGGTGAAGCGTCGCAGTACCTCGCCCTCCGGCGTGGGCTCGGCGGTCAGTTCGGGAAAACTGGCAGCGCTGCTGTCGACCTTCACCACGTCGGTGGGTTTGACGAAGCTGAGCAAGGTGGTCTGGCTGGCGGCGACTGCGCCGAGCGGAACGGCGCAGAACAGGCTGAAGAAGAGGGGCAAGGAACGGCGAATCATCGAACGTGCACTCCGGAAGATGTCCAAGTAGACAACAGCCGGTGCCGCAGATGCCACCCCGAAACCCGACTCAGCCGATCTCGCGACGGAACGGCGGCAGCGCGTTGAGAATCGCCTTGCCGTAACGCTGGGTGACCACACGCCGATCCAGCAGAGTGATGATGCCGCGGTCGGCTTCGGTACGCAGCAGGCGACCGCAAGCCTGCACCAGGCGCAGCGAAGCGTCGGGCACGGCGATTTCCATGAAGGGGTTGCCGCCACGGGCCTCGATCCACTCGGCCAGTGCCGCCTCGACTGGGTCGTCCGGCACGGCGAAAGGGATCTTGGCGATCACCACATGCTCGCAATAGGCGCCAGGCAGGTCGACACCCTCGGCGAAACTGGCCAGGCCGAACAGCACGCTCTCCTCGCCGGAGTCGACCCGTGCCTTGTGCTTGTTCAGAGTTTCCTGCTTGGACAGGTTGCCCTGGATAAACACGCGCTTGCGCCAGTCGCGCTCCAGGCCGTCGAAGACTTCCTGCATCTGCTTGCGCGAGGAAAACAGCACGAGGGAACCCCGCGACCCCTCGACCAGGCTCGGCAGCTCGCGAATGATGGCGGCAGTGTGCATGGCCGCATCGCGCGGGTCGGCCTTGAGGTCGGGCACCTTGAGCACACCGGCGTCGGCATGATGGAACGGGCTGGGCACCACGGCGGTGACCGCGACCTTGGGTAGGCCAGCGCGCATGCGATAGCGGTCGAAAGTGCCCAGCGCGGTCAGGGTCGCGGAGGTCACCAAGGCGCCGTAGGCGACATTCCACAGGTTGCGCCGCAGGGTCTCGGCAGCCAGGATCGGGCTGGCGTTGACCTCGATATCGAACAGCGCACCACCCTCGGCCAGGGTCAGCCAACGGGCCATGGGCGGGCTGTCTTCCGGATCTTCGACGGTGAAGGCGGTCCACAATTCCCAGTTGCCCTGGGCACGCGAAAGCAGGCTGCCGAACAGCGGGTACCACTCCTCGGCCTGATGGCTGGCCAGGCCGAGACTGGTGCCCTCGTCGTCCATCGCCTGCTTGAGCAGCTCGGTGAGGCGAGTGAAGAGATCGGTCAGCTTGGCGAAGCCCTTCTTCAGCTCGATACCCAGCTCACGCAGGTGCTCCGGTACCAGGCCGCCAACGAAGCGGTGGCGTGGGCGCTCGCGCCCCTCCATGTCCTCGCCGGCACGGAAGTCGGCCAGTTGCTCGCAGGCGCTGAACATGAACTGTTGCTGGGTACGCAGCTCACGCGCCAGTTCCGGCACCTGTTCGATCAAACGCCCGAGGTCACCGGGCAGCGGGTGCTGGGCCAGCAGCTTGGTCAGGTTCTTCTCTACCTGGCCAAGCCAGTCGGCCGTGCTGCGCAGGCGAGTGAAGTGGGCGAAGTGGCCGATGGCCTTGTCCGGCAGGTGGTGCCCCTCGTCGAACACGTAGATGGTCTCGCGCGGGTCCGGCAACACCACACCGCCGCCCAGGGCCAGGTCGGCCAGAACCATGTCGTGGTTGGTGACGATGACGTCGACCTTGGTCATGCCCTCGCGCGCCTTGTAGAACGCGCACTGCTGGAAGTTCGGGCAATGCCGGTTGGTGCACTGGCTGTGGTCGGTCGTCAGAGTGCCCCAGAGTTGATCTTCCAGCTCCTCCGGCCAGCTGTCGCGATCGCCATCCCAACGATTGCCGGCGAGCTTCTCGATCATCTTGCTGTAGAGCTTCTGGCTCTGCTCGTCGACATCGATGCGAAAGCCCTCTTCCTCGAACATCTGCGCAGTGGCGCTCTGCGCCTGGCCTTCCTGCAGCAACACGTCGAGTTTCGACAGGCACAGATAGCGACCACGTCCCTTGGCCAGGGCAAAGCTGAAGTTGAGACCGCTGTTGCGCATCAGGTCCGGCAGGTCCTTGTGCACGATCTGCTCCTGCAACGCCACCGTCGCGGTGGCAATCACCAGGCGCTTGCCGGCGGCCTTGGCAGCCGGAATGGCAGCCAGGCTGTAGGCCACCGTCTTACCGGTACCGGTGCCGGCCTCCACCGCCACCACGGCAGGCTCACCGTCGCGCTGGCCTTCTTCGTTGGTCTTGATGGCACCGAGCACCTTGGCAACCTCGGCAATCATCAGGCGCTGGCCATAACGGGCTTTCAGCCCTTTGGACTCGAGGAATTTGCTATAGGCGCCCTGGATCTGGGACTTGAGTTCGGTGCTGAGCATGGGCGCAAAAAAACTGGATAAATTTTCAGTAGTTTACCGATAGGTTATGCTCGCGCGCCATCATTCAACCCGCTCTGGACGGAGAACCCGATGACTGCCTTTGCCGCCGTTTACGCCCTGCACCTGCTGGCCGCCCTGATCTGGGTCGGCGGCATGTTCTTCGCCTGGATGATTCTGCGCCCGGCAGCAGTGAGCAAACTGCTGCCACCGGAGCGCCTGGGCCTGTGGCTTGAAGTATTCCGCCGTTTCTTTGTCTGGGTGTGGGTCGCAGTACTGGTGCTGCCGGTTTCCGGCGTAGGCATGCTGCACCTGCGCTTCGCCGGCTTCGATTCGGCACCGCGCTATGTGCAGGTGATGATGGGACTGTACCTGGTGATGCTCGCCCTGTTCCTGCGCATCCAGGTACTCCAGCTACCGCAGTTGAACCGTGCGGTTGCCGCTCAGGACTGGCCAGCGGGAGGGGAAGTGCTTGGCCGCATCCGGCGCCTGGTAGGTTGCAACCTGCTGGTGGGGCTGACCCTGGTGACTATTGCGGCAGCTCGACCAACATTCTGACCAAGGCCTGTACCGGGCCACAGAGAGGGGCACTCTGACAATGAACTCCTGCGCCACCGGCTTGCCGGTGGCGCAGGAGTTATTCGCCCTAACGGGTATTGATGTCACTCATGGTTGTGCCTCAACAGCCGCCTCCACTCGGCGATTGATGGCGCGGCCTTCATCGGTTTCGTTGTCGGCGACCGGTCGCGACTCACCATAACCCACCGACGACACCCGGCCATCTTCGACGCCGTACTGGTTCACCAGCACATCGCGCACGGCATTGGCACGGCGCTCGGAGAGCCCCTGGTTGTATGCATCGGAACCGACCGAGTCGGTATGCCCTTCGACCACAGTGGAGGTCTGCGGATACTGCTTCATGAAGTCGGCCAGGCTCTGGATATCGCCCATGCTGTCTTCTTTGACCACAGACTTGTCGAAGTCGAACTTGACGTCCAGCTCGACGCGAACCGCATCGGTCACTTCAGCAACCGGCTCCATGGGCGCCGCGGTATCCGGATAGACCGGTAACGGGCAGCCATTGTGGCGAACGCTGGTATTGGGCGGAGTGCCCGGGCAACGGTCGCGGCGGTCGAACACTCCGTCGCCATCCTCGTCGCCATCCTGGGCATAGCAAACCAGAGTACCTATGACCGCACCGGCCACGGCACCTCCAGCTGCCCAGGTAGAACTTTCGATTGCACCAAGACCGCCGCCGGCCAAGCCGCCAAGCACGGTACAAAGGGGCCAGTTCCCTTGGTTGAGCGGCGCGTCTCCCGTACTGGAAGTCGTGACGCAACCAGAAAGAACACTACTGACCAAGAGAAGGGGTACTGCAGCCCTTGAGAGTCTTGTTCTCATGGCGGAGATCTCCTGTGTCGCCGGTTGATTACCGGTAACACAGGAGTAAAGACCCGTCCCCCAAAGTGTACAAGCCAACACCCGGTTGACGACCGCGCCAGATGCGACAGTCGCCTTGCCGGGTTCGGACTACTTAGGGGCGAGCTTCCACCTCGGCTTCAACGCGACGGTTGATGGCACGACCTTCAGCAGTGGCGTTATCCGCCACCGGACGGCTTTCACCATAACCGACCGAGCTCACCCGCTCACCGCCCACACCATACTGGTCGACCAGCACGTCGCGTACGGCATTGGCGCGGCGCTCGGACAGACCCTGGTTATAGGCATCGGTACCGACGGAGTCGGTGTGACCCTCAACCACAGTAGTGGTCTGCGGGTACTGGCTCATGAAGTCGGCCAGGGACTTGATGTCGCCTTGGCTCTCTTGCTTGACCACTGCCTTGTCGAAGTCGAACTTGACGTCCAGCTCAACACGAACCGGCTCGGCGGGTTCCGGAACGACTTCCTCGACCATGACCTCCTCGACTACGACCTGCTCCTCGGCGCCGTGCACCCAGCAGTAAGCTGCCGCGAGACCGGCACCCAACACGGCGCCGCCACCGGCCCATTCGGAACTTTCAATTGCGCCCAGTGCAGCGCCTGTAACACCGCCAACGGCCGCGCAGGTCGGCCAATCGGTTTTCTGGATACCGGCACAACCGGTCAACAGGCCGCTTGCCAGGATCAGAGGTACTGCTTTCCTTGTGATACTCATTTCTTAGGTCTCCTGTGGGAATCGGCATGGAACCGACAGCAAAGAAGTAAAGATGGCTTCCTTACTATCTGCCAGTTATAGGCAGTTTCCGGGCCTACTTCTACAGCTAGGCCAAACTTTCTCACCGCGATAGTCTTGCCGTTCGCTTTCGGGAACCCCGTCAATGACCCAGAATTTTTCCTCGCGCACGCCTCAGCAAGCCTTGGCCGCACTGCTCGAACACCATGCCCCCGAGCGGGTTCTGCTGGTGGGTGCCAGCCAGCTGCCGGCACTCGCCGCCTTCCACCTGGCCCATCCAGATGCCGTAATGGCCCACGCCGATGCCGGCCCCTTGCCGGCCGAGCTGGCCGCACAGCGCTATGACCTGGCCCTGGTAGTGGACTGCCTGGAACACTTGCCCAAACGCGCCGCCTTGGAGCTGCTTGGCGGCATTCGCAACCTTAATGCCAGCCGCCTGGCCGTACTGGTCGACCTGGCCGCCTGTGATTGGCAGGAAACCGACTTCTTTGCCCTGGCCCTGCAGGCCAGCGAGCGCTTCGAGCGCGCCGAACAGGTGCTGAACCTGTTCACCTATGATCTGCGCGACTACAAGCAGGTACCGGACTGGCTCAATGCCAAGTTCTGGGCCAACCCGGAAAACTTCGGCAAGTACTGGTGGTGACGGCATGAGCCAGGCCTGCCCGTGCGGCAGCGGCACTCCCCTGGAGGCCTGCTGCGCCAACTATCACCGGGGCACACCGGCCCCTAGCGCGGAGGCGCTCATGCGCTCGCGCTACAGCGCCTACACCCTGGGCCTGATTGATTACCTGCGCGACACCACTCTGCCCGCCCAGCAGGCAGGACTTGATCTGGCCGGCATTCGGGCCTGGAGCCTGGGCAGTACCTGGCTTGGGCTGGAAGTGGAAAGCAGCGAACTGATCGGCGCCCAGCCCGAACATGCCTTCGTCACCTTCACTGCCAGCTGGCATGACGGCAACGGCGAACACAGCCATCGCGAGCGCTCGGCTTTCGTCCAGCAAGGTGGACGCTGGTACTTCATCGACCCCACGGTGGCACTCAAGGTCGGACGCAACGAGCCCTGCCCCTGCGGCAGTGGCCAGAAGTTCAAGAAGTGCTGCAGCGGTTACATGAGCCCGTGAGTTTCAGTCGTAAGCCAGCCCGGCGGAGCCGGGATCAACAAGGAGAAGTGCATGCACAAGAAAAGTGGAGTAGCGGTCGTCCTGGCCAGCCTGTTGCTCGCCGGGGGCTGCCAGGCAACAGGCACTCAGGTCGACCTGGGCAGCAGCGAGCGGGTCGCCCGACTGTTTGCCTTCCCCAACAACTGCAGCGTGATCTGCTATCGCGACTGGACCCTGGAGCAAACGGCCGAGCACTACCTCAAGCAGAGCCTGACCCGCGATGGCTACGCGAATGCCGAGGTCAAAGTACATCGCGACGGCGACCGCCTGAAAGCCAGTTTCAGCGGCGTACCCGACACTTACGGCAAACCGCTGACCGACCTGCTGGCAGCAGGCGACCTGGCCTTCGATGGCGCCAGCAAGCTCAACAGCGATGGCAAGTGGCAGTACAGCTGGTACTTCTTCCTGCCACTGGGCATGGCCCTGGACAATCGCAAGAGCGTCGAGCTGCTGCACTTCCCGCCGGACTATTCCCTGACCCAGGCCCAGGATTATCTGGAATCCAAGACCACGGATCGCTGGGCAGCGCTGCTCACCGAGAACGATGTGCCGAGCGAGCAGACACCGGCGTTCCAGACCATCATCGACATCGCCCCGATTGCCGCCCCAGCCAGTGCCGGTAGCACTCTGGAAGATGTCTACAGCTATTTCAGCGACTACCAGACGCGCATGGTCGCCCAGCTCACCGCCGGCAACGGCACCCCCCTGCCCATGGTCGCCTTCGGTGCACCGGTACGTAACTGGGTCAACAGCCAGTACCACGCCAATATCGGCGTACTCGGTCTGGACGAAATCACTCCGGCGCCCGGACAACGCGTGGCCGTGCTGGGCTCCAACCATCCAAGCTATATCTGGTACGCGGCCGACCCGCAGAACTATGGCGGCGACCAGCAGAAAGCCGATGCAGCTGGCCTCAAGGTCATGGGCCAGGACCTCAGCGCTGCCTGCTGGCAGGCCGGCATGGGCCAGAATCCGGCCGCCGACCCGCAACAGACGCTGAATACCTGCACCAGCAAATGGCAGGTCAGCGACAAGGAGCAAACCTGCGAGCTGTTCTACACCTCGATCCGCGAACTCACGCCCGCCCAGGCACAGGCCAAGTGCAGCGCCGGCAGCAGCTAAGACGGCTAGCCGCAGCACACAGAACGAGGCCCGCGTTGCGGGCCTTGTCATTTACTCCTGGAGCTTGAGGTGCGAGGTGTCTGGTGGCGGTGCCGGCGGCGCGTCTTTGGCCTGCCCCATGTCGCTGCCAACCGGTGCCAGGCTGAACTGAGACATGTCTACCTGCGGCGCCTGCGCCTCCGGTTTGGCGTCCTGCAGATCGGCGCCAACCGGGGCGATATCGAAGTCCGGCGCCTCGACATCGGCGAAGGCCGCCATGTATTCGTCGCGCGGAATCACCCGGGAGCTGCTGCTCGCCGCGGCCGGCGCGGGTGAAGCAGGCGTGTGAGCAACCGGGGCGGATGCGGGCGGCGGCACCATTTCGACCTCTTCCACCGCCAGCGCCTGGACAATGGCCACGGCCCCTGCACGTTCCATGGTGGCTCGATATTTCTCGGCACCGGCGGCATCCAGCCCACTCTTGATCACGATACGACGCCCGGAGAACAGCAGGGCGATGCGTTGCTCGTCGGCCTGAAACAACCGCGCCAGGTTCGCCTTCACCTGCTCCGCCGCAGCCCCCGGCACTACCTGTCCGGCGAAGGCAATCTCATACAGACTCATGGTCACACTCCCGTCCAATCTGGCCTTCAGTATGGCGCAGTTTTTCCTCCTCCTGCAGCTAGTCACCAAGCATGTGCTTGTTACACTGAGCCAACCATTGGAGTACTTAGATGCTTGCACGGGCGCCACATACAACAACTATCGCCCTGACACTGCTGACGATTCTGGCCTCCGGCCTGAGTGGCTGCGCCAGCTGGTTTGGCAGTGATTTTCAGGACCCGCACGTCCACCTGGTCAAGGTCGATGTGATCAAGGCGCGCCTGCTCGAACAGCGCTTCAGCCTGCGCTTTCGCATCGACAACCCCAACGACTCCGAGCTGGCCATACGCGGCCTGGTCTACGACGTCCAGCTCAATGGCATTCCTCTGGCCACAGGCCAATCCAGCCAATCGGTCGAGGTTCCGGCCCACGGGCACCGCGAGTTCGAGGTGCCGGTACGCACCAACCTCTGGCGCCACCTCAAGGGGCTGGTTAAGTCGCTGGAGGACACCGAGCGGCCACTTCGCTACCAGCTGCGCGGCGAAGTGAAGGTTGGCAGCATGCTGTTCGGGCGCAGCGTGCATCTGCAGCGTAATGGCGAGATAATTCCCGGCGATTACATCCCGGAGTGAGTTACATGACTCAGCAACCCCACGTTCACGGCCCCGACTGCAACCATGATCACGACCACGATCATCATCACGATGACGGCCACGTCCACGGCCCACACTGCAACCACCACCATCAGGAGCCGGTGCGCAACCCGCTGAAGGAAGTCGGGCGCAACGACCCCTGCCCCTGCGGCAGCCAGAAGAAGTTCAAGAAGTGCCACGGCGCCTGATCTGAATATCCCGGCTGGGCGCAACGCCCCGCCGGGCCCCCACTACTCCCCACCGCTGCCGCCCTCTACAATCCGCCCATCGTCCGCCGCCCCGCGCCAGGAGCCAGTCATGGGTTCGCGCCTGTTTTCCCGTTCGCTATCGCTAACCGCTGCCGCCACCCTGGGCAGCACCCTGCTTCTCAGCGGCTGCCAATCCTTCCTCGACAGCCGCTATGCCAGCAGCGTGCACCCGGATCAGGGCATCGTCCGTGTCCAAGGTCTGGCACAGAGCGTGGTCATCCGGCGCAACCCACTGGGCATGCCGCTGATCGAGACCGGCACCTTCCACGACGCTCTGTTCAGCCTGGGCTACGTGCACGCCGCCGACCGTCTCAGCCAGATGGTCGGCATGCGCCTGCTGGCCGAAGGCCGCCTGGCCGAGATGAATGGCCCCGGCGTGCTGGAAATCGACCGTTTCATGCGCACGGTCAACCTGCGCGCCCAGGCCGAGGTGCTGTACAAGAACGCATCGCCGCGGATCAAGAAGTTCTTCGAGGTGTATGCCCGCGGCGTCAACGCCTACCTGTTCCGCTACCAGAACAAGCTACCGATGGATCTGGCCGAGACCAGCTACCGCCCGGCCTACTGGAAGCCGGAAGACTCGGTGCTGCTGTTCTGCCTGCTCAACTTCGGCCTGTCGGTGAACCTACAGGAAGAGATCGCCGCACTGACCCTGGCGGACAAGGTCGGCGCCGACAAACTGGCCTGGCTGCTGCCCACCTACCCGGACGAACCACTGCCCTTCGAGGAGGCCGAGAAGCTGCGCGGCCTCAGCCTCGGCGGCAAGATTCCGGGACTGGCCGCCGTCGAAAGCGTCGCCGGCCAGGTCGCCGCAATGAACATGCTCGGCATCGCCGCTTCCAACAACTGGGCCATCGCCCCGCAGAACAGCCGCAGCGGCAAGAGCCTGCTGGCCAACGACACCCACCTGCCACTGTCCATGCCCTCGATCTGGAACTTCGTGCAGATCCGCTCGCCGAAATTCCAGGCCGCCGGCGTGTCCATCGCCGGTGTGCCCGCCGTGGTCGCCGGCTTCAACGGCAAGCTGGCCTGGGGCATGACCATGGTCATGGGCGACAACCAGGACCTGTTCCTGGAAAAGGTCAAGCGCGAGGGCAGCCGGCTCTACTACCTGGCCGATGGCAAGTGGCAGCCGGCTCGCGAACGCCAGGAGACCTTCTTCATCCGTGGCCAGCGGCCGATCCGCGAGACCATCTGGGAAACCCGCCACGGCCCGCTGCTCAACTCGGCGCTGGGTGAGCGCAAGACGCCCCTGCAGCCGCTGCCGTTCTCCAGCGGTTACGGCCTGGCGCTGCATAGCATTCAAGGCGAGGCGGACAAATCGATCGACGCCTTCTTCGACCTGTCCCGCGCCCAATCGGTGGATGAAGCCTTCGAAGCCACCCGTGACGTACGCGCAATGGCGCTGAACATCGTCTTCGCCGACGCCCAGCACATCGGCTGGCAAGTCACCGGCCGCTACCCCAATCGCAAACAGGGCGTTGGCCTGGTGCCCTCGCCGGGCTGGGATGGCGCCTACGACTGGGATGGCTACGCCGATGCCATGCTCCACCCCTACGACCAGGACCCAATGCAGGGCTGGCTGGGCACCGCCAACCACCGCACGGTGCCGCGTGGCTATGGCATGCAACTCTCCAACTCCTGGTTCTACCCCGAGCGCGCCGAGCGCATCGCGCAACTGGCCGGCAGCGGCAAGCACGATCAGAAGAGCATGATCGCCATGCAACTCGACCAGAACACACCATTCGCCGGCAAGCTGCAGGCGATGCTGGAAGCGCCAGGCATGGCAGCGTCACTGCAGCAGGCCATCGCCGCCCTGCCGGCAGCCGAGCGCAGCAAGGCCGAGGAGGCCTACAAGCGCCTGATGGCCTTCGACGGCCGCATGACCGCCAGCTCAGCCGATGCCGCGCTGTACGGCGCCTTCCTCCAGGAGAGCGCCAGGGACATCTTCCTCGATGAACTGGGCCCGCAGAGCAGCCCCGCCTGGAAGGCATTGGTGGACACCGCCAACAACAGCTATTCGGCCCAGGCCGACCACCTGCTCGGCCGCGATGACAGCCCGTTCTGGGACGATGTGAAGACGCCGCAGAAGGAAGACAAGCCGGCGATCCTGGCGCGCAGCCTGGCTGGTGCCGTCACCTACCTGGAAGGCAAGCTCGGCACCAATCGCAGCACCTGGCAGTGGGGCAAGCTGCACCAGTATTACTGGACCAGCAACGCGACCAAGATGGCCCCCTACCTCAGCGCCAGCCAGCGCAGTGGCATCGAATCCATCAGCAGCTACCTGGATCGCGGCCCCTACCCGGCCGGCGGCGACCACGGCACGCTCAACGTGGCCGCCTACGAGTGGGGCAACAACTTCGACGTGTGGCTGATTCCGGCCATGCGCATCGTCGTCGATTTCGGCCTGGCGGAGCCGATGATCGGCGTCAACAGCTCGGGCCAGTCCGGCAACCCGGCCAGCCCGCACTATGCCGACGGCATCGAAACCTGGCGCAAGGGCGACTACATGAGTTTCCCGTTCCAGAGCGGCAATGTCGACAAGGTCTACGGCAGCAAACGGCTGATGCTGATGCCGGGCAAATAGCTCCCGCCAAAGCACTCTGCAGGGCGCCGCGAGGCGCCCTTTTGCTGCCACCAGGAAATGTGCACGCCCGCACAAACCGCTCTAGCCTGGCACTTCCATTCGTCGGCCAGGCATCTTCTGCGCGCACTTGGGCCCTATCGGGCAGTCCGAGAAAAACTCCTTATTCATCAGCCCCGACCATAGAGGAATAGGCTTTTTTCCAAATAAAAAGTCATTTTGTTGACGCCAATATAACGACGAATGGTCGTTACACTCCGCCTCGCTTGCCCGTATAAAGCGCGCCATGTCCCGGCCCAGACGGCCGCGTGACATGTATCACGTCATTCAGCATGCGCGTACTGGCAAGGCGGCTAGGCAGTTCTGGGACAGGGATCTTCTGCACTCCGAATGACCCCGCTCTTCTGCTGCCGGAGTCAACCGCACCATGATCGATCTCAACACCTGGAACCTGACCATTCCTGTCGGCGAGCCTGCCACCACCATCTCCACCCCGCTGCTCGCCAGTGGTTACCGGGACGACTATTTCAAGAACATCGATGGCACCCTGTTCTTCTGGGCGCCCGTCGATGGCACTACCACCAAGAACGCCAAGTACCCGCGCAGCGAACTGCGTGAGACCTATGCCGATGGCAAGCTGCGCAACTGGAAATATCAGGATGCCGACAACTTCCTGCGCGCCACGCTGAAGGTCACTCAGGTGCCGTCCACCGGCAAGGTTGTCATTGGCCAAATCCACAATGTGGAAGGCACCGATCCGCCCATCAAACTGCAGTACCACTACAAGGCGGATCTGCAGACCGGTGTCATCAGCGCCATCTACCGCCTTAAGCCCGGTGCCAGTACCCTCAGCGCCACGGTGATGAGTGGTGTGCCGCTGGGCCAGGATTTTTCCTACACCATTGCCCTGACCAAGGCTGGCACGCTGGCGGTTTACGCCAAGATGCCAAGCACCGAAACCGTACGCTGGGTCGCCAAGCTGGATTCATCCTGGGCGGCGCAGACCCTGTACTTCAAGGCCGGCTCCTACGTGCAGGACAACGTCGGCGACAACACCGAAGCCGGCTCGGTGAGGTTCTCCAGCCTGCGCGTCGAGCACAACCCGTAAGCTCAATCGGGGCCGGCAGTGGACGCTGGCTCCCCGAGTAAGAAGCCATCTTTTAAGCACCAGCCGATATATAACGTCGCAAGCAAATCCTTAAACAGTTTAAAAACAGCCCTTTACAGCCGATTTGTAGCACTACACTTCAAATCGAGCGGCTAACCCCGCTCCCGGTGGGGCCTTTATTAGAATCAAGAACAGCTGCCAGGCATCGGCCCCACCGGCACCCTTTGCGAGGGGACCATGGGAATCGCCGCCAACGAGCTGTGCCAACACGTCATCCGCCCTACCCTGCTCTACCTGGGGTGCCACTCTCCTAGCGCCGAAGCCTTGCTGCTCGGCAGCGCCGCCAGCCAGTCCGCACTCGGCAGCGCTCTTGGCGATCCACATGGCCATGGCCTCTACCACATCAGCGAACTGCGCCACCGACAGTTGTGGGACCAGCACCTGGCCCGCGACCCGGACCTGGCCAGCCTGGTGCGCGGCCTCGCCAGCCAGCATGCCTTCCTTGCCGCCCCGCATCTGGAGCTGGCGGTCAACCTGCGCTATGCCACCGCCATCGCCTGGATGCTGATCGAGGCAGAGCACACCACCCTGCCGGCCGCCGACGATCTGCACGGCCTGGCCCGCGTCTGGCGCCGGGTATTCCACCCCCAGGGTCGTCTGCGCGATTTTCTCCAGGCCTGGCAGCACTGCGTCGTTGGGCAGTATCGCGCAGCCTGAACCTCGCGCTGACCAATTGGTCAATTAACGAGCTTGAAAACCTCGTTGATTCGCTTACGAATCTTCACGAAAAAGGCATTCCAGAGCGGTTGGCAAGCCATGGCAAAAGCTATAGCTTGCCGCCCTCGTTTTCGCTGTTCGTGAGCATCCTAATGAAAAATCTCTGGTTGAAGACTTCCCTCGCCCTGGCCGTCAGCGCGATTTCCACTCACAGCCTGGGCAACGGAATTGCCATCAACGAACAGAGCGTCAGCGGCATGGGTACCTCCTTTGCCGGGCGCGCTTCTGCTGCGACCGACGCCACCATCTTGTTCGGCAACCCGGCCGGTATCAGCAAGCTGGATCGCCCGCAAGTAGTGGGCGGCTTCGCCGTAATCAAGGCCGACATCGACATCGATGACGCCAACGCTGAAACCAGTGATGGCGACATGGTGCCCACCTCTGCCGTCCCCTTCGCCTACTACACCAGCCCGATCAACGAGCAGTGGAGCTGGGGCATCGGCATGTACGTGCCCTATGCGCTGGTGAGCGACTATGAGAAAAGCTTCGGTGGCCGCTACAAGGGCCTGTACAGCAAGGTCGAAGTGGTCACCCTGCAGCCGACCCTGAGCTACAAGATCAACGACCGCGTCTCCGTCGGCTTCGGCCCGACCATCAACAAGATCAAAGGCAAGTTGACCAGCAACCTGAACGACGGCGCTCTGGCTGCAATCGGCGGCTCGGGTGATGCCAAGGTCAACATCAAGGGTGACGACACCGCAGTCGGGTTCAACCTCGGCGTACTGGTCGACGTTACCGACAGCCTCACCTGGGGCCTGACCTACCACTCCAAGGTCGACTACACCCTTGAAGGCCGCACCAAGGTCAGCAGTTTCGATGGCCCGGTACTCGGCACGCTGAATGGCGAATATGACGCCAGCCTGGACTTCACCACACCCGAGACGGTAGACACTTCGATCACCTACAAGCTCGATGACAAGTGGACCCTGTACGGCGGCACAACCTGGACGCGCTGGAGTCGCCTGGACGCCATCGTGGTCGAGAACGAGAACTCTCCCAACCTCACCATTCCAGGTATCGGCACCCTGCCCGCGCCGCTGGGCGTCGTAAGCGAAGAGCTGAAATGGCATGACACCTGGTCCTATGCCATCGGTGCCTCCTACCAGCTCAATCCGCAGTGGGTATTGCGTACCGGCCTGGCTTTCGATCCGTCGCCCGCCGAGAACGCCCACCGCACCGTGCGTATCCCGGTGGGCAACCGCAAGGTGTTCTCCCTGGGTGCCGGCTGGTCGCCGAGCGCCGACCTGACCATCGACGTGGCTTATTCCTACCTGCACGAG
The DNA here is from genome assembly GCF_001592875.1 of Pseudomonas sp. BMS12. Lineage (GTDB taxonomy): Bacteria > Pseudomonadota > Gammaproteobacteria > Pseudomonadales > Pseudomonadaceae > Aquipseudomonas. Next base: position 82,099 of record NZ_LSOF01000018.1, on the reverse strand, counting down.
AGCAAGGCCTCGATCGACCAGGCCGACCGCACGCTATCGGCAGGCCCGATCAGTGCCAACATTGCCCCCGGCTACAGCGCCGAGTACCGCAACAACGCCCATGGCCTGGGCCTGCAGGCCACCTACCGCTTCTAAGCGCGGTAGGCAGCGACAAAAAAGCCGGGCATCTGCCCGGCTTTTTCTTGCCTCGGATTTATTCAGCCGCCGGCGCGGCCTGTGGCTGAGCGATGGCCTGCTCCACTGCGGCGATCAGGTCTTCATCATCCGGCTTGGTCAGGCTGGAGAAGCTGGCAATCACCTTGCCATCGCGCCCCACCACGTATTTGTAGAAGTTCCAGCGCGGCGCACTGCTCTGCTCGGCCAGCTCGCGGAACAGCGGTACGGCATCGGCTCCACTGACCGCTTGCGGCTCGCTCATTGCGAAGGTCACGCCGTAGTTGATGAAACAGACCTTGGCGGTTTCCTCAGTGGTATCGGCCTCCTGACGAAAATCATCCGAGGGCACGCCCAGCACTTCCAACCCCTGAGCCTTGTAGCGCTGGTAGAGCGCTTCGAGGCCCTTGAACTGCGGGGTGAAACCACAATGGCTAGCGGTATTGACCACCACCAGTGGCTTGCCGGCGAAACGCTGGCACAGGTCTATCTGCTCCTTGCTGCGCAGTTGCTGCAACGGTGCCTGGTCCTGCAGCAAGGGCGGACACTCTGCCGCCCACAGAGGGCTGCTCAGTAACAGGGCGGCGACTCCGGCGATTCGCGGGAACATGGGTAATTCTCCAGTGCGGTAATAGGGCAACGCTACTCGCCCAGCCCCGCCCCGGCAATGCTCAACACAGACTCATGCCCAGTTGCAGCAGCGCCAGGCCACCCTGACTCCAGCCCCACCAGGCCAGCGCCAGCAACAGGCCGACGGCCAGCACCACGCCAAACCCGGCGGTACGGCTCATATCAAGCCCTCGGCCCGCAGGCGCGCCACGGGCTGCTCGCGTACCGGCCAGTTGAGCACCGCCGCCAGCAGGCCGAACAGAATCGCCAGCTGCCAGACCATGTCGTAGCTGCCGGTATGGTCATACAGATAGCCACCCAGCCAGCCGCCGAGGAAGGAGCCGAGCTGATGGAACAGAAAGACGATACCGCCGAGCATGGACAGGTTGCGTACGCCGAACAGCGTTGCCACCGTGCCATTGGTCAAGGGCACCGTGGACAGCCAGAGAAAGCCCATGGCCATGCCGAAGGCATAGGCGCTCCACTCGGTAAGCGGCGAGTAGACGAAGGCGACGATCACCAGCGTGCGCAGCAGGTAAAGGCCGGTCAGCAGGCGCGGCTTGGACAGGCGCCCGCCGAGCCAGCCGGCCACATAGGTGCCGAAGATATTGAACAGCCCCACCAGCGCCAGCACCGTGGTGCCGACCGTCGCGGGCAGGTGCTGGTCGACCAGGTAGGACGGCAGATGCACACCGATGAATACCACCTGGAAGCCACAGACGAAGAAGCCCAGCGCCAGCAGCCAGAAACCCGAGTGACTGCACGCCTCGCGCAGCGCCTGGCCCAGGCTCTGTTCGGTGCCGCCGGCTACCGGTAGCGGTTGGTCACGAATCATCAGGGCCAGCGGCACGATCAGGGCCACCAGCAGGCCCAGCGCCAGCAGCGCCGAGGACCAGCCCAACCAGCCGATCAGGCCCAGACTGCCCGGCAGCATGGCGAACTGGCCGAAGGAGCCGGCCGCCGCCGCAACGCCCATGCCCATGCTGCGCTTCTCCGCCGGCAGGGCACGGCCCACCACGCCGAGCAGCACCGAGAAGGAGGTGCCGGACAGGCCGATACCGATCAACAACCCTGCACTCAGCGACAGCGACCAGGCCGAGTCCGAACTGGCCATCAGCGCCAGGCCAGCGGCATACAGCAGGCCGCCGACGACGATGACCCGCCGCGCGCCGAAGCGGTCGGCAATGGCGCCGGTCACCGGCTGAGCCAAGCCCCAGATCAGGTTCTGCAAAGCGATGGCGAAGGCAAAGGTCTCGCGGCCCCAGCCGTACTCGCTGCTCATCGGCGCCAGGAACAGGCCGAAGCCATGACGGATGCCGAGGGACAGGGCCAGCACCAGCGATGCGCCGAGGAGCACCAAGCCCGCCGTGCGCCAGGATGCGCCGTGCGTGGAATCATTCATCTGCGTCGTCTCCGCGGGCCACGCCCGTCAATCGATGGTTTCCAGATCGTCGAGCAGCAGCATCAGCGCTGCGCGCTTGTCAGCGCCCAGGCGCCGGGCCAGTGCCTGCTGGGCCTGCTCCCACAGCGGTGCGCCCTGCTCCAGCACCAACAGGCCGGCCTCATTCAACGCCACCTGCCGGCTGCGCTGGTCGCTGCCGTCGCCCAGTTCAACCAGGCCCATGCCCTGCACCACCTTGAGGTTGCGCCCCAGGGTGCTGCGATCCAGCCCCATGGCCTCGGCCAGGCCGGTAATGCTCGGCTGGCCGAGGCGCTGCAGGTTGCGCAGCAGGGAGAATTGCGCGGCATTGAGCCCGACCGGCGCCAGGGCGTCGTCGTAGAAGCGGGTCACGCCACGGCTGGCGCGGCGCAATTTGGTACAGAGGCATTGGGTCGGCAACATGGATACAGGTATATACCCGCATCAGCCGAGCCGACAGATACAGTTGCCGGGCAAGCCGGCAGCACAGATCGAAGGAGAGTCTCTCAGTGATTCAAAGCTGCAGCGCCAGGACCAGCAGCACAGCGCACTCCGCCAGCTCCAGCAGAGCACCGGCCGTATCTCCGGTGGTACCCCCCAGGCGGGCGACAAAGGCACGGCGTAGCAGCCAGAACACCAGGGCCGCCGCCAGCAGGGCGAGCACAGCACTCCAGCCCAACAACAACATGACCACCCCATGCGCTGCCAGCATCCAGGGCAGTTGCTCGCGCGGCAGATGCTCGCTCAACGCGGCGCCCAGGCCACCGGCACGCACATAGGGCGTAGTCATCAACAGCAGCGGCAACAGTGCCCGCCCCAGCCAGGGTGCCAGCAGCAACCCGCCCCAGGCACCCTGTTCCAGCAGCACGACCAGGGCGGCGAACTTGAGCAACAACACCAGCACCAGCAGCACAACGGCAATCGGCCCGCTGCGCGGGTCCTTCATGATCGTCAGGGTGCGCTCGCGGTCGCCATAGCCACCGACCCAGGCATCGGCCGTGTCGGCCAGGCCATCCAGATGCAGGCCGCCACTGAAAGCAACCCACGCGGCCAACAGGATGGCGGCCTGCAGCAGCGGCGCCACCTCACCCAGCAGGCCATGCAGCCCCAGCAGCAAGCCTCCGAGCAACAGGCCGACCGCCGGATACCACAGCAGCGAGCGGCCGATCTGCGTCGGCTCGGGCATGCCCGGCAGGCGCACCGGCAGGCGCGAGAGGAACTGCAGGGCGATCAGCGCCGGCAGCGGCAACATCAGGCTTCGCTCAAGGCCAGATTGGCGCCGACCTGCAGGCCATGCAGCGCGCCGTACCCGACCTCCACCTGCAGCAGCTGGCTTTCCGGCAGGCCACGGGCACGGGCCAGCAACAGGCGCATCACCCCGCCATGGGTCACCAGCAGCACCCGCTGGCCTGCCAGCTCAGCCTGCAAACGCTCGACGGCAGCCAGCACGCGGTTGGCGAACTCACGCACCGGCTCGGCCTCAGGCGGGGTGAAGCGATAGGGATCGTTCCAGAACTGGCCCAAGGCCTCGGGATTTTCCAGCAGGATTTCCGCCGAATTGCGCCCTTCCCAGGCACCAAAGTGCAGCTCGCGCAGGTCCGCCTCGATGCGCAGCGGCAGGCCATTGGCTTCAGCATATTGCGTGGCGAAGACGGCGCAGCGCTGCAGCGGCGAGCTGATCACCAGGTCCCAGGGGCCTTGGCCCGCCAGGGCCTGGTGCATCTGCTGCCAGCCCTGCTCGCTCAGCGCATCATCGCTGCTGCCGCGAAAACCGGGGCCCGCCAGCGTCGCGCCGTGGCGCAACATATCCAGATAAAGACTCATGAACGGTCCTCGACCAGTGCTTCGGAAAACGTCGCCATGCTGCCGTGCAGCGCACAGGCCAGCTTGATCAGCGGCAGCGCCAGGGCCGCGCCGCTGCCCTCGCCCAGGCGCAGGCCGAGGTCAAGCAACGGCTCCGCGCCCAGCTCGGCCAACAGGGCGGCATGGCCCGGCTCGGCGCCGGCATGGGCGAAAAGCAGCCAGGGTTGCACGCCAGGATTCAGGCGCAGCGCGCAGAGCGCCGCAGCGGAGCAGATAAAGCCATCGACCACAGCCGGAATGCCGAGCTGGGCGCAGGTCAGGTAGGCACCGGCCAGGGCCGCCAGCTCGAAGCCGCCGAGCCGGCGCAGCGCCTCGAACGGCTCACCCAGGTGCGCGCCATGCAGGGCCAGGGCGCGCTCGATGACCGCCTGCTTGTGACGGACGCCGGCGCCATCCAGCCCGGTGCCGGGCCCGGTCAACAGAGCCGGGCTGAGATCACCGAGCGCGCAGGCCAGCGCCGTGGCGGCGCTGGTATTGCCGATACCCATCTCGCCGGCGAGGAACAGATCGCAGCCGGCGGCCTGGGCCTCCAGCACAGTCTCACGACCAGCCTGCAGGGCAGCCAGACACTGTTCCGCCGTCATCGCCGCCTCGGCGGCGAAGTTGGCGGTGCCCGCGCCCAGGCGCAGATGGCGCACGCCGGGCAGCTCCAGTTCTGGATTGATGGTGCCCAGGTCGATCAGGCGCAGCGGCATACCCTGCTCGCGCGCCAGCACGCTGACTGCAGCGCCGCCGCCAACGAAGTTGGCCAGCATCTGCGCGGTGACCGCCTGCGGGTAAGCGGACACGCCCTCGGCCACCACCCCGTGGTCGCCGGCGAACAGCGCCAGCTGCGGGTTGCTGATCGCGGGTTTCTCCCGCCCCTGCAGCGCGGCCAGGCGCACGGCCAGCGCCTCCAGTATGCCGAGGGCGCCGGTCGGTTTGGTCAGCTGTGCCTGACGCGCCAGGGCCGCGGCCTCAGCAGTGACATCGGGCTGGCGGCACGCCTGCAGCCACCAGGTTGCAGCGGTCATAGCGACTCTCCTTTGAGCAACATGGGCAAGCCGGCCACACAGAACTGCACGCGCTCGGCGCGCTCGGCAACGGCCTGGTGCAGCCAGCCGGCCTCGTCGACGTAACGGCGGGTCAGCTCGCCCAGCGGCACCACGCCCAGCCCGGTCTCGTTGCTGACCAGGATGATGCGCCCCGGCAGCTCGGCCAGCGCTTCGAGAAAGGCATCGCGCTGCATGGCCAGGCGGGTGTCGTCGTCCAGCATCAGCAGGTTGGTCAGCCACAGCGTCAGGCAGTCGACCAGCAGGCAGCGCCCAGCGGCGGCATGTTCGCGCAGCACGTGGGCCAGTTCGATCGGCTCCTCGACCAGCGCCCACTCGGCCGGACGCCGTTCGCGGTGATGGGCGATACGCGCGCTCATCTCGCCATCCAGCGCCTGGCTGGTGGCGATATAGGTGACGGCCAGGCCGCTGTGCATGGCCAGCTTCTCGGCCAGGCGGCTCTTGCCGGAGCGCGCGCCACCGAGGATCAGTTCAAGCATGAAGAGCCCTCTCGGAAAACAGCGGGAGCGGGTTCTGCCCGCATCGCGGCTGAAGCCGCTCCCACAACAGCTATAGCCCGCATAGCTCGCGGAGCTTGCGGGTATCCAGACGTGCCTCGACCAGATCGGCCAGGCGCTCGATATCGCGTTCGCGGCGGGCATGGTAGTCCACCTGCCGCGCCTCGCGCAGGCCGGCCCAGCGCAGTAGTGCGGCGCAGGCCGCCGGTTGTTCGAACAATCCGTGCAGGTAAGTGGCCATAACCTGGCCATCGGCGCTGACCGCACCATCGCAGCGACCATCGTCCAGCTGCACCGCAGGCTGCGCCAGCGCCGGGCCATGGCTGACCCCGGCATGAATTTCGTAGCCGCTGACCGCCAGCCCTTCCAGCGCCAGTTGCCCCTGCACATTGCGCAGCTGCTTCTCCGGCTCCAGCACAGTGGCGTAGTCGAGCAGGCCGAGGCCGGCGCTGCTGCCCGCCTCGCCTTCCAGGCCATGGGGATCGTCGATGCGCATGCCGAGCATCTGCAGGCCGCCACAGATGCCGAGAACCTTGCCACCGTAGCGCAGGTGACGGGTGATGGCCGCGTCCCAGCCCTGCTCGCGCAGGCGTGCCAGGTCGGCACGCACACTCTTCGAGCCCGGCAGGATGATCAGGTCGGCCGGCGGGATGGTCTGGCCGGGGCCGATGAATTGCAGGTCCACCTGCGGGTGCAGGCGCAGCGGGTCGAAGTCGGTGTGGTTGCTGATGCGCGGCAGCACCGGCACCGCCACGCGCAGCACGTCCTGCTCCTTGTCCGGCTGCAGCACCTGCACCGCGTCTTCGGCTTCCAGGTGGAAATCCATCAGGTAGGGCAGCACGCCCAGCACCGGCTTGCCGGTGCGCTGCTCCAGCCAGTCCAGTCCGGGCTGCAGCAGGGCGATGTCGCCACGAAAGCGGTTGATGACGAAGCCCTTGATCCGCGCCTGTTCGCTCGGCGCAAGCAGCTCCAGGGTGCCGACCAGATGGGCGAACACGCCGCCCTTGTCGATATCGGCGATCAGGATCACCGGGCAATCCACCGCCTCGGCGAAACCCATGTTGGCGATGTCGCCTTCGCGCAGGTTGATCTCGGCCGGCGAGCCTGCGCCCTCCACCATCACCACCGGGTACTGCGCGGCAAGGCGCGCATGAGATTCGAGCACCGCCTCGCGGGCCACGCGCTTGTAGTCGTGATAGGCCACGGCGTGCATGTTGCCAATGGCTCGGCCGTGAATGATCACCTGGGCGCCGGTGTCGGAGTTGGGTTTGAGCAGCACCGGGTTCATGTCGGTGTGCGGCGCCAGCCCGGCCGCCTGGGCCTGCACCGCCTGGGCGCGGCCGATCTCGCCGCCATCGGCGGTAACGGCGGAGTTGAGCGCCATATTTTGCGGTTTGAACGGCACCACGCTGACGCCCTGGCGCTTGAGCCAGCGGCACAGGGCGGTCACCAGGGTGCTCTTGCCGGCATCGGAGGTGGTGCCCTGCACCATGAGTGTCGCCGTCACGAACGGTACTCCTTAAGCGCCTGCTCCAGCCGTGCCCAGCCCGTCTCGTCTCCCGGCAAGCCGAAACGCAGACCGGAAGGTGCGTTGATCAGCCGAACCAGAATGCCGCGCTGGGCGAGAAACGCGTGCAACTCGGGCGGCCGCTCATGCAGCACCAGCTGGAACAGCGAGGTGCCCCCCGCCGGCGGCAGGCCATAGTGGCTGAGCAACACGGCCAGGCGCAGGCCGTCGGCCTGCAAACGTTGGCGCTGATACTCCTGATGCACACCATCCAGCAACGCGGCACGCGCCACTTCGCGAGTTGGGCCGGCCACGGTCCAGGGGCCGAGCAGCGCGTCCAGCCGCTGCAACAGGTCAGCCTCGGCCAGGACGAAGCCGAGGCGCATGCCAGCCAGGCCGAAGAACTTGCCGAACGAGCGCAGCACGACCAGCCCCGGCAGGTGGCTGTGGGCGGCCAGGCTCAGCTCTGGCGTGCAGTCGATGAAGGCTTCGTCCACCACCAGCCAGCCACCGCGCTCGGCCAGCTGCGCATGCCAGCTCAGCAATTGCTCGACCTCGATGCGCCGCCCCGTAGGGTTATTCGGATTGATCACCACCAGCACGTCCAGACGCTCCAGCGCGCGATGCACCGAACCCTCGCTGATCTCCTGCAGACGGTGGCCCTCGCGGCGCCAGGCCTGGGCATGCTCGGCATAGGCCGGCGCGACGATGCCGACCCGCGACTCGCCGCGCAGGCGCGGCAGAAGCTGGATCGCCGCCTGCGAGCCGGCCACCGGCAGCAGCGACTGCACGCCGTAATAATCCCGCGCCGCGGCTTCCAGACCGTCGTCCTTCTCCGGCAAACGGTTCCAGGCGTCCGCCGAAATCACCGGCAAAGGCCAGGCATAGGGCGCGATGCCGGTGGACAGGTCCAGCCATTGGTTCAGTTCGATGCCGAATTGCTGCGCCGCCAGGCGCACGCGGCCACCATGCTCAAGCAAGCCAGACTCCTCCCGCGATCAATACCAGCAGCCACAAGCCTACGCCGGCATACACCAGATTGAGCGCCCGTTCGATGTCCCGCGCCTGTGCCTCGGCGCCCTCACCCAGCTGCGGGCGCTGTTCCTCGACGCCGTGGTAGACCGCCGCCCCGCCCAGGCGCACACCCAGCGCACCGGCCCCGGCGGCCATCACCGGCCCGGCGTTGGGGCTGTCCCACTGCGGCGCCTGCAGGCTCCAGCAACGGATGGCGTGGTGCGTCTGACCGAGCAGCGCGTAGGTCAGCGCGACCAGGCGCGCCGGCACATAGTTGAGTGCATCGTCGACCTTCGCCGCCGCCCAGCCGAAGCGCTCGAAACGCTCGTTGCGGTAGCCCCACATGGCGTCCAGGGTATTGCTCAGGCGATACAGCACCACGCCCGGCGCGCCGAGCAGGCAGAACCAGAACAGCGCGGCGAAGACTGCGTCGGAACCATTCTCCAGCACCGATTCGGTGCCGGCGCGGGCCACGGCCGTGGCGTCCAGCTCGCTGGTACGCCGGCTGACCAGATAGCCGACGCGCTGACGCGCCTCGTCCAGCTGCCCCAGGCGCAGGGCCTGGGCCACGGGCAGGGCATGTTGGGCCAAACTCTTCAGGCCAACGGCGCAATACAGGGCGAGGATATCAACCAGCCAGCCCAAGCTGCTCAGGCTCAGCAGCCACACCAGGGCCACCGCCGGCAGCACCGCCATGCACCAGCCGGTGACGCCGTGGCTACGCCAGCCGCGCCCGCCGGCATTGAGCCGCTGCTCGATGCGCTGGGCCAGGTTGCCGAAGCCCACCAGCGGGTGCCAGCGGCGTGGCTCGCCCAGCCAGGCATCCAGGCCCAGCCCGGCCAATACGGCAAGTACCAGGCTCATCGCTGTCCCCAGCTGTCGGTGAACAGCAGCTCGGCCAGCGGTCGCTCCTCGGCCCAGCCCTCCTCGACCAGCATCGGCCGTTCGTAGAACTCATGCACCGGCCCCAGGCACAGCACCGCCACGGGCTGGCTGCCGGGCGGCATGCCGAGCAACTCGGCCAGGGCCTCGGGTTCGAACAGCGACACCCAGCCCATGCCTAATCCCTCGGCACGCGCCGCCAGCCAGAGGTTCTGGATGGCGCAGCTGAGCGAGGCCAGGTCCATCTGCGGCAAGGTGCGGCGGCCGAACACATGGGCCTCGCGGCCGTCCATCAGCGCCGCCACCAACAGCTCGGCGCAATCGCGGATGCCTTCGACCTTGAGCCGCATGAACGCGTCGCTGCGCTCACCCAGCGCCTCGGCGGTACGCACCCGCTCGGCCTCGACCAGGCCGTGAATGGCCTCGCGCAGCGGCGGACGGGTAATGCGAATGAAGCGCCAGGGCTGCATCAGGCCGACGCTGGGCGCCTGGTGCGCGGCCGCCAGCAGGCGTTGCAGCAGTTCCGGGGACACCTCGCCGCCGGCGAAGTGGCGCATGTCGCGGCGCTCGGCAATGGCGCGGTAGACGGCGGCGCGGTCCTCGGGGCGGTAGGCGTGGTCGGTCATGGCAGCAATAGCTCGGCCGCCGCCCGCGGGTTGGACGGCAGATAGAAGTGGATGTAGGACGCCGTGAGGCGCCCTATCTGATAGACCGCTTCGGCTGCGCGTCGCTGATTGGGGCAGGCGCCCCGGGCGCCGGGCTGCAACGGGCAGTCCAGCGTCGAATGGTGGTAAGTATGCCCGCGCAGGCTGCCCTGCTGCAGCTCTACTTGCTGCAACGCCAGCGCGGCCAGGCGCGGCTGCATCCTCGCCGCGCCCGGTAGCAGCCCGACCAGCTCGGCACGTTCGCCCTGTTTGTCAGTCAGTGCCTGCAGCAGATAGAGCATGCCGCCGCACTCGGCGAGGATCGGTTTGCCCGCCCTGTGATGCTCACGAATCGCCGCTAGCATCGGCTGGTTGCCGGCCAGTTGCTGCAGGTGCAGTTCGGGGTAGCCGCCGGGCAGATACAGGCTATCCACCGGCGGCAGGCGGGCATCGACCAGCGGCGAGAAATACACCAGCTCGGCGCCGAGCGCCTGCAGCAGGTCGAGGTTGGCCTGGTAGATGAAGGAAAAGCTGCCGTCGCGCGCCACGCCGATACGCACACCCGCCAGCCGGCGCTCTAACACCTCCGCGGCAGGAGCAATGAACGTCACTGCAGCTGGCAGCACGGCGCCGGCACTGGCCAGCAGCGCATCCGCCGCCGCATCCAGGCGTGCATCCAGATCGACCAGTTCCGCCGCCTGCACCAGGCCCAGGTGGCGGCTGGGCAACTCGACATCGGCACTGCGCGGCAAGGCGCCGAACCAGCTCAGAGCGCTTGGCAGGCAGGCCCGCAGTAGCTCGGCATGCGTGGCGCTGCCGGTGCGATTGGCCAGCACGCCGGCAAACGGCAGGTCCGCCTGATAGCTGGCCAGACCGTGAGCGACGGCGGCGAAGGTCTGCGCCATGGCACTGGCATCGATCACGCCGAGCACCGGCACGCTGAAACGGCGCGCCAGGTCGGCTGCCGAGGGTTGGCCGTCGAACAGTCCCATCACGCCTTCGATCAGGATCAGATCGGCCTCGCCCGCCGCCTGCCAGAGCAAACGCCGGCTCTCGGCCTCACCCACCATCCACAGGTCGAGCTGGTATACCGGCGCGCCGCTGGCGCGCTGCAGGATCATCGGGTCGAGAAAATCCGGGCCGCACTTGAACACCCGCACCCGCCGCCCGGCACGCGTGTGCAGGCGCGCCAGCGCGGCGGTCACCGTGGTCTTGCCCTGGCCGGACGCCGGGGCAGCGATCAGCAGGGCCGGACAGGCGCGCCCCGCCATCAGCCCGCCACGCGCGGCTTCAGGCCGCTGGCCGCGCGCCAGCCGAGATACAGCAGGCTCGCCACGCCGACGTACAGCGCCATGTTGCCGAGAAAGCGCGGGTAGTAATGGCCGATGCGCGGCAGGAAGCCGGCCAGGCTCGGCTCCGCATAACGCCCGGAGAGGAAGTAGAAACCGCCGCTGGACAGCAGGTGGCAGACCAACGCCGCCACTAGCACCGTCAACGCCAGTGTCACCAGGCTAACGGCCTGCTCACGATGCCAGCGCGCATACAGGCGCCCGCCCAGCCACAGCGCGCCATAGGCCGGCAGCAGCATCCAGTAGGCTGGCGAGGTGCACCAGTCAGTGACAGTGCCGCTCGCCACCATGGCGAAGTCCAGCGCGCTGGCCAGTACGAACAGCGCGGGAAAGACCCAGCGCGGGTGCAGCAGTACGCCGGCGAGGAAGAACACCGCCCAGCTGGCGCTGGGCAGGTTCAATGTGGCGAAGTGCTGGCCGCGGGTCACCGCCAGCAACAGGGCGAGGACCAGGCCGATCAACAGCTGGCTGCGAGGAGAAAGTACGGGCATGACAAAGATCCTCAGAGCGCCTGATAGCGCAGGGTCAGGTAGAACGCACGACCGGGTTGCTCGTAGGTCTGCGCCGTTTCGTAGTCGCGGTCGAACAGGTTGCTGACCTTGGCCTGCACCTGCCACTCGGCGTCGATGTGGTACTCGCCGCGCAGGTCGACCAGGGCATAGCCCGGCAGGCGCGAGTCCTCGTCGTTACTGGCATCGTCGAAGCGCTGGCTGGCCGCGAACAGCGTGGCGCCCACGCCGAAGTCGCCGAAGCGGCGGTCGGCATCCAGGTTGAAGGTGCGCTTGGCCCGGCGCGCCAGCTGGTGGCCGTGGTTCTCCGCACTGCGATCCTGCGGGTCGAGCAGGGTCAGAGTCGCGGCCAGATCCCAGTCCGCCACCTGACTGCGCACCATCGACTCCAGGCCACGGATGCGCGCCGACTCGACATTCTCCGGGCGCATCGGGCTGCGGCCGGCCCAGACGATCAGGTCGTCGATCTGGTTCTCGAAGGCACTGACGCTCCACTCACCCCAACCGGCGAGACCGCGCAGGCCGAGTTCGTAGTTTTCCGACTCCTCCGGCTGCAGATCCGGGTTACCGGCAGTCGAAGCGCTCGCCGGGTAGTACAGGTCGTTAAAGGTCGGCGCGCGGAAGGCGGTGCCATAGGCGGCGCTGAGGGTCAGGCTGTCGGACAGGTCATAGCTCCAGCCCAGGTTGCCGGTGTCGTGCTGGCCGAACTGCTGGTTGTCGTCGCGACGCAGGCCGGCGCTCAGGCCATGGCGGCCCAGGCGCAGCTGGTACTGGGCGTAGTAGCCGTGGTTGTCGCGCGAGTCCTCGGCGTAGTCGTCCGAGGTGTCGATACGGTCCTGCTGGTAGTCGTAACCCAGGGTCAGCAGCTGGTCCTCGGTCAACCTGAAGTCGTTCTGCCAGCCCAGGCTGTCGCGCTCGGTATCGAAGCGCGAGTAGAAGTCGTCATCGCGGAAATTGTCGGTGCGCTCCTCACTGTGCCCGGCCTGCAGGGTGACGGCCCAGGGCTCTAACGGCGAGAAACGAGCACGCCCGCCGAGGACCTGCTGCTCGCCATCGGCATAGCCGTAGCGCCCGCTCTTGCCGGAGCTGCTGCGCAGGTCCTGGTCGCTGTGGATGCTCGACTGCAGCCAGCTGCCATCCAGTTCCAGGCCGTTGCCGAAGCGATAGCCACCGCGCAGCGAGCCGGAGAGGTTGCGATAGCCATCGGCATCGGCCTCGTAAGCCTTGGGCGCGCTGGGACGATAGGCCCGGGCATTGATGCCGTCGGTATCCTCGCTGCTGACACCCAGACTGAACCAGCCGTTGTCGCCACCACCGGCCAGGCCGGCACTGCCGCTGTAGCTGGAGCGACTGCCGGCACCCAGCGCCAGATAGGGTTTGAAGCCCTGCCCCGCGCCGCGCCGGGTGAAGACCTGGATCACCCCGCCCAGGGCCTCGGAACCGTACAGGCTGGAACGCGGCCCGCGGACCACCTCGATACGCTCGACCAGGGCCAGCGGAATGTCCTGCAGGGCGGCGGCACCGGAGGTGGCCGAGCCGACCTTGATGCCGTCGATCAGCACCAGCACCTGCTTCTCGGTACTGCCGCGCAGGTACAGCGAGGTGCTCTTGCCGCGCCCACCGTTGCTGACGATCTGCACGCCGGCCAGGCCGCGCAGCACATCGGGCACGGTGGAGGCCTGGGTCCGTTCGATATCGTCGCGAGTGATCACGCTACTGGAGGCGATCGCCACCAGCGGGGTCGTGGTACGGGTAGCAGTAACCACCTGTTGATCAAGGTTGAGAGAGTTCGCCTGCACGGCAAAGGGGGAAAGGCTCAGCAGCGCGCACGCCGCCAGCCGCAAATCGGGCTTGCTCAAGTTGTCGTTCTCCGTCGCGCCACCCGCGCGACACTGCGGGATAAGGCCTTTGGAGAACGAACGGGAACGCGGCAGGCGCGCCCGGCGCCGCCCTCCGCAATGCCGTGGATTGCGACAGGCCGGTCTCCGGGCTCGTGAGCCAAGCCATGCGGCTTGCGGGTCGCGCCTTCCCATGCCGAAGCACAGTGGCGGGATGCGACCTTTGACTCACCTACCGTTGCGGGGGCAGCGCCGGAATGGTGCCTGCGATCAACGCAGCACGCACCGGCTTCCCTGTTTCACCCCTCGACCGCATGCGGCGGGGGCACCTGAAGCAGGCGCGCAGCTTAGTGGCCGCCCCTGCCGGGGTCAATCGGCAACCGCCTGGCAGACAGGTCGAACCCTGCGAACGCACGGGGCTCACAACCCAAACACCCTGGCAAAGGAGAATCCCATGACCCGCAACCGCTATGCATCCTGTATCCAGGCCTGCAACGCCTGTGCTGTCGCGTGCGAAACCTGCGCCGCCGCCTGCCTCCGGGAACCCGACCTGCAGCACATGGCGACCTGCATCACCTGCGATATCGACTGCGCCGACATGTGCCGCCTGGCCGAACGCCTGATGGTGCGTGACAGCCCGCTGTGCGACGAAATCTGCCGACTCTGTGCGCTAACCTGCCAGGCCTGCGCCGAGGAGTGCAGCAAGCACCAGAAGGGCCATTGCCAACAATGCGCCAAGGCCTGCCAGCACTGCGTCGAAGCCTGCGAGGTGATGGCTGCCTGACGAGCGACTCAGGGCCGCGGCATGAAACCGGCCGGTTTGCTCGCCAACCACTCTACGAAGGTTCGTAGGCCCTCATCGCCGAGCAGCGCTTCGCGGCAGTTGTAGGTCAATGCCAGCTCCTTCTCGCTGAACAGCTTGTGGATCTGGTTGTGACAGGCGCGGCAGACCCACAGGGTGGCGGTGATGCGTTCGCTCCTGGCGTAGCGCTTCTGCACATAGGGCTTGTCATGCAGCGCCTTGGGGATCAGGTGGTGACGGGTCAAGGGCACTGCCCGCAGGCATAACTCACAGGCCTCGGGCTGGGGCGGCAGGCGGATCGGTTCAGCCATGCGGCACTCAGCGCTTGCGACAGAGGCTCAGGCCATCGCCCAGGGGCAGCATCGACAAATCGATGCGCTGGTCGCGTTTGAGCGTGCGATTGAGCGCCTGGATGGCGCGGGTATCTGCGCTGTCCGGGCTCTGTTCGAGCACCCGGCCGCTCCACAGCACGTTGTCGAACAGGATCAGCCCGCCCTGACGAGCCAGCACCAGGGCGTGCTCCAGGTAGACCGGGTAGTTGGCCTTGTCGGCATCGATGAAGATCAGGTCGAAGCTCTCGCCCTGGCCGCCACGTACCAACGCACTGAGCGTTTCCAGGGCCGGCGCCAGGCGCAGTTCGATACGTTCGCTGACGCCCGCCTCGTACCAGTAGCGTTCGGCGATGGCGTTGTAGTCACCGGGCAGGTCGCAACACAGCAGGCGCCCGTCCGCCGGCAGGGCCTGAGCCATGCACAGGGCGCTGTAGCCGGTGAAGGTGCCGATTTCGAGGATCTTGCGCGCGCCAGTCAGTTGCACCAGCAGCGCCATGAACTGGCCCTGCTCGGGGGCTATCTGCCAGCGCGCCATGGGCAGCCGCGCGGTTTCCTCGCGCAGGCGCTGCAACAGTGGCGACTCGCGCAGGGAGATGTCCAGCAGGTACTGGTAGAGGTTGTCGTCGAGATTGAGGCTGCGCTGGGTCACGGCTGGCGCGCCAGGCTGTCGCCGCTCAGCACCCGCTTGGCGCTGAGAAAGCTCTTCTGCCAGTAGGCCTGGTCGAGGTAGTCCAGGCGCACCGTGCCGCCACTGGAAGGCGCGTGCACGAAGCGCCCTTCGCCGACATAGATACCGGCATGACTGACCTGGCCGCCACCATTGGTGGCGAAGAACACCAGATCGCCGCTCTGCAGATCAGCACGGCCGATGCTGGGCGCACGCACGCGGATCATCTCGCGGGTCGAACGCGGCAGGCTGATACCGGCCGAGTTGCGGTAGACGTAGCCGATCAGACCACTGCAGTCGAAACCGCTGTCCGGCGTATTGCCACCATAGCGGTATGGCGTACCGACCAGGCCGATAGCGCTGATCAGCACATCGTCGGCGCTGGCGTTGACGATCGGAAAGGGACTGTAGGTTTGTTCGACGGGAGGCTTGCCGGCGCAGGCGGTAAGCAGCGCGGCGAGAGCTAGCAGGGTGAGGCGAGCCGAAAAAGGCATGGGCGGGCGTCCTGACCGGAATGCGCCCTACTCTGCCGGCTGGCGGCCCCGGGCGCAAGCCTGAGGCCGATGGCGATCAACGATGTCCGGCGCTTTCCTGTTCGGGCGCCAGGGCCAGCAGACGCTTGGCTTCCAGGTAATTGCGCTTCCAGTAGCCGCTGCCAATGCTGTCCACGCGCACACCACCACTGCGACTGCTGCTGGAATGGATGAACTGGTCATCGCCCAGATAGATCCCGGCATGGCTGACGCGGCCACGACCACGGGTGCTGAAGAAGATCACATCGCCCGGCTCCAGCTCATCGCGAGCCACCAGCGGGGCGTCCATGTTGATCATCTCGCGAGTCGAGCGCGGCAGCTGCATGCCCGCCTCTTCCTTGAACAGATAACCGATGAAGCCGCTGCAGTCGAAGCCGGTCTTGATCGACGAACCGCCGTAACGGTACCGAGTGCCGATCAGCGACAGGCCTTCACTGAGGATGCTGTCCGCCAGCTGCGGCATTTCATAGGGCTTGTCGTCGGTCAGTTCGGCCATGTCCTCGTCGGACAGGTACTCGACCGTGGGTTGTGGCTCGACCACGCTGACTTGTGGTTGCGGAGCCTGGCTGGCGCAGGCCGCCAGCAGAACTGTGAGTGCAATGGGCACGAGGGGTGCGAAGCGCTTTAGCATGGGCACGACCGTGTCGAAGGGTTCTTTTATGGCCGGCGACTATGCCGTCTGATTCGACGATTTGCAAATTCAATGCCCGGAAATGTGACCTACTAGTTCCGGCAAAACGTCTGACGCCCTCCCCGACAAACGGACATCGACGCGGCGACTGATATCGGTCTGCTGCGGGTTCACTTCCACCGTAAAACCCCCATTCCTGCGGGCTTCGAGCACAGGCTCGACTATGTAGGGGAAGCTCGCCGTAGTGCCGACCGCCAGTACCACCTCGAAGCCCTCGCGCACCTGCTCATAAAGCCGACCAATGGCATCTTCCGGCAGCATTTCCTCGAACAGCACCACAGGTGGGCGCAGCACGCCCCCACAGCGGGCACAGAGCGGCGGCAATGGTCGCTGCAGGTGCGCGGCCAACTCCGCATCCTCGGCACCGCAGGACTGGCAATACAGCGGCGCCAGCTCGCCATGGATCTCGATCAGCCGCTCCAGCGGCGACCCGGCCTGGCGGTGGTAACCGTCGATGTTCTGGGTCAACACCCAGCATTCGGGTTTGAGGCGCTGCAGCTCGGCGATGGCTCGATGCCCGGCATTCGGCGTGGCACCCAGGCAGGCGGCGCCGAGCTGGGCCAGGTAACGCCAGCACAACGCCGGATCGCGCTGCAGCATCGGCCCGGACAACGCCACCTCGATTGGCAGGCCTTCGGCGGTGAGGCCGTTGTACAGGCCGCCGAGGCCGCGATAGGTGGGCAAGCCGGAGTCCGCCGACAGCCCGGCGCCGGTGATGATCAGGATGCGTTCGGCCTGCTGGATGGCCCGGGCGACGCTGAGAATGTCGCTATCCACGCTTGACCCTCCGTTCCGTGAGCGGGCTAGTGATTGACCGTGTGCGCCAGCATCATAGACAACTGGCACAGCGGACGACCGCTCTGCTCCTGCCACTGGTTGAAGGCGGCCTGCACGGCGGCCAGCTCCTTCTGGCTGGTCGGCGCCTTGTCGATGATCTTCTGCGCCTTGAGCGCGGCGACCATGTCCTCGCTGGCAATGAAGGTGTCCTTGCCGACCATGCGCAGCAGCCGCGGTGCCGACTGTCCGCCAAGCTGGCTGCCGTGCTTGGCCAGATATTTCCACAGGCCGACGATGTCGCTTACTGGCCAATCGGCGATCAGCGCGCCGAAACTGCCCTTCTCCTTTTGCACATCCAGGACGAACTGGGCATTGCGCGGCACGCTCTTGAGCTTGCCCAGGTGGCGAATCAGGCGGGTGTCCTGCATCAGCCGCTCCAGGTGCTCGGCGCCCATCAGCACCACCTTGTGCGGGTCAAAGCCGAAGAAGGCCTGTTCGAAGGCCGGCCACTTGGCATCCACCAGGCTGTGCTTGAGCCCGGCGCGGAACACGCGCAGGGCGATCAGCGACAGGTAGCGATCATCGCCCAGGGCGCGCAATTCGGCGTCGCTGCGCGGTTGCGGCAGCATGGCCTCCAGGGCTGCGGTCGAACCGAAACGGTTCAGGCAGTACTCGTGAATCCATTGATAGTCGCGCATGAGAAGCCCTTGTCGAAACGGGAGCACAGGTTGCCCGCACCGCCCGGGGCGAGCAAGCCGTGCGCGCACGACCACGGTATTTCAACCGCGCCGACGTGGAGCCAGTCGCACCAGCAATGCCGCAGCGGCTGCCGCCGTGGCGACAGCTGCCACGCCCGTCCACCCCCAACTGGCCAGCGCCATGCTGCCCAGCACCGCGCCACTGGCCATACCGATGAACATGCCAGTGAACAGCAAGGCATTGAGGCGGCTGCGGGCGGCCGGATCCAGACCGTAAACCTGTGTCTGGTGCGCCACCAGGGCCGCCTGGATACCGAAGTCGAAGGCAATCGCAGCCACGACGATCAGCCACAGCTGCCCCAAGCCAGGCATGAACGCACCCAAGCCCATCGCTGCGAAAGCCAGCGTGCTCAAGCCGGCACCGAGGCGCACTACCAGTTCGGAGCCACGCGCATCCGCCAGCCGACCCGCCAACGGCGCGGCCAGGGCCCCGGCCGCGCCGGCCAGGCCAAAAGCTCCGGCAACGGCACTGCCTAGATGGAACTGCTCATACAGCATCACCGCCAGGGTGGACCAGAAGGCGCTGAACCCCAGAGACAGCAGACCCTGGGCGAAAGCGGCGCGGCGCAGTTCGGGATGTGCACACCACAACCCCAGCATCGAACCCAGCAGCCGCCCGTAGCGCATACGATTGGCCACAGCGAAGCGCGGCAAACCATGCCAGGCCGCGACGGCAAAAAGCAGGATGCTCACAGCTGCGGCCAGGTACACGCTGCGCCAGCCCCAGTGCTCGGCGATGAAACCGCTGGCGACGCGCGAGAGCAGAATACCCAGCAGCAGCCCGGTCATGACCGTACCGACCACCTTGCCGCGCCGGGCCTCGGGGGCCAGGGTCGCGGCGGCCGGCACAATGTCCTGCGCCAGGGTCGCGCTTAGCCCGACGACCAGGCTCGCAGCCAGCAGCAGGGGCACATTGCCAAGCAGGCCGCAGGCCAGCAGCGCCAGTGCCAGCAGCAGGGATTTGAGCAGTATCAGGGAGCGGCGATCATAGCGATCACCCAGCGGCGCGAGCAGCAGTATGCCCAGCGCATACCCCAGTTGCGTCAGCGTCGGGATCAGCCCGACTTCACGGGTGCCAGCCCCCAGATCGCCCGCGAGAACCCCCAGCATCGGCTGGCTGTAGTAAATCGAGGCCACGGCCAGACCTGCACCACTGGCCAGGAGCAGTACCCGTCCGCGAGGGATGTCGATGGCCGGCGCTATCCCGTCCTGACGGCTTTGAGTGATGTTCATGAGTTGCTCCCAGAGAAGGATGAATAACGTCACCCATTCTTCACGCGCATGCTTTGATCGTGTAGAAGGCAGGAATGAACAACATATATGCGCCATACGTATGAGCAGATCTGAATCAGGGTCGGACAGGCTGGAGCTTCTGCAGACCTTCGTGCGCATCGTCGAAGCCGGCAGTCTCTCTGCCGCAGCGGTGCAGATGAACACCACGCAACCCACGGTGAGCAGGCGTCTGCAGTGGCTCGAGCGGATGCTCGGCTTGCGGCTGTTGCAACGCTCCACCCATGCCATGAGGCTCACCGAGGACGGCGAACGCTGCTACGCCCATGCCAAGGCCTTGCTGGAAAACTGGGCGGCCGTCGAAGCCGATCTGCGCGGCGGCAAGGACGAGCCCCGCGGTCATCTGCGGGTCATCGCGCCGCACGCATTCGGTCAGGAGCTTCTGGTGGGCCCGTTGACGGCATTCATGAAGCAGCACCCGGAAGTCACGGTGCAATGGTTGCTGCACGACAGCCCGACGGACTTCATCGCGCAAGGCATCGACTGCGCCATTCGCGTGGGAGAGATCGAGGATGAAGCGCTGGTCGCGCTACAACTGGCCGAAGTACCGCGCATTCTGGTGGCAGCCCCGGAGCTTTGGGGTGGCGGCGAGCCGCCCCGTGCACCACGAGATCTGGAATCCCTGCCCTGGATCGCCCTGCCCCGACTCTACCGCAACGAACTGACGCTGCATGACGGCAACGGCGGCCGCGAACACGTGCGAATCACCCCGCGCCTGACCACCGACAGCCTCTATGCGGCACGCAGTGCAGCGCGGGCGGGCCTCGGCGCCGCACTGCTATCGAGCTGGATGGTGGTGGAGGATCTTGCCAGCGGCCGCCTGTGCCAGCTGGCCGAAGGTTGGGAAGCGCCCGCCCTGCCCGTGCACCTGGTGTATCCCTATGCCCGCTTCTACCCGGCACGCCTCAAGGCATTCGCCGCCTGCATGAGAGAGGCGATCCCGGGCATCGCCGGCATGCGCCCACCGAGCGGCCAGGCCTAGACGCCCAGCGGACTGGCCAGGCAGGCGTGTACCGCAGGGGTCAGAGGCTCATCACATCGAGGAAGCGCGGCGTGGCGCTGTCGTCGATTTTCAGGCTCTGGAAGTCGAACAGGTTGCGGTCGGCCAGCTGCGAGGGCACCACGTTCTGCAGGGCGCGGAACATGATTTCGGTGCGGCCCGGGCTCTTGCGCTCCCACTCGGTAAGCATTTCCTTGACCACCTGGCGCTGCAGATTTTCCTGCGAGCCACAGAGGTTGCACGGGATGATCGGGAACTCCTTGAGCTCGGAGTAGGCCTCGATGTCCTTCTCGTTGCAGTAGGCCAGCGGGCGGATCACCACGTTGCGGCCGTCGTCGGACAACAGCTTGGGCGGCATGGCCTTCAGCGTGCCGCCGTAGAACATGTTGAGGAAGAAGGTTTCCAGGATGTCGTCGCGGTGGTGACCGAGGGCCATCTTGGTCGCGCCGATCTCATCGGCGTAGGTATAAAGAGTGCCGCGGCGCAGGCGCGAACACAGCGAGCAGGTGGTCTTGCCTTCCGGGATCTTCTCCTTCACCACCGAGTAGGTGTCCTTCTCGATGATGTGGTACGGCACGCCGATGGATTCCAGGTAGGCCGGCAGCACGTGCTCGGGGAAGCCCGGCTGCTTCTGGTCCATGTTCACCGCGACGATCTCGAACTGGATCGGCGCGACCTTCTGCAGGTACAGCAGGATGTCGAGCATGGTGTAGCTGTCCTTGCCGCCGGACAGGCAGACCATCACCTTGTCGCCATCCTCGATCATGTTGAAGTCGGCGATGGCTTCGCCGGCCAGGCGGCGCAGGCGTTTCTGCAGTTTGTTCTGGTTGACCGAAAGGCTGCTGGACATGGTGCTGGGAAATCCGGGAGGGAGGCGAAAAGCTGGCTATTTTACGCACAAAGATCGTACAGGGCAGCCCGTGTTAGGCTCAGCCGATGAACAACGACCTCAACCCCGCCCTGGACCTGGCCGAGCAACTTCACGAACTGCTGCGCGCGGAGCCTGCCGGCATCAGCGAGTACCAGCTGATCCAGAGCCTCAAGGCCCGCCACTCGACGCACATACCCAACCTTGGCCTGGACGACAAGCTGGTGCTGTTCCGCACCCACTTCCTGCTGTTCAACGCCCTCTACCAGCTGCGCGAGCGGCTATGGCAAACACAGGCCGCGCACCTGGACATCAACCCGCTGTGCATACAGCTGCAACCCTGGCGCCCCGGCGACCTGGCACTGGCCGAGCACGATCCGCTGCGTGACTACTATCTCAATCTGCAACATCTACGCGACACCAACGAAGACGACGTGGAGAAGCTGCTGACCAGCTTCTGGACGCGCATGCAGGGCGGCGACGAGAAGCGCGCGGCCCTGGAACTCTTCGAGCTGGACGACGGGCAACCGCTCAAGCTCGCCACTATCAAGCAGCGCTATCGGCAGCTGGTGAGCCAGCACCACCCGGATCGCGGCGGCAGCACCAGCCGCCTGCAGTCGATCAACCTGGCGATGGAAATATTGCAGCGCTATTACGGCTGACCTGTAGAGAGCAATTCGCTCTAAAGCCACGACTCACGCGGGCTGCGGCCTTCTCCTATACTGCGGCATACGGTCGCAGTGATTCGGCCTGCACCCGGCACCGCTGAGCACGCGGGCCGAGCGCTACGCTCGGGGGCGATCGACAATAACAAGAGGAGGTGTCTGCATGATCCACCATGTTTGGGGGCTCTTCACCCATCCCGACCAAGAGTGGCAGGAAATCCGTGGCGAGGAAGAATCCATCAGCCACATGTACCTGACCCACGTCCTGATTCTCGCTGCTATCCCCGCACTCTGCGCCTACTTCGGCACCACCGAGGTGGGATGGCGCATCGGCGACGGCGCGGCGGTCAAACTCACCGCAACCAGCGCTTTGCAGATGACCATCATGTCCTACCTGGCGATGCTCGCCGGCGTGGCGGTGATGGGCGCCTTCATCCACTGGATGGCGCGTACCTACGACTCCAACCCAAGCCTCACCCAGTGCGTGGTATTCGCCGCCTACTGCGCCACTCCGCTGTTCGTCGGCGGTGTCGCGGCACTGTATCCGAGCCTGTGGCTGGGCATGTTCATCGGCACGGCGGCGATCTGCTACACGGTCTATCTGCTGTATGCCGGTATTCCAACCTTCATGAACATCCCTTCCGATGAAGGCTTCATGTTCTCCAGCTCGGTCCTGGCCGTAGGCCTGGTGGTGCTGGTGGCGATGATCGCTTGCTCGGTCATCCTCTGGGGGTTCGGCGTGGGCCCGGTCTACACCAACTAAAGCTATTGATTAGAAACCCCGGCCTGCCGCCACATGTAGCCGCCTTCGGGCGGCTTCGTGTTTTATCAGGGGCACCAGCCCGGCATAATCAGCCGATGCCCGAATCCCTCCACGCCCGCGTCGAAGCCTGCTACCAGCTGGCCGAAGACTTCTTCAAACGCCGCTTTCCCCGCCCCGAAGTCAGCTTCAAGCTTCGCGGGCAGAAGGCCGGTGTCGCCCATCTGCACGAGAACCTGCTGCGCTTCAATCCCAAGCTGTACGCGGAGAACCGCGAACACTTCCTCAAGCAGACGGTGGCCCACGAAGTCGCCCACCTGATCGCCCACCAGATGTTCGGCGGGCGCATCCAGCCCCATGGCGAGGAGTGGAAGCTGATCATGCGCGGCGTCTACGAGCTGCCACCGGAGCGCTGCCACACCTACGACGTGGGACGGCGCAAGAGCACCCGCTACCTCTACCTGTGCCAATGCCCGGATGGCGAGTTCCCCTTCTCCGGCCAGCGCCATCGCCTGGTCGCCCAGGGCCGCCGCTACTTCTGCCGGCGCTGCCGCGCGACCCTGGTATTCAGTGGCGAGCAGCGGGTGGAGTAGAGACGTAGGGACTGATGGTTCCTCATCTCACGCGGCTCCGCACTCTAGCCTTGCGAGGGGCGGAGAGCCCCTCACCCCTACCCCTCTCCCGCGGGGAGAGGGGTACACAGTCCGAGCTACCCCAGCGCCTTGCTCGCCTTGAGCACGGCAATCTGCTCTTCGTCGTAGCCCAGCTCGCGCAACACCTCGTCGTTGTGCGCGCCAACCGCCGCGCCGATATGGCGTGGCGGCTGCAGCCCTTGCGAGAAGCGGATCGGGCAGGCGATCTGGCGCTGCGCGGGCTTGCCCTCACGCGGCACTTCGGTAACCACGCCACGGGCCTTGAGCTGCGGATGCTCGACCGCCTCGGACAGCTTCAGCAGCGGTTCGACACAGGCATCCAGCGCGGCGAAGCGCTGCTGCCACTCGGCCAGGTCGTGCTTCTCGATCTCGATCTCGATCTCGCGCCTGAGTGCCGGCTGGTCCTTGGGTGACATGCCCAGCGCAGCCAGCTCCGGGCGATCGAGGGCGGCACAGAACTGCTGCATGAACTGTGGTTCCAGGCTGCCCACCGACAGCCAGCGACCGTCGCGGGTGCGGTAGTAGTCGTAGAAGCTGCCGCCGTTGAGGATCTGGTTCTGCATATCTGGCTCCACACCGCCGGCGAGGAAGCCGGCACCGGCCATGGCGTGCAGGCTGAAGGCGCAGTCGGTCATGCTGATGTCGACGTGCTGGCCCTGCCGCGTGCTGTGCCGGGCGATCACTGCGGCGAGCAGACCTATGACCCCGTGTAGCGAACCGCCGGCAATGTCCGCCACCTGCACGCCGAGCGGCAGCGGCCCGCTGTCGCGGCGCCCGGTGTAGCTGGCCAGGCCGCTCAGGGCCAGGTAGTTGAGGTCATGGCCGGCGCGGTCCTTGTATGGCCCGGTCTGGCCGTAGCCGGTGATGGACACATAGATCAGCCGTGGATTGATGGCTTTCAGCGCCTCGTAACCGAGGCCGAGCTTGTCCATCACCCCGGGACGGAACTGCTCCAGCACGATGTCGTACTCGGCCACCAGGCGCTTGACCACCTCCAGCGCCTCGGGCTGCTTCAAGTCGAGCGCCAGGCAGCGCTTGTTACGGTTGAGGTAGGCATGACTGGTGGACACGCCATCCACGTGCGGCGGCAGTACCCGCACCAGGTCCATGCGCGTGGGTGATTCGATGCGTAGCACTTCGGCGCCCATGTCCGCCAGCAGCAACGAGGCGAAGGGCCCTGGTAGCAGGGTGGAGAAGTCGAGGACTTTCAGCGCAGACAGCGGGCCTTTCATATTCAGCTTTCCCAATGCAGTGAGGTTTCGGCCGGCAGGCGGGCGACCAGCTCGGTATAGCGGGCCTCCAGCACATTGCGGCGGATTTTCATGGTCGGTGTCATGCAGCCGTTGTCCACGGTCCAGCTGTCCTGCACCAGCAGCAGGTGGCTCAGACGCTCGTGGGGCTGCAGCTCGGCATTCAGTTGCGCCAGGGTCGCCCGCAGGTCGGCGGCCACCCGCTCGCGTGGCTGGCTGCGGGCTGCCGGAGACAGCTCGATCAGCGCCAACGGCTGGTCACGGTTGCTGCCCATCAGGCAAACCTGCTCGACCCAGGTATTCTTGGCGATTTCGCCCTCGATGGGCGCCGGCGCCACGTATTTGCCCTTGCTGGTCTTGAAGATGTCCTTGACCCGTCCGGTGATGCGCAGGTAGCCGTCGACATCCACCTCGCCCTTGTCGCCGGTATGCAGCCAGCCGCCCTCCAGGGCCTGGGCGCTCAGTTGCGGCTCGCGGTAGTAGCCCTGCATCAGCGTCGGGCTGCGGAACAGTACCTCGCCGCTGTCCGCCAGGCGCATCTCGTTGAAAGGCATAGGCCGCCCGACCGTGCCGAAGCGCACCTGTCCAGGGCGGTTGAAACAGCCGTAGGCGAAGTTCTCGGTCATGCCGTAACCCTCGCAGAGGGTCAGGCCGATGCGCCGGTACCATTCCAGCAGCCCCGGTGAAATAGCCGCGGCTCCAGAAATCAGAATGCGCGCCCGGTCCAGCCCCAGGCCTCGACGAATCTTGCGGGCCAGCAAACGCCCGAGCAGCGGCAGCGGCAGCAGCCGGTCCAGACGCTGCTGTGGCAGGCGCTCCAGCACCCCCAGCTGGAAGCGCGTCCACAGCCGTGGCACCGAGAAGAAGATGGTCGGCCGCACGTGCCGCAGGTCGCTGGCGAAGGTCTCCAGCGACTCGACGAACGCCACGGGCGCGCCCGCATAGAGACTGCTCATCTGCACCAGGAAGCGCTCGGCGGCATGCGACAGCGGCAGGTAGGAGAAAAACTGGTCCCGCTGGTCGATCTTCATCTCGGCGCAGGTATTGACCGCTGCGAAGGCCATGGCCCGCGCCGACAGCATCGCCCCCTTGGACTGACCAGTGGTGCCGGAGGTATAGAGGATGCTCAATAGCTCATCGCCCTGTTGCCGATGCCCCGCTGGCAGAGGTTCGTGCGCGGCCAGCAGCTCGTGCCACTGGTGGTCGGCGCGCAGGGTCGGATAAGGCATGGCGATACGCACTACCTGGGGTCCGATGCCCGCCTCCAGTTTCTGCGGTTCATCCAGCTTGCCGAGGATGATCGCCTTGCAGTCGGCGTGCTCCAGCACATAGGCGATGCTCTCGGCACTCTGCAAGGGATAGAGCGGCACGCTGACCAGCCCGGCCAGCATGATCGCCAGGTCGCTGATGAACCATTCCGCGCAGTTCTTCGCCAGAATCGCCACGCGCTCGCCCGGTGCGCAACCCAAGGCCTGCAGCGCGCTGGCCAGGCGCCGAGCCTGGCCGTCGACCTGGCGCCAGGTGAAATCGTGCCATTGGCCGTTTACCGGCTGGCGCAGCCAGACACGCTCGGGACAGGTGTCCAGCCAGTGCTGGAAACGTTGTAGCGGCAGCTGTTCGGTCATGCAGGCATCCCTTCTTGTTGTTATCTGCCCTGCCGGGCTGCTTCAAGGTAGACCCGACCCGGCAAGCCCTCAATGACCCGAGCGCTCGGCGCGATTGACCCCAGCGCTCAGCAACAGCCTCAGACGAAGCCGCGCTCGCCGAGGTATTGCTGAAGGAAATCGATAAAAGCCTGCACCTTGCCGGTGGCCCGACGATGGCTGGGGTAGACCGCAAGAATGTCGGCACCGAAGGCATCCGGATCGATCCGGTAGTCGGCCATGAGGCGCACCAGGCGTCCCTGCTCCAGCAGCGTAGCGACGCTCCACTGCGGCGTGTGCAACACACCGAGACCCGCCACGGCGCACGCCAGCAGCAGGTCGTAGTTGTCGCTTTCCAGGCGCACCCGCCGCGGGTGCGGCAGGCGGATGCGCAGATTGTCGCGCTCCACCCACCAGCCCTCGCGTCCCAGCGCCGGGTGCGCATACATCAGCCACTCGTGCTCTTCGAGGCTCTGTGGCGTCAGCGGCTGCGGGTTGCGCGCCAGATACTCGGGGCTGGCGCAGAGGAAGATGCGGTTGTGCCCCACCACCCTGGCGATCAGCCCCGGCAGGTCGCTCGGTCCCTCGCGCAGGGCCAGGTCGTAACCGGCTTCGACCAGGTCGACGAAGTCGTCGCACAGGTCCACGCGCAGGCGCAGTTGCGGGTAGGTGGCGAGAAAACCGGCGCACACCTCGTCGAGGAAGGCGCGACCGAAGGCCAGCGGCGCGGTCAGGCGTAAGGTGCCGTGCAGGCCGTGCTGCAGCTGGTCGATCTCTTCACCGGCCTCATGCAGGCGCTGCAACACCTGGCGCGCGGTGTCCAGGTACAGGCGACCGACTTCGGTCAGCACGATGCGCCGGGTGCTGCGCTCGAAGAGCAGCGCGCCGAGCTCGCGCTCCAGGTGACCGACTGCCTTGGTCAGCGCCGACGGCGTCTTGCCCAGCAGTTCGGCGGCACGGCTAAAGCTGCCCTGTTCAGCCGCAGCGACGAACATCGCCAGGGCACCGAGCTTGTCCATGATTTTTTCCTTTTAGGCAAAAAGCTTGTGCGCGACAGCAGCATTCTGCCGCTGCCACGCTTTCGCTAGTCTCGCCGCAAGATCAATAAAAACAAGGGGGCATCATGAAAAGAGCACTATTGGCGAGCGCACTGGCTTTTTCCTCTATGGAAGCCATGGCCGCCGCAGATCTGGTCCTGTTCAACGGCCAGGTGTTCACCGCAGAAACCAACCAGCCAAACGCTCAGGCCGTAGCCGTGGAGAACGGCAAGATCCTTGAAGTGGGCAGCGACGCGCAGATCCTCGCCCTGGCCGATGCCGATACCCGCCGCGTCGACCTGGCCGGCAAGGTACTGATGCCGGGCATGATCGACACCCACAGCCACCCGGTGATGGGCGCCCTGGCCAGCCTGCGCGCCAACCTGTACGACGAGGTCAAGCCGCTGGCCGAGCTGGAAAGCTGGATAATCGAGCAGGATGAGGCGGGCACCGCGCGCCTGGGCGACATCATCGTCATCGACGGCGTCAGTTCGGCCTACTGGCAGGACAGCCGTGAGCTGGCCAAGCGCTTCGGCCAGGGCCGTTGGGCCAAGCAACCGCTGGTGTTGAGCGGCATCGACGGGCACACCGGCTGGGCCAACCGCGCCATGCTCGAACGGGTCGGTATCGACGCCGGGTTGATCAAGGGCCTGGACGCCAAGGAAGCCAGCTACATCGAGCATGAGCAGGACCTGACACCCACCGGTTACCTCAGCGAGAACGGCTGGGACCGGGTGCGCAGCCAACTGCCCAAACCTTCCGACGCGATGATGCTGCAGGCAGCCCGCGAGGCGGTGCGCATCAACCTGGAAGTCGGCGTCACCGCCTGGATGGATGCCGCGTCCAATGCCGGCGGCGAGCAATCGGTATTCGAGATGCGCCCGACCACCAAGGACCTGGGCGTACTGCCGCTGTATCGCCAACTGGCCGAGAACGGCGAGCTCAACGTGCATGTGGCCGCCCTGCTGCTGACCCACCCACAAAGCAAGCCGCAAGACCTCGCGGTGCAGGCCGATGTGATGCGCCAGTTCGCCGGCGTGCCCAATCTGACCTTTCCCGGTATCAAGGTATTTGTCGACGGCGTCCTCGAATACCCGGGCCAAACCGCCGCAGTGATCGACCCCTACAGCAACAGCCACAAGCAGGGTCAGCTGCTGATCGATCCCAAGGGCTTCGGCCCGCTGGTGGTGGCCGCCGAACAGCGCGGCTGGATCGTGCACATGCACGCCGTCGGTGACCGCGCCGTGCGCGAATCGCTCAACGCCGTGCAGTACGCCCGCCAGCAGAGCCCGGCGCTGGTGCCGCACAGCATCACTCACCTGCAACTGGTCAACCCCAAGGAGTTCCCGCGCTTCAAGCAGCTCGGCGTGATCGCCTCCATGCAGCTGCTGTGGGCCACCGCCGAGAGCTACACCGAGGAACTGGTCAAGCCCTACGTCAGCGCCTACGCCTACCGCTTCCAGTACCCGGCGCGCTCGCTGCACAAGGCCGGTGCCACCATCGCCGGGGCCAGCGACTGGCCGGTATCGAGCCCCAACCCGTGGAACGCCATCGCCCAGGCCAGCACGCGCAAGGGCCCGCTCGGTGTGCTCAACGCCGCCGAGAGCATCGACCGCGAAACCATGCTGCGCGCCTACACCATCAACGCCGCCAAGACCCTGCGCCTGGAGGATCGCATCGGCTCGCTGGCGCCGGGCAAGCAGGCGGACCTGATCGTGCTCGACCGCGATGTGTTCAAGGTCAGTGACGACGAGCTGTTCGAGACCCGCGTGCTGCAAACCTGGTTCGCCGGCAAACCGGTGTACCAGGCCGCCGACGCGCCCGCCATCGCTCAAACCGAGTAACCCCCTCCGCCACCGCTCCCGCCATCCGCCCGCGCGGCATGGCCGGAGCGGCTCGGCCCTGAATCCGCTGCCGACCAATAACCACAACGATAAGGCTCATCCATGCGCATCCATCGACACCTCACCCTGGCCATCGCAGCCGCCACCTGCAGCCTGCAGGCCAGTGCCATCGAACTGAACGAGCAGCTCGCCCTGAGCATCACCCCCGCCATTTACAGCGACTACCGCAACAGTGGCATCTCGCAGACCCTTGGCGACCCCGCCGCCCAGTTCGACCTGATGCTGAGCCATGCCAGCGGCCTGTACGCAGGTTTGTGGACCAGCAACGTCGAGTTCGGCTACGACTGGGAAAACGACGATGACTTCGGCACCCGCCAGGAGATCGACTACTACCTCGGCTACTACTGGCAGATCACCGACGCCATCAGCCTGGACGGTTACTACAACCGCTACACCTTCCCCGGAGAAAGCCAGTTCAATGGCAGCGACATCTACCTGACCCTGGATGCCTACGGCTTCTTCATCGGCGGCAAGCACTCCCACGACACCGACGAAACGGCCTTCAGCAAATACGCCGGCTACCGCACCCAACTGCCGCTGGAAATTAACCTGGAGCTGCGCTGGGAGAACGTCGACTACAAGGACGGGGTGTTCTTCAACGCCGACTTCAGTGACTCGCGCGAGGACTACGACAACTGGCAGGTTTCACTCAGCCGCGACCTGGCAGGAGTGACCTGGGGCGTGAGCTACGTCGACACCGACCTCTCGGACGCCGAGTGCCTGAGCTTCAGCGGTTATGAAGACCTGTGCGGCGCCGACCTGGTGTTCAGCGCCAGCAAGACTTTCTGACTGTCCCGACTCGGCCAACTGTATGGCCGATTTGAAAGTCATCTGCGGATTGCGCCGCCCGGGCGGCGGCGTAAGCTTGGCGCTCCTGCCGTGGAGCCTCCATGAAACCCGCCGACCTGTTCCGCCTGTTGCTGCTCGCTGCCATCTGGGGCGCCAGCTTCCTGTTCATGCGCATCGCCGTGCCGGTGCTGGGCAGCCTGCCCACCGCATTCTTCCGCGCCAGCCTCGGCGCCCTCGGCCTAGTGGCCCTTCTGCTAATGCTGCGCCCGGCCTGGGAGTTTCGCGGCAAGTTCAAGGCCTGCCTGGCGCTGGGCGCGATCAATGCCGGCCTGCCTTCGGTGATGTACTGCCTGGCCGCCCTGGTGCTGCCGGCCGGCTACTCGTCAATCTTCAACGCCACCACACCGCTGATGGGGGTGCTGATCGGCGCACTGTTCTTCAGCGAGGCGATGACGCCAAGCAAGGCCGCCGGCGTGGCCCTCGGCCTGTTCGGCGTGGCAGTGCTGACCCGCACCGGCCCGGTGGCTTTCGACCTGCCGCTGCTGCTCGGCGCCGCTGCCTGCCTGGTAGCGACCATCTGCTACGGCTTCGCCGGCTTCCTCACCCGCAGCTGGATCGGCCATCTGGGCCTGGACAACCGCCTGATCGCCTTCGCCAGCCTGGTCGGCGCCAGTTTGTTCCAGCTGCCGCTGCTGGCCGGCAGCCTGGCCTGGCAGATGCCGGCCAGTTGGGGCGGCCCCGAAGTCTGGCTGTCGCTGGCAGGCCTCGGCCTGGTCTGCACCGCCTTCGCCTACGTCCTGTACTTCCGCCTGCTGGCCGACATCGGCCCGATCAAGGCCTCCACCACCACCTTCCTGATCCCGCCATTTGGTGTGCTGTGGGGTGCCCTGCTGCTGGACGAGCCGCTGAGCTGGGCCTACCTGCCGGGCTGCCTGCTGATCGGCGTGGCCCTGTGGCTGGTGGTGCGACCGAGCGCACCGCGTGCAGAACCAGTCAAAGCCTAGGGTCAATTGCGCAACGAATACCCCCAACAGAGCCACCCGAGTCATCAAACTGCCAGTCAGTCGCTAACCGGTATGCTCTCAGACAGAGCCCGGCTGCACTGAACCCGACGATATCGACATACTCGATGCGTAAGAATCCATCGAGGCGACCGAACAGCTAAGCTGGTTGCACCATGGTCGAGGCGAGAGGCAGTGCAGTGAAACGGTTGATCGAAGCGACAGGTGCGCTGTGTCTCTCCTGGCTGATGCAGAGCGCTTGCGCCGATACCTTCGAGGTGGGCTTCTATGACTACCCGCCAATGATGATCGAGGACGGTAGAAGCGGCATCTACCAGGACATCTTCGATGAGGTGAGCCGGCTCACCGGCGACACCTTCAACGTGCAGTACTACCCCTACCCCCGCATCGGTCTGCTGTTCAACGAGGGGCAGCTGGATATTGAGCCCGGGGTCTATCCGGGTTGGGTGCAGAACCAGCCGAGGCCGGGCATTTTCTCAGTGCCGTTCGGCAAGGTGGTCGATGTGCTGGTCTTCACGCCCAACCGGCGCTTCCCGGTGAAACGCCCCGAGGACCTGCGCGGCAAGTCGGTCGGCATGGTGCGTGGCTACGCCTACCCCGAGCTGGCGCCGCTGATTGCCTCCGGCCAGCTCGACCGTCGCAATGCACTGAACGAGCAGCAACTGCTGGGCATGCTGGCCAGGTCGCGCTTCGACCAGATCATCGTCAACAAGGCCATCGCCCAGTACCACCTGCGCGACTCACAGGAATACGGCCAACTCGAAATCGGCGACGTGATCAGCTCATACGACGTGAGCATGCGCCTCCAGCCGAGGCACAAGGCCTGGCTGGACAGGTTGGACGCGGCGATCATCCAGCTCAAGCAGCAAGGCACCATCGACAAGATCTACGCCAGCTATGGCGTATACCTCTAGGCCGCCTCGACGCGCACCGGCACGCCATTGAGCGCCGCATTGCCGGACACCGCGTCGAGCTGACGCTCGTCGGTCAGGTCATTGGCGCTGGCGCCGGGCTGGGCGCTGGCGATGCCCATCTGCACGCCGGGGCGGGCGTGGCCCCAGCCATGCGGCAAGCTGACCACACTGGGCATCAT
The DNA here is from genome assembly GCF_001592875.1 of Pseudomonas sp. BMS12. GTDB lineage: Bacteria > Pseudomonadota > Gammaproteobacteria > Pseudomonadales > Pseudomonadaceae > Aquipseudomonas. Next base: position 50,228 of record NZ_LSOF01000018.1, on the reverse strand, counting down.
CTCGTCGCTGGCCACCGCCTCGACCTCGATCATGCCGACTCGCGACTGCACCCGCACCCGCTGACCATCGGCCAAGCCGCGCCCGGCCATGTCGTCCGGGTGCATCAGCAGCTGATGACGCGGCTTGCCCTTCACCAGGCGCTGGTAGTTGTGCATCCAGGAGTTGTTGCTTCGCACATGGCGCCGGCCGATCAGCACCAGCTCGCCAGCGCTCGGCTGCGGCTCGGCGGCGAAGCGGGCCAGGTCGGCGACCAGCAGCTGTGGCGCGGCCTCGATGGCCTTCGAGTCGGTCTTCAGGCGCGCCGCCAGGTTCGGCCGCAGCGGCCCCAGGTCGATACCATGCGGCGCCTCGTGCAGCGCTGCCAGGCTGAGTTTGTGCTCCGACCGGTCGCCGTAGGGGCCGGCGCGCAGGCCCATGTCGATCATCTGCTGCGGTGCCATGGTCGGCTTAAGCTCGGTGCCGTTCTTCGCGGCAAAGGCCCTGGCCAGGCCGACGAAGATTTCCCAGTCGTCCAGCGCACCCTCGGGCTTGGCCAGTACCGGCTGGTTGAAGCGGGTGACGTTGCGCACGGCGAACACGTTGAAGGTGGTGTCGTAGTGATCATGCTCCAGCGGCGCGGTCGGCGGCAGGATCAGGTCGGCGTGGCGGGTGGTCTCGTTGATGTACAGATCGACCGACACCATGAACTCCAGACCGTCCAGGGCACGCTCCAGCTGTCCGCCGTTGGGCGTGGACAGCACCGGGTTACCGGCCACGCTGATCAGCGCCTTGATCTGGCCTTCGCCGGGCGTGAGCATTTCCTCGGCCAGGGCCGCCACCGGTAGCTCGCCGCCGTACTCCGGTAGGCCGGACACGCGGCTCTGCCAGACGTTGAAGTGACCGCCGGAGGTGTTCGCCACCAGGTCCACGGCCGGGCTGGTGCACAGCGTGCCGCCGACCCGGTCGAGGTTGCCGGTCACCAGGTTGATCAGCTGGATCAGCCAGTGGCACAGGCTGCCGTAGGCCTGGGTGGACACGCCCATGCGCCCGTAACAGACCGCCGACTCGGCCGCGGCGAAGTCTCGGGCCAGCTGACGGATCTCGGCCGCCGCAACGCCGCAACGCGCAGCCATGCTTTCGGCGGTAAATGACGCGATGGCCTGCTTGACCTGCTCCATGCCATTGACCGGCAGCGGACTCTCGCGGGTCAGCCCCTCGTCGAACAGGGTGTTGAGCAGCCCCAGCAGCAGCGCCGCGTCGTTGCCCGGGCGCACGAACAGGTGCTGATCCGCCATTGCCGCGGTTTCGCTGCGCCGTGGGTCGACCACCACCAGCTTGCCACCGCGCGCCTTGAGCGCCTTGAGGCGCTTTTCCACGTCCGGCACGGTCATGATGCTGCCGTTGGAGGCCAGCGGGTTGCCGCCGAGAATCAGCATGAACTGGGTGTGATCGATGTCCGGAATCGGCAACAGCAGGCCGTGGCCGTACATCAGGTAGCTGGTCAGGTGATGCGGCAGCTGGTCCACCGAGGTGGCGGAGAAACGGTTACGCGTCTTCAGCTGGCCAAGAAAGTAGTTGCTGTGGGTCATCAGCCCGTAGTTGTGCACGCTGGGGTTGCCCTGGTACACGGCCACGGCATTCTTGCCATGCTCGGCCTGGATCGCACTCAGGCGCTCGGCAACCAGCTCGAAAGCCTCGTCCCAGCCGATCGGCTGCCACTGGCCATCGACCTTGCGCACGGGCTGGCGCAGGCGGTCCGGGTCGTTCTGGATATCTTGCAGGGCCACGGCCTTGGGGCAGATATGGCCACGGCTGAAACTGTCCTGGGCATCGCCCTTGATCGACAGGATCTGGCGGCTGCCGTCCTCATGGTCCTGGGTTTCGATGGTCAGGCCGCAAATGGCCTCACACAGGTGACAGGCACGGTGGTGGAGGGTCTTGGTCATGGCCTAGCCTCTTTGTTCTCGTCCGAGACGACCGGTCAGGTCGCGATGGCAAGACTATGGAGGCTGGAGGGAGGGTTGGCCAGGGGCCTTCATTTCATGAATCGGCGGGCATCATGCCCGCCGATTCAGACACAACCAAAAGCAACACAACGAACCGAACCCGAAGGCACGGCCCAGTGAGGCTTAGCGGATTGCGGTAACGGTGCCTTTGTTGCCGGTCACTTTGACAGTGACGGCTTTGTACACCATGTAATCCTGCACGCTGACTTCATAGCGCGGCGCGACGATCAGGTCGGCACCGGAGGTTTTCACCGCTTTGAAGGCTGCTGCGGATTTGGCGGCTGCTACCGGGTCCAGGCCCAGAGCGAAACCACCTTCGCCACCACCATAGGTCACGCCGTCGGCGTACTGGGTATCACCACCCAGTTTGAACATACCGAACAGGATGTTCACCGAAGACTCGCCGCTGATGGACTCGCCCACTTTTACGTCTGCTTTCAGGTTGGTTTGAACTTCACCGTTCAGCGGGGCGCTCGGCTGGCTGTAGTTCTGGCTGGCACAGCCAGTCAGCAGGGCCAGAGCGGAAAAAGCGGCGGCATAGGCTACGTGTTTCATGCAAGACTCCTTTGCATAGAAGATCCATAACGCCCCGTTGCGGGACATCGAGGGGTGCCTTTCAAGGCGGGGCGCATGGTAGGAGCGCCGCTCTGGGACGGGCAAGCCAGCGTTTCACTTTTGTGACATCCGCCACAGCTGGAGAAATTTCTCCTGAAACTTTTCGTCGCAGCCCAGATCCGGGGCAATTTGCTCCGGCGCGTCGTTTCCTTATAAGATCGCGCCCTTCCCCTTTGTCGCACCCGCGCGGCCCCAGCCGTTGTGTGGGCTGCTTTTCCCCGGAAAAACCGGACCGCGACAGCTGTTGAATTAAAGGTAGTGAATGATGAGCGCCAGACACTTTCTCTCGTTGATGGACTGCAGCCCCCAGGAACTGGGCGGGCTGATCCGTCGAGCCATCGAGCTGAAAGACCTGCGCCGCCGTGGCGTGCTGTTCGAGCCGCTGAAGAACCGCGTTCTGGGCATGATCTTCGAGAAAGCCTCGACCCGTACCCGCCTGTCCTTCGAGGCCGGCATGATCCAGCTCGGCGGCCAGGCCATCTTCCTCTCGCCGCGCGACACCCAGCTGGGCCGTGGCGAGCCGATCGGCGACACCGCCATCGTCATGTCCAGCATGCTCGACGCGGTGATGATCCGTACCTTCGCCCACAGCACCCTCACCGACTTTGCCGCCAACTCCAGCGTGCCGGTGATCAACGGCCTGTCCGACGATCTGCACCCGTGCCAGCTGCTGGCCGACATGCAGACCTATCAGGAAGCGCGCGGCAGCATTGCCGGCAAGACCGTGGCCTGGATCGGCGACGGCAACAACATGTGCAACTCCTATCTGGAAGCCGCCGTGCAGTTCGACTTCCAGCTGCGCATCGCCTGCCCCGAGGGTTACGAGCCCAAGGCCGAGTTCCTCGCCGCCGCCGGTGATCGCGCGAAGATCGTGCGCGACCCGAAGGAAGCCGTTGCCGGCGCCCACCTGGTCAGCACCGACGTGTGGACCTCCATGGGCCAGGAAGAAGAGAACGCCAAGCGCCTGGCCGTGTTCGCCCCTTACCAGGTCAACCGCGCCCTGCTCGATGCCGCCGATCCCGAGGTGATCTTCCTGCATTGCCTGCCCGCCCACCGCGGCGAGGAAATCAGCCAGGATCTGCTGGACGATCCGCGTTCGCTGGCCTGGCAGCAGGCCGAAAACCGCCTGCATGCACAGAAGGCCCTGCTGGAGATGCTGGTCGAGCCGGCCTATCACGCATGAGTCAGGTGCTGCTGTCGCTGCGTGAGCTGGCGTGCGGCTACCAGCAGCACCGTGTGGTGCAGACGCTCAACCTGCACCTCAACGCCGGTGACATCGGCTGCCTGCTCGGCCCTTCCGGCTGCGGCAAGACCACCACCCTGCGTGCCATCGCCGGTTTCGAGCCGGTGCAGGAAGGCGAGATCGAACTGGGCGGCGAAGTCATCTCCCGCGCCGGCTTCACCCTGGCCCCGGAGAAGCGCCGCATCGGCATGGTGTTCCAGGACTACGCCCTGTTCCCCCACCTCAATGTGGCCGACAACGTCGCCTTCGGCATTCGCAAGCATCCCCAACGCGAGCACATCACTGCCGAGCTGCTGGAACTGGTCAAGCTGAACCACCTGGGCCAGCGCTTCCCCCACGAGCTGTCCGGCGGCCAACAGCAACGCGTGGCCCTGGCCCGCGCCCTGGCGCCACAGCCGCAGCTGCTGCTGCTCGACGAGCCCTTCTCCAACCTCGATGGCGAACTGCGCCGTAGGCTCAGCCATGAGGTACGCGACATCCTCAAGGCCCGTGGCACCAGCGCCATCCTGGTCACCCACGACCAGGAAGAAGCCTTCGCCGTCAGTGACCATGTCGGCGTATTCCACGAGGGCCGCCTGCAGCAGTGGGACACGCCCTTCAACCTGTACCACGAGCCACTGACGCCCTTCGTCGCCAGCTTCGTCGGCCAGGGCTATTTCATTCGCGGCCAGCTGCTCAGCCCGGACACGGTGCAGACCGAGCTGGGCGTGATCCGCGGCAACCGCGCCTACACCTGGGCAGCAGGAAGCTCGGTGGACGTGCTGCTGCGCCCGGACGACATAGTGCCGGCGCCGGACAGCGAGCTACGGGCGCAGATCGTCGGCAAGACCTTCCTCGGCGCCGCCACCCTGTACCGCCTGCAACTGCCCACCGGCAGCCAGCTGGAAGCGCTGTTCCCCAGCCACGCCGACCATCTGCCCGGCCAACAGGTTGGCATCCGCGTCGCCGCCGACCACCTGGTGGTCTTCCCCGCCCCAGGCAGCGTGGCCGCCCAGGTCAACCTGGGCGACTCGGGCGTGCGTCGCTACAGCAGCAACTGAGAGCGCGCCGCTGCCTCCCCCACAGAGAACCTCAGCAGCACCGATCGTGCCCCTCTCCCGCCGGCAGAGGGAAAATCGCCCACTCAGATAAACAGCTTGCCGCTGGCCACCAACACCGCCTGGCCGGCAATCTTCACCCGCTCGCCTTCCAGTCGGCAGTGCAGTTCGCCACCACGCGCCGAACACTGGAAGGCACTCAACTCGGTCTTGCCCAGGCGCTCGGCCCAGTAAGGCGTGAGGATGCAATGGGCAGAGCCGGTCACCGGGTCTTCGTCGATGCCGATACCCGGGGCGAAGTAACGCGAAACGAAGTCGTGCCGCTCGCCTCGCGCCGTGACGATCACGCCCAGTCCAGGCAAACCCGCCAGCGCCTTCAGATCCGGTGCACAGGCGCGCACCGCCTGCTCGGACTCCAGTTCAACCAGCAGCTCCTTGCCACCCTGCAGATTCATCACGCGCTGCCCGACAATAGGCTCGACCTCGCCCGCCAGATCGACGGACTCCAGGTACTGCGCGGGAAAATCCAGCACCAGCCGTTCGCCTTCACGGCTCACCGCCAGCGCCCCGGATTTGCACAGCAGATCCAGGCGCTCGCCGGGCTCGTCATACACCTCGAACAGCACGTGGGCGCTGGCCAGGGTGGCGTGGCCGCACAGCGGCACCTCGCAGGCCGGGGTGAACCAGCGGATGCGCCAGCTCGCGCCCTCGCGCACCACAAAGGCGGTTTCGGCCAGGTTGTGTTCGGCGGCGATGCGCTGCATCAGGGCGTCGTCGAGCCAGCTGTCGAGGCGGTAGATCATGGCCGGATTGCCGGCGAACGGACGGTCACTGAAGGCGTCCACCTGATGAAAATCGAGTTGCATGAATGGCTCCTGCCTGGCGGGGATCAGGCGCCCAGCATGCCCGCAACCCTGCCCGCATGCCCAGTACAGTCTTGCGCCAAGGCAACGCTACAGCTGCACTGTATCAAGGCGTAACGAGCTAGCTCGGTGCAAAGCCAAATCGCGAAAGGTTCTTAAACCTTCACTAATTCTTAACAAATCAGTCACTTGGAAATCCTGGCACGCCGCCTGCTATGGCAGGCTCCGGTCAGCACAACGGCGTGTCTGCCACTCAACCGACAACGACGTCACGAAAGCCTCCGCTCTCTTTCAGAAGAGCCCGGCATCGTGGCGTTTTTTTTTGCGTTTTTTGGAGACCACCATGCACATGACCAAACTGTCCCTGCTGTCGTTCGCCGTGGCCTGCGCCACCTTCAGCCACGCCGCCAACGCAACCGAGGATTTCAGCAACCTGTTCACCCAGGGCAAGGCCAGCCTCGACGCCCGCTACCGCTTCGAGAACGTCGACCAGGAAAACGCCCTGCGCGACGCCCACGCCCAGACCCTGCGTACCCGCATCGGCCTGCAGAGCGGCAAGTGGTACGGCCTCTCGTCCCTGATCGAGGCAGACAACGTCAGCCGCATTGGCGATGCCGCCTACAACAGCACGCGCAATGGCCAGGGCAACTACGCCGTGGTCGCCGACCCGGACGGCAGCGAGATCAACCAGGCCCTGCTGCGCTACGACCACCAGTACGGCAGCGCCGTGCTCGGCCGCCAGCGCATCAACCTGGACAACCAGCGCTTCGTCGGCGGCGTGGCCTGGCGGCAGAACGAGCAGACCTACGACGGCGCCCTGGCCCAGCTCAAGCCCATCGAAGGCCTGACCCTGAGCTATGCCTACATCGACCAGGTCAACACCATCTTCGGCCCGGAAAACGGCCGCTACGACAACCGCAGCAACCCAGCCAACATCGACGGCCACAGCCACCTGATCAACGCCCAATACGTGTTCGCACCGCAGCTGACCGCCACTGCCTACAGCTACCTGCTTGACCTGGACAATCTGGCCATCAGCGCGGCCGCCGCCGAAGGCACGCTGTCCAGCCAGACCAGCGGCCTGCGCCTGAACGGGGTGATCTCCGGGTTCAGCTACGCCCTGGAATACGCTCGCCAGAGCGACTACGACGACAACCCGCAGGAACTGGACAGCGAGTACTACCTGGCGGAGCTGGGTTACATCCTCAAGGGCGTGCAGCTGAAGGCCGGCTATGAAGTACTGGGCGGCGACAACGGCCCGGGCAACCGTGCCTTCCAGACCCCGCTGGCGACCAAGCACGCCTTCCAGGGCTGGGCCGACGTGTTCCTCACCACCCCGGCCGACGGCATCGAAGACCTCTATTTCGGCGCCACCGCCCCACTGCTGGGCGGCACCCTGCAGGCGGTCTACCACGACTTCGCCACCGAGCAGGGCAGCGACGACTACGGCAGCGAGATCGACCTGTCCTATGCCCACCCGATTCCCGGGGTGAAGGGCCTGGTCGGCCTGGTCAAGTACGCCAGCTACAACTCGGAAGACGAGGCCCGCACCGCCGATACCGACAAGTTCTGGCTGCAGCTGCAGTACAGCTACTGAACCGAGCAGGCCTGACGGTAGCGCGGCCTCGGGCCGCGCTATCCGCCGCCCGCAGTCCTCCCTTTTACCGGCGCGCGGCAAGTTCGCGCGCCCCTGGAGCTCCCATGTTGAGTCGTATGATTTTTCTCCTGGGCTTCACCCTCTCCCTGCTCTGCCCACCCGCCACGGCGGCCATTGGCGATGCCGAGGCGATGAACCTGTCCGGCATGCAACGGATGCTCAGCCAGCGTATCGCCAAGAGCTACCTGATGATCGGAGCGCAGGTGCGCAGCGAACAGGCCATCGAACAGCTGGATCAGAGCGTGGCACGCTTCGAGAGCAACTTCCTGGCGCTGAGCGAATACGCCCCTGCCGGTGAAATCAGCGCCGCCCTCGGCCAGGTCGAGCAGACCTGGCAGGCCTACCGCGAACTGGCCCTGTCCCGCCCCGAACGGGAGCAGGCCGCACGCCTACTGCAACTCAGCGACCAGCTCCTGGCGCAGAGCGAAGCCGTGGTGCGCCTGATCGAAACCCATACCGGCAGCGCCGACGCGCGCCTGGTCAACCGCAGCGGGCGCCAGCGCATGCTCAGCCAGCGCATCGCCAAGCTGTATCTGGCGCTGAGCTGGGGGTTGCCCGTCGACGGCCTGGAGCAGCAGCTGCAACAGGCCACCGAGGAGTTCGAGACGGCTCAGCAGGAACTGCTGGCCGCCGAACAGAACACTCCGCAGATCGCCGCGGCCCTGAAGAAGGTCGACGCCCAATGGCGCTTCGCCCGCGCCGGCTTCAACCTGTCCGCCGACGCCCACTATGTGCCCACGGTGATCGCCACCACCACCGAGACCCTGCTCAAGCAGATGAACGAGCTGACCAGCGCCTATGAGCAGGTAATGCGGCAGAAAACCTGAAGATCTGTTTGCCCTGGGGATAGGCTGGAGACAGCCTTCACCCGGACGACTCAGTGCTTCTCCACGCCGTAGGCCTGCAACAGCGTCTGCAGGCGACCATCGGCACGGTAGCGGCGCAGGCCCTGCTCGAACAGTTCGGCATAGCGGGGGCTGTCTTTCAGGGCCGGAGAGAAGGCCAGGTAGATCGGCACGTCCGGCTCGCGGCAACCGGCCTCGCGCAGTTCGCCACTGCGCCCCAACGCCGCCAGCCGCGACTGCACCACCCAGCTGTTCTCGATCAGCGCGTCCAGGCGCCGATGCGCCAGCTTGCTCAGGTTGAGATCGAGCGCCTTGTCGCCAGACGCCACCTGCACCCGGTCGACATGACCGCGCTGCTCGGCCACGTAGGCATTGAGCGCCTCGCCATAGCTGTAGTCGTTGATCACCCCCAGGCGCACATCCGCCAGGGCCTCGATGCCGGTGAAATGCCAGGTGGAATCCTGACGGGTGTAGAAGCAGTTGCGCGACAGCGCCACCGGCGTCGGCGTGAAGATGAAATCGGGAGCATCCTCGACACCGGCCCCCACCGCCGCGTTGACCTCGCCGCGACGCACCTCCTGCAGCACGCGCGCCCAGTTGCGGGCTTCATAGCGCACCTCGATGCCGGCCTCGGCGAAGATCTCGCGCGCCAGTTCGACGAAGATGCCGGGGCGTGCCGAACCCGGCTCGCAGTTGATCGGGCACCAGATATCGGCCGCGATCACCAGCGTCTCGCCACGCGCCAGGCCGCTCAGGGCCAGACAGGCGAGCAACGACAGGATTCGAGCGGGGAGCGGCAGGCAACGGCGCAACTGCATGCGGCGACCTCAGATGGGGAACCGCAACAGTTGTACCACTCTCAGCCTTCGCTGCGCACTCTCTGCACCGCATCCAGCCAACCGGCGTAGAGCTTGCTGCGGTGACCATCGGCCATGCGCGGCACGAAACGCTGCTGGCGATGCCAGTGACTGGCGATCTCCTCCAGGCTGGAATACAGGCCCGCCTGCAGGCCGGCCAGGTAGGCCACACCGAGAGCGGTGGTCTCGGTTACCACCGGCCGCTCCACCGCCACACCGAGGATGTCGGCGAGGAATTGCATCACCCAGTTGTTGACCACCATGCCGCCATCGACACGCAGCGCGCTGGGCTCGGCAGCACCGTCCTGGCGCATGGCTTCGAGCAGATCGCGGGTCTGGTAGCACACCGCCTGCAGCCCGGCGGTGACGATTTCCTTGATCCCGGTGTCACGGGTCAGGCCGAAGATGGCGCCGCGCGCCTTGGGGTCCCAGTAGGGTGCACCGAGGCCGGTGAAGGCCGGCACCAGGTAGACGCCGCAGGCATCGCCCGTCTGCTCGGCGAGCAGTTCGGTATCGCGCGCATCGCTGATCAGCTTGATGCCGTCGCGCAGCCACTGCACCGCCGCACCGGCGACAAAGATGCTGCCCTCCACCGCGTAGGTGACCTTGCCGTTCAGCCGATAGCCCACCGTGGTGAGCAGACGGTTCTGCGACACCACTGGCGTGGCGCCGGTGTTCTGGATCATGAAGCAACCGGTGCCATAGGTACTCTTGACCATGCCCTCGTCGAAGCAGGCCTGACCGATCAGTGCCGCCTGCTGGTCGCCGGCCATGCCCAGCACCGGGATGCTGGCGCCGAGCAGCTCGGGGCTGGTGGCGCCGAACTCGGCGGCACAATCCAGCACCTCCGGCAGCAGGTTGCGCGGAATCTCGAACAGCTGCAGCAGCTCGTCGTCCCACTGCTGCTCGTGGATGTTGAACATCAGGGTGCGCGAGGCGTTGCTGGCATCGGTGCGATGCACCTTGCCGCCGCTCAGGCGCCACAGCAGGAAACTATCCACGGTGCCGAAACGCAGCTCGCCACGCTCGGCCCGCGCACGGGCGCCGGGCACCTGCTCGAGAATCCAGCGCAGCTTGGTGGCGGAAAAATAGGGGTCGATCAGTAGGCCGGTCTTCTGCGCGACCAGGGCCTCGTGGCCGGCGGCCTTGAGCCCGGCGCAGTAGTCGGCGGTGCGGCGGTCCTGCCAGACGATGGCCGGATGGATCGGCGTGCCGGTAGCGGCATCCCAGACGATGGTGGTCTCGCGCTGATTGGTGATGCCGATGGCCAGCACGTCCTCGGCCTTGAGGCCCTTGCTGGCCAGCACCTCACGGCAGACCGCCAGGGTGGTCAGCCAGATCTCCTCAGCGTCGTGCTCGACCCAGCCATCCTTGGGGAAATACTGCTTGAACTCACGCTGAGCACTGGCCAGCGGCAGGCCCTGGGCACTGAAGACGATGGCACGGGAACTGGTGGTGCCCTGGTCGATGGCAAGCAGGTATTGGGACATGCACGCTTCCTTATTGTTATGTCGAGTTTGAAAGGTAAGAACACGTTCGCGAGCAGCGCGCGCCTACCGTTACAGAGACTGGATCACTCCCGGCCGATGGCCGCGAAGCTGCCCTGGGTATGCTCGGCCAGCACCGCGGCCGCCAGTTCCACCTCCAGACCACGCCGCCCGGCGCTGACGTGGATGGTCGGGTACTGCCGGGCACTCTCATCGATGAAGGTACGCAGGCGTTTCTTCTGGCCCAGCGGGCTGATGCCGCCGACCAGATAACCGGTGCTGCGCTGCGCCTGCTGCGGGTCGGCCATGTCGGCTTTCTTCACCCCGGCGGCCTGAGCCAGGGCCTTGAGATCAAGCGTACCGGCAACCGGCACCACCGCCACCAGCAATTCGCCCTTCTCGGTGGCGGCGAGCAGGGTCTTGAACACCCGAGCCGGGTCCAGCCCCAGCTTTTCCGCGGCCTCCAGGCCATAGGAGGCAGACTTCGGGTCATGGTGATAGCTGAGGACCTTGTGCTCAGCCTTGGCTTTTTTCAGCAGATCGATGGCGGGAGTCATGTTCGAATGTGAAAATCAGCTGACGAAGTGGCGTACCTTAACGGAAAAAACCGCCTGGAGCAGTTTTTAACGTCGCACAACGACGGCCCGCTGGGTATCGCCATGGTTGGCAGAGTATAAAAGACGCGTCGTGACAGCACCTCGTATACTCCGCCAGCCAATAACAACAGCCATGCGATCAGCCTCCGTGAGGGTGGCCATAGCCGCGATGGACTTGTTTATCGCGACTGAAGTCGCCCCACACCCGGTCTTGGACAGCGCTACCAAGGAACGCCCATGAGCCTCCCGCCCCGCCAGCAGAGCATCCTCGAACGCGCCCGCGAGCGCGGCTATGTCAGCATCGACGAGCTGGCCCAGGCCTTCGCCGTCACCCCGCAGACCATTCGCCGCGACATCAACCAGTTGGCCGAACAGGGCCTGCTGCGGCGTACCCACGGCGGTGCGGCGAGCGAGACATCGAGCATCCAGAACACCGCCTACGCCATGCGTGCCGGGCAGATGCGCGACGAGAAACAGCGCATCGCCGAGGCCATCGCCGCCGCCATTCCCGACCACGCCTCGCTGTTCATCAGCATCGGCACCACCACCGAAGCCATCGCCCGCGCCCTGCTCGGCCACAAGCACCTCAAGGTGATCACCAACAACCTGCACGTGGCCGCGACCCTGGCCGACAAGGCCGACTTCGAGGTACTGGTCGCCGGCGGCAGCGTGCGCAGCGATGGCGGCGTGGTAGGCCAGGCAGCGGCCGACTTCATCCAGCAGTTCAAGGTCGACTTCGCCGTGATGGGCATCAGCGGCATCGACGAGGACGGCAGCCTGCTCGACTTCGACTATCAGGAAGTGCGCGTGTCCCAGGCCATCATCGACAACGCCCGCCAGGTACTGCTGGCCGCCGACTCCAGCAAGTTCGGGCGCAACGCCGTGGTACGCCTAGGCTCCATCGCCCTGGTCGACCATATCTACACCGACGCCCCGCCCTCCCCGGCAGTCGCCCGCCTGCTGCACGAACAGAAGATCCAGTTGCACCTGGTCTGAGCCCTGCCGCGCTCTCATCAAGAGAGGGCGGCCGCGGATAAAACCATCTCGATCTGACAAGCGAACCCCTTTCAGGCTGGAGAAAGCGAACGTATTCGGCTAGCATATTTTCACTTTCGAACATCATTACGTTCACATTACAACTCACGGTGCCCTCCATGCCGCTCAGCCAGACGCCTCCGCTTGCCGAAATCTATGACCTGGCCGTGATCGGCGGCGGCATCAATGGCGTCGGTATCGCGGCCGATGCCGCCGGGCGCGGGCTTTCGGTGTTCCTCTGCGAGCGCGACGACCTGGCCAGCCATACCTCTTCGGCCAGCAGCAAGCTGATCCACGGCGGCCTGCGCTATCTCGAGCACTACGAGTTCCGCCTGGTACGCGAGGCCCTGGCCGAACGCGAGGTGCTGCTGGCCAAGGCGCCACACATCGTCAAACCCATGCGTTTCATCCTGCCGCACCGCCCACACCTGCGTCCGGCCTGGATGATCCGCGCCGGCCTGTTTCTCTATGACCACCTCGGCAAGCGCGAGAAGCTGCCGGGCTCGAATGGCGTGCGCTTCGGCGCCGGCAGCCCGCTCAAGGCTGAAATCGCGCGCGGCTTCGAGTACTCCGACTGCTGGGTGGACGACGCCCGCCTGGTGGTGCTCAACGCCATGGCTGCCCGCGAGCGCCACGCACACATCCACACCCGTACCCGCTGCGTCAGCGCGCGGCGCAGCAAGGGCCTGTGGCACCTGCATCTGGAGCGCAGCGACGGCAGCCTGCTGTCCATCCGCGCGCGCGCCCTGGTCAACGCCGCCGGGCCCTGGGTCGCGCAGTTCCTGCAGGACGACCTGAAACAGAAGTCGCCCTACGGCATTCGCCTGATCCAGGGCAGCCACATCGTGGTGCCGCGCCTGCATGACGGCGAACAGGCCTACATCCTGCAGAACGAGGACCAGCGCATCGTCTTCGTGATCCCCTGGCTGGAGCGCTTCAGCCTGATCGGCACGACCGACCGTGAATATCAGGGCGACCCAGCCAAGGTGCGCATCAGCGACGAAGAGACCGACTACCTGCTGAAAGTGGTCAACGACCACTTCAAGCAACATCTGCAGCGCAGCGACATCCTGCACAGTTTTTCCGGGGTACGGCCGCTGTGTGACGACGAGTCCGACCAGCCCTCGGCGATCACCCGCGACTACACCCTGTCACTGGCCGGCGCACCGGGCGAGGCGCCGCTGCTGTCGGTGTTCGGCGGCAAACTGACCACCTACCGCAAGCTGGCCGAGTCGGCCATGGAACTGCTGGCCCCCAGCTTCCCGCACCTGTGCCCGGCCTGGACCGACAAGGCGCCACTGCCTGGCGGAGAGAACATGGGCGAGCGCGAGGCCCTGGTCGACAAGCTGATCGGCCGCTTCGGCTGGCTCGACCGCGAGCTGGCCCGACGCTGGGCCAGCACCTACGGCAGCCGCACCTGGCACATGCTGGACGGCATCCAGCGGCAGAGCGAGCTGGGCGAACACCTGGGCGCGGGCCTGTACAGCCGCGAAGTGGACTACCTGCGCCGCGAGGAGTGGGCCATGGAGGCCGAAGACATCCTCTGGCGCCGCACCAAGCTCGGCCTGTTCATGACCACCAGCCAGCAAGCCCGTCTGCGCAGCTACCTGCAACAGGACACGCCACAAGCCAGCGCCGCCGCCCTCTAAAGCACGCCCACAGAGCCACAGTCGACACCCAAACTGCTCGTGCTTCGGAGGAGGAGCGTGGCGGCCATCCGCCTTGGCCGCGACTCATGGCGCGCAGAAGCGTCGCGGCCAAGGCCCCTCCTACGGGCACTGAGCGCGGCCGACACCTAGTTGCGTGCTGCTGCATTTTGTAAGAGCGGGTGGGGCCCAGAGTGGCTTCGGGCTGCCTTTATCGCGGCTAAAGCCGCTCCCACAGACGAGGCGCTCCTGAGATCCATACCGTGCGCAGACCTGCTTTTGTGGGAGCGACTGGGCGGCATCCCGCTTCAGCCGCGATCACTCGCCAACTCGATAAGCAACTGGTCGCGGCTACAGACGCGAACGCACGTCCTGCACATCAGCGCTCTGGGCCAGCTGTGCATCCCGCATCCGCTGGTCGCGCAGGTACGGCAGCACGGCCGCCAGCAGGGGCTCCTTGAACGCCGCCTGGAAGCGATGGGCCAGGCCGGGAATCAGCCGTAGCTCGCTCCCCTTTATATGCGCGGCCACATGCACGCCGTGCATCGCCGGCAGTAAAGGGTCGGCGGTGCCATGCACCACCAGGGTCGGCACGCGCAGGCGGTTGAGCAACGGCACCCGGCTCGGCTCGGCGAGAATGGCGAGAATCTGCCGCTGCACACCTGCCGGGTTGTAGGCGCGGTCATAGCTGTGCGCGGCCTCCAGCAACAGCTGCGCACGGTCACTGCCCTGACGCGGGCTGCCCAGGGCCATGAGCAGGTCGGCCTGCTGCTCGATGGCAGCCTCACGATCAGGCGCCTCACGGCGCGCCAACTGCGCCAGCAATCGTGCATCGGGCGCCGGCAGGCCCGGCGCACTGGAGCTGGTCATCAGCAGGGTCAGGCTCTCCACGCGTTGCGGTGCCAGGTCGGCCAGGTGCTGGGCGATCATCCCGCCCATGCTGGCGCCCAGCACATGAAAGCGCTGAATGCCGAGGGCGTCCATCAGCCCCAGCGCATCACGCGCCATGTCGCGCAGGCCGTAGGGCGCCTCCACAGCCAGGCCCAGGCGATAACGCAGCAGCTCGTAGGTCAGGCTCACGGTCGGTGCCTCATCGCGCCAGACGGACAGGCCGACATCGCGGTTGTCGAAGCGGATCACCCGAAAACCCTGCTGACACAGGCTCGCCACCACTTCGTCCGGCCAGTGGATCAACTGCCCGCCAAGGCCCATCACCAGCAGCAACGCCGGGTCGCTGGCACGGCCGATGCTCTGGTAGGCCAGACGCACCTCCCCCACCGTCGCCATGGCGGTCGGCACCTGGATATCGCAGCGGGAAGCCGCAAAGGAAGGCAGGCCACACAAGAGTGCGGCCAGCAATAAGAAAGCACGCATTACGCAAACACCTAAAACGCAGAACCCCAGTCAAGCGCGAGTCTGCGGATGTTTGTTCGCGGCCGCTGCCACAGTTCGATGACAATTTGATGAAGCACGCCGAACGGTCGTGACGCTAGCTTCAGCGCGGCGTCTGCGCCGCCTGCCGACGCGGCCAGACCAGGCTGAAGCGCGCGCCGCCCAGCTCGGCACTGCGCCCGACATGGGCGCGACCGGCGTGCCAGTAGATGATTCGCCGCACGATGGACAGGCCAAGGCCGTGCCCGCCCGAGGCGCGGGTGCGACTGTCGTCCAGACGCAGGAACGGCGTGAAGACACGCTCCCAGGCATCCTCCGGCACGCCGGGACCGTCATCCTCGACATCCACCCGGCAGCGCTTGTGGCCGATCTGATAGGTCAGCCGCACCCGCGACTCGGCGTGGCGCATGGCGTTGCTCAGCAGATTCTGCAGGGCGCGATGCAGGTAGCGCGGCTCCGCCTCGACCAGCACCTCGCCGTGTGGTCCATCCTGGCAGGGGCCGCGCTCGACACGGATGCTCGCACGCAGCGGCGCCAGCTCGCCAATCACCTGATCGACCAGCGCGCAGAGGTCGATCTTCTGATAGTTCAGCTCCGGCGATCCCTGTTCCAGGCGGGCATAGACCAGCATCTCGTCGACCAGCTTGTCCAGTTCCTGGATATCGCCATCCATGCCGTCCATGTACTTGCGCCGCGCCTCGTCGCTCGGCGCATCCTCGATCATCTCCAGGCCGAAGCGCAGCCGCGCCACCGGCGTGCGCAATTCGTGGGACACCGCTCGCACCATCTCGCGCTGCACGTTGAGCAGGCGTTGCAACTGCTCGGCCATGGCGTTGAAGGTGGTGGCCAGGCGCCCCACCGAGTCGGCGCCGAGGGTCGGTGCACGGGCATCCAGACGACCGCCGGCAATGTGCGCCGCAGCATCCTCCAGCCCCTGCAGGCGGCGCTCCAGGCGCCGCACCAGCAGATAGAGGATCAGCCCGGTAAGGCTCAGACCGAGGGCGCCGATCAACACCAGCAACTCGGTCGGATAAGGGTTCATCTGCTGGATCGGGCCGACCTCCAGCACCCAGGGCGTGCTGACCATGCCGGCGATCACGCGAATCGAGTCGCCCTCCTTGCCCAGCGCCAGCACGGTGTCACCCTCGTCCACCCGGCGCTGCTGGTCCTCGTCCAGGTCGACCTTCTCCAGCACCACCAGGCGCAGGGAAAAACCGAACTGCTTCTCTTCCTTCAGCTCCGCCAGGCGCCGGGGCTGCTCGGCGATCGGGTAGCGCACCAGCTCGTCCATCAGCAGGAATACCGTGGCCCGCGCCAGTTGCTCGCTGATCTGCTCCACCTCGGTGGTCAGCACCTGAGGCTCGTCGGGGATCTGCACATACACCCGCGCCGCGTGTGGCCCGGTCTGCTCGACCAGCACCTGGCCGCGCTGCAGGCGACCACGGGCACGGCCATCCAGCGGCAGGCCTGCCACGGCCTGCAGCTCCAGCGGCACGCCAAGCAGGCGGCTCCAGGTAATCAGGGCGCGGCGCCGATCGAGTTGATCCATGTGCTGCAGGTTGTCCGCCATCAGGCGAAAGGTGCCGCGCGCCAGCTTCTCGCGGTACTGGTCGCTGCGCACCTCGTTGGTCAGCTGCAGGGCGCCGACGCCAAGCAGCGCGACCAGCACCAGCGCGGCAATGATGCCGCCGTAGATACGCAGGAAGATCGTGTTCATTGCAGCTCTGCAGCGGCCTCGGCGACGAACAGGTAGCCCTTGCTGCGCACGGTCTTGATCAGGCGCGGGTGCATCGGGTCGTCGCCGATCTTCGGACGGATGCGCGAGATGCGCACGTCGATGGAGCGGTCCTGGCCGTCGTACTCGATGCCGCGCAGGGCGGTGAAGATTTCCTCGCGGGAGAGGATGCGCCCGGCGTTGACCGCCAGCAGCCAGAGCAGGTCGAACTCGGCGCTGGTCAGCTCGATGCCTTCGCCACGCAGCCAGGCCTCGCGCATGGCGCTGTCGATCACCAGCTGGCCGAACTCCAGGCGACGCTGCTGGCCCTCGACCGGTGCGTCGGCACCCTCGCTGCGTCGCAACAGGGCACGGATGCGCGCCAGCAGCACGCGCGGGCGCACCGGCTTGCACACATAGTCATCGGCGCCCATTTCCAGGCCGAGCACCTCGTCCATGTCGTCGGTGCGCGCGGTTAGCATCAGGATCGGCCCCTCGTAACGACCACGCACCTTGCGGCAGATGGACAGACCATCCTCACCCGGCAACATCAGGTCGAGCACCACCAGGTCCGGCTGCTCACGCAGGATACGCGCCACGGCACTGCCGCCATCCGATTCGATGGCCACCTTCAGGCCATGGCTCTCCAGGTATTCGCGGGTCAGTTCGGCCAGTCGCTGATCGTCTTCGACAATCAGGATTTGCGCTTCTTGTTCCAACTTCGGCTCCTTCAACTGTGCCTGCCGCGGCCGTTCAGCCAGCCCGGCATTCTAGCAATCGAACCCCGGTTGCACAGCTCATTCCACTGGACAGGCCAACCACTATATGTTGTGGCTATGGCCATAAGCGACCCAGGCATTTTCCGCCTCGGACGCCGCCAGCGAACGGCGACGAACGGTATAAGCCAGCAATCACGCAGCCTGCGCCGGCTTCAGCCATTTCACCCACAATCCACCCACAATTTATCCACAGGTTATACCCGGCAAGTCACCTTGCATTGCCCCCAACAGCGCATTATCTTGTATCCCCACAGCGCCAACCCACTACATGTTGGGTTTAGGCCAGACCACCGGACACTAGAAGAATGAATGTCGAGATGGCCCTTTCGTTGGCCGCCCCCGGTGAGTCGCAACCTGTTTCACACCGGCCCGGCCTCATCCGCCGAGCCTCGCACCAGGGCCGTAATGGTTGTCTGCCCGGGCGATAGCGGTTGTAGCTCCAGATGGAGCACACCACTAGGTATTGTGGTCACGGTTTTGCATAGGCCGTGATGTTTGACTTGGGCCATGGAGGCGCTTGAGTCCGCGCACCCTGCCTTGTTGTAGCAAGTAGTACACGCACGCCTGACCTTCCCGGAGGTTCCAGCGGCGTGGCTGGTTTGAAACGTAATTCGTAATAAAGCTGTGGCCGTTGGTCTGGCGGAACACTCCCCGCCAATCGATGCCCTACTAATAAATGGAGACGGGAGACCCCCATGCAGATCGACACAACTCGCGAGAACCCGCAGGCCGTTGCGCCGCAGGCGGCCGATGCCGGCCAGGACCTGAACGCCACCGCCCCCGGCCAGCTGCGTGTGATCAAGCGCAACGGCACCGTGGTGCCGTACACCGACGACAAGATCACCGTCGCCATCACCAAGGCCTTTCTCGCAGTTGAAGGCGGCAGCGCTGCCGCCTCGTCGCGCATCCACGACACCGTTGCCCGTCTGACCGAACAGGTCACCGCGACCTTCAAGCGTCGCATGCCCTCCGGCGGCACCATCCATATCGAAGAGATCCAGGACCAGGTCGAACTGGCCCTGATGCGCGCCGGCGAGCAGAAGGTCGCCCGCGACTACGTGATCTACCGCGAAGCCCAGGCCACCAAGCGCAAGAACGCCAGCCCCGCCAGCGACATTGCCGAGCCGCACCCGAGCATCCGCGTGACCAAGGCCGACGGCAGCCTGCAGCCGCTGGACATGGGCCGCCTGCAGACCATCATCCGCGAAGCCTGCGAAGGCCTGGCCGAAGTCGATGGCGAGCTGATCGAGCGCGAAACCCTGAAGAACCTGTACGACGGCGTGGCCGAGAAGGACGTCAACACCGCCCTGGTGATGACCGCCCGTACCCTGGTCGAGCGCGAGCCGAACTACTCCTACGTCACCGCCCGCCTGCTGATGGACAACATCCGCGCCGAAGCGCTGACCTTCCTCGGCATCGCCAGCAGCGCCACCCACCACGAAATGGCCGACCTGTACGCCAAGGCCCTGCCGGCCTACGTGGAAAAAGGTGCCGAATACGAGCTGCTCGACGCCAAGCTGAAAGAATACGACCTGGAAAAACTGGGCCGCGCCATCAACCACGAGCGCGACCAGCAGTTCACCTACCTGGGCCTGCAGACCCTGTTCGACCGCTACTTCATCCACAAGGACGGCATCCGCTTCGAACTGCCGCAGGTGTTCTTCATGCGCGTGGCCATGGGCCTGGCCATCGAAGAGCCGAAGAACCGCGAAGAGCGCGCCATCGAGTTCTACAACCTGCTGTCCTCGTTCGACTACATGGCGTCGACCCCGACCCTGTTCAACGCCGGCACCCTGCGTCCGCAGCTGTCCTCGTGCTACCTGACCACCGTGCCGGACGACCTGTCGGGCATCTACGGCGCCATCCACGACAACGCCATGCTGTCGAAATTCGCCGGCGGCCTGGGCAACGACTGGACGCCGGTGCGCGCGCTGGGCTCCTACATCAAGGGCACCAACGGCAAATCCCAGGGCGTCGTGCCCTTCCTGAAAGTGGTCAACGACACCGCCGTGGCCGTGAACCAGGGCGGCAAGCGCAAAGGCGCCGTCTGTGCCTACCTGGAAACCTGGCACCTGGACATCGAGGAATTCCTCGAACTGCGCAAAAACACCGGTGACGACCGTCGCCGCACCCACGACATGAACACCGCGAACTGGATTCCCGACCTGTTCATGAAGCGCGTGTTCGACGACGGCCAGTGGACCCTGTTCAGCCCGTCCGAAGTACCGGACCTGCACGACCTGACCGGCAAGGCCTTCGAAGAGCGCTACGAGTACTACGAAGCCCTGGCTGGCTACGGCAAGATCAAGGTCTACAAGACCATCGCCGCCAAGGACCTGTGGCGCAAGATGCTGTCCATGCTGTTCGAAACCGGCCACCCGTGGCTGACCTTCAAGGACCCGTGCAACCTGCGCAGCCCGCAGCAGCACGTGGGCGTCGTGCACAGCTCCAACCTGTGCACCGAGATCACCCTGAACACCAACAAAGACGAGATCGCAGTCTGCAACCTGGGCTCGATCAACCTGGTCAACCACATCGTCGACGGCAAGCTGGACACCGAGAAACTCGGCCGCACCGTGAAGACCGCCGTGCGCATGCTCGATAACGTCATCGACATCAACTACTACTCGGTACCGCAGGCGCGCAACTCCAACCTCAAGCACCGTCCGGTCGGCCTCGGCCTGATGGGCTTCCAGGACGCCCTGTACCTGCAGCACATCGCCTACGGCTCCGACGCGGCCATCGAGTTCGCCGACAAGTCGATGGAAGCGATCAGCTACTACGCCATCCAGGCTTCCTGTGACCTGGCCGACGAGCGCGGCAGCTACAGCACCTTCGACGGCTCGCTGTGGTCCAAGGGCATCCTGCCGCTGGACTCCCAGCAGATCCTGATCGAGGCGCGTGGCCAGAAGTACATCGACGTCGACCTGTCCGAGTCGCTGGACTGGGCCCCGATCCGCGAGCGCGTGAAGAAAGGCATCCGCAACTCCAACATCATGGCCATCGCGCCGACCGCGACTATCTCCAACATCATTGGCGTGTCGCAGTCGATCGAGCCGACTTACCAGAACCTGTACGTGAAATCGAACCTCTCCGGCGAGTTCACCGTGATCAACCCCTACCTGGTTCGCGACCTGAAGAACCGCGGCCTGTGGGACAGCGTCATGGTCAACGACCTGAAGTACTACGACGGCTCCGTGCAGCAGATCGAGCGCATCCCGCAGGACCTCAAGGACCTGTACGCCACCGCGTTCGAAGTGGAAACCAAGTGGATCGTCGACGCCGCCAGCCGCCGCCAGAAGTGGATCGACCAGGCGCAGTCGCTGAACCTGTACATCGCCGGCGCCTCGGGCAAGAAGCTGGACGTGACCTACCGCATGGCCTGGTACCGTGGTCTGAAAACCACCTACTACCTCCGTGCCCTGGCCGCCACCAGCACCGAGAAATCCACCATCAACACCGGCAAGCTCAACGCCGTGTCCAGTGGTGCGATCGACGAAGGCAACTTCGCTGCTCCGGCAGCGGTGCCGCAGGCCTGCTCCATCGATAACCCCGACTGCGAAGCTTGTCAGTAAGTCGCGGCCCGCAGAGCGGACCTCGCGTTGTTGCCCGGCAGGGCGGCCCCCATCACGTGCTACAGCACGCTCAGGGGCTCCACCCTACCGGGCGCCTAGCGCTGCCTCGCTCTGCAAACCGCTCGCACCGAGTTGCCAACAGTAAAAGCTGAAAGCAACTCGGCTTCCCTTCGGGTCCGGGGCACAGCCCCCAAGAACATCTCCCCTCGCCCGCCTTGCGGGCCTGGGTGCCACCGACGGGTGGCAGGGTTTAACCCTTGCGTGCAGATCGCAACGGAACATAATCAGAATTACTGGACATTCATACAGGTCGCCCAATTGCGGCCATGAGAACCAAGCAGGAGACCACCATGCTCAGCTGGGACGAATTCGATAAGGAAGACACCACCGAAGCGGCTGCCAAGCCTGCCGCTGCCGTCGTGGCCGCCGCGGCCGACAAGCTCGACGACGAAGCCGCCGGCTCCGTCGAGCAGGCCCGCGCCGTCGATGCCAACGACTCCGACGCCATCGCCCGCGCCAAGAAGGCGCTGAACGACCTGGACATCCAGGAAGGCCTCGACGACCTGGAAGGCGCCAGCGCCCGCGTCCACGTCGGCGACAAGCAGATGATCAACGCCCGCGCCGACCTCAACCAGCTCGTACCCTTCAAGTACGACTGGGCCTGGCAGAAGTATCTGGATGGTTGCGCCAACCACTGGATGCCGCAGGAAGTGAACATGAACGCCGACATTGCCCTGTGGAAGAGCAAGGACGGCCTGTCCGAGGACGAGCGCCGCATCGTCATGCGCAACCTCGGCTTCTTCTCCACCGCCGACAGCCTGGTTGCCAACAACCTGGTGCTGGCCGTGTACCGCCTGATCACCAACCCCGAGTGCCGCCAGTACATCCTGCGCCAGGCCTTCGAGGAAGCGATCCACACCCACGCCTACCAGTACTGCATCGAGTCGCTGGGCATGGATGAAGGCGAGATCTTCAACATGTACCACGAGATTCCTTCGGTCGCGAAGAAAGCCTCTTGGGGCCTGAAGTACACCCGCTCGATCTCCGACCCGCAGTTCCAGACCGGCACCCCGGAGACCGACCGCCAGTTCCTGCGCAACCTGATCGCCTACTACTGCGTACTGGAAGGCATCTTCTTCTACTGCGGCTTCACCCAGATCCTCTCCATGGGCCGCCGCAACAAGATGACCGGCACCGCCGAACAGTTCCAGTACATCCTGCGCGACGAGTCCATGCACCTGAACTTCGGTATCGACGTGATCAACCAGATCAAGATCGAGAACCCGCATCTGTGGGACGCCCAGATGAAGGACGAAGCGACCCAGATGATCCTGCAGGGCACCCAGCTGGAGATCGAATACGCGCGTGACACCATGCCGCGCGGCGTGCTGGGCATGAACGCGGCGATGATGGAGGACTACCTGAAGTTCATCGCCAACCGTCGTCTGACGCAGATCGGCCTGAAAGAAGAGTACCCGGGCGCGACCAACCCGTTCCCGTGGATGAGCGAGATCATGGACCTGAAGAAGGAGAAGAACTTCTTCGAGACGCGTGTGATTGAGTATCAGACTGGTGGTGCTCTGAGCTGGGATTAAAAATAAGGCCGCTCAAAATCGCTAGACCGTGAAAGTTTCTCACTAAGCGTGAAACGGATGCACCAAAAAGGGGCTGCCACAGGGCAGTCCCTTTAAGTGAGTTGAATCGAAACAACCTCATTAGCGCTCAGCTAGTTCGACTTGAACTGCATTAATCTCTACCATTCGCGCCCAAACTCGGATGCCGAATAAAGCTCATGACCTTACCCCGCATTGATGTAGTGGATCTTTTCTGTGGTGTTGGAGGCCTAACCGCAGGGCTTCGACAAGCAGGCCTGAGCGTCCATGCCGGCTACGATATAGACGAAAATTGCCGCTATGCCTACGAGAAGAACAATGGTGCCAGCTTCGTATGCAAAAGCGTCGAAGATTTGTCAGTCGAGGAGGTCTCCTCTTGGTACAGATCGGGGTCCATCAAGCTATTAGCTGGTTGCGCACCATGCCAACCCTTTTCTAGCTACAACCAAGGGCGTGACACTCGCAGCGATCGTAAGTGGCCTTTGCTCTACGCCTTCAAAAGGCTGATTGAGGGTATCAAACCAGAACTGGTCACAATGGAAAACGTGCCGGATGTGACCAAGCATGAGGTCTACCATGACTTCGTAGCAGCGCTCGAAGCGCTCGACTACAGAGTATGGGCTGGTAAAGTCACTTGCATTGAGTACGGCCTTCCCCAACACCGAAAACGCCATGTGCTACTGGCCTCACGATTGGGTGATGTGAACCTCATCCAAAAGACCCATCTAGGCGAACCTGTGAAGGTCCAGGATGCAATCGGCCACCTACCCAAGATCTCGGCCGGTGAATGCCACACGCTTGACCCTCTTCATCGAGCTGCGGCGCTATCTCACCTCAACCTGAAACGCATCATTCACTCGAAGCCAGGCGGCACCTGGAGAGACTGGCCAGAACATCTGGTAGCGGATTGTCATCGAAAGTCGAGCGGTAGAACCTATCCAAGTGTCTACGGACGTATGCGCTGGGAGGAACCAGCTCCAACCATGACCACTCTATGCTACGGCTTCGGGAACGGGAGATTCGGACACCCGGATCAGAATCGGGCTATCTCTCTTCGTGAGGCCGCGATCCTGCAATCCTTTCCCCTGGACTATGAGTTCATGCCTACTGAAAAAATAAACTTTCGCACTATTGGACGAATGATCGGAAACGCCGTCCCGGTTCGCTTGGGAGAAGTCATCGGAGAGAGTTTACGCCAGCATGTTGAACAGGCTCATCAAGCCTGAACGAATGCAGCAAAAGCTGGTCAAGCTCGTCCACCAGTTTGGTTTCGCACGCCCACACGATTACGACTCTCCAGCCTGACTCCCGAAGCGAGTCGACACTTCGCTGATCCCGCTCGACATTGGCCATGAATTTCGGCAACCAATAGTTCTGCCGAGATTGAGGTGTCGTCGTGTATCGGCATCCTGGATGCCGGTGCCAGAAGCAGCCGTGCACGAAGATAACAGTTCGAAATCGTGGTAAGACTATATCGGGCGAACCTGGAAGATCCTTGCGATGCAGTCGGAAACGAAAACCCAGGCGATGTAGCGAGCGTCGAACTACGAGTTCGGGAGTTGTGTGCTCTCGCCTGACCGACCGCATAATCTCGCTTCGATCCACCACCTCACCTCTCAGACTCGAGTAACGACTCCCGTGGAGACCAAAGCATCCAGATGTCGATGCAGCTTGTCTGGAACGTGCCCATCTTTGATCAACACCCCCGCTTCCATGTTGCGCTCCATGGCGAAGCCAGTAAGGTTAGCGCTGGTGATGAAACAAATTTGGCCATCTGCGACAGCGACCTTTGCATGGACGCTACCGTTTTTGAACGACTCCGCCTTCTCCTTCCAAACATAGAACTTGGCATCCGGTAGGATGCTGCGCAAATTTGCTATCGCGTCAATACTGACCTTACCACCGTGAATACTTGGGAGTTCGAGCAGGAACTCGACCATCACCTTACGCCCCATCGCAGCGAGTAAAGCGGCTATCACGGACTCAACATCGTAGGCCACATAACTTGTGATGAAGAGCCGTTCCTTCGCCGCCTCGATAACCTGGATCAGCACCTGTTCGGTGAGACGAGTCGGTACTGAATCCGTCCTGGGCCCCGTCCACACCAACTCGACACTTTGTCGCAGCTCGCAAGCCCGATACGCATGTCCAGCCGCCAGCAGCATCCCAGCGAGCTGTTCGGCGGGTATCGGGTTCTCCGACCAGGCACTGGTCAAATCATTGAGTGCCTTTCTCGACCTATTGCCCGTAACGCCAATAGACTCCCTGAACAATCCGGCCTGGTCGGCCTGCATACTTTTTAAACTGACGGCGATCGCTGACAACCTCTCAACAGAAAGCTCAGAAACCAACTGAGAGATAGCATCGAATAGCGCCTTCATCTCAAAAGCTCTTGAAGTAAGCGGCATCAGCGTTTTTGACTGTCTCCACTACCATTGCTCTGTCCAAGTAACCGTTGCCACGCTCGCAAGATGTTTCGGGAACTAAAGAACAGGCGTGACAGGCAGCCCCATGCAGCTTCCCATCCTTCTGAGGGTCGTGCTCGGAACAGAGCGGATCTGAGGAGCAAATCCGCGCGCGACGCAACGCCTGGACAAGCAATCGCTCAAGATTCTCAGGTTTTCCTAGCTCTACAAGCCCCCCAAGGGTTCCATCTGAGTCAGCAGCAGCGGTGTAAATGATGATTCCAGCCTGGTTATCCTCTCCTGTAGCTGATGCATAAACTCGCTCACGAATGCTTGCAGCGTTGTAACCACACTCAAGAGCCATTTCACGTATTAGTAGATGGGCAAGTGTGTGCAATAGAACGTACCGCGCTCCTGGGTACCCCTCATCAGGAGCAGCGATCCGGCGCTTTGTCCGCCACAAGCGATGGCCGAGGAGGAGTCGCTGGTTTAACGCTAACACCGCTGGGCGCGACTCCCACTCGGCAATCGATTGCTCATCAAACTGAATAAAGATGCCTTCACCATGTACCTGGTTCGCAGGTACCCATTCAGGCTTATGACTAGATAGCGGAGCCTTGCCTAGACCCGTATCCGGATCGCCGCCAACATCTTGCGCCTCGACTCGAGTGAAACCGATGAGCGCATTTACCTCTCGCAAACGCTTAAGCAGCAAAACTCTTGCGATACGCCCCTCGAACCCATAAGGGGCGTTCACTGTTTCAGACATGAAGTGGGGGTAATCGTTGACAGGATTAGGATCTGTTAGCACCTGCCACTCAGGCCCTTTAATATCGTCCTCGTTAACAGAATCTTCACTTCCCTCAATTCGCGATTGAATTGCAGTCCAGATCGACTCCACAGAGTGCTTCTCGATCCCCAGAAGATCTCCGGATTTTTTCAGCGTTTTCACCACAAAGGCCAATTCCTCCGACGACTCCACATCGAGAAAGAATTTCCATCCGTCTTCAACCAACTGCCCAAGAGAGTCCTTGGCCTGCGGAATAGCTAAAGCCGATATCGAAATAGGGAACCAAGTATTGGTCGCCCCCAGGAGAACTGCCCTAGGCTCAGCATCGCATTCACCATCGAAGGCATTCAAATGGGGATGGCGACCACGGCATCCTGGCAAGTTCTCCTTGCCCATACTTCCAAACGCATGGGCCATGCTCTTCGCCAAGCCGCAATCGTCGCATTTAACCCAGAGGTTCTCGGTTTGTAACGAGGCACCGCTTTCGAAGAAGCGCAAGGTACCTCTGCAAGAATGAGGGCCGCTATGCACGAACCACAGCCAAGGAAAATCATCCAAATGACCATTCTTGCATGCCAACAGAAAACGAGCCGGCACCGCATCAGCATCCTTCGGCGGCTGGTCCCCTTTTGAACCCTTGCACCCTTTGTGTACGAAACGAGTAGCCTCAGGCCTATAGCGATTCTCTTTCAATTCGAATAGGCCACTGTCGAATGGGGCGAGCATTCCGCATTTGACGCAACGTAACCAGCGTGGAAATGGCTTCACCGGCACCCCGACATAGGCCTCCGCCGAAGTCGGGTCGATCACCTCACTCTTGCTGAACGGAGGCAGGCGCAGCGACTGTACTTGTGGTCCCAGTGCTTTCTGTACCGCAGCGAGAAGTCGTTTTTCCTGGACTGGCAAGCATCGATCTTGCTCCCAAGAATCTATACCCATGGTGACGACGGAAATGTTCGGCAAATCGATCAATGCCCCAGGACCGTATGTCCACAACAGTTGGCTCGGACGCACCGAGCCTACAGGCGCTCTTTGTTTAGACATACCTACTCGTCCTTATCTGCCGCTAGCGGGCGGGCTTTCCATTCTTTCGCCTCCAAAATACGATCGGAGTCCATCATCAAGCGCACACCTGGCTCAACTTCACGCATCGACATCGGCACCGTCCACTTGCCCCAGGCTTTCCCGCCTGGAGACTCCAACAATGCATAGGTTCGATCTCTATCGGGGCCCCTCTTCTCATAGGCCAAGATCCGCCCACCCTGCTTGACCTCCTTGACCCACAAGTCGGCGCGCTCTTTCAGCATCGAACTTATGGTCTCCTTGGCAGAAGCATCGACGACATTCGCAGCTCGCCGCTCCAAGATCGAGATAGTGTTTTTCATCTCATCGCGATCCACCTTGTCCATGCGTTCAGCCCCTTCATTCGGGGAGAAGTTCGAATATTCACCACGTATATTCGAGAGCATGACACCAGTGAGTCCCCGATCCAGAGCCCTTGGCGAAAAAGGTGTGACAGATTGCGCCTCGACATGCTTGTAGAAAGTCGCGTGGTAATGCTCGAAGGTCTCGTAATGGGAAAGATCGCGCGGACGAGCCCAAGTCAATACGGAACAAACGAGACCGGGAGACGCCCGCCCCACTCGGCTGGTGGCCTGGATGTACTCGGCGGTCCCCTTAGGTTGACCGTTTACCGCCATGATGCCGAGCCGACTTACGTCCACCCCGACCGAGAGCATGTTGGTCGCCAACACGATGTCGATGGCACGTTGATCGCCCTCGCCCCAACGCGTAACGAAGCGAAGCTTTTCTTTGTCCCATTCAGCCTTGAACGTCACCTCAAGGTCATTGAGATACTTGGGAATATCCTGGTTGGAAACGCGAGAAGTAAGCTCGCGGATGTTGGATACACTTCGCTGAGCCAACCCTGGGCGCTCGACCAAGCTCATGGCGACCCGATAAGAACGGGTCTGAACATCGTCCTCGGCCAGGCGTTTCATACCGCCCAACTCCCGCAGCGAGTTGAAATACCCCACCATAGTCATGTAGGGGTCGGCCAGTTCACCAAAACGCTCAAACAACGACTGAGCGGCTGTCAGAGCGGCTGTATAGACTCGGATGAGCATGGCCGGACGCGAACTGCCGGGGGCACAAATCCCCAGATAACGGCGCCCAGGACGATTCTCGATAGACCGCTGAACCGAAAAGAAATTATCGCCAACATCCAGTCCATGCGGCGGGAAAACAGAAACATCACGCATGAATACACCCGAGACTTGCTGTCTCGCACGACGCACCGTCGCGGTAGACGCAATGATCTTCGGCCGCACTCGGCTCTCCCCATAAGACCACGTACAGAGTTCGTCCACCGCAGTCTCATAGAGACCTACCATGGTACCGAGTGGGCCGCTTATCAGGTGAAACTCATCCTGAATGATCAGATCCGGAGGACGAATCGGAGATATAGCACGCACGGTCGCCGTTGGATGAGTGTCCTTCTTCTTGTGCCCACTATTGCAGTCAACGCCGGGCCATAGGAGGCCATGACGACTGCACTCTTTTTCCACCCGACCGAACAGGTTCCGCACTTGGCCACGCCAAGCCATCATGGCGAATTTATCGACAGTGGCGATCAGCATGCTCGGTGGGCGATGGTACATTTCCTCGTCCACCACTAGCACCGGCAACCCCGGATGCTCCATTCTGCTCGACTGACCACGGGAAAACTCGCAGTTCCCCAACTTGTCGCCGCAGAAAATGCTGGTACGTTTCAAGGTGGTATCCACCTCAATCTCACGCCCAGCTGATATCTCAGAACCGCACCAAGGACAGCTAGTAATCTGAGCTGGGGATGCCAATCCCGCAGGGTTCTTATTCGGGTTGCGCAGCGTTCGGATGGTTTCGTTGCATTCATCCGTAGTGCCCGGCGTAACTTTGTTGCCCACCCACAACCCAATCGTAAATGGTACGGTACCGAGGGAACGGTCACCTTTGGCGATAGCCTCACGACGGATTACCTCCATCGCGCAAAGCAAAGCGGCCGCCCTCTGAAACTGCTGAAGAGTGAGCAACCGCAAGGTGTAGCGCATCACGACCGAGAGACCACGAGAGCTATCGTAGCCACCTAAATTCCCCTGGAAGCGACGCATAGCCATGGCAAATGCCGCCACCCCCAAGTAAGCCTCAGTCTTACCACCACCTGTTGGGAACCAGAGCAGATCGGCGTAGGCTTGCAGTGGTTCGGTGCGATCAGAGTGCAATGGGTCAGCCAACCCCGGCACCGAAAGCAGAAGAAAGGCGAGCTGGAAAGGACGCCAAGTGTGGACCTCAGGAACGTCGAACTCGCTCAAAGACCTGCTCTTTTGGCCCCGACGACCGGCAGCATAGGCACTACGCACCCGCTGAGTAGCCATAGAACGGTTGGCGAAGCGAAAAGCGCTCAGCGCTTTTTCGTTTTCATTAATAGTGCAGATCCCTTCACGCAAGCGATCGAGAATCTTTGTGCAGCGCGACATAGCTTCTTCACCCTGCGTTTCATAACCGACGACGGCATGCTCAATGCTCGCAACTTGCTCTTGGATCCAAGCCTCATAATCGTCGGTCAACACCTGGAGCGCCGCGATCAGCTGCGGCTTTTCCATCTCGGAGAGTCGCTTCATATCGAGCGAGCCGTCAGAAAACATTTTCCGCATGGCCGGACGGTCTTCTACTTCGCCCCCAGGCGTCTCGGTGACAGGCACCTCGTACTGAGGCATTACCGTCGTTCGTAGCTCGATCGCTTTGGTGAGATCCTCGACAGCGGCAGTCGCATGCACGGCAACACCATGGCCGACCGCAAACTCCACTTTGTCCCGATAGATCATTTCCAGAGCGAGGCGCTCATTTAGATCTTCATCGTTCGGATTGAAAGACTCGGCCTCAAGTGCAGGTCGCCGACGGAAAACAGAAAGCGTATCGCTACCTGCCTTAGCTCGGACGATGATTTCTGGTTGGAACACCCACGCCTCATCGCGATTCTGCGGAGGCTCAACCTGAGCGTTGACCAAAAACAAAGTGATCAAGCGCTCGCCTTTGGTATTCGTAGGGTGAATCGTCCCTCGAACGACCACCTCGGGGCAGCTTGCGTCCGCACTCGTGGGGGCAAGAGCGCCATCGATCATTGGCAAAGTGAAGATTCCGCCAGAGGGAATCCTTTTCCATAACTTCGCTTTGCGAACTTCCTCCACCGTATCGACGATCCGCCCTTCAGCATCACGAGTTTTCTTCTTCACGACCTTCGAATGCAATGGGTCGTCACTTTCCGAACGCACATAACGCCCCCAGCGCACCTCGACTTCTAGCGCGTTTACCTGACCATCGACACAGAAGGTGAAGCCGAGACTGGAGGGGATCAACGATTTGTTGGACGCAGCATCCAACTCCGCCTCCGAATCCGCTTCGTCCACCCCTGAACTATCTGGAACATCCAACTGCTTATCGCGCGCCTTCGGTTCAAGCTCTACGGGCTCATCTTCATCCTCTCCCGGTTCGGCGATAGAGTAATCCTCTCCTCGCTCGACACTCTCCACAGGTGCCAACTTGCCAACCAGGTATCGATCGCGAACGCTCATATCGACGATCAGTTCTTCCGGGCCTCCAGCCGGGCCGAGCAAGTCATCTACGATCGCCGATTGCAGCAACTCACGAATGTACGCTTTGTCCGCGATCAGCTTCACATCGGCGAGCGTAAAGCCTAGTCCGCTGACACTCTCGGCGAACTCGGTCCAAGCTGCGCGCACAATGCTACCGGTGATCGGTGGTTGCAGCCCAAGTGATCCGATAGCAATACCCGGCACGATGGACTTCACTTTGTCGAAAAAAACCGTAGTTCCATCAGCATCAGCCCGAACGCGCATCGCGCGCCCGATCAGCTTGGCCACTCCTCGCTCATCTAGAACCAGAAGCCAAGCGCCTTCGCGCAATGCTGGGTGTTGCCCCTTTAAACGAACACTTTTGTCCCTCAGGCGAGTATCACGCTGAAGCCCTCTGTCGATGACGATCCACGCGTCGAAAACACCTTCGTTACGCTCTTCCATGCAGGACTCCTGAAACCCCAGTAAGCGAACAATTGCTGATCATGACGCCCAACTCTTTAAATGCGCGCTCTTGATATTAAGCTTTCCAAATATCCGACCTTGGCCATCAGAGGATGGCGAAGTCATCCGGCTAGACCATCAAACAATCCCTTCACGATCATCGGCGGATCAGATTTCGGACGACCACGCTTCGCCAGATTTCGGGAAGACGAGCTATCGTCGGCAGCGGAATGCGCCTCGAACTGCCGACGGTTCAAAGCCGTGAGCCTATTCAGAAGTTCAGCGATCGCGCTGCCAGATAGCGCCCAACGCCATGGATCGTTGGCCGATCCGCCTCCGAAAGCCCTAAAATCGTAAGCGAGATCGAGATCAGTCCAACCGTAGGCCACGGCGACCTCAGCATCGATAGCGGCCATAAGCTGTCGCAACTCAATGATTGTCGGGTCTGCACAACTTGGCGTATTGACGGCATTCAGCACATCCGTAAGCCCGCACTCATGCTCTGCGCTCCATATAGCGACAGCACTTTGAAAGCGCGTTGCAGCATCGCCCCCAGCTTTCGAAACCTCTGCAATCGGCAGAGAAAATGTCGATACAGACTCTCGAATCGACAGTGTAAGTGTATTGGTATCGGCACCTAGGCTACGCACTGAAAATGCATGAAGCCAACTACGGAAAAACGAGCTTAGGCAAATAGAAAAAAGGTCATCCCTTTCTGCCTCAACTAGCAAAACCTTGTTGGTAAAGATCCAATCAGCAGGTGCCAACATACAAAATGGGTACTTTGTGACCTTCGCAAACGCGATGAAACGCTTTCGCTGGCGCAACCGACGCATGAGATCCGCTCGATGGTTCCAGAACTGCCACCAGCGTCCATAAAGTCCTTTGTAGCTCTTAAGCGCCTCAGGGGTACGAGTAGGCTGAACCACTTCGGTCAAAAATCGGTGGGCAATTGGCCAACTTTGCTCTATTTCTTCAAGACTGCGGTCAGCAATATCCAATGCCCAACGCTCGGTCCGACGCAGCGCGGAACTAGTTATGTCGTCACCGGTGACATACGGTTTCAACAAGCTATTTGGCTCCTCCTTGAGCTGGCTAAACCAAGGGCTAGCTCGAGTGATAACGAACGCTAGCCCCTTGCTATTGTTCACTCCTTCGAAACTGAAGATCGGAAGGGGCAGCTCTCTGGGTATCCAAACATCATCTGCCTCAGGTTCTAGGCGTGCCCCAATGCGCTCGCAGCTGCGCCCCTCTGCATCGCACAGTCCTTGCCATACCCCCTTAAAAAAGGAGACGACCGCCACCACCACTGCCGCAGTTCCTGGCCAAGGCATGCCTTTCCTAGCGAAGAAGATGTCTCCGCTCCCTACGATGACCCCTAAGCCGACCCTGACTGCACTACCCTCCGCGATATTGCTGGTGGCGAGCAAGCCATAGCTGCCATCCCCCCGCAGCAGATCGACCGCTCTACGGTGGAAGACAATGCACAAATCGATCTTTCCGGGTGACGCACCAAGGATCATCTGGCATTGCCATTGCAATTTTTCACCCATCGCTCCCTTCCAAAGACGATTACCCAGAAACGGAGGGTTTCCGACGATGGCATCGAAGCCTGTGCGTTCCCGTACGAACACCTCTGGGTACTCCAACGGCCAATGGAAAGGCCTGCGGGCCTGGTTCGTAGATAGATAGGCAGCTAACGTTAACTTCGCCCGTGCAACGATGGCTGTTATGGCGTCACGGTTGCCATCGATAGCTTGCTCCGCTTGAATGGCGAGAGACCTAAGACTGGTTTCTATGGCTGATCCATTTCCCCCCGCAGCGAACACATCCCCAATCAATGCATCGGCGATTCGCTCAGGCACCTCGAGTCGATCACGCGCACATGCGTCAAGGCGAGCCATGGCCTCGACATCATGTATGTCTCGAATCGGTATCTCACGCAGTTGCTGACGCAGCTCTACTGCCTCATGTACAGCCTGCTCAATATTTTTGCCGAAGAGCCGCTGTTGCCCTTTTCCGCCTGGAGTCATGCTCAGCTCGGTGAGCTGCTCCAGACGATGCACACCCAACAGGCTGTCGCCACACTTGAGGTTATGGTCGAGGAAACCAAAAGGTCGCCCTTCGGCCAAGGTCACCAACCAGATGGACAGCTTGGCCAGCTCCACTGCGAGCGGATTCAAGTCCACACCGTAAAGACAACGTTCGGCAACCAGACGTCTAGCGATCACCAAGCGCTCTTCAGGGTTGGCTGGCATAACCTCCTGCCCATCCAGCCGCTCCAACACCTGGCCTTCGACAGCGATGAAACCGCCAGCCTTTTCCGCTACGGCCCAAGCCTCAAGGACACGCTCGGCCAACCAACGGCAGACCTGCACGAGGAACGCCCCCGATCCCATGGCTGGATCGCAGACCTTCAAATCCAACAACTCGGTAGCTGACTTGAGGTGCCACTGCTCACGCGGTAGCCCTTCAGCCGGACCGATATAGGCCACTGGCTCCAACGTGGTTTCGACGATCTGCTCGGTAAGGGATTTAGGTGTGTAGTGGGTACCTGTCTCTCGCCGATCGGTTCCGACAGTGACAATGAAGGCACCTTGCGGGTATATCAGTGGATAGCCCCATGGATCTCGACGCATCAGAGCAAGGAAGAGCTTGCCACGATCACGTAGGACCTCATCACCATCGCATGCAGTGAGCAGAAGACTGGCGTCATCATCTCCGACGGTGCGATGCATATCGTTGCGAATGGCCGAGACACTGCGCTTGGTAGCCTCAGCCCCCGCTAGAGCATCGGCCAATACCTCGACACCCTGACGATGTAGGGCTTCTAGTTCGTCCAGGGAATAGAGGGTCTTCCTTGCACCTTTGCCGCCAGTCAATTCGACGGTCACGCTCTTGGTGCGCGACACGGTACGCTCAAGCAAACCTTCGTAGACGTAACCTATCTGTTCTACGTCTAGGGCGCGGTAGGACAATGTGCGCCCTTCGTATTGCTGAATAGCATCCAACAGGAGCAACACAGTACGGTTGTCGATCGGCAATGGCCTGGCGGCATCCGTACGCCAATTCGACCCTTTGACTCGGCCTTCGAGAAAGGGGAAGCGATCCGGATCGAACAACGAACCACCCAAAGCAGGCAGACGCAAAGAATCGTGCTCAATGCCGCCATACACCGCCCGGAAAGTCGCCAATAGGCGCGACCAGGCATCGTTACGGTGCTCTTGCACCTCCTCGGTTTCCTTACGCAGATCCATGCGCAAAGTGGAGATGGCGTAATTACGCTCGTAGGCCCCCACGCCCATCAGTAGCAAACTACGCTCCTCGGCAGAAAGCAGAAAGACCAGGCGCATCATCACGGTCAAACCAGCCTCGTAAAGTTCTGCGGGTTCGATACCTTGCAGGAGCGTACGTGACCGCTCCCGATCCTCCTTGTCCAGCGCTTGGATCAGCACTTCGACCGCTCGCCGAACCTGCTCGCCCAGGGCATCGGTGACTTCTTCCTGATGCTGGAGCGATTCATCCAACAAGGCGGGTAAACGCTCACCCGCTGGGCCGAAGAAGCGTGCCACCCCCAGCAAGGCCAGGAAGGCTTGCAAAGCTAGTGGCTCCGGCCCCCAATGGCGTGCATACCAGCTCGCGAAGCTGACAACGCCCCCCACTGGAGCATCCACCAGAATCCAGCGCTCACCATCCGTGACTAGACCCAGCCGGCAACCGGACGTTCGGCAGAGCCGTTCCATCCGCTCGGCCGGGCTCGCCGCCCAGCCATCCACATCAATAGCCGCCTGAAGCAGCGTACCGGCAGGGTAGGACTTGATCAGTAGCCGCGCTTCGTCACTAGCGACCAAGGCATAGTCAGGCGAGAGGATAACCCCATGCTCGGGTATGGCGACGACCACGCTGGCTGGCAAACTTTGCCCATGCTTGAGGAGGTCTCCCGAGTTCGATTCGTCGAACTCTAGACCTCGAGCCAGTACCTCTCGAATCCACGCGCTATGCAGAGCCTCGAAGCGCGGATCATCGCCATCGCGCGCCTCGCACCACTCGTCATAAGCCTGGCGCAAATGTTTGCGGATGCGCTGATCGGCAGCAGGCAGCCCCGTGGAAAAAACCTTATTCAAAACTGGTTTAGCAAGGAAGGGGCCGGAAACTTCGATCAGCGAAAGCCACTCGTCATGGATGTCGATAGCTTTCATGCACGGCCTCCTTGGCCGAACGATACGGGCACGATGAAAATGATGGAAACGGGGAAGGTATGATCTTGCGGATCGGCATAGCGTGATTCGATGGCGGCGCACTCCTGAGTTCGCTCATCCGGAATGCGCTTCAGTCGCGCGTGCAAAGCAGTATGATCACGACGCACCTGCAAACGCTCATCTTCGCTAAACAAGGCCAACTGTTCTGGTTGTTCGTCTCGAACAAGCTCCCCACGAATGGCTCGTTCCAACTCAGCAAGCACCGCCAGGATGTCCTCCTGCTCCTTGACCTTACGGCCGTCAAGCGTCTTCCCAAGGGACTCCAAGCGTGTACGTGAGCGCGCCTCGATGGCTTGCCAAATGGATGCCTCCGACGACCGGAACCAACCAGTGAGTAGGTCGAAATCTTCATCCATCAATTTCACTGGACGCCCAGCATCCAACCATCCTCTCAAACGGCCCAGAGTCTCCTCACGCTTGAAACCTTGCTCACGCAGATAGCCTCCAGCTTCAGTCAGCTCTTCGTGCAACCGGTGATGATCGCCTCCGGTAATCACTACGCGGGAAACCACCACTACAGCAGGCGATTCCAGTTGCTCGTCAGGCAGTGTTTTTATCGTCACTCGATGGAGTGGTTTTCCCTCACCACTTGACCAGACCTGCGCCCGCAGCAAGCGCAGACACATCTGAACTAAGCGGTGGTTGAGATGGATGAGCACCAAATCGTCTCGACCTGCCGCGACCTCGTGATCGAAGGTGACTGGGCGAATCTTGCGGGTATAGGGGTGAGCCAGGCCTTCGCGGCAACGTTCCCAGGCCCCGCCGAGAGGTGGTAGTTCGAATACGGATCCAGGTTTTGCTCCTGGAAAATCGATTAGCTTAAGCGGAGCTTTTTCCGCCAGCGCCAATCCCGTTTCGACCGCGTTGAGAATATGTTCGGGTGATAGACGATAGTCATCCCTTGTTTCCAGCAGCCGCTCATGAAGCTTGGCGACGCGCTCGACTACGTTGTCCGCAGCACGCACGTAACGTCGGGAGCGTGAGAGCTTAGCTTCGGCAGCACGCGTATCCAGCTCTCGCCGCGCGCCCTCGATCAACCCAGACATTTGTGGCGCAATCACCGGGTTGACGCTGCCCATATCGGCGCGCATGGATTCCAACTTGTTCAGGGCACGCAGAATGTCTTCCTTGTGGCCACCTACCGAGTCGGCATCTTCTCGCGCATCCGCCGGATGCCAGATCACCACCTCTTTCTCGCGCTGACCATGACGATCGATACGACCGTTGCGTTGCTCCATCACATTGGGGTTGTAAGGGATCTCAAGATGGATGAGGTAGTTACAGTGATTCTGGAGGTCAATACCTTCAGACGCTGCATCCGTGGCGAGCAGGATGCGCACCGGCGAGATGTCCGGCGAGGCCTGGAAAGCAGCCTTGATGTCCTCACGCTCGTCGCTGTCCTTGCCACCATGCAGGATCAACAAGCGCTGAGGATCGTCAAGGTGGTTGACCAGAATGCGTTGCAGCCAATCCAACGTGGTGCGGTATTCGGTGAAGAAAATGACACGTTTGCCATTCCATCCACCATCGATCTTGAGGTACGCGTCAATCCAGGCGAGCAACGCGTGCGCTTTGGAGTCGAGACGGTTCATTGCCTGTTGAGCCCATGATCGCAACTCGCCCAGCAACAGCTGCTCCTCTCCGGACAACGGTCGAGAACGCCGCGAAGCAACTTCGACGGCTTCCAGTTGAGCGTCCTCTACGTCTTCGTCCTTAGCGTAATCCTCTTCGGCGCGCTGAATCGCCTTGAGCAAAATTCGATCGGACAGATCGACGCTCGATTTTTCGACACCGTCGTTCGCCAAAGTCGCCAGGTGTTTTTCGAGCGTGCTGGCGAATGCAGCCGGCGAGGAGAACAAGCGTTTCTTGAGTAACTGGTTAACGAAGGATGCGCCAGTGACGCCAGACTCATCTATAGCTTTCTCGCGACTGGCACAGTAGGCCATGAGCTTGCGATGTATCTCGCGCTCGACCGGTATGTAATCAATAGGTAAGACTTCAAGCCTGCGCGTAGCGTAGATACGCTGACCTTTCTCATCAGTGATCTCGCTCTTCAGACGACGGACCATCACCTGCGCAAGCTGTTTTTCCTCTGGCAGGATGTTTCGAGCGAAACGCTGATCATCTAAAAGCTCCAGCAGAGAAGTGAAGGATTCGGTGTAGCCGTTATGCGGCGTAGCGGTCAGGAACAAATGATGCTGGAAATGCGGAGCGATTGCGCGAACGAGGCGTGTACGTTGACTCTCCACCGCGTACTCACCCGTAGCGGAGGGTGCGACGTGATGTGCCTCATCCACCACTAGCAGATCAAACTTGCGCGGATAGGTGACATGCGACGGCAGGATGTCACGGAAAGAGCGCAGGCCCTCGCCCGTCTTGACCCAATCCATGGAGGTGATCAGCCGTGGGAAAGAGTTCCATGGGTTGGCATGGATGCCACGCTCACGACGCAGCTGCTTGATGTACCCACTATCTACGATGCGGAATTCGAGACCGAATTTCTCCAACATCTCGATACGCCATTTTTCCTGAAGAGACGCCGGACAAACGATGAGCACCGAGCGAGCCCGATGCCGCAGGAGCATTTCTTGAATCACCAGGCCAGCTTCGATTGTTTTACCAAGACCCACATCGTCGGCGATCAGAAGATTCACTCGCGCCATATCGATCGCGCGGACGAGTGGATCAAGCTGGAAACCTTGAATACTCACGCCGCTACGGAAAGGGGCCTGAAGGAAACCACGATCCGCATTGGTGGCAGCCCCCCAGCGCACCGCGTCTAGAAAAGCGTCCAGGGTTTCGGCATCATCTTGACCAGTGAGAGCAGGGAGACCCGCACGCTCGATAACGTGTGCACCAGGCTCAATCTCCCAGATCACCTGGAGTTCTTCACCCAAGGCATCCTCGTCAATCGAGTTGAGCGTGATCAGATGCTGACGACGCTCCCCAAGATTGGATCCATTCACTTCTGCCACGACCCATTGCCTGCGGCGAACCTCCACCAACTGGCCTGGTTCGGGAAGCTGGCGATAGCCGATGCCTTCG
This sequence comes from Pseudomonas sp. BMS12, assembly GCF_001592875.1. GTDB lineage: Bacteria > Pseudomonadota > Gammaproteobacteria > Pseudomonadales > Pseudomonadaceae > Aquipseudomonas. Next base: position 11,714 of record NZ_LSOF01000018.1, on the reverse strand, counting down.
GCAAGTGCGGTCATGCTTATTACCTCTATATCTCGAGCTTTATCAATTGGGCTGGAGATTCGCGTTTTCGATTGTGCTTACTCGCCATAAACAATGGCAGGAGAGCGGTGCAAGTCAGTCACACGGCTTTAGCATTCTTCTCAGAGGCTCTGGGGCGGACATTCCCGCCTTGGCGTGATGGGGGCCACAATACCTCAGCCCATTTGGCCAGGCATTAACTGAGAGTCCATTGCCCGAAACTGATGCACCTCCAACACCTCGCAATCGATCAGGACTCCCAGCAATCGCGCAGACCGGTATCGATGCCCCCGCCACAACCAGTACTCAGACGAACCACCGCCGATTAGCATAAGGGGCTGAGCACATCGAGCAGGAGAATGCCTCGCGATGGCTCGGATTGTTCTTCTATCCAGCCAGCTCATCTGCGGTGAACCATCAGGATGCGTATGCCAATCACCTAAATAGACCAACCGCCCCGATGAGCGCTCGTATAGATCGTCAAGCTGTTCGCATTGCCATTGATGATCAGGCTGAAACCTGTCTCGCTGATGAACCGCAGCCGGACCTGGACCAATCACAGTAATTACAACCGGCTGCTGACCATCAGCGACATACCCCACCAACACTCCGCCTGTTTCTTGAGGGAAGGCGCGACAGGCTTCGGCGTTTAACTCGCAGAGCGCCTGCGCCTCAATCCATAGAACAGTCATACGGAATTACAGTGCGCACAGCTGGGATGAGAGTGGAGTTGATCGGTCGCCCATTCCGGAGCGATGGAAAATCCGTCCCGCCAGAAATCCGCGACTGCCACATTCCAATTGAAATCGGAATAGCCCCCTTCTGCTCCCGAGACCAAGGTCGCCACCGCCAATCTGGAAGCCAGTAAAGCGACCTCATCGCTATCTAGGCCAGCACCGACGAATGTCGCCTGGGAGCACCCTCCCGGCTGAATTGCTTTCCCCCCGGAGTCAGCGGGCAAGGGGATAGAACCATCCGCCAGACGATGCTGAAAGCAATGCCAACACCCCGCCGTCCTTCCTGGAATGACACGCCCAACAACACCTCCAGCGGCACCATGAGTCGTGGTGAGCCACAGATAAGGTTTGCCCAGCTCTCGGGCCAGATCCGCAAGAAAATGGCTAACCCGGTGATTGGCTGTCGCATCGATGATCAGATCGCAGCCCTCGCTTATAGAGCGCAGGCGCTGATAGTCCGTCATATCGCCATGGGAGACGGTCGACCCAATATGTAGGTGATGCGGCTTTACCGATGTATAGGGATATTCATGTTTTAAATGAAGATCCAGGGCATGCGCCTTATGTAGTCCGGCGTACTGCCAGCCGAGAGCCCAGCGCACGGTGTTACCGACCTGCAACCAATCGCAGTCGATCAGCTCCATCTGCGCCACACCGGCACGCGCCAAGTGCAGTACAAGTGGCGAGCCTAGGCTACCTAAACCGACAACCATGACCGACTTGCCGCGAAGAGGAAGCAAAGCCGGAGCCCGTCGCATCCAAGCATTCTCACCACCCCAATCTGCCCGAACGAGGGCTAACTGTACTTGCGCAGGTCTTGTGCGCTTGGCTTCGCGCCGAACCCGAACCGCGAGGAATAACCAATCGTCAGCACTCTCTCGCCACACCACCTCATCCCGATAAACGAAACCAGCGATGAGAGTTTGGCCTGGTTTGGCCGCATGTAGTGCTTTCTCAAATTCGGGGAGCGAAGACTTCATGAGGTTGAGGAAGTGCTGCGCCAACTCCACTTCCTGACTGGAACATTCCACGCTGGGACGCTCCGGCAAACGCAGCCAAAACCCAGTCATAGATTGGGAAAACGCGGGAACACAAGTAGCCACCTCAATGAGTGGATTGCCACGCAGGTCATGAATGGCCTTGATCATTCCACTGACGAGCAATCGGTCATGCGCCGCTGGAGCAGTAGCCCGTACATCAAGCACCAAACGCCCACCAGCAATCTCGACACCTGGTGTTTCGTCAGGCACCACGATCATGCAATTGGGGTCAGTTGGTACAAACGATGAAAACGGCTCCCCAACATGATCCTCGTGCTCGGCTACGAAGTCAGATGAGAGTTCGGCAGCATTGACCGCCAAAACCACAGGGAACTGTTGCGCCAAAAGGCACGCGAGCGTGTCCTGACCCGGTCGCCAGTCCTCGCCCTCCCTGGCCAACAGACACAAGTTCCTACCAACCGGATGCTGATGCCGTTGCAACACATGCTCGTGCAGAGTCACTTGAGGCGGGAAATACGGATAGCTATCCGGATACTCCGCCGTTAAGCGAAACCGCTGCTCCCCATGCAGCAACTCGATGTCGATGGCTAAACGCCCCGACTGCCACTCGCCCTCATCGATTCGCCACGAACACCCCAGCGCGTCGAGAGCCGATTTCTCGGCCTCGAACTCAAGCGGGTAGCGATTCCACCAGCCGCTCATGTCAGCCCACCGGCCTGTGGCTCGGAGGCTTGGGCGCACCGTTCCCAGGATTGGGGCGATCAATCGGCGGCCCTGGCGGTACATCAGGATGATCGGGGTGACCGGGATGTTCTGGCCGGCCGGGATGATCGGGTTTGTGCGGGTGTTCGGGCTTGTCACGCTGGCTCATCGAAATACTCCTATACAGCGAAGGTGAAACCAAGGATTGGGGGGGGCACCTAGACGAGACCAACACTTGTCCAAACCAGGCACCACAGCCATGACTATACGCCCAGATCAAAACAACGCAAATACTTTTTATCACGTCATACTTTTTATCCTGTCACTTTTTTTATGCCCACCTGCTAGACTGAAATACTCTACTCAAGCCAAGCTAAGCCAACACATGGATCAGCAACGAGACATCCAGCGCGAACGACTGTTCTACATTGAGTTCCTCGCCTTGTTCACCGGCCAGGTCAGTCGAAAAGATCTAGTGTCCCGCTTCGGAATCAGTGAACCTGCGGCCACGAAAGATCTGTCCCTGTACTCAGAATTGGCTCCCGATGTACTGCGTTATGACCTGAGGCAAAAGTGTTACGTCCTGTCCGAAGGTAAGCCCCACTTCCAGCATGACGTTAATCAGGCGCTGTTCTCACTCGTCGGTGAGCGAGCAATCGCCATGGACTCTGAGCATGCCAAGCGTCTACCTGGCTGGATCAGCTCCAGCATCAAAAGGAAGATTCCGTTATCCCTGGTGAGCACGATTACGCGTTGCATCTACCTAGGCCGGCAGATGACGGTCGAATATGGCTCGATGAGCAGTGGACACCGAGAGCGCGTACTGTCCCCACTGGCGATGGTGCATGACGGATTGCGCTGGCATATCCGCTGCTTCGACCATGCCAAAGAAGACTTTCGGGATTTCAACCTCGCGCGATTCACATCCGCCCACCCTGGCGAGCCGTCAGAAGCCAAGCTCGACAACGACCCCCATTGGACAACTGACGTTCGCTTGCGGCTTGTTCCGCATCCGGCAGCCGAGCATCTGGACAGCATTCGCCTTGATTACGACATCACCGGCGAGGCCAAATATGTTGAGCTAAAGGCATGCCTCGTCGGCTACTTCCTCCGGCAGTGGAATATAGATGTCACGGACTCAGCGACCGGCAACCCAAAGGCCCAACACCTTTATCTGGAGAACAAACACGAGCTTCTCGCGGCCGGTGTTCCTGCTTGGTCGTTTGCCCCATGAGCAGAGTCACCCCATCAGCGCGCAACCCTCAAGCCGTTCGATAAGCCTCGGGGTGACCTCTGCTGGAAAGATCCAATTGCGATACGCTGGCTTGTAGTACCCACCGAACTGGTATGCCATGGTTTTGAGCAGATCTCTGATCTGGGGACTGTAGGCGAGTGAGCGCACCGCCAGAGATCCTGAGGGCAACAGCCGTGCTGTCACCCACATTCCTTGGATGGTGTAGCGATACTCTGCCATCTGGGGTTTCGCCAAAGGAAGGGGGGCAACCGGTGGGATCTCCAGTTCTACTGCCGCCTCTACCGGCTCTGGATATACCCACTGCTTGCAGTCAACTCGATGCAGAATCTGCTGACGAATCGCTTCCGAAGGAATCGCCTCCTGCCCATTGAACAAGCCGCTCAAGTCAATCTCTAGAGCCCATAGCCCTGCCGCATTAATCCGCTCCCGCTTTTCGTCATCGATGAATGAGGTGACTGCGACCTCAATCAGCAAGCGCTGCCCATCACGCAGATGCGCGACAAGATCGGGCCTGAAGTTGTCCATCCAGACCTCATCCTGAACGGACTCAAAGTCCCACCAGCTCGACAGATCGCCAAACGCTGGAGCGTGGTCTGGCAGATGCGGAATCTGGAGCCCCATCGCCTCCCGAATCACCTGCTTACCATAGAGGTGCAACAGCGTTTCGCGCCCGACTTCGCAGCTGACCTTATTCGAGTAGTGGGCGAAGTGGTGTTCGTTCAGTGCCCCTTGGCGTGCGATCAATACCTCGCCACACGCCACACAGGTACAAGTGCAGGCAAGTCCACGTGCGACCTCGTGGATGGTGACCAACTGCTGCTGGCTGTTCAGGGCAACAAACATCGACATAATGGCGTCCTCCGGTGTTAAGAAGGACTCCAGAGTCATCGCCGCCGAAACGCCAAACAGCCCCCAAACCTCCACAAACGGGGTTTACGGAGGTTTAAACTGGCCAAAAACACCCGGAATAGAGCCTTTAGGGAAAATGGACATGCAGGATGCACTGCGGACGCTGCACCAAAGCTTTTTGACCGACCCTGGTTCGGGAAAGGCCAACAGCATCATTCGCCACATGGTCGCGGAGACGTTGCGGCGCTTGGAGGGCGGCCAGGCTGAACCGGTGCAGTTCGTGCGCGACAACTTCGTCGCCGCCTGCCATCCGGATGGCAATCCGCAGTTGATCGACGCCAATAAATGGGTGCCTCGCACCAAGGATCTTCGCGCTGCACTCAGCGCCCGTACCCACGCGCTGGCTCCCGGCTATACGCTGGTTTTGCGGGATGTCACTGGGGGCGGAAAAGGCAACATCAGCCAGTTCTGGCTAGCTCTGGAGGAACGTGCGCTCGATACCGATGACGCCGACGAAACACCCACCGCCCCGCTCGACATCACCTACCGACGCACCGAAAAAGGCGAAGTCAAACCCGCCCACTGGCTACGCTGGTGGCTGAAGAATGGCGAGGTGCGCAATCGCAGCAGCAAAGGTAAGTTTTTCCTCGGCAGTATCTTGCTGCTATCCGCTGGGTGGGTGGTGATGTATGCGCTGTCGATTTTCGGGATGTGGCTATCGAACGAGCCGTTAACCCTCGGCCACGTGGTCAAGCTGTTGGTGACCACTGCCACGTTCGGGCTCGTCTGGCATGAGGTTTATCGCCCCTGGTGGCAACTGCTCGATCATCGGGTGGTCAGTGCACCCGGCGCTGTAGTCGCGTTTAGCGAAGACCCGTGCCAGTTGGAGATGTATCGTCACGCAGGAGAAAAATGGATTCGGCTCGTGCGCTTTACGGCCGATTGCCCACTCTGTGGCGGCAGCGTTGAACTGCTGCCAGGCAAACCCGACCACCGTGTCCCCTTGGTGGGCCGCTGCCTGGAAAGCCCCCATTACCATGTGTTCAGCTTCGACCGCAGCCACCTGCTCGGCACCTATATGGGCCCACCACTGCCTGCGGCCTTGAAGAAAACCACCAGTGCCAGCAGCGAAATGGATACTCAACGTATCGAGACGAGTGAACCCGCTATCACCAGCTAAAACTCCACGCTCAAACTGCGGATTCCAACCGTCTCGCAAAAGCGTCCCAGCGCGGTCAGGCTCGCCCAGGTCCTGACCGGTTCCCGCCGCGAGCGCACCGGCAACCAAAATCTGCCCAGTCGGGTACTCAGGCTCCAGCCCTCACCACCCGGCCCGCGCGTCGCCCGAAACTCCCGTGCCGCCCCGCTCTCGATCAGCGCCACCAGCGTGTCCTGCTCAACCGCCTTTTTCATTTCTTTTGGTCCCAACCGCCCGCTCTCAGACAGATCAGGCTAGTGGGCAATAGAGGTGTAAACCAGCTGGCCTACTTCCGGTCGACCAGCGACCGGGGTGCTGGTGACCAGTCCCAGTTGGGACTCTCGCCAGACACGGGTGAAACGAGGGGGTCGATTGACCATAAGGCCAAATTACGCGCAGTTACGCAGCCTTACTCAGCGAGAGCCAGCTCATAGCACGGCGCGCACACCAAAACCGCTAGTGGGGCATTCACTGACCTGATGCCATCCCTGAGACCCCAGAAAACTCGTCACGCACTCATATACCCAAGAGTGTGGATGCCCGTACTGGTTGCGCCCAGCCGCCACGATGCAGGCGCTTACATTCGAGAAGCTAGGGACCAGATCCCAATGGAAGCTCAACGCTGAGCCGTGATGCGGCAACACCAGCACGCTCACACGATCTCGCACCGGACGGTAATAGCTCAACAGAGCGTCCAGCCTACGACATGATGCAAGGTCGGCGTCGCCCGTCATTAGCCAACCGACCTCTGCACGAGGTGCTGCCGACGCTCCCCTTCGCCACTGGCTGAACGGCAGTTGCAGGCTGGTGATGTGAGGGGATGTTTGCGGCCCAGCATAGAGCGACATGGAGACCTTATTATGGTCGCTCCACAACTGGTGATAGCACTCTTTCAGCTTCACACGCCCGTTCTCGTCACGGGCATGGCGCACAATAGCTGAACGGGTCAACCCCTTTCCAAAGCAGCACTCCAACGCCCTATTGAAGTCTTTCATTTGCTGCTTGGAAGGCTTGTGCGCATAGGGAACAAGCAGCCAGTCCACCTTTGCACCATTTGTTGAAATGCTGGCCACTGCGCCCGCCGCAATATCCTGCACGGTCGCTGTTTTCACCGCTCGCTTCGTTACCGCCGCTGCCGGCCATCGCACCTTGAGGCGGCGAGTGTCGTCCTCGCGCTTTGGTTCCGGAATCCGCCACTCACCCAACGGTTGGTCTTCGCCGGTAGTTCGAATAAAACTCACGGTACTAACGCCACGGCCAATCAGCCATTTCGCCGGGTCGGCCACGAACTCCAGAAAGGTGCCAGAGAGCGCACCGGTTACCACATCCTGAACCACAGCAAGCGCAAACTCAGCTGCGCTCAGATAGGGCAGAACCACCTCGGCCACACTGGTCGCCGCGAGCAGGCGGTCAACGCCGTTGACATGGTCACTGTCCAAGTGAGACAGAAACAGCAGGTCAATCATCCCTTGGGCCGCGACGGAAAGAATCTCTTCGTTGAGGCGATCTTGCTGGTTGGAGCCGCAGTCATAGACCCAGCGCAGGACTGAGTTTCCCTCCTGAAGCTGACCGCTGAACATCCCGCCTTGTCCGACGGGGTGCTGAATCATGGTGACGTCCATGCGTAGTTCTTCCTTACGTCGAATAACCATAAATCTGTCGCTGCCTACTACATACCTACTCGGAGAGCACAACTCGACCAGTTCACCTCAAGTCAGCGTCCTCAGGCAGGCCCGTTCGAACGAAAGGGCATGTCGAGTGAGGAATCAGCCTTTGCGTGCAACCCACACGCCCTGGATCGCATCCCGCATTTCTTCCGAGGCGTTGAACACTGTCTGGCGAAAACGGTTGCTAGCCCCGGTCGATGCATTGATTTCGTAGGCCTTGGGTGCCCGTGACGACCAGCTTTCCGGATCCGGCAGCGACCACTCAAACTGGAGCGGGACAAAGAACTGCTCGTCCACATCCCCCTCGTAGTCGGTGGCCTGTACACCACCAGTTGCCTTGCCCTTGGCAATGACCCCAACTCCTGTGTGATACAGGAACACGGTCGATCCCTTTCCGATCTTCCGCACCGCGTTCTTGCGGTCATAGTAAGCCGCCGCTTTTCCTTTCTTGCCATCACCGAGCATGTCGCGCCAGGCATCGTCCATGTAGGTACGGTTGGTGTTGACGATGAAGATGCCGGGGTTAGCCTCCATCAACAGATCCAGTTCGGGGTTGTAGGTATCGAACTGAATGAACGGCTTACCTCCCACCCGGTAAAGCTTGTAGGTCAGGCTGTCGATGTGGACGCCTTTTTTCGACCAGTACTGAATGGCCTCCAAGGTGTCACGATCCACACCATTGGTTACCACAACGAAGCGCTGATCTTGATTGAACTCCTGCTCCTTCAGCGGCGCTTCAAGCCCAAAGTACTCTTGGTGCCGAGCACTCAAGGCACCCTGCAAGCGTTGCTGTCTCTGCACCATCGTCTCCAGCTGAGCGTAGGTGTAACGACCAAATTTCTGGCCATAGCGCATGACCTGGAGCAGGTTCTCCGCACTCGATTGCCACCGTTTCAACTCGAAGATGTACAGGGTTCCTTTCCGGTCGAGCGCCAAAATATCGGCCTCTTCCTGAAACTGCCGCTCTTGAGCCAGCAGCATGAGCTGTTCTTCGGGAATCAACTCAACAAGGTGAGAAGCCAAGAACTCCTCAATGTGCTTTTCGCTAATCCCCAAGGCATCCGGGCGCTCGATAGGGACTCGACGACTGTCCACTAGGGCCGGCACAGTCAACTCATAAAGCATTGGGGCTGATCCTTAGCGCCGTGATGTGCGGCGACAATGATGAAGGGACATATGAAGAAAACTTGCCCCCTGAGTCAGTATCTCAGACGGTAAAGTTGCCACCATGATGCCATCATACTGACTCGCTTTAGCAAGCAAGCTCGAACCGCCAGCCGCCTAAAACCTATCATCCCGAAAATTCGTAAATGTTCTCGGTAGCCTGTCGTGCGCTACGTGGAGCTGGACGGGATGATCTCCTTAGTGCCGCTCATGGCACATAATCAGGAGAGCAATCATGACCCAGCAATCTAAGACAACCTCGCCCACCCCAATGACTAGCGAAGCAGCGGCCCGAATCCATTCCAGCGAGGCAAAGGGTAATGGCGGCCAGGTATCCAAAGACAGTTTCACAGCACGGGCGACTCGTGCGGCTGAAAAGAACAAACGCTGATTAAGGAAAACGCGGGGCTTCTGCCCCGCCTCTTCACTAGGGACACCCAATGTTTTCCAGAAGTCCTCTGCCCAAACTCGGAGAATTGCTTCGCCACGTTTTTACCGATGCAGGCCTGCGTCCGCTCTTAAACGAGCGCGGCATGGATAAAGGCCTAGACGATGCGGCTATCGAGGCCCGCCCTGAATCCACCGCAGAGTTGATCGCCGAGATTGAGCAGCAGTTACTTAAAGCCGTGCACGCAGAGTGTGGCCCCTCTTGGCATCAGTGGTTGGACGCTGCTTGGCGTCACACCCGCACAACGATACAAATCCTTGTGCAGAACATTGATGAAATGTCTTGGGCTGATGAGGAAGGCCAAGACCTTTACCGGGAGACGATTCAACTGCCGTTGTTCAGGGGCCTTCTTCAGTCGGCTCAACGTCAGATGCCGGGACCACCTCTAAATGACCTGTGCGTGCGCCCCTTCCATACTTGGGTTGAATGGTTTTCTGCACAGTTGGCGATTGAGCAAGCAACCCTACTAGAACGTCTAGAGCCCTGCCTCAGCGTTGAAATGCGTAGCTTGCAACGCTGGCTACAAGGCAATCCAATCAAAAAAAGCTTCTGGCCGTTCCGAAAGAAAGTAGAGACGTGTGCAGATGGTGCTATGTCCGAACGGCAAATCGAGCTAAGTACAGGCTGGCTGATCGTGGCGATTGGCCTGCAAAACATCCCTATCGCTTTGCGAGTAGCCGTCAACCAGTCGCCCCCGCATTCCCCCTCATCGCTTGATGATGTCATCAACCGCTTTGCTCAACGCGAAGCGCAGTGGTCTTTTCACGGTATTCGTAAAAAGGCCATACCGCTCATCATTGAAACCGAAGAGTTATTTGCGTCAACAACAGCGCATGCGGAAACCATTCGACTAAACCTTCAACAGCTGCAACAGCTGATCCGGCAAAGCACAGAACAAGAGCAAGTACAGCTCCAATACCAGCATGACTGGCTGGATGCGCGGTTAGCCGCTTTCACTCGACCACACAGTGAAGCCGTGACTCTATACCTGCGAGCAGTCGAACAGGCCTGGTGGCGAAAAGGGGCCAATCAGAAGGCACTGCTCACAGAGGCACTGCTTTTCGCTGTAGGTGCTGGCGAGCAGCGTGTCGCAAAACACCTCTGGGACAAGACTTTTTTACTAGGCATCAACCACTGGCCAAAACGCCCATTTGATGAGCAACAACGCCGAAGCCTCGCCTTGGCCTTTGAGCATCGCTTCCAACCATTAAAAGCACATGATCGCGTGCCGCCAGTCCTGGAAATGGCGGTTCTGGACGGCCCCTTTCGCGTCACAAGCGAAGCTCTTGAGGCTCCAAACCGAAAAGTTAAATACGCCGATGGGCGCACACGACGAACACCGCTTATGCAGGCTGTCATGATGGGCTCACTGGTTGACGTACAGACTCTCTTGGAACACGGCGGAGACCCAAACGACTATATTCCGGAGTCAGGTGAAGGGCCGATCAGTTATGCCATGCGCCGAGCTTGCGACCAGAAAGATCCCGCCATCATGTATCACTTGCTCGGCGCGGGACTGACCGTCGAAACGGTAAACCGCCACGCCTCCACAAAAAAAGAAACTCCGATGAAATGGGCCATAGAAATGGCTGACGCGGCCACCGTCGAACAACTACTACAACTAGGTGCCCAAACTGAAAACTCCTGCGGATACCAGGCCTCAGCGCTGTGCTATGCAATGGCACTATTCCACCACAGCAAACGGCCAGAAATTGCATTCGCTATCGAGCAAGAACTTTATTTCAACGGCACAACTCGCAGTGATGCGTATGACGCCAAAGAAGGTGTCGCAGTGGACGTTGATCTACCCAGTCGCCGTCTTTCCATGCTCAGCATGATGCAGAACCCCCGTTACCGAGACCTATTCCAAGCCACTAAGGAATACTACTCACGCCCCTTGGAAGACAGACGTCAAGTCATCGAAGTCCTACTCAAGCACGGTGCCAACCCCAATCGTCGCTACCGAGTTCAACCGGAGCATCTAGCCGAGTGGACCCCAACATTATTCGCCGCAGAAATTGGGGATCTAGCTCTGTTTAAACTCCTGCTAAGCCATGGTGGTGACGCAGCACTGCCCCTTATGCCCAGCAATAGTCCTTTGCAGACCTATGATGCGCTATGGGTAGCTGTAGGCCACGAACGCCGAGAGATTGTGCAATACCTAACCCAAAGGCTGTGACCGGACAAACACTGCTAGTGGCCCTAAGGTAGAAAATCATGTGCAAACAGCCCTAGCCCTGACGACTCAGGCTAGTGGTCGAAACGCGCATCAACCAACTAGGCCCCTTCCGGTCGACCGGCGACCAGGGGCGTGGGACACAGTAGAAGCGTGTCCCATCGCAGCTCAAGCGTCCCTTTCATACAACTGCTCAATCTCAGCCCGAGGCGATGGAGTCCGCACACATTTACCATGACAGTCTTCGTCTCAATGACACAGCCCCCAGCCTCTGCATTTGCCTGGGGTGAGTGAGGTGACGAGTCTTGGCGAAGCTGAATTCATCCACACACATGGTGTCGGCGCGATTTCTGAGTTCTTACCTTATGGGAAGGAAACAATGAGGGGGCCAGCCTGCATTGTGACCGCCCGCGTAGAGATTTCTGAATCGCCCCGGCTTTCCTAGACACTCTCCAAGCTCTGGAAATAGCGCTTTTCAAACTCCACTGGCGATAGCTGC
>NZ_LSOF01000017.1 GCF_001592875.1 Pseudomonas sp. BMS12 | reverse complement strand
GGTCATCGTCAAGCTCCTATCCCAAACCCCCGACCCGCTCACGCTGGTCGGGGGTTTGTCTTTGCGCGCAAGAAATTCCACATACCCTAGATGGGCCTTTGCGATACGCTTGCTCAGAGTTATCTGGCTTGTTTGGCGCGATAGCAGCCCCTGTCCGATCAGAAGGAACGGAGTCTTTTCCGAGCATGAGCGAAATCAGCACAGCAAATACCCGTCGCACCACCAATTGGTCCGCCATCTGGATATTGCCTTTGATTGCCCTGCTGATCGGTGGCTGGTTGGCTTGGCGGGCCTATCAGCAGGCCGGTATCGAGGTCGAAATTTTCTTCCCTTCGGGCGAGGGTATTCAGGCCAACAAGACCGAGGTCATCTACAAGGGGATGACTATCGGGAAGGTTATCGGCATGGAGCTAGGTGACCGAGAGAATGAGCGCGGTGTGTGGGTTAGCCTGGAGATGGACAAACGGGTAGAGCCCCATCTGCTCAGCAACACGCGTTTCTGGCTGGTTAAGCCGAATGTGTCGCTTGCTGGTATCACCGGCCTGGAGACTCTGGTGTCCGGTAACTACATCACCGTGAGCCCAGGCGATGGGGAGCCGACCCGCAAGTTCGTTGCCCTTACCGAAGAGCCTCCTCTGGCCGACTCCACGCCCGGCCTGCACCTGACGCTCAAGGCTGATCGCCTTGGCTCCCTGAATCGCGATAGTCCGGTCTTCTACAAACAGATCCAGGTCGGGCATGTGAAGAGCTACCGGCTGACCGAGGACCAGAGCACGGTCGAGGTGAAGATATTCATCCAGCCCGAGTTTTCCAGCCTGGTGCGCAAACATACGCGTTTCTGGAATGCCAGCGGAGTGTCTATCGATGCCGGCCTGTCTGGCGTCAAGGTGCGGACTGAGTCTCTGGCCAGCATCCTTGCGGGAGGGATCGCCTTTTCGACTCCAGAACACCGCAAAGATAGCCCACCCACGGATCCTGCAATTCCCTTCCGCCTCTACGAGGATTACCAGGCGGCACAGGCCGGTATCAGGGTCAGTCTGAAATTGCAGGATTTCGATGGCCTTGAGCCGGGTCGAACGCCGGTTCTCTATAAGGGAACCCAACTGGGTACTCTCAAGACGATCAAGGTCAATGAAGATTTGTCGGGCGCCTCGGTAGAACTGATGCTCGATCCCCGCGCTGAGGACTACCTGACTGAAGGCGCCGAGTTCTGGATGGTCAAGCCGTCCATCTCGTTGGCGGGGATTACGGGTCTGGAGGCTTTGGTTAAAGGCAATTACATCGCAATTAAGCCCGGCGAGAAAGGCAAGCCAGCGGTGCGTGACTTCGTGGCCAGGTCCAAGGCTCCTCCGCTCGATCTGGCTGCCCCAGGTCTTCACCTGGTGCTATTCGCTGATAATCTGGGTTCTCTGGAGGTCGGCAGTCCCATCCTGTATCGCCAGGTGAAGGTGGGTACCATCCAGAGCTTCCAGCTCTCGCGCAACCAGCAGCGAGTGGTGCTTGGCGCGCATATTGAGCCCGAGTACGCCAACCTGGTGAACAGTTCGACACGCTTCTGGAACGCCAGCGGCGTAACGCTCAAGGGCGGTTTGTCGTCGGGAATCGAGGTCAAGAGCGAATCGCTGCAGACATTGATGGCAGGCGGTGTCAGCTTTGAAACGCCTAATCCGAAGGCCGCGGTCAATCGCAAGATCCAGCGCTTCACCCTGCATGCCGACCGCGACAGCGCGTTGCAGCAGGGCGTGGCCATTCAGATCAAGGCTACGACCGGTGACGGCATCAGCCCGGGCACGGCGATTCGCTACAAGGGGATAGATGTCGGCGAGATCGAGACGGTTGAGTTGACCGACGATCTGCAATCGGTGCTGCTCAACGCCCGCATCACCAAAGCCAGTGCGCGTATAGCAAGCGCGGGCTCGGAGTTCTGGGTGGTCAAGCCGGAACTCGGCTTGGTGCGTACGGCAAATCTGGAAACGCTGGTCAGCGGCCAGTATCTGGAAGTGCGGCCGGCGAACAAGGCGGGCAAGCCACAGCACTTTTTCGAAGTGCGCCAGGAGGTGCCTGCCGTGAGCGAGGCTCGCGAGCAAGGTCTGCACCTGGTACTGAGTGCTCCGCGCCGGGGCTCCATCAAGCCCGGGGTGTTGGTCAGCTACCGAGAAGTGCCGGTGGGCAAAGTAACCCGGTTCGAGTTGGGCCGGACTTCCGACACGGTGCTGATCCATGTGCTGATCGAGCCACGCTATGCGCCATTGGTCCGCAGCGGCAGCCGCTTCTGGAATGCCAGCGGCATTGGCGTGGATGCCGGACTGTTCAAGGGCGTGAAGTTGCGTGCTGAATCCTTGGAAGCCTTGCTGGAGGGGGGGATCGCCTTTGCGACACCGGATAACCCGCTGATGGGCGGTCCGGCTCAGCCAGGGCAGACGTTCGCTCTTTACGATGAGTCCCGCGATGAGTGGCTGAAGTGGGCGCCCAAGATCGTATTGGAGCAGTAGTCCGGTTCAGCTTGATTTAAGTCGGCTTGGTTATCTTGATTTCCGTCGAAAGCGATCACCCCTACGGAGAACCGAGATGAACAAGCTGACTACCCTTTTCGCCGCCACTGCCCTTGCCACTACCGCGGGCATCGCCCAGGCCCGTGACCTTGGGCCTGACGAAGCGCTCAAGCTGCGCGACGCCGGCACCATCCAGAGCTTTGAAAAGCTCAATGCTGCGGCCCTGGCCAAGCATCCGGGCAGCAAGGTCGAGGAGACCGAGCTGGAAGAGGAATACGGCCGTTACATCTACCAGGTGGAAGTGCGCGACGCTCAGGGTGTGCAGTGGGATCTGGAGCTGGATGCCGCAACGGGTCAGATCCTGAAAGACCACCAGGACGATTGATCCTCCCCCAATAACAAGGGCCGCATTAGCGGCCCTTGTCGTTTCTACTCCTGGAGCGCATCCGGGCCAGCTCAGGCCGGCTCGGCCTCCGTCACTGCGGCCTTGACCTGCTCGCGGCGCTTGATGAACTTCCAGTCCGCCTCGTCGATGTAGATGCCGTTCGGCCCGCTGCCGCCTTCCAGGTCGATGGCCACATGCGCCGAGACCTGCGGCTTCACCGAGGCGAGAATCGGCACGAAGCCCAGCTGCAGGCTGGTTTCGATCAGCGCCTGCTGGTTGCGCTCGTCGATGTCCGCCGCCTCGTCGAGGTAGTAGGGCAGGCGCACCTTGCCAGCCTGTTCGCGGTCCATCAGGTGCAGCAGCAGGTACATGTTGGTCAGCGCCTTGATGGTCATGGTGGTGCCGTTGGACGCCGCACCGTCGATGTCGGTGTGCATCACCGGCTGACCGCCGACCTTGGTGATCTCGAAAGCCAGCTCGAACAGGTCCTTGAGCCCCAGCTGGTTGCCGTTGGCCGCCACCAGGCGCGACAGGTAGTCCTTGGCTTCCTCGTTCTTGGCGTCCTGCTCGCTGCTCTGCTGTAGGTCGAACACCGACAGGGTCTCGCCTTCCTCGTACTGGCCGGCACTGTGGATGATCTGGTCGATATGCTTGAGCGCGTCTCGGTTGGGCGCCAGGACGATGCGGAAGCTCTCCAGGTTGGACACCTGGCGCTTGTTGATCTCGCGATTGAACAGCGCCAGCTGGTGTTCCAGGTTGTCGTAGTCGCTGCGGATATTGCGCAGGGTGCGGGCGATGTCGGTGACCGCGGCGCGACGGGCCTTGGCCAGAGTGAGGGCCTCGTCCTGACGATGCGCGTAGGCGTTGACCAGCAGTTGCAGGCGACGCTCCGGATCGTCCTCGCTGTCGAACTTGGCCACGCCCTTGAGACGTACCTGGGCATAGAGTGCGTCGATCTGGCCGTCGATGCGCTGCAGCGCCTGCCAGCTGTCCTGGTAGTCGTTGAGCAGCGGCAGCAGGTTCTCCAGTGAGTCGTCTACCGGCTCGGTGAACGGTGTGCCGAAGGGCAGGTCGGCCGGCAGCAGCTGGCGACGGCGCAGGGCGTCTTCCAGAGTGCGCTCCTTGGCTTCCAGGTCGGCCAGCTGGCGACCGATTAGCTGCAGCTTGGCGGACAGCTGCTGCACGCGCTCGGTAAAGGCATCGCTGGCACGCTTGAGTTCGTCCTGAGCGGCCTCGGCCTGAGCCAGCTGTTCCAGTTTGCTCGGCTCCTCGACGGCCAGGGTCTGGCTCTTGCGGAAGTCTTCCAGCGCTTTCTGCGCATCCAGCACGGCCTGATACAGCTGTTCGGCCTCGGCCTTGCTTGCCGCGCGGTCGTTGGCCACGGCCTGCTGGGTCTTCAGTTGCTTGAGCTCGCGCTCCAGGCGGTCCTTCTGGTCGCGCAGGGCGGCGCGGTCGGCCAGGGCCTGCAGGGCCGGTGGCTCGATATGCGAGAGGTCGATGGACAGTCCCGGCACGGCGAAGGTGTCGCCCTTGAAGCGATCCAGCACGGCCTCCACGGCCTTGACCCAGTCATCACCCTCGGCCTGGATGCCTTTCTCGCCGAGCGGCAGGCTGAACAGCTGGCCGTTGAACAAGCGCATCAGGCGGTCGACGTCCTGCTGGCTGAATTCTTCGCGCAGGCGCGAGTAGCTGTTGTTGTCGGCGTGGTCGAGCTGCTGCTTGACCGACTTCAGGCGCTTCTCCAGGTCGCGCAGGCGCTCGTCCAGGTCTTCGGCGGAGAACTGGCGCGATTGCGCCAGGGCGCCGGCCAGTTCGTCGTGGGCATCCTTGGCGGCGAGCAGCTGCTCTTCCAGGACCTTGGCGCTTTCGACAAGGGCGAAGCGGTTCTTCAGCACGCCCAGCTCACCGAGCCAGCGCTGGATCTCGCTGATCTCGCGCTCCAGACGCATCAGCTCGGCGGTGCCGCCACGCTGCTCGTTCTGCAGGCCGTCCTGCTCGCGCTTGTAGTGCTCGGCTTGGATCACCAGCTCCTCCTTGCGCGCGCCCGAGTAGTCCTGCCAGGCACCCAGCAGGTTGTCCAGCAGCGGCGAGATACGATGCAGCTTGCCGCGCAGCACCTCGCGCTGGGCCACGCCGCCGCTCAGGGCCTCGACCAGCGGGCCGGCGGCGACCAGGGCCTGGTAGTCCTGCTCCATGCGACGCACGTCGCGGAAGGCTTCCTCGGTGGCGGCGATATAGTCGACGCTGCCCGAACGCAGGCTGTGCTCGAAGGCATCGAGGAACAGCTGCTTCAACTTCGCAGCCGTAATCTCGCGCATATGCAGCAGGTTGATGAACAGCGCGCGGAAGGTCTTCAGGCTCTGCTCGCTGGTCGAGCGCAGCGGGATCAGCGTCAGGTCCAGCGGGATGCTGGTATGCCCGCCGACCAGCAGGCGGCGCAGCTCTTCCGGCTTCAGCTCGTAGGCGACGATGCCGGCCTGGCCGAGGTTCTTGAACAGCTCGCGTTGGCGCAGGCAGGTGCCGCCCTGCTGGTAGTGCTCCAGGTTCAGTTCGCCCTGGTAGGCGAAGAACTGGTGACCGAAGCCGCCACCCGGGCCGCGTCCGGCTACGCCGATCACATGGGGGCCATGGGGTAGGGCGACTTCCACCAGGATGTAGCTGGTGTCCGAGGCGAAGTAGAACTTGCGCGACTGCTCCAGGCTGTACTTGCCGAAGCTCATGTCCGACATGCGCGCGAGGATCGGGAACTGCAGCGCGTTGATCGAGGCGGATTTACCCAGGTTGTTGGCGCCGTACACCGACAGCGGGTTTTCCAGCGGGAAGATGCCGAGGCTGTAGCCGGCGGTGTTCAGCAGGGCGAAGCGGCGGATGCCGTAGCGTTCCTGGCTCATGCGTCGATCTCCTGGGCTTCACGTTCTTCGGCCATGGCGCGGGCCAGGGCCTCTTCCTCGGACTCGGCCGGCGCGGGTTCGGCTTCCTCCGGTTCGATGATCACGATGTCCTCTTCGGCATCCTCCACCACCAGTTCCGGGGTCGGCAGCGGCAGGTTGCTATGCAGGGTGGCGGCCAGGTCGCGGTCCTGCTGTACCGACAGGCACACGTCGAGGAAACGGTGCATCGGCGCGAGGAAACGGTACACACCGTTGTCCTCGCCGGCGAAGCCGAGCTGGGTGAGGCGGCGCATGACCTTCTCTTCCAGTTCTTCCTGGGTGGTGACTTCGGCCTGCAGGAACAGATCCTTGTACTTCTCCAGCAGCGCCGGCAGCTCGTCGCGGCCGAGGCTGCCACCGTCGAGCACGGCCAGCGGGTCGCGGCCCTGGTCGGCCAGGTGTTCAACCAGGATGAAGGTGAACAGCGCCAGGCGCTGGGCGGTCTTGTTCACCTGAGCGCCCATCTGCTCCGGCACGAAGTAGTAGAAGCCACGGCTGTCGCAGACCAGTTCGTAGCCGAGCGATTTGAACAGCGCGCGGTACTGGTCTTGCTGGTTGGACAGCTGGGTATACAGCTCCGGGCTGTTGCGGCTGATGTGGTAGCCCTTGAACAGCTCGCGGAAGATCGGCGCCAGCTGGGTGAGTTCTTTCAGGTCGATATTCATGCGGTGGTCCCGGCCGGCTTGATCAGGGCATAGGAGCTCAGGCTGACCTGATGCTCGCGGGTGAGGTAGTCGCGGCGCTCGAGGCGCTCGCGCTGGAAGCGGTTGTCACGCGACAGGCGCGAGAACCAGTAGAGCAGCTCGTCGGTGGCGCCTTCCGGCTCCTGCTCTAGCAGCCAGACCATCAGGTCCGGCAACGGCAGGGCCTGCTCGCAGCGCTCGATCATCTCGCGGGCGGTGCGTGGCGCCTTGGGCGCTGCGCCCTTGCGCGCGCCGCTGGCCTTGGGGAACTGGTTGGGCTTGGGCTGGAAGCGGGCCAGGGCGTAGACATAGCTTTCCACCTGGCTGGCGGTGCCGAGGAAGGTGCTCTGCGGGCGGCTGAACAGCGGCATCGAGGCCTGGGGCAGGGCGTCCAGACCCTTCTTGCGGATCACCGACAGCGCCAGCGCAGCGCCACGGGTCACGGCGTTGTGCCGACGGGCTTCCTCGCGCAGCGGCAGCAGCAGTTCGCGGGCCTTGCGCAGGGTCAACTGGGCGACGGTCTGCATTTCCAGAATGCGCGCGTGGGTGCGCAGCAGCAGGTCGTCGTCGACCAGCTGGCCGAGGCGCTGCTGTTCGCCGAGCAGGCGCAGCAGTACCTGTTCCACGCGGCGCACGCCCTGCTCGAAGGCGCCGTCGGCGGAAACCAGCTGGATCATCGGCTCGACGTATTCGTCCCAGGTCGCCAGCACTTCGGCATAGCGTTGGCGCAGCGGAATCTGCCGATCACTGGTCTTGGCCCGCTCGGCCACTCCGACCAGGGCCTGTTCGTCGTTGCCCAGTTTCTTGAGAACGTCCCTGACACGCATATCGAGCAAACGCAGCTGGCGGGCCAGGTCGTTGCCGTCGCGCACTTCGAAGGCGTCCTGGATGTAGCCGGCCAGGCGTTCCAGGTGGCGCAGGTAGGCCTCGATCTCCAGGCACAAACCCAAACGGTGCTCACGTCGCAGGTAGGCGAGGAAGTCGTGGATCTGTGCGTTCAGCTCGAAGCGGTTGGGGCTCTTGGCCACCGGCACCAGGATGTCCAGGCGAATCCACTGGTCGAGCAGGGCGGTGATATCGGCTGGACTGCCCTCGGGCAGTTGCGCGCCGAGCTGGTGGCGCAGTTCGATCAGGCTCAGGGTGCCGGTATCGAAGCGTTCGCAGAGCGGTTCGAGCAGCGTCCAGTGCTCGGCGAGGGCGCGCAGTACGCGCTTGGGATCGATCATCGCGACGCCGGTTCCGTTAAGTGAAAAGCGGCGATTGTAGCGCATCGACTCCGGCTCGATAGCCGCGTCCGTCATGTCGCTGCAATGCCTGTGAGGCAGGCTGAAAATGCGTCGCCATTGATCGAAAAACAGCCATCACTCTTTCGATATGCGCCGGTTGTCGGCACAATTCGCGTCCGTTTTTTTTCGGGGGGCTGAAAACCCTCCATCGGTCGACCTTGCCAGGGCTACGAGATGATCAAGACGCCGTACTACCTCATCGACAAGCAGAAGCTGCTGACCAACCTGGAGAAGATCGCCTACGTGCGCGAACACTCCGGGGCCAAGGCGCTGCTGGCGCTCAAGTGCTTTGCCACCTGGTCGGTGTTCGACCTGATGCAACAGTACATGGACGGCACCACGTCCTCGTCCCTCTATGAGCTCAAGCTCGGCCGGCAGAAATTCGCCGGCGAGACCCATGCCTACAGCGTGGGCTGGGCCGACGACGAGATCGAAGAGATGGTCGCCAACTGCGACAAGATCATCTTCAACTCGATCAGTCAGCTGGAGCGTTTCGAGGCAGCCACCGAAGGCACCATCCGCGGCCTGCGCGTCAATCCGCAGGTGAGCAGCTCCGACTACCTGCTGGCCGACCCGGCGCGGCCGTTCAGCCGCCTGGGTGAGTGGGACGCCGAGAAGATCGCCCCGGTGATGGGCAAGATCAGCGGCTTCATGTTCCACAACAACTGCGAGAACGGCAGCTTCGAGCTGTTCGACAACATGCTTACCACCATCGAGGAGCGCTTCGGCCATCTGCTCGCTCAGGTCGAGTGGGTCAGCCTCGGCGGCGGCATCCACTTCACCGGCGAGGGCTACCCGCTGGACGCCTTCTGCGCGCGTCTCAAGGCCTTCTCCGAGAAATACGGTGTACAGGTCTACCTGGAACCGGGCGAAGCCGCGATCACCATGAGCTCCTCGCTGGAAGTCACCGTGCTCGACACCCTGTACAACGGCAAGAACCTCGCGGTGGTCGACAGCTCGATCGAAGCGCACATGCTCGATCTGCTGATCTACCGCCTCAACGCCAAGATGGCGCCCTCGGACGGCGAGCACACCTGGATGGTGTGCGGTAAGTCGTGCCTGGCCGGCGACATCTTCGGTGAGTACCAATTCGATCGTCCGCTGGCCATCGGCGATCGGCTGTCGTTCATCGACGCGGCAGGCTACACCATGGTCAAGAAGAACTGGTTCAACGGCCTGAAAATGCCGGCCATCGTGGTGAAACAGCTCGACGGCAGCGTCGAGGTGGTTCGCGAATTCAGCTTTGACGATTACCTGTCCAGCCTCTCCTGAGGGCTGGCGTAATAAGGAGAGATAACGAATTGAAGAAGAATGTCCTGATCATTGGTGCAGGAGGTGTTGCCAAGGTGGTGGCCCATAAGTGCGCGCAACACAATGACGAGTTAGGTCGCATTGCAATTGCGTCGCGCAGCATCTCCAAATGCCAGGCCATCATCGACAGCGTGCAGGCCAAAGGCAGCCTGAAGCAGCCCGCGGACATCCGGGCCTACGCGCTGAATGCTCTGGACGTGGAAGCGACCAAGGCACTTATCCGCGAAACCGAATCGCAGATCGTCATCAACGTTGGCTCGTCGTTCCTCAACATGTCCGTGCTGCGCGCCTGCATCGACACCGGCGTCGCCTACCTGGACACCGCGATCCACGAAGACCCGAGCAAAATCTGCGAAACCCCGCCGTGGTACGGCAACTACGAGTGGAAGCACCTGGCCGAGTGCCAGGAGAAGGGCGTGACCGCCATCCTCGGCGTCGGCTTCGACCCGGGCGTGGTCAACTCCTATGCCGCCCTGGCGCAACAACAGTATTTCGACAAGATCGAGTCGATCGACATCCTCGACGTCAACGCCGGCTCGCACGGCAAGTACTTCGCCACCAATTTCGACCCGGAAATCAATTTCCGCGAATTCACCGGCACGGTTTGGAGCTGGCAGAACAGCCAGTGGATCCCCAACAGCATGTTCGAAGTCAAACGCACCGACGATCTGCCGGTGGTGGGCGAGCAGAACCTGTACCTGACCGGCCACGATGAAGTGCACTCGCTGTCCAAGCACCTGAACGTCCCTAACGTGCGTTTCTGGATGAGCTTCGGCGACCACTACATCAACGTGTTCACCGTGCTGAAGAACCTCGGCCTGCTCTCCGAGCAGCCGGTCACCACCGCCGAAGGCCAGCAGGTCGTGCCGCTGAAAGTGGTCAAGGCCGTGCTGCCGGACCCCGCCTCGCTGGCGCCGGGCTACAGCGGCAAGACCTGCATCGGCGACCTGGTCAAGGGCAGCAAGGATGGCCAGCCGCGCGAGCTGTTCATCTACAACGTGGCCGACCACGAAGAAGCCTTCACCGAGACCGACAGCCAGGGCATCTCCTACACCGCCGGCGTACCGCCGGTCGCTGCCGCCCTGCTGGTGGCGCGCGGCGAGTGGGATGCGCAGCGCATGGTCAACGTCGAGGAACTGCCTGCAGAGCCGTTCCTCAAGCTCCTCGATGTTATGGGCCTGCCCACCCGCATCAAGGACGAGCACGGCGACCGTCCCTGGGATCAGCCGCTCTGATCCGCTGAGCAAGGCCCGCCAAATGGCGGGCCTTGTGCATTCCGGGCTGCCCATTCTGGCTACCGGCTTTCCGCAGGGCGGCATTTCACGCGACAATGCCCGACCATGCATCCCGTGAAAGGCCCGTGTCCTTGAGCTGCATCCCCAATATTCCTTTTCCGCAGGTTCGCCCGTGATTGCCGAATTGCGTCGCCGCGCCTATCTGAGTGCCATGCAGGTGGCCAGCTGGCTGCCGCGTGTGGAGCTGCCGTTCGCCGCGCCTTCGCGTGCCGAGCTGCTGCAGCCGCTGCCGGAAGCAGAGCCCGAGGCGCCCGTCGCCCCATCGGTAGCGCCGGTTGCCGAGGCCAGACCGGCTATCGAGCCGCAACGCCCGACCGTTGAAGTGCCGCGCCCTTCGGCGGCGTCCAAGGTCTTCGCCAAGCCGGAGGCCGCGGCCGTGCCTGTGGAGGAGCCGGTCGAGGCCAAGCCAGCCGCATTGCCACCGCCACGCTTCGCCCTGCAACTGCTGCGTGCCGGCGACTGTGCGCTGCTGGTGGAACTGGCCACCGGCGAGCCGTTCCAGAGTCGCGACCCTTCTTATCTGCTGCTCAAGGATCTGCTGCGCGCCGCCGGCCTACCGGACGCGCCGCAACAGGTTGGCGACGGCTCGCCGATCCGTTGGCCATTGCTGTCGCGCGGTAACCTCGATCAGGGCCCGGACGCCGCCCGCGACTACGTGCAGGGTGTACTGGCCGGCCAGCTGGAGGCCGAGCCCTGTCGCTGTCTGTGGCTGGTTGGCCTGCCCGCCGTGCGTTTCGCCGGCGAGGCGGACGCCGAAGCCTACTGCCGTGAGTTGCAGGTCGAGGGGCTCGGCGCTGCCTGGGCCTTGCCGAGCCTGGAGTTGCTGATGGACGAACCCGAACGCAAGGCCGACGTCTGGCGCGCCATGCGCCGCATCATGCCGCGCTGGAAAGCTTCCGTATGAGTGGCGCCATCAGCTTCCGCCCGATGACCGAGGCGGACCTCGACCGCGTGGTGCAAATCGAAGCTGCTGCTTTCAGTCACCCCTGGAACCGCAACCTGTTCGCCGACGGCCTCAAGTCCTACGACTGCTGGCTGATGTTCGAGGGGCAGGAGCAGATCGGCCACGGCATCATCCAGATCATTCTCGACGAGGCGCACCTGCTCAACATCACCGTGCGCCCGCAGAGCCAGGGCCAGGGATTGGGGCTCAAGCTGCTCGAGCACCTGATGCGCCGGGCGATGGAGCTCAAGGCCGGCGAGTGCTTCCTCGAAGTGCGTGCCAGCAACCAAGGGGCCTATCGCCTGTACGAGCGCTACGGCTTCAACGAGATCGGCCGCCGCCGCGATTACTATCCGGCTCCCGGCGGACGCGAAGACGCCCTGGTGATGGCCTGCACCCTGATCGACTGAGAGCTGCTTGGCAAAAAAGTCCCTCTCTGACGTATCTGGCGGCCAGCATGGATAGACTTGTGCTCCTTTCATCAGGAGCACATGCCATGGAACAGGCAAGCAAGACCCCGCTTAGTGTTGACCTCGCCACCCTGCCTCTGCAGCTGATGGTGCCGGGGTTCGCCGAAGAATACGAACAGCACCGCCAGAGCAACGAGAGCTCTTCCGCTGCCTCATTCTTCAAACTGTTGGGCTATGGCGTGCTGATCGTCGGCGTGCTCACCCTGTTCTTCGGACCTGACACGGTGATGGTGAACCGTCTGAGCGGTCCTGACTTCTTCCAGTTCGTCCAGCTCTATCCCGGCCCGATCAGCACCGTGGGTTTCTTGATCGTCTCCGGTGCCTCATTGATGGATGCGCAAAAGCTGCAGCTGATGCCAGAGGCTTACCTGCTTGCGCACTACCCGCTGGAGCCCCAGGGGGAGCTGGGTGAGGGCTTGCAGCTACAGGTGGCCTACCTCGGCGATAGCCGCTTCCAGCTGAGTGCCGTGGCACAGGGCGAAGAGACGCTGACGGCGCAGCCATGACCCCGGTGTGAGCGCGCTTGTAAATCCATCGGGCGCTCCTTAAGGTGCGGCACGGGCCCGGAGGATGAGCCATGAGCGACCTGCAGCACCTGTTCGACAACAATGCGCGTTGGGCAGAGTCCATCACACAGAGTGATCCGGACTGCTTCGCCAAACTGGCCACGCAGCAGAGCCTTGAGTATTTGTGGACCGGCTGCTCGGATGTCCGGGTACCGGCCAGCGAGATAGTCGGGCTGCTGCCGGGCGACCTGTTCGTGCATCGCAACGTAGCCAATGTCAGCCACACCAGCATCGTGCAGAACGCCTGGCACCGTGGCCAGGATATCGCTGTGCGGGGCTGTATCTACGGGCGCAAGGACGGCCGCTGGAAGAGCTTCAACGGCTGGAGCAACTGCCTGCGCAGTACCGGCTGCGCCCGCTGGAGCAGCCCTGAATGAGCCGCTCCGTAGTGCTGGCCTGGGCCGGCCTGGTCATGGCCAGCCTCTGCTGGGCAGGCAACTCGCTGGTGGCGCGCGCTTTCACCGGAGAGATCCCGCCACTGTCGCTGGCCTTCTGGCGTTGGGCTACGGCCCTGGCAATTATCCTGCCGCTGGTTGGCCCCTCGCTCTGGCAGCATCGCCATACCTTACGCCGGGCCGGCTGGCGCTTATGGGTATTGGCTGCGCTGGCTATCGCTACCTACAACTGCTTGTTGTACACCGCCGCACTGAGCACAGCCGCGATCAATCTGAGCCTGGTCAGTACCTGTCTGCCGCTGGCGACCTTTATCGGCGCCGGACTGCTGCTCGGCGAGTGGCCGGCGCGCAATGTCTGGTTTGGCTTGCTGCTGGCGCTACTCGGCCTGCTCTGGCTGATTTCTCAGGGTGACTGGCAGGTGCTGGCCAACCTGTCCTTCGCTCCCGGCGACCTCCTGATGGTGCTGGCGACCCTGGACTGGGCGCTGTATTCGCTACTGTTGCGCCGCTGGCGTGCGCACTTTGAGCTTCCACCCTTCACTCTGCTGGGCGCTCTGGTACTGCTCGGCCTGCTGATGCTGGCACCGCTCTATGCTTGGGAGCTGTGGCGGGGTGTACGCTTCGAGCTGAGCCTGCCCAACCTCGCCGCTATCGGCTATACCGCGTTGTTCGCCTCGATACTGGCCTACCAGTTATGGAACCTAGGCCTACGCGAACTGGGCCCGGCACGCACGGCCATGAGCAACTACCTGATGCCTGTATTCACTGCCATCCTCGGCTGGGTACTGCTGGGCGAGAGCCTTCAGCCCTACCACTGGGCAGGCGGGGTGTTGATTTTTAGTGGCTTGCTGTTAGCCGGAAGAGGGGCGAGGAAGTAGGAGCAATGCCCCCCCAGAAACGACAAAGGTCAGCCGAAGCTAACCTTTTGGCTCTTTTTTGTAAGGGCTGGCAAGTGTTTGGCTGGGGCTTCTAGGCTACCTGGCTACTTAAAAATCCGATTGGGGTTCTGAGCTGGTTGTTGGCCATCGTAAGTGCCGCGAATTACTGAGCGGTATTCAATGCGCCGAACGATATAGCCCAGTCGCCAGTCGCGTACATGGAGGGTATAGAAGCCTCGGCTGGGGAGTTTCGCGAACTCCTCAGGCTTAACGCATATGTAGCTTGAGAAAGCCGGCTTGAGCAGGGGGCCTCCCATTCGGTTTTTACATCCTTTGCGTGCAGGGGGCATTTTTACGAGGGTTTTGATTCGACTCTCGTCAGTTCCAATCGCATAGGTCGCGATGGAGGGTAGGCCGCTCAAGGTTGCGGGAAGGATAATCACGTAGCAAAGCAGCGGAGCGCCCAGGTACTGGAGAAGTCTATTAGTGAGGGGTTTGCTGGTATCTCGATATGTCCGGCGCCATAAGAACCAGACAATGGGAATTGATGCGCAGAAAGTGAAGATCTTGCTGGTAAGAGACCAAGCGCCGGTAGGAATAAAGTCGGCCCAGTAGCCAATTGCTGCCAAGGCGGCGATCAACAGCAGAGTGTGTGCTTGTGCAGCAGGCCGCATCCAGCGTGGTCCATGATTCCGTCCGTTGTTCTCACAGTCTATTGGGAGCACTCAACATCGTCACTAGGGGGGAGTCCACCTCGCGCCGGATTACTTCGCGACCGCTCGCCTCTTGCTCCACTGTCCATGACTTCAGAACAGAGCTAGCTAGAAACCTGCGGATTCTCTATCTGAGGATTCCACGAAGCACCACAAAAACAACAGCTAGAAAAGCTACCGAAGAAGCAATAAGCCAACCTGTTGAAGCCATAGTTTGGAAGAACCCAGGCAGAAATGGCACTCGTCCAAGTTTGACCAGTGCTAGGCAAACCCAGGGCATAAAAATGACGTAGAAAAGCGGGATATAAACAACGCATTGGAGTATGACTGTCAGTGCACCAGCCCAGTCATTCCAGTGATGTGGTTGGCTCATTTTGATCCTCCTTGATCAGTTCATTTCCCATCATGTCCAGGGTATTCAATTGCGCTGATACCAGTCACTGTGTAGCTCTAGGCTGGTAGGTGTCTATCTTGCTTTCGCAGGGACAATTCAGGGACACCGGCTCAAACAAAAAAGGGCTAGCCGAAGCTAACCCTTTATTTTGTATGGTGGCTACACCGGGACTTGAACCTGGGACATCAGCATTATGAATGCTGCGCTCTAACCAACTGAGCTATGTAGCCGAGTGGCGCGCATTATTCTCTTGTCGGTCTCGGCTGTCAACCCTGTTTGTTAGATAAATTTATTCGTTATCAAGCGCTTAGCTTGTGTGCTGCGGATGCGAAAAGCCCCGCGGTGGCGGGGCTCTTTGGCTGTATCAGACGTTGAAGCGGAAGTGCATCACGTCGCCGTCCTTGACGATGTATTCCTTGCCTTCCAGGCGCCATTTGCCGGCTTCCTTGGCGCCGCCTTCGCCCTTGTATTGGATGAAGTCGTCATAGGCCACGACTTCGGCGCGGATGAAGCCTTTCTCGAAGTCGGTGTGGATCACTGCGGCAGCCTGGGGGGCGGTGGCACCGATACGCACGGTCCAGGCGCGGACTTCCTTCACCCCTGCGGTGAAGTAGGTCTGCAGGTTGAGCAGCTGGTAGCCGGCGCGGATCACGCGGTTCAGGCCTGGCTCTTCGAGGCCGAGGGATTCGAGGAACATGTCCTTCTCTTCGCCGTCGTCGAGTTCGGCGATTTCGGCCTCGATCTTGTTGCAAACCGGGACCACGATGGCACCTTCTTCCTCGGCGATGGCTTTGACCACGTCGAGGTGCGGATTGTTGTCGAAGCCATCTTCGGCGACGTTGGCGATGTACATCACCGGCTTGGTGGTCAGCAGGTGGAAGCCGCGAATGACCAGCTTCTCCTCGGGGCTCATGTTCTTCATCAGGCTGCGCGCCGGCTTGCCTTCGGTGAAGTGGGGGATGAGCTTCTCGAGGATGGCTTTCTGCGCCAGGGCGTCCTTGTCACCGCCCTTGGCGTTGCGGGTGACTTTCTGCAGTTGTTTCTCGCAGCTGTCGAGGTCGGCGAAGATCAGTTCGAGGTCGATGATCTCGATATCGCGCTTGGGGTCGACGCTGTTGGAGACGTGGATGACGTTCTCGTCTTCGAAGCAGCGCACCACGTGGGCGATGGCATCGGTCTCGCGGATGTTGGCGAGGAACTTGTTGCCCAGGCCTTCACCCTTGGAGGCGCCCGCCACCAGGCCGGCGATATCGACGAACTCCATGGTGGTGGGGATCACGCGCTCGGGTTTGACGATGGCGGCCAGGGCGTCCAGGCGGCTGTCGGGCATGGGCACGATGCCGCTGTTCGGCTCGATGGTGCAGAAGGGGAAGTTCTCCGCGGCGATGCCGGATTTGGTCAGGGCGTTGAACAGGGTGGACTTGCCGACGTTGGGCAGGCCGACGATGCCGCAGTTGAATCCCATGGTGTATCCCTCGCGGAGATGAAGTCGTGAAAAAGGGGTCAGGCTTTCTGGCTATGCAGCTTCTGCATCGCCTTGGTCCAGTCGCCTGCGAGCATCTCGGGCAGTACGTCGAGGGCGAAGTCGACGCTCTTGTCGAGCAGCTCCTGCTCGCTGCGCGGGGCGCGGCCAAGGACGAAGCCGGAAACCAGGCTCGAGTGTCCGGGGTGGCCGATGCCGAGACGCAGGCGGTGAAAACCGTTCTGATTGCCGAGCTGGGCGATGATGTCGCGCAGTCCGTTGTGGCCGCCGTGGCCGCCACCGAGTTTCAGCTTGGCGACGCCGGGAGGCATGTCGAGTTCGTCGTGGGCCACCAGGATGGCGTCCGGGCTGATTCGGAAGAAATTCGCCAGCGCCGCCACGGCCTGGCCGCTGCGGTTCATGTAGGTGGTGGGGATAAGCAGACGAACGTCGCGGCCCTGATGGCTGAATTTACCCACCAGGCCAAAATATTTTTTGTCGAGGCTCAGGCTGACGCGTTCACGGTCGGCCAGGCGCTCAACGAAAAGGGCCCCCGCGTTATGCCGGGTCTGGTCGTATTCGGGGCCAGGGTTACCCAGGCCAACGATCAGTTGTACGGCAGTCACGACAGGGGCCCTTTCAGCAGGCGCGCGAGTATTACTCGGCGGCGCCTTCACCTTCAGCAGCAGCGTCCTTCACGCGGGAAGCGTGAATGTTGGAAACGGCCAGGTCGTTGCCGTGGGCCAGGGCCACCAGCTCGACGCCTTTCGGCAGTTTCAGGTCGGACAGGTGCAGGGTCTGGCCAACTTCAACGGCAGCCATGTCGACTTCGATGAATTCCGGCAGGTCTTTCGGCAGGCAGGAAACTTCGACTTCCACGATGGTGTGGGACACTTCGCCGCCCTGCTGCTTGACGCCAACAGCGGTAGCTTCGTTGATGAAGTGCAGCGGCACGTGGGCGCTCAGCTTCTGGCCGGCAACGACGCGAACGAAGTCAGCGTGCATCACGTAGCCTTTGGCCGGGTGGCGTTGCAGGGCCTTGATCAGAACGGTTTCGGCGGCGCCGGCGACGTTCAGGCTCAGCACGTGGCTGAAGGCAGCTTCGTTTTCCAGCAGCTTGGCCAGTTCTTTGGCCAGCAGGCTGATGGATTGCGGGGCTTTCTCGCCACCGTAGATTACGGCAGGAACCATGGCGACGTTACGACGCAGGCGGCGGCTCGCACCTTTCCCCAGGTCGGAACGCACTTCGGCATTCAGGGCAAACTCAGTCATTGCATTTCTCCAAAATAACCAAACCGCCTTTACGCTTGCGACCAGCGTTGGGGCGGTTGGTAAAAATGCCCCGCATGTGGCGGGGCGTTAGTCGTCAGCGGCTGTTCGCCTTAGCGGAACATCGCGCTGATCGATTCTTCGTTGCTGATGCGGCGAACCGCTTCAGCGATAACCGGAGCCATGTCCAGCTGGCGAATACGCGTGCAGGCCTGGGCGGCAGCGGACAGCGGGATGGTGTTGGTCACCACCAGTGCGTCCAGCACGGAATTTTCCAGATTTTCGATGGCGCGGCCGGACAGCACCGGGTGGGTGGCGTAGGCGTAGACCTTCGAGGCGCCATGGTCCTTCAGGGCCTTGGCGGCGTGGCACAGGGTGCCTGCGGTATCGACCATGTCGTCGACCAGTACGCAGGTACGGCCTTCGACATCACCGATGATATGCATCACTTCGGAGTGGTTGGCCTTCTCACGACGCTTGTCGATGATCGCCAGGTCGACGCCCAGGCTCTTGGCCACGGCGCGTGCGCGGACCACGCCACCGATGTCCGGGGAGACGATCATCAGGTTCTCGAAGCGCTGATCCTGAATGTCGTCGGTCAGCACCGGGGAGCCGTAGATGTTATCTACCGGGATGTCGAAGAAGCCCTGGATCTGGTCGGCATGCAGGTCGACGGTGAGCACGCGGTCGATGCCGACCACGGTCAGCATGTCGGCTACTACCTTGGCGCTGATTGCCACACGGGCGGAGCGCGGGCGGCGATCCTGGCGGGCATAGCCGAAGTAGGGGATGACCGCCGTGATACGCGTTGCCGAGGAGCGGCGGAAGGCGTCAGCCATCACCACCAGTTCCATCAGGTTGTCGTTGGTCGGCGCGCAGGTCGGCTGGATGATGAAAACATCCTTGCCGCGCACGTTCTCGTTGATCTCGGCGCTGATTTCGCCGTCGGAGAACTTGCCTACGGAAGCATCGCCCAGAGGGATGTGCAGCTGACGCACAATGCGTCGGGCCAGATCGGGGTTGGAGTTCCCCGTGAAGACCATCATCTTGGACACGCGCAGTACCTGCCTGGGAGTGGTTCCGATGAACAAAAAGCTGTTCAAAAAGCCATGCTCTTTGAACAGCTTCCGAATGTATGGCAGGGGCGGCTGGATTCGAACCAACGCATGGCAGGATCAAAACCTGCTGCCTTACCGCTTGGCGACGCCCCTGTAACCTGGTGTCCCGCATTCACTTCCGAGTTGCCGTTTCGAGCCTGCGGTGCAAAGGAGACCTGTTGCAGCCGCGAGCGACGAAGCTCGGCAGGGTGGCCGGAAGTTGGCGCGAGACTTTATCAGCATCGGCCTGGTTTGGGAAGCTCCCAAACACGCAAGCTCCGGTTCCGGTCATCTTTGCTTGAACAAATTTGTTAAGCGTTATCAAAGCGTTACGCACTTCTGGGTAGCGCTTCTCGACAACCGGTTGGCAGTCGTTATGACCGCCCCCCTCGGGAAGGCTGCGAACTGTAATGGCGGGGGTATCACGTGTCAACTCGGGGTCGGCAAAAACTTCTGCCGTGCTGATGCTGACTTGCGGCACGGCGACCAGGTACCAGGGCTCTTCCAGGTCGACCGGCTGCAGCTGCTCGCCGACACCTTCGGCAAAGGCCGCGCGGCCGCGCACGAACACCGGTACATCGGCGCCCAGGCTCAATCCCTGTTGCGCCAGGCGCTCTTCCCCGAGCCCGGTTTGCCAGAGATGGTCGAGGCCGAGCAGGGTGGTTGCCGCATCCGAGCTGCCGCCACCGATGCCGCCGCCCATGGGCAAGCGCTTGTCCAGCCAGATATCGGCACCCAGCTGGCAACCGCTCTCGGCCTGCAGCTTTCTGGCGGCACGCACGATCAGGTTGCTGTCATGCGGTACGCCGGCGATCTCGGTGTGCAGGCGGATCTCGCCATCCTGGCGCAGAGCGAAACCCAGCTCGTCACCGTGTTCAAGGAACTGGAACAGGGTCTGCAACTGGTGATAGCCATCGGCGCGGCGGCCGAGAATATGCAGCATCAGGTTGAGCTTGGCTGGGGCGGGCAGGATCAGTTCGGCGTGATCGGGGATGGCCTTGGTCATCATGTGTGCTGTTTGCTTGTTCCAGGAGCGAGCCCGCTCGCGACGTTTTGGCGCTGCTGGGTGCGCGCGCAAGGCGCGCTCCTGCAGTGCTGCTGTGCTTAGTGGCCGAGTTGGCGCGGTTGCCAGTCCTTGATCACCAGGGTGATGTCGAGGTTGCTACCGTGCAGCTTGATGCGCTCGGGCAGGTCGTAGCCGTTCTGCTCGGTATAACTGAGGTACTCCAGCTGCCAGCCATCCTGCTCCAGGCGCGCCAGGTGGCTGCTGGCATCCAGGGTGACGCGGCTCTTGCTGCCGGGGGCGGGCAGGCCACGCACCCACCACAGCAGGTGCGAGATCGGCAGGCGCCAGCCGAGCTGCTCTTCCAGCAACGCCTCCGGCGATTCGGCTTGATAGCGCCCCTGGTTGGCGACTTCCAGCAGCACGTTGCCTTCGCGCCCGGTCAGGCGGGCGGCACCGCGCCCCAGTGGGCCGGACAGGCGGATGTCGTAGTAATCCTGGCGCTGCAGCCAGAACAGGGTGCCGCTGCCGGAGTCCTTCGGCGCGCGGATGCCGACCTTGCCATTGATCTGCCAGCCGTCCAGGGCTGCGACCTGCGCCTTGTGCGCTTGCCAGAGCTTGGCGTCGCCCTGGCCTTCGACGGCTTCGCGGCTGGTGAGGCCGGCGCAGCCGGCAAGCAGGGTGATCAGGCTGAAAACGAGGGCGTGGCGAAACATAGGGTCAGAGCTTCTCGGAACCGGTCAGACGCGTGATGGTGCTGCGCAGGATGGAGCTGTCGGGTTGGTCTTTCAGTGCCGCGGCCCAGACTTTGCGGGCTTCGCGCTGCTTGCCCTGCGCCCACAGCACTTCGCCCAGGTGGGCAGCGACTTCGTGGTCGGGGTACTTGGCCAAGGCGGCGCGCAGGTAGCGTTCGGCGTCGTCCAGGTTGCCCAGGCGATAGTTGACCCAGCCCATGCTGTCGAGGGTAGCTGGGTCTTCCGGGTTGAGCTGGTGGGCGCGCTCGATCAATCCCTTGGCTTCGTCGTAGCGGGTGGTGCGGTCGGCCAGGGTATAACCGAGGGCGTTGAGGGCCGTGGCGTTGTCCGGCTCGCGCTTGATGATGTTGCGCAGGTCGCGCTCCAGGCCTGCGAGGTCGCCTCGTTTCTCGGCCAGCATGGCGCGGGTATAGAGCAGGTTGGTGTCGCCGGGGAACTGTTGCAGCCCCTGGTCGATCACCTGCCAGGACTCGTCGAGGCGCTGGCGGTTGGCCAGGGCTTCGGATTCGATCAGGTACAGCTGGATGGCGTAATCCGGCTGGCTGTCACGGGCGCGGGCCAGGCGGTTGCTGGCCTCGGCAGCGCGCTCGCTGTCGAAGAGGATTTCGGTCTGGCGCACCTGTGCTGGCAGGAAGTCGTCGCCGGGGCCGACCAGGCCATACTCGATCAGCGCGCTTTCGCGGTCCTCGCGCTGTTCGTAGAGGCGGCCGAGGTTGAAGTGGGCGGCGTCGGTATGAGCGTTGCGCGCCACCAGCTCTTCCAGATGCACTGCGGCTTCGTCCCAGGCCTGGGCTTCCAGGCAGACCAGGGCCAGGGAGTAGCGCAGGTCATCGTCATCGGGGAACTGCTGGACCAGGCCGGAAAACTCGCGTTTGGCATCGTCCAGGCGGCGCAATTCGACCAGTTGGCGCGCGTAGGCCAGGCGCAGGCGCTTGTCGTCGGGGAAGCGCTCGATGCCTTTCTCCAGCAGTGGCAGGGCGTCCTCGCCACGGTTCAGGCCCTGCAGCAGGCGGGCGCGCAGCAGCAACGGCGGAATCTGCTCTTCGCTGGCCTGGTGGGCTTCGAGCAGTGCCAGGGCTTCCTCGGGGCGGCCGTCCTGGTGCAGCAGCAGGGCTTTGCCGAACAGCAGCTGGCCATTCTCCGGGTACTTCTGCAGCAGGCGGTCGAAACTCTGTAGCAGGCCGGCGCGGGTGTCCGGGTCTGTCTCGGCGGCGGACAGGGCGAGGAAATCGAAGTGGGTGTCGCCCTGGCCTTGCAGGACCTTCTCCATGTGCGCCATGGATTCGTCGTAACGACCGGCGCGGGCCAGCTGGATGGCGGCGGCGCGCTGGGCGTCGAGGTTGTCCGGCGCGTTGTCCGACCAGATCAGCGAGGTGTCCAGGGCGGCCTGCTCGGCCCCCAGGTATTCGGCGATGCGGAAGGCCCGCTCGGCCACGCCGGCGTCCTGGGTGGCATTGGCCTGTTGCACATAGTTGCCGAGGGCAATATCGAAGCGGTCGCGCTGCCCGGCCAGTTCGGCGGTGAGCAGCGCATACAGCGTCTCCTCACTAAAGGAAGCGTATTGCTTGGCTGCGGGCTTAGTGCTGCTGGCGGCCGTATCTTCGACCGGAGGGGTGCCGTCCGGGGTGGAGGACAGGCTCTGGCAGCCGGCGAGCAGAAGGGAGGCGGTGAGCAGCGCGAGGGTTCTGGTCATGGGGAAAAGTGCGTTCCGTGGCGTGTTTGCATCATGACACAGAGCCTGGGGCAAACCCAACGCGCTGGCCTGGTTTCTGGGGGGCTTTGCCTATTGGGTCAATTTGTCGCAACAGTTGTTCTCCCTGGGGGGACGTAGGACAATCGCCCGCTATCCCGAATTCCCTTAGCGACTCTGCATGGCTTTCCTCGCCCTCGGCATCAACCACAAGACCGCCTCGGTGGACGTCCGCGAGCGCGTGGCGTTTACGCCCGAGCAGCTGGTCGAGGCCCTGCAGCAGCTGTGCCGGCTCACGCCGAGCCGCGAGGCGGCGATTCTCTCCACCTGCAACCGCAGCGAGCTGTACCTGGAGCAGGACCTGCTGAGCGCCGACGAGGTGCTGCGCTGGCTGGCCGACTACCACCGTCTGAATATCGAAGACCTGCGTGCCTGTGCCTATGTGCATCAGGACAACGATGCCGTGCGGCACATGATGCGCGTGGCCTCCGGGCTCGACTCCATGGTGCTCGGCGAGCCGCAGATCCTCGGTCAGATGAAGTCCGCCTACGCCGTGGCGCGCGAGGCCGGTACCGTCGGGCCGCTGCTCGGCCGGCTGTTCCAGGCCACCTTCAGCACCGCCAAGAGCGTGCGTACCGACACTGCTATCGGCGAGAACCCGGTGTCCGTGGCTTTTGCTGCGGTCAGCCTGGCCAAGCAAATTTTCGCCGACCTGCATCGCAGCCAGGCGCTGTTGATCGGTGCGGGCGAGACCATCAGCCTGGTCGCCCGCCATCTGCACGACCAGGGCGTCAAGCGCATCGTCGTCGCCAACCGCACGCTGGAGCGTGCCAGCCAGCTGGCCGAGCAGTTCGGCGCCCACGCCGTGCTGCTGTCGGACATTCCCCAGGAGCTGGCGCACAGCGATATCGTCATCAGCTCGACCGCCAGTCAGTTGCCGATTCTCGGCAAGGGTGCGGTCGAGCGCGCGCTCAAGCAGCGCAAGCACAAGCCCATGTTCATGGTCGATATTGCCGTGCCACGCGATATCGAACCCGAAGTGAGCAATCTGGACGACGTCTACCTCTATACCGTGGACGACCTGCACGAAGTCATCGAGGAAAACCTCAAGAGCCGCCAGGATGCCGCCCAGGCTGCCGAGGCCCTGGTGGCCAGTGGCGCCGAGGACTTCATGCAACGCCTGCGCGAGCTGGCTGCGGTGGACGTGCTCAAGGCCTACCGCCAGCAGGCCGAACGCCTGCGCGACGAGGAGCTGGCCCGCGCCCAGCGCCTGCTGGCCAATGGCGTCGGTGTCGAGGATGTGCTGGCGCAGCTGGCTCGCGGCCTGACCAACAAGCTGCTGCACGCACCCAGCGTGCAACTGAAGAAAATATCCGCCGACGGTCGCTATGAAGCGCTGGCCGTGGCCCAGGAACTCTTTGCCCTCGACGAGGGCCCGAGCAAGTCATGAAACCCAGCCTGCTGAAGAAACTCGACATCCTCCAAGACCGCTTCGAGGAGCTCACCGCGTTGCTCGGCGATGCCGAAGTGATCAGCGAGCAAACCAAGTTCCGCGCTTACTCCAAGGAGTACGCCGAGGTGGAGCCGGTGGTGCAGGGCTATCGCGAACTGTGCAAGGTGCAGAGCGACCTGGAGGGTGCCCAGGCGCTGCTCAAGGACAGTGACCCGGACCTGCGCGAGATGGCCGAGGAAGAAGTCGCCAGCGCCAAGCAGCGCTTGCTCGAACTGGAAGACAACCTGCAGCGCATGCTGCTGCCCAAGGACCCCAACGACGGGCGCAACGTCTACCTGGAGATCCGCGCCGGCACCGGCGGCGACGAGGCGGCGATCTTCTCCGGCGACCTGTTCCGCATGTATTCGCGTTATGCCGAGCGCCAGGGCTGGCGGGTCGAGATTCTTTCCGCCAACGAAGGCGAGCACGGCGGCTATAAAGAGGTGATCTCGCGCGTCGAGGGCGACAACGTCTACGCCAAGCTCAAGTTCGAGTCAGGCGCCCACCGCGTGCAGCGCGTGCCGGAGACCGAGTCGCAGGGCCGCATCCACACCTCGGCTTGCACCGTGGCAGTGCTGCCCGAGCCGGACGAACAGGCGGCGATCGACATCAACCCGGCCGACCTGCGCGTGGACACCTACCGCAGCTCCGGCGCCGGCGGCCAGCACGTCAACACCACCGATTCGGCGATCCGCATCACCCACATTCCCACTGGTACCGTGGTCGAGTGTCAGGAAGAGCGTTCGCAGCACAAGAACCGCGCCAAGGCCATGGCCTGGCTGGCGGCCAAGCTCAAGGACCAGCAGGACGCCGCCGCGCACAAGGAAATCTCCGATACGCGCAAGCTGCTGGTCGGCTCCGGTGACCGCTCCGAGCGCATCCGCACCTACAACTTCCCCCAGGGCCGGGTGACCGATCACCGCATCAATCTGACACTGTATTCGCTGAGCGAAGTGATCAGCGGCGCGGTGGAACAGGTGATCGAGCCCCTGCTGCAGGAATACCAGGCCGACCAGTTGGCGGCGCTGGGCGATTGATCTCATCCCTCTCCCATCGGGAGAGGGGCCGGGGGAGAGGGAGATTCAGGCCACATCGAGGTGCCTATGTCTCCCTCACCCCAGCCCTCTCCCAGGGGGAGAGGGAGTCACAGGCATAGGACCTTGTGCATGGCCACCATCCAATCCCTGCTCGACAGCGCCGATCTGCCCGACTCGCCGACGGCGCAGCTGGATGCCGAGCTGCTGCTGGCCCACGCCCTGGGCAAGTCGCGCAGCTACCTGCGCACCTGGCCTGAACGTGAGCCCGATGCCACGCAGCAGGCGGCCTTCACCGCCATGCTCGCACGCCGGCGCAGTGGTGAGCCGGTGGCCTATATCCTCGGCCATCAGGGCTTCTGGAGCCTGGAGCTGGAGGTGGCGCCGCATACCCTGATTCCCCGACCCGATACCGAGCTGCTGGTGGAGACTGCCCTGCAGCTGGCTCCGGCCACACCACTTCAGGTGCTCGACCTGGGTACCGGTAGCGGCGCCATCGCCCTGGCCCTGGCCAGCGAGCGCGGCGGCTGGAAGGTGACCGGGGTGGATCGCATCGCCGAGGCTGTGGAGTTGGCCGAGCGCAATCGCCAGCGCCTGGGCCTGAGCAACGCCGACTTTCGCCTGAGCAGCTGGTTTGCCAGCCTGGCTGGCGAGCGTTTTGGCCTGATTGTCAGTAACCCGCCCTATATTGCCGCCAGCGATCGCCATCTGGGCGAGGGCGACGTGCGTTTTGAGCCGCAGAGCGCGCTGGTGGCCGGCGCCGACGGTTTGGACGATATCCGCCAGATCGTCAGCCAGGCGCCGCAGCATCTGCAGCCCGGTGGTTGGCTGCTGCTGGAGCATGGGTATGATCAGGCCGAGGCCGTGCGCGAGCTATTGCGCGCGGCTGGCTTTCACATGACCGAGAGCCGTCGCGACCTGGGCGGCCATGAACGTATTTCCCTGGGGCAATGGCCGGCATGACGATGGACTTGAACGACGACGAACTGCTGCGCTACAGCCGGCAAATTCTCTTGCCGCAGATCGATGTGGCGGGGCAACTGAAGCTCAAGAACAGCCGCGTGCTGATCGTCGGGCTCGGCGGGCTGGGCTCGCCGGTGGCGCTGTACCTGGCCGCTGCCGGTGTTGGCGAACTGCACCTGGCGGACTTCGACAGCGTCGACCTGACCAATCTGCAGCGCCAGATCATCCATGACAGCACGCAGGTCGGTGTGAGCAAGGTCGATTCGGCCAGCGCCCGGTTAAGCGCGATCAACCCGCAGGTCAGGCTGGTGCCGCACCGTGCCGCGCTGGACGAGGACTCCCTGGCCGCCGCCGTTGGCGGCGTTGACCTGGTGCTGGACTGCAGCGACAACTTCGGCACCCGCGAGGCCGTCAACGCCGCCTGCGTGGTCGCCGGCAAACCGCTGGTGTCCGGTGCGGCGATCCGCCTGGAGGGCCAGCTCGCCGTGTTCGACCCGCGCAACGCCGCCAGTCCCTGCTACCACTGCCTGTACGGCCACGGCAGCGAGGCCGAACTGACCTGCAGCGAGGCCGGTGTGGTCGGCCCGCTGGTGGGGCTGGTCGGCAGTCTGCAGGCGCTGGAGGCCCTCAAGCTGCTGGCCGGCTTCGGCGAGCCGCTGGTCGGTCGCCTGCTGCTGATCGACGCACTCGGCTCGCGTTTTCGCGAACTGCGGGTCAAGCGCGACCCGGGTTGCAGCGTGTGCGGAGGGCGGCCATGAGCGAAGCGCCAGTCGGCGTGTTCGACTCCGGGGTCGGCGGCCTCTCGGTGCTGCGCGAGATTCGCGCACGCCTGCCGCACGAGCCCTTGCTCTACGTCGCCGACAGCGGCCACGTGCCCTACGGCGAGAAGACGCCCGAGTTCATCCGTGAGCGCAGCCAGAAGATCGCCGAATTCCTTTTCGAACAAGGCGCCAAGGCCCTGGTGCTCGCCTGCAATACCGCGACCGCAGCGGCGGTGGCCGACTTGCGCGAGCGCTACCCGCAGGTGCCGATCGTCGGTATGGAGCCCGCGGTGAAACCGGCCGCCGCCGCTACCCGCAGCGGCGTGGTCGGCGTGCTGGCCACCACCGGCACCTTGAAGAGCGCCAAGTTCGCCGCCTTGCTCGACCGTTTCGCCAACGATGTACGTGTGGTCACCCAGCCTTGCCCCGGGCTGGTCGAACAGATCGAGGCCGGCGAGCTGGCGACCCCACGCACCCGCGACCTGCTGCGTGGCTGGGTCGAGCCATTGCTGGCCGAGGGCTGCGATACGCTGATTCTCGGTTGTACCCATTACCCCTTCATCAGGCCGCTGCTGCGCGAGCTGGTGCCGGAGTCGGTCAGCCTGGTCGACACCGGCGCGGCGGTCGCGCGACATCTGCAATCGCTGCTCGATCAGCATGGCCTGCGGGCGCAAGGCCCTGCAGGCTCGCCGCGCTTCTGGTCCAGTGCCGACCCCGTCCAGCTGCAGCGGGTGCTGCCCCTGTTGTGGGGTGAGGCGTTGCCGGCGGAGGCATTGCCGGGAAAATCTGCTTAATTACTTAAGTAGGGTTCAAAACCCGACAATGCTTCATTTAACTTATTTGTATGACCGTCGCGTCGCCTTGCTTCGCCCTCGACTACAGGAAGTTTGCATGAAGAGAATTATCCATCTGGCTGCCGCTGCAGCCCTTGCTCTGGGGAGTTTTTCCGCACAGGCCGTCGACCTCACCGCGGCCATTGGCCAGAGCGGTGACTCGACCATGGTCTATCGTCTCGGCGCTCAGTGGGACTGGGACAGCAGCTGGTGGCAGAGCGACGTGGGTCGCCTGACCGGTTACTGGGATGCCGGTTACACCTACTGGGATGGCGACGAAACCGCCAGCAACCACAGCCTCTCCTTCAGCCCGGTGTTCGTCTACGAATTTGCCGGTGACAGCGTCCAGCCCTACATCGAGGCCGGTATCGGCGTGGCGCTGTTCTCCAGCACCGAGATGGAAGGCAACGACCTGGCGTCGTCCTTCCAGTTCGAGGATCGCATCGGCGCCGGCCTGCGCTTCTCCGGCCAGGAGATCGGCATTCGCGCACTGCATTACTCCAATGCCGGGCTCAAGCAGCCCAACGATGGCGTCGAGGCCTACACCCTGCATTACCGCACCCGCTTCTGAGCGGGCTGCAGGCAAAAGAAACCGGGTGGGTGCCCGGTTTTTTTACGCCCAGCTCATCGGGGCAACTGGCTCTATCAGGCAGCCAAGCTGCATCCCAATAGGATGCGCGGCCCGTTTAGCGATAGATGCCTGTCATGCCGCTTCGCTCCTCGTGGCACTCGGCCGAGCCCAGTTCGAACTCGCGGCAGATCAGCGGGCGCACCTCATAGATGGTGCAGCGCATGCTGTCGCGGTCCAGTGCGGCACACCAGCCGTCGTCCAGGCGCCGCATCACCTCGCCGCCCCAGTCGTCGGTTTCGATAAAACGCTGCGGTACGCCGGTGTCGGTGATCAGCATGACTTCCAGCTGGCAGCAGCAGGCCGCGCAGGTGCTGCAGCTGACGGTAGGCTCGCTGGGGAGTTGGGTGAGGGGGATGCGGGTCATGGGCGCGGAGTGTACGGCAGGCAACCGAGGATGGCTTGCCTGGCCGACAGACCGACCCGTTACAGGCTCAGTGATCGCTCTTTCCCTGGCCGAACAGCAGGCGCCTCGCTTCCGGACCGAGCAGGGCCGCCGGGTCGCTATTGATCTGCTCGGCCAGCGCATAGGCACGCTGCACGGCGGGGCGTGCGGCGATGCGTTCCAGCCAGGCGGCGACGTTGGGCAGCTCCTCCAGACGTTGTCGCTGGGCCTCCCAGCCCCGCACCCAGGGATAGATGGCCATGTCGGCGATGGAATAATCGCCGGCAACATAGTCCTGCCCGGCCAGCTGTCGGTCGAGTACGCCGTACAGGCGTGCCGTCTCCTTCACGTAGCGCTCGATGGCATAGGGAATCGGTTCGGGTGCGTAGCGGGTGAAGTGGTGGTTCTGCCCGGCCATGGGGCCGACGCCGCCCATCTGCCAGTACAACCACTGCAGCACGCGGAAGCGGGCACGCACATCGTCCTGCGGCAGGAACTGGCCGCTCTTGTCGGCCAGGTATTCGAGGATGGCGCCAGACTCGAACAGCGCCAACGGTTCGCCGCCATCGGTCGGTGAATGATCGACGATGGCCGGGATGCGGTTGTTGGGGGCGATCTCCAGGAACGCGGGCTGGAACTGCTCGCCCTTGCCGATATGTACCGGTTTGACTTGGTACTCCAGGCCGCTTTCCTCAAGAAAGATGCTGATCTTGTGGCCGTTGGGTGTGGTCCAGTAGTAGAGGTCGATCATGGCAGTCAGGCTCCTGCGGGTTGAAAACGACGGACTGCGCCGTGTTGCGCCTCACAGCGCTCAAGCAGGCGCTGGAACCAGGCCGAGGCGGCGGCGTCTTCGGCCCAGGGCGCACTACCCAGGCTCCAGGCCCAGAAGAACAGCCCGCCAAGCAGGAAGTCGGCAGCGCCGGGGCGTTCGCCGTCCAGGTAGGGCTGCTTGCCCAGTACGCTACTCACTGGCGCCAGGGCTTGGCAGAACTGCGCACGGCCACCGGCTTCATCGGCGAATGCTTCCAGCGTTGTGCCCAGGTTGCGCTCGCGGCTTTCGCGGAAATAGGTACGATCCTCATCGGCGATGGCGGCGTAGATGCGCAGGATCAGGTGCTTGAACAACCCTATGCGCATGGGCGCGAACAGGCTGTCGAGCAGGCGCAGGCGGCTGTATGCCAGGTCGTCACCCACTGCAGGTGCCTGTGCGTGGGTTGCGTCCAGGTACTGCAGGATGGCCAGGCTGTCGTTGGTCACCTGTTCGCCATCGCGCAGTACGGGTACCAACTGCTGGTTGGAGAAGCCGATGAGTGCTTTGTCGGAGAAGCGAATGGGCCGACTGACGAAGTCGAGCTCCTTGTAGGCCAGGGCCAGGCGGACTCGCCAGCAGTAGGGGGAGAACACCACCTGTGGGTCGGCGCCGCAGAGTTCAAAGAGTTCACGCATCTTCACTTCTCCTATTGGGACCGTTTGGTCCATAAAATGGCAAAAAATCAGTCAAGAGGTCGCAGGGCGAGGTTCACAACGGCTTCTACCGCTTCGCGGGGCGCACCTGACTTGACCTGGGTACGCAGGCCGCTCATCAGGCACTGCAGGTAGGCGGCCAGGGCTGCAGGATTGCTCGTGTCGGCCAGTTCGCCGCGTGAGATGGCCTGTTCCAGGGCATCGCGCAGGGCTCGCTGAATGGCCGAGCCGCCTCGCTGGATCAGTTGCGCGATCTGCGGATCACTCTGGGAAAACTCGCTGGCCACGTTGACCAGCATGCAGCCGCGTGGTGGCTCGCCGGTGTGGCTTTCTTCCATTGCGCTGAGTAGCCAGTGGGCAAGCGCCGGCTTGATCTGTGGTGCGGCCAGCAGTTGGGTGCGCAAGTCGCTGGCGCGTTGCTGGCAGTACTGGGCGAACGCGGCACGAAATAGCCCAAGCTTGCTGCCGTAAGCCTGGTACAGGCTGCTCTTGGACAGACCGGTAGCCTGCAGCAGGTCCTGTAGCGAGGTGGCTTCATAGCCTTGCTGCCAGAAGATCTGCATGGCCTGATCGAGTACTCGATCCGGATCGTAGGATAGGGGGCGGCCGCGTTGAGTCATGCCGGATAATTTAGGACTGATCGGTTCAGAATGCAACCGGTAGGCGGGCAGTGGTCAGCGCCGTGTGGGGGGCGCCTCAGGCGGAGCTGCTGCGGTCGTGTGGCAGGCTCTTAGCCCGATACATCCCCGCAAACCCATGCGCCACCAGCATCACCAGGGCCCAGATCGCGGCCAGCAAGAGCAGCGTTGGCCATTGCCCCAGGGGCAGGCCGACGCCGGCCAGTTTGGCGCCGGCCAGGTAGGACAGTGGCGCGGCGCTGGCGCCGAGCAGGCTGGCCAGCCACCAGGGGCGGGCGCTCCAGGCCAGGCTGTGGTTGAGGGTGGTGGCGAACAGGGCCCAGAGCAGGGCCAGCCAGGCGGGCAGCAGGCGGCTGTCGCCGGCGAAGTCGAAGACGCCGAGGTTGAGCAGGAAACTGTCCAGCGTGCAGCCGAACAGCGCGACGCTGGCGACCAGGCGCCCTTCGCTGCGCCAGTGGGCGACCCAGATGAAGTGGGCGACCAGGCAGGCCAGCGCCACCGTCAGCAGCCAGGGGCGGGTGGCGCCGAAGATGCAGGCGAACCAGCCCACCTGGAACAGCAGGGCGTTGAGGATCAGTGAGCGGGGCGCGGTCATGGGCATGCGAGTCGGCCGGTAGTTAGCAACGGCAGAGAGTACCCGTACCCCGGCCGTCGCCCAAGGACAATGGTTCAGGCATCGAGGCGCCCGAGCAGCGGCGCCGGGCGTGCCCCTTCCTTGGCCAGCAGCAGTTGCGCGGTGCCGATGGTGCGTTCGAGGAAGCCGCCCTCGCAGTAGCACAGGTAGAACTCCCACAGCCGGTAGAAGTAGTCGTCGTAGCCGAGCTGCTCCAGGCGATGGCGAGCGTGGCGCAGGTTGTCGTGCCACAGGCGCAGGGTTCTGGCGTAGTGCAGGCCGAAGTCCTCCATGTGGTGCAGGTTGAG
This sequence comes from Pseudomonas sp. BMS12, assembly GCF_001592875.1. GTDB lineage: Bacteria > Pseudomonadota > Gammaproteobacteria > Pseudomonadales > Pseudomonadaceae > Aquipseudomonas. The sequence continues at coordinate 17,240 of NZ_LSOF01000017.1, read as the reverse complement.
GTCGGTGTCGCGGCTGATCACGTCCAGCATCCTGCTCACCGAGGGCAGTGCGCCGCCGGGGAAGATGTAGCGCTGGATGAAGTCCACCGACTTGCGTGCCTGTTCGTAGCGCTGGTCGCGGATGGTGATGGCCTGCAGCAGCATCAGGCCGTCGTCCTTGAGCAGGCGCGCGCACTGTTTGAAGTAGGTGGGCAGGAAGCGGTGGCCGACCGCCTCGATCATCTCGATGGACACCAGCTTGTCGTACTGGCCCTGCAGGTCGCGGTAGTCCTCCAGCAGCAGGGTGATGCGCTGCTGCAGGCCCTGTTCCTCGATGCGCCGCTGGGCGTATTCATACTGCTGGCGCGACAGGGTGGTGGTGGTGACCCGGCAGCCATAGTGGCTGGCGGCGTAGATGGCCATGCTGCCCCAGCCGGTGCCGATCTCCAGCAGGTGGTCGTCGGGTTTGAGGTCGAGCTTCTGGCAGATGCGCTCCAGTTTGTTCAGCTGGGCCTGTTCCAGGCTGTCGTGCGCGGTGTCGAACATCGCCGCCGAGTACATCATGGTCGGGTCGAGGAATTGTTCGAACAGCTCGTTGCCCAGGTCGTAGTGGGCGGCGATGTTCTTGCGCGAGCCCTGGCGGGTGTTGCGGTTGAGCCAGTGCAGGCCCTGCAGCAGCGGGCGGCCGAGCAGGGCCAGGCCGCGCTCCATGCCGTCCAGCACGTCCAGGTTGGCGACGAAGATGCGTACCACCGCCGTCAGGTCCGGGGTGCTCCAGTAGCCGTGGATATAGGCTTCGCCGGCGCCGATCGAGCCATTGCCGGCGACCATCGCCCAGACGGCGCCGTCCAGCACCTGGATCTCGGCCTGCAGGTGCGCACCACTCTGGCCGAAGGTCTGCCGTTCGCCGTCCTCGACTATGGTCAGCTGGCCGTGGCGCAGCTGGCCGAGCTGGTGCAGCACGGCGCGCCTGAGCAGGCCGGCGCCGATGCCGTTGCCGGCGCGCACACTGGTTTTCGCGGAACTGAGATCAGGGCTTTTCATGGCGAGGCTCCAGAGAGGCGGTGCGGAAGTCGCCGTCCGCGGCACGATGGCTATGAATCGGGATGCGCTTGAGCAGCAGGCGCAGGGCTTGCCAGTAAATGGCCAACAGGGTCTTGGCGGTCATCCAGGGGAAACTCAGCAGATGCTGGTGCAGGCTGGCGCGGGTCAGTTCGACGCGGCGCAGGCCGAGGCCGGCTTCGAACAGCTTGTCTTCGCCCTGCCAGTCCTCCATGCGGATGCGCAAATGCTCGTCGGGTGGCGAGTAGCGCATGCGGTATTCCAGTTCGCGCGGCAGGAAGGGTGAGACGTGGAAACTCTTGGCCACGCGGTGGCGCGACTCGCCCTCGGCATTGGCCGGCAGCACATAGTGGTAACGCTCGCGCCAGGGTGTGTTGCTGACCTCGCAGAGGATGGCGGCCAGCCGGTCGTGCTCGTCGAAGCAGTAGAAGAAGCTCGCCGGGTTGAACGCCAGACCCCAGCTGCGCGGCTGCGCCAGCAGACACACACGGCCTTGCGGCATCTGGCCGAGTGCTGCGCCGACGCGCTGGCGTACGGCATCGAGCAGGCGCACGCCTTGGCCGGTGAGCTGAGGCAGGAAATCGCTTTCGCGGAAGGCGAAAGGCGCCCAGCGCGAGCGCCCGGCCAGGGGCGACAGGGCCAGCACCGCGTCCTGCTCGCTCAGGTCGAGGTAGAGCAGACCCATGCGATAGCGAAAGGCATGGCCACGCGGCAGGAAGCGGCGGTGGCTGACCCAGCCCTGGTACAGCGCACTGTTCACAGCTGCTCCCCGAAGGCGCGGGCCACGCGCAGTGCGCTGACCACGCCGTCTTCGTGAAAGCCATTGGCCCAGTAGGCGCCGCAGTAGTAGCTGTGCTGGACGCCGCAGAGTTCCTGCCAGCGCGCCTGGGCGGCAATGCCGGCCAGGCTGAACTGCGGATGGGCGTAGCGGTAGTGGCCAAGGATCTTGGCCGGGTCGATGGCCGCCGTCTGGTTGAGGCTGACGCAGAAAGTGGTGTCGCTGCGGATGCCCTGCAGGATGTTCATGTTGTAGGTGACTGCCGCCGGCTGCTCGGCAGGCTGTTGCAAAGCTGCTGCGCTAGGCCATGCGTCGTTGGTGCCCACCTCGGAATGCTCATTTACCTCTCGTAAACTGCGCTTCTTCGGCGGGCCCCGCCTAGCCTGGCCGTCGCTCGCGACGCTTTGCAACGGCCTGCTGGGCCCACCCAGGCGGTAGTTCCAGCTGGCCCAGGCCAGCGGCCGGTCGGGCAGCAGGCGGGTGTCGGTGTGCAGCACCACGTCGTTGTCGGCGTAGCGCAGGGCGCCGAGGATCGTCCACTCGGCCTCGCTCGGGGCGGCCAGCAGCGCCAGGGCCTGGTCGCTGTGGCAGGCGAAGATGACTTTGTCGAAACGCTCGGCGCCGCTCGGGCTATGGATAGTCACGCCCTTGGCATCGCGTTCGACTCTATGTACCGGGCAGTTCAGGCGAATGCGCTCGGCGAAGCCGGCACTCAGCGGCGCCACATAGCTGCGTGAGCCGCCAGCGACGATACGCCACTGCGGGCGGTCGTTGACCGAGAGCAGGCCGTGGTTCTTGAAGAAGCGCACGAAGAACTGCAGCGGGAAAGTCAGCATGTCGGCCAGCGACATGGACCAGATCGCCGCGCCCATCGGCACGATGTAGTGATCGATGAAGCGCTGCCCGTAGCCGCGCCGGCGCAGGTAGTCGCCGAGCGTGGTGTCGGCGCCGATGTGCTGTTGCTCGAGGTCGAACAGCGCCTCGCGGTTGAAGCGCAGGATGTCGCGCAGCATGCCCCAGAACCCCGGCGACAGCAGGTTGCGGCGCTGGGCGAACAGGCTGTTGAGGTTGTTGCCGTTGTACTCGCAGCCGCTGGCCGGGTCGTGCACCGAGAAGCTCATCTCGGCCGGCTGCGAGGCGACGCCCAGCTGGTCGAGCAAGCGGATGAAGTTGGGGTAGGTCCAGTCGTTGAACACGATGAATCCGGTGTCGATGGCGTACGGGCGCCCTTCGACCTCGACGTCCACTGTGTGGGTATGGCCGCCGACCCAGTCGCTGCTCTCGAAGACCGTTATGTCGTGCTGGCGGTTGAGCAGATAGGCGCTGGTCAGGCCGGCGATGCCGCTGCCGATGATGGCGATCTTCATGGTTGGTGTTCCGTGCGGGCCAGGCGCTTGCCCAGGGCCAGTTGCAGGCGGGCGGGCAGGTGCGAAAGCAGCACCAGGCCGGCGATGAACAGACGCGGAAAGGCGATCTCCAGCGGGCGCTTGTCCAGGCGTTCGGCGATATGCCGGGCGGCCCTGTCCACCGGCCAGCGCATGGGCATGGGGAAGTCGTTCTTCTGCGTCAGCGGCGTGTCGACGAAGCCGGGGCTGACCAGGGTGACGTCGACGCCGCTGGCGGCCAGATCGATGCGCAGCGACTCGAACAGGTAGCGCAGCGCCGCCTTGGAGGCGCCATAGGCCCCGGCCCGCGGCAGCGGCAGGTAGGTCACCGAGCTGCTCACGGCCACCAGGTGTGGGTTCTGACCCTGGCGCAGCAGAGGCAGGGCGGCTTCCACGCAGTAGCTGGCGGACAGCAGGTTGGCGCGCATGACGCGCTCGACCAGGTCGGCCTCGAATGCCTCGGCTTCGAGGTATTCGCAGGTGCCGGCATTGAGAATCACCAGGTCCAGCGCGCCCCAGTGTGTGGTGATCCGCTGACCGATGGCGCGCACCTGTTCGGTGTCGCTCAGGTCGCCGGGCGCCAGCAGCACCTGCTGTGGGTAGCGTGTGGCCAGGGTCTGCAGGGCGCCGGCATTGCGCGCGCTGACCGCCAGGCGGTGGCCTTGTTGCAGGAGGATTTCCGCCAGGGCGGCACCGATGCCGCTGCTGGCGCCGGTCAGCCAGATGCGCTTGCTCATGCCAGCCTCCGCTTCAACCAGGCAATGGCGCCACCCATCAGGGGCAGGTGCTCGTAAAGCAGGGCGCCGGCGTCGAAGTAGTCGCGGTGCTGGTAGACCTTGTCCCACCACAGCAGGTGCGAACAGCCGTCGACGCGGATCAGCGCACCACTGCGCAGACGCGGGTGGCGGTAGTTCATGGTCCAGCGCAGGTAGCCTTCGCCGTCGCTGATCTGGTCGTGGCTGTGGATGTCGAAATACAGCTGGCTGACGTTGGCATACAGCTCGGCGAAGTAGTCTTGCAGCGCCGTCAGGCCGCGCACCTCGTGCAGTGGGTCGCGGAACAGGATGTCCGCGCTGTACAGCTCATCGATGCGTTGCAGATTGCTGGCGTCCAGCTCGGCAAAGCGTTCGGCGAAATGACGCAGGAAGTCAGACATGCGCAGCCTCCGTTTGCGGCAGGTTCTTGAAGGCCTGCAGCACCCGCTCGCGCGAACGGGCCAGGTCGACGATGGGGCGCGGGTAGTCGGCGATGCCAAACAGCCCGCCCATGGCCGCCGGATCGTGGATATCGCGTTTGTTCAGCTCGGCCAGCTCCGGTACCCAGGTGCGGATGAAGCGGCCATCGGGGTCGAACTTCTGCGACTGGCTGATGGGGTTGAAGATGCGGAAGTAGGGCGCCGCGTCGGTGCCGGTAGAGGCGCTCCACTGCCAGCCGCCGTTGTTGGCGGCCAGGTCGCCGTCTATCAGGTGGCGCATGAAGAAGCGCTCGCCCTCGCGCCAGTCGATCATCAGGTTTTTGGTCAGGAACATCGCCACCACCATGCGCAGGCGGTTGTGCATCCAGCCGGTGGCCAGCAGCTGGCGCATGGCCGCGTCGACGATGGGGATGCCGGTGCGGCCCTGCTGCCAGGCCGCCAGCTCTTTGGGCGCATTGCGCCAGGGCAGCGCTTCGGTTTCCGGGCGGAAGGCGCGATGCCGCGAGACGCGCGGATAGCCGACCAAGATGTGCTTGTAGAACTCGCGCCAGAGCAGCTCGTTGATCCAGGTGATGGCGCCGGGATTGCCGCTGTCGAACTCGCCACGGTTGCCCTGCAGCGCCGCATGCAGGCACTGGCGTGGGGATACCACGCCGGCGGCCAGGTAGGGCGACAGGCGGCTGGTGCCGGGGCGGGCGGGAAAATCGCGTTGCTCCTGGTAATACAGCAGGGCCTCGTCGGCGAACTCGTCCAGGCGCTGGCGCACGTGCGCCTCGCCGGCCGGCCAGAGCTGGCGCAGGCTGTCGCTGGGCGATACGAATTCGGGCAGTGCCCTGGGAATGGCATCGCTGGCCAGGTCGAGCGAGGCCTGGGGTTTGGGCGTCGGCACCAGGCCGGGCATGGCCGTATGCAGGCGCTGGTAGCAAACCTTGCGGAACTGGCTGAACACCTGGAAGTAGGTGCCTGTGCGGGTCAGCACGCTACCGGGCTGGAACAGCAGCTGGTCGAGGTGGCTGCGCCACTCGACGCCGAGCATGTCCAGTTGCCCGCGCACCGCCTGGTCGCGGCGGGTCTCGTTGAGGCCGTATTCCTCGTTGACCTGGACGCAGCCGATGCCCTGATCGCGGCAGACATCGGCCAGCACTTGCGGAGCAGCGCGCCAGTGCGTGGCGGTGCGAATCAGCAGCGGCACGTTCAGTTCGGCGAGGCGCTGCTGCAGTTCCTTGAGGTTGCGCAGCCAGAAGTCGACCTTGCAGGGGGCATCGTCGTGCTCCAGCCATTGCTGCGGGCTGAGCACAAACAGGGCAATGGTCGGCCCCGCCTGCAGGGCGGCGGCGAGGGCGGTGTTGTCGTGCACGCGCAGGTCGGTGCGGAACCAGATCAGTTGACGCATGGGCTGGCCTTGAGTTGTTGCAGGAGCAGATCGGCGCTCAGAGGGTCGTCTGCCAGGTGCAGGCCGGGCAGTTGGCGCAGGTCGTCGGCGTGGATGTGAGCGGCCGCGCCGACCAGCAGCAGGGGCACGGCGCAGTTGGTATTGAGGCGCGGCAGTTCGCGGCGCAGCAACGAGTTGTCCAGCGCCTGGCTGGAATACAGCAGCAGGGCATAGGGGGCGAGGCTGTCCAGGGCGACTGCCAGCTCGACCAGCGGCAGTGGCCAGTCGAACACCTCCACTGGGCTGCCGGCGCAGCTTGCCAGCCAGGCGCTAAGCCACAGGCCAGGCTCCAGTGGCAGATCGGACAGGTTGACCAGCAGCAGGGGCGCACCACTGAGCTGGCGGTTGTTCTGCGTCAGGCGCGCGCCCAGCTTGCTGCGCAGCCAGGAGTGGAAGAACACCCGTTCCAGATGGGCGCCGAAGGGCGCGCCTTGCCAGCGCTGCTGCAGTTCGTCGAACAGCGGCAGGAATAGCTGCTGGCACAGGGTCCGTGGTGGATAAAGCGCCAAGACACGATTGAAGTGCTCGTCCAGCTGGCGCTCTTTCAGCTCTTCGATGCACTGCAGCAGCTGGCTGCGCAGGGTCTGCCACTGATTACTGCCGGGCGCCGGGGGCGTGCTGCGCGTGCTGAGCAGCTCCTTGACCTGGCCAACCGCCACGCCACGCTCCAGCCAGCCGAGAATGGCGTGGATGCGCTCCAGGTGCTCCTGGGAATAGAGCCGGTGACCCTTGGGCGTGCGGTGCGGGACGATCAGGCCGTAGCGGCGCTCCCAGGCGCGCAGGGTCACCGGGTTGACCCCGGTGTGCCGCGCCACCTCGCGGATCGGCAGGTAGCCCTGGGCGAGGGCCGCCTGGTAGTCGTCGCCTGGCGTGTTCATAGGGCGTTGCGCAGGCTGAGGTTTTCCGGGTGCGGCTGCAGGTAGGCCTGGCGCGCCACGTAGTGATCCGGATGCTGGCGGAAGTGGTGCTTGAGCAGGGTCAGCGGCACCACCAGCGGCACGATGCCGCGCCGGTACTGTTCGATCAGCTGCTGCATCTCGGCCTTCTCGTCGCGGCTCAGGGCCTGCTTGAGATAGCCGGACAGGTGTTGCAGCACGTTGCTGTGGGTGCCGCGGGTGGCGCACTTCTTCAGTGCTGCCATCAACTGGCTGAAGTAGCGCGGGCCGACTTCACACGGGTCGTGCCGGCCGAGTTCGCCGAGCAGCTGGCCGAGGGCCTTGTACTGCAACGGGTTGCTGGCCATCAGCTGGTACTTGTAACGCGAGTGGAAGTCGATGATGGCCTTGCGTGTCAGGCCGGCGTGCAGCAGGCGCTGCCATTCGGCGTAGGCGAACACGCGGGTGAGGAAGTTCTCGCGCAGCACCGGATCGTTGAGGCGGCCATCTTCCTCCACCGGCAGGTCGGGGCGCAGGCGGGTCAACGCGGCGGCGAAGATGCCGGTGCCGCCGCCATCGGCCGGGTAGCCGTTGTCCCGGTATACCTTGACCCGCTCCAGGCCGCAGGACGGCGACTTCTGCATGAAGATGTAGCCGCAGATGTCATGCAGTTCGCCAGCCATGCGCGTGCCGTAATCGTGCAGCGCCTGGGTGTGGTCCTGTTCGCGATGCACCGTACCCAGTGCGCGCGGCGCGGCGGGGTCGCCGACCAGGCGGATGGGTTCACGGGGAATGCCCAGGCCGATGGCCGCTTCCGGGCACAGGGGGACGAATTCGAAGTGCTCGGCCAGGGTGTGGCTGCACAGGCGCGATTCCTTGTGGCCGCCGTTGTAGCGCACAGGCGCACCGAGCAGGCAGGCGCTGATACCGAGTTTGAGCAGTGCGGGTGCAGTATTGGGCATGGCTCGACCTTCGATGTTTCTTGTACAAGAAATTGTTTTTGTACAACTGATCGCATCATAGATCTTGAGTTGTACAAGTCAATGCTCTTGTACAGCTTTCTTGCGCGCGAACGGACCCGTCGTGCGCGCACAGCCCCGTAGTCAGGTGGCTTCAGGACAGGTGCAGAGCTTTGCCGAGGTAATCGAAGAACAGGCAGTAGAGGGCGATCGGCAGCGGCAGGCCCAGCAGGGTGCCGAGCAGGTAGTGGCGCAGCTTCACACCGGACAGGGCGAGCGCGTAGTTGAGCGGAGGTACGGTCTGGAACAGCAGGCGCAGCAGGGCGACGCAGGCCACCGGGTGGGCGTCGAGGTGCCCGAGAATGCGTCGGGCCAGGCGGTTGTCCAGCTGGCGCAGCGCGTCGCCGCCCATCCAGCGGATCACGCCGAAGGTGAACAGGCAGGACAGGGTGGCGGCCAGGTAGGTCGCCACACCGCCCCAGGTCCGACCGAACGCCAGCACGGCGGCGGCGAGGAAGATCCAGCCGGGCAGCTGGATCAGGTTGCCGAGGGCGAAGAGCAGGGCGAATGCCAGCAGCCCGCCGACCTTGTGCATCAGCAGCAGCTGGTGCAGGTATTCCAGGCTGAAGTGCTGGCGCAGCCCGGAAAGCTCGAACAGGGCGAACAGGGTGACGAGGAACAGGACGGTCAGTAGCAGGCGGCGAGGCATGCGCTTCTCTCGGGTTCAGGGATAGCCGAGCAACTGCTTGATCTGCCCGAGGTGCGTGCCGACCCAGATCTTGTCGATGGCGCCCCAGTCGCGGATCTCATAATGGCCGGCGTTGTTGCGCGCGCCGTCGTGCTGCACGAAATCGCAGTGGATATCCAGTTCGGCCAGCGCGGCCAGGGTGTCCTGGGCGGTGCGCCGGGGCATGCCGGTGGCCTCGATCAATGCCGGCACGCTGGTGGCGGTGCCGCTGTCGATCAGCCAGGCGACGTACAGGCGGCGGTAGAAACTGGTGCGGGTCTTGCTGGCTTCCATGTTGGCTCCTGAAGGTGGCGACTCCCGCGTCTTGCCAGGCGCAACTGGCCAGGGTATCTACGCAGGTCTTGCGGAGGATAGCGATGAACGCTCAGAACGACGACCTGGAACTGGCGCTGGTGCAGTGTGAACTGGCCTGGCAAAACCCCTCTGCCAACCGGGAATACTTCGCCGCCCAGCTGGAGCAGGCGCGCGGCGCCGACCTGGTGGTGCTGCCGGAGATGTTCAGTACCGGCTTCTCCATGCACTCGGCCGAGCTGGCCGAGCCGGAAGACGGCCCGACCACGGCCTGGCTGCGCGAGCAGGCGCAGCGCATCGATGCGGTGGTCACCGGCAGCCTGATTATCCAGGCCGCCGATGGCAGCTACCGCAACCGCCTGCTGTGGGCGCGCCCGGATGGCTCGCTGGCGCATTACGACAAGCGGCATCTGTTTCGCATGGCCGGCGAGCACAAGCACTACGCGGCGGGTGAGGAGCAGGTGGTGCTGGAGGTGAAAGGCTGGCGGGTGCGCACGCTGATCTGCTACGACCTGCGCTTCCCGGTGTGGAGCCGTGACCCCGAGGGTACCGATCTGCTGCTGTACACCGCCAACTGGCCGGCGGCGCGGCGCCAGCACTGGAACCGTCTGCTGCCGGCACGGGCCATCGAGAACCTGTGTTACGTGGCCGCGGTGAACCGCATCGGCAGTGACGGCAATGGCCACCCCTACAGCGGCGACAGCCAGGTGCTGGACTTCCAGGGCGAGGCCTTGCTGGCGCCGGGTGATGCGGCTGGCGTATTCCGCGTGACGTTGGCAGCCGCCGAGCTGGCGGCCTACCGGCAGCGCTTCCCGGCGCACATGGACGCCGATGCTTTCAGTCTGAGCTGATGGGCTCGCATCCCCCTCTCCCCCCAGGAGAGGGTCGGGGTGAGGGCGTTATACGCACTGCAGCCGTTACGCCAGGCTGGCCATGTCGATCACGAAGCGGTACTTCACGTCGCTTTTCAACATGCGCTCGTAGGCCTGATTGATCGCCTGCATGGGGATCACCTCGATGTCCGAGACGATGCCGTGCTCGGCGCAGAAGTCGAGCATTTCCTGGGTTTCGGCGATGCCGCCGATCAGCGAGCCGGCGATGCGCCGGCGCTTGAAGATCAGGCCGAACACGTCCGCCGGCGGGTGCGGCGAGTCCGGTGCGCCGACCAGGCACAGGGTGGCGTCGCGTTTGAGCAGGTTGAGGAAGGGATTGAGGTCGTGCGGCGCGGCCACGGTGTTGAGGATGAAGTCGAAGCTGCTGGCATGCGCTGCCATCTCATCGGCATTCTTCGATACCACCACTTCACTGGCGCCCAGGCGCAGGGCGTCGTCGCGCTTGTTCGGCGAGGTGGTGAACAGCACCACGTGCGCGCCCATGGCGGCGGCGATCTTTACCCCCATATGGCCGAGACCACCGAGGCCGACAATGCCGACCTTCTGGCCCGGCCCCACCTTCCACTGGCGCAGCGGCGAGTAGGTGGTGATGCCGGCGCACAGCAGCGGGGCGACGGCGGCCAGTTGCTCGGCACTGTGGCGGATCTGCAGGACGAAGCGCTGATCGACCACGATGTGCTGGGAGTAACCGCCGAAGGTGTTCTCGCCGCCGAACACCGGGCCGTTGTAGGTGCCGGTGAAGCCGCTTTCACAATACTGCTCCAGGCTCTCGCCACAGGAGGCGCAGTGCCGGCAGCTGTCGACCATGCAGCCGACGCCGGCGACGTCGCCGACCTTGAACTGGGTGACGCTGCTGCCGACGGCGCTGACCCGGCCGACGATCTCGTGGCCCGGTACCGAGGGATACAGGGTGTTGTTCCACTCGTTGCGCGCGGTGTGCAAGTCGGAGTGGCAGACGCCGCAGTAGAGAATGTCGATGGCCACATCGTCCGGGCCGACGGCGCGGCGCTGGATTTTCATGGGGGCCAGTGGGGTTTCTGGATTCTGTGCGGCGAAGGCGAGGGTGGTGGTCATGCGGCTCTCCTGAGCGGTGCAAACGATGCAGGAGAGGCTAAGGCAGGCGGGTTACAGGCGGCTTGCACGATCCTGCCGAGTCTGTGCCCAGAAGTGCGAACTTGCAGGTGACCGCCTGCAGCAGACCGTCCTCAAGGGTGGCTGAAGCCGTTTGCTACGAAGACACGCCGGCGGGGCATCTGCGTTTCCTTCATCGCGGCTGAAGCCGCTCCCACGGGGCGTGCCTGGATTTTTTGTGGGAGTGGCTACGGTGCCGCCCAGCCGTTGCCAGCGATGGCGCGCCATAAAAAAGGGGGCCGAAGCCCCCTTTTGTCAGTGCCTGGCGATCAGGCCGCCGCAGTCTTCTCGTCAGCTTGTTCCAGGGCACGGTTCAGTGCGCTGAACAGGGCGCGGAAGGTCGCGGTAGTCAGGTTCTCGTCGATGCCGATGCCGTGCAGCGGGCGACCACCGTTCAGGCGTACCTCGATGTAGGCCGCAGCCTGGGCATTGGTGCCGGCGCTGATGGCGTGCTCGTGGTAATCCATGATCTCGATGCTCTGCGGCAGGGCGGCGACCAGCGCCTCCAGCGGACCCTTGCCGGTGCCGTGCTTGCGGCGGGTCTCGCCGTCGTAGGCCACTTCGACGTCCACGGTGCAGATGCCGTTCTCTTCCTGCAGGCGATGGCTCTTCAGCACATAGGGGCTGTTGGCTTCGAGGTACTCGCTCTGCAACAGGCTGTAGATCTGCTGGGCGGTCATCTCCAGGCCGAGGCGATCGGTCTCGCGCTGCACCACCTGGCTGAACTCGATCTGCATGCGGCGCGGCAGGTTGATGCCGTATTCCTGCTCCAGCAGGAAGGTGATGCCGCCCTTGCCGGACTGGCTGTTCACACGAATGACGGCTTCGTAGTCGCGACCGATGTCGGCCGGGTCGATCGGCAGGTACGGCACTTCCCACACGGCGTCGTCCTTCTGCTGGGCGAAGCCCTTGCGGATGGCGTCCTGGTGCGAACCGGAGAAGGCGGTGTGGACCAGGTCGCCGGCGTAGGGGTGACGCGGGTGCACCGGAATCTGGTTGCAGTCCTCGACTACCTTGCGCACGGCGTCGATGTCGGAGAAGTCCAGCTCGGGGTCGACGCCCTGGGTGTAGAGGTTGAGCGCCAGGGTCACCAGGCAGACGTTGCCAGTGCGCTCGCCATTGCCGAACAGGCAGCCTTCGACGCGGTCGGCGCCGGCCATCACGGCCAGTTCCGAAGCGGCGACGCCGGTGCCGCGGTCGTTGTGGGTGTGCACACTGATCAGCACGCTGTCACGACGATCGACATGGCGACCGAACCACTCGATCTGGTCGGCGTAGTTGTTCGGCGTGGCGCACTCGATGGTGGCCGGCAGGTTGAGGATCAGCTTGCTGGTCGGGGTCGGCTGGAACACGCCGATCACCGCGTTGCACACCTCGACGGCGAAATCGATCTCGGTGGAACTGAAGACTTCCGGCGAATATTCGAAGCCCCACTGGGTTTCCGGCTGTGCGGCAGCCAGGCGCTTGATGGTCTGCCCGGCGGCCACGGCAATGGCTTTGACGCCGGCCTTGTCCTGGTTGAAGACGATCTTGCGGAAGCTCGGCGCGCAGGCGTTGTAGTAGTGAACGATGGCGCGCTTGGCACCCTTGAGCGACTCGAAGGTGCGCTCGATGAGGTCGTCACGGGCCTGGGTCAGCACCTGGATGGTGACGTCGTCAGGGATGTGGCCGCCCTCGATCAGCTCGCGGACGAAGTCGAAGTCGGTCTGCGAGGCGGACGGGAAGCCCACTTCGATTTCCTTCAGGCCCACGGCGAGCAGGCACTTGAAGAAGCGCATCTTCTTCTCGGCATCCATCGGCTCGATCAGCGACTGGTTGCCGTCGCGCAGGTCGGTGGACAGCCAGATCGGCGCCTTGTCGATGATCTGGTCCGGCCAGGTGCGATCGGGCAATTGCACCTGGGTGAAGGGGCGGTATTTCTTCGACGGGTCTTTGAGCATGGTCATCGGACAAATCCTTGAATTCGGCGGCAGGCCGGGGCAACACGAAAGAGTTGAGGCGAGAGGAAGGTTCAGCCGCGTAGTCGCGGACTGACCAGGCGCAGGCAGGTGTGTTGCCGCAGCAGAATGAGGGTGTGAGCTGTTTTCATGCTGATAACCCTACTGCTGGAGGGTAAATATGGCAATGCTTGCGCGCAAAACGCCAAAGTATTGCGGGTATGGCTCTTTGTTGGTGAATTATTGCGCTGTATGGCTGGGGCGTTGTGTTGAATTGCGTGAACTCTAGGACAGCAGGCTGAGCACGGCCTGAGGACGCTGGTTGGCTTGCGCCAGCACGCTTTGCGCCGCCTGTTGGATGATCTGCTTGGAGACCAAATTGGAGGTTTCCGCGGCGAAGTCGGTGTCGAGGATGCGCGAGCGGCTGGCCGAGGCATTTTCGGCGATGCTTTGCAGGTTCTCGATCGTCGACTCAAGCCGATTCTGCACGGCTCCCATGTAGGCCCGCTGGCGGTCGATATAGGCCAGTGCGTCGTCGATATCCATCACCGCCAGGCCGGGGGTGTCAATCAGGTCAAGACGGCTGAGGGCCAGTGTGTCGGCATTGAACGAGCTGATGCCGATCTGGATGGTTTCATAGGCATTGGCGCCGACCTGAAACTCTGTCTGGGCGTTGCCGCCAACACCATTGGCGTTGAACAGGGTTGGCTCGACCAGTGTGAATCCTTGCGAGCCAGGCACGCCAGTCCCTTGGTTGAGTAGCACGTCTTCTGCAGTCAGCTCAGGGCCGCCGTCGGCGTCCAGGCCGCCAATAGCGCCGGTGTCGGCGTTGGTCAGGTCGAGGCTGGCCACATAGGTGGCGGCATCGGCGTTGAACTGAGTCCCGAAGTCGGCCAGGCTGGCGAAGGCGCCATGGCTGGCATTGGTCAGTGCCTGATCGAGGGTCGCGCCGGTATTGGCGTTCAGGTAGCCCATGATGTCCTTGATGCCCTTGCCGCCGGCCGCCTTGATGCTGTCGTGCATATAGCGCACCGCCGCATAGCCACCTGAGTAACCGGCCGAACCACTCACGTCGTCGGCGTTGAAGGCTGTCACTATCGCGGCGGTGTTGGTGCCGCCAGCGGTGTCGTTGAACAGGCGCTCATCGGCACCTTGTACGGCCTCTGCTGCCCCTTCTATGAACCAGCTAGGCAGTCCCGCGGCAAAGTTCATGGTGCGACCCATGACTGCGTGGGCCATCTCATGGGCGATGACTCGGTCGGTGTATTGCGGGTAGCTGCCGCCGTCCGGCAGCGTGCTGGCATCGAAATAGGCCAGGTTGACGTTGAGTGTCTGGTTCAGCACGCGCCCACCACCGTCAGCACCGGAGTAGGACACCGAGGCCAGCGCCTGGCTACTGCTGTCGTTGCTGAAGGTGATTTCCATCTTTGCGCCATCGGCGCGCAGGCCAAAGGCATCGAATACGCGCTGCTCGCCCTCACTGATCCAGAAACCCTTGAGCGAGTTGAGGACCGCGCGTTGGTCCAGATCGCCCAATACCGAGAAGCTGCCCTGATCGAATACCTTGCGCCCGGCGAAGGTGGTGGTTTCGTTGACCCGGTTGATTTCCTGCAGCAGCTGCTGGGCTTCCTGGTCGAGCGCCTGGCGCTCGCTGACGCCATTGGAGCCGTTCATGGCCTGAAGTCCGAGCGAGCGGATGCGCTGCAGGGCGTCGGTCACGCTTTGTAGCGCGCCCTCAGCCACCTGCAGCAGCGAAATGCCATCGTTGGCGTTACGCACCGCCACACCCAGCCCGCGTACCTGCGAGGTCAGGCGATTGGAAATCTGCAGCCCGGCTGCATCGTCCTTTGCGCTGTTGATGCGCTGTCCGGTAGACAGGCGCTGCAGCGAAGTATTGAGGCCGGTACCGTTGCTTTCCAGTTGGCGACGCGTGAACGACGAGGCGATGTTGGTGTTGACCGTCAGCATCAACCGCTCACCCATATCCACCGGACGGCTGTCCGGCTTCACTGGATAGATCGGCAGGGCGTTACGGGACTTAAACGTGCTCCGGCTCAGGTCGACGAGCGGTAGGTGCTACGTCCGCAAGAGCACGGAAGTCCACACCGCTTGGGTTCTGGAATACGCGCAGGCCGAAGGCCGGCAGGATCGCCAGCAGGTGGTCGAAGATATCGGCCTGGATGCCCTCGTAGGCCAGCCAGGTGGTGGTGTTGGTGAAGCAGTAGATCTCCAGCGGCAGGCCGTCGGCACCCGGTTGCAGCTGGCGCGTCATCAGCGTCATCTGCTGGTGGATGCCAGGATGCTGGCGCAGGTAGCGCTCGACATAGGCACGAAAGGTACCGAGGTTGGTCAGGCGGCGGGTGTTGCGTGGGTCGTTGCGTTCGGCGTTGCTGGCCAGCAGTTCGGCCTGCTTGTCGTTCAGGTAGTCGGTCAGCAGTTCAACGCCGCGCAGTTCATCCTGCTGCTCGGCGCTGAGGAAGTGCACGCTGTTCTGGTCCAGGTGCAGGCAGCGCTTGATCCGTCGACCGCCGCTTTCCTCCATGCCGCGCCAGTTCTTGAACGCGTCGGTGATGAAGCGTTTGGTCGGGATGGTGCTGATGGTTTTGTCCCAGTTCTGCACCTTGACCGTGTGCAGGGCGATGTCGATCACGTCGCCGTCGGCATTCAGTTGCGGCATCTCCACCCAATCGCCGACACGGATGATGTCGTTGGAACTGATCTGCACGCTGGCCACCAGCGACAGCAGGGTGTCCTGAAATATCAGCAGCAGGACGGCGGCCATGGCGCCGAGGCCGGACAGCAGAATCAGCGGCGAGCGGTCGATCAGGCTGGCAATGATGAGGATGGTGGCGATGGCGAAGACGGCGATCTTCACCACCTGCAGGTAGCCCTTGATCGGTCGGAGGTGGGCGTCGCGGCGCAGCTGGTAAAGGGTGTTGATGATATCCAGCAGGGCGCTGATGGCCAGGGCCACGGTCAGCACGATAAAGGCGGAGGCGACATTGACCACCACGCTGGTCACCGCTTCTGGCAGGTTGGGCAGCAGGTGCACGCCGCTGATCAGGATCAGTGCCGGTACCACGTTGGACAGGCGCTTGATCATGCCGCTGTCGCGGATATTGGTGGTGCGGCCCAGGTGGGTAGCGCCCATCGCGCGATTCAGCCCGCGTACGAGGATGCGCTTGACCAGCCAGTTGGCGGCCCAGGCAACGAATAGCAGGGCGCCGAGGGCGAAGATGGTGTGCAGTTCGGGGTGACGGCTCAGCCAGTCCAGGGCGTTTTGCAGTTGCGCGGGCATGCCGGAGTTCTCGTAGTGCAATGGCTCAAGCGGCAGGACCTTAGCAAAGCCTGTCCGCGAGCCCAAGCCGCATCTGTAAGCCCGGATTGCGACTCAGGGCTTGAACGCGCCAATAAAGATGGCTGGGTCAACCCGGGCATCGTTGAGGCTGATGTTCCAGTGCAGGTGCGGGCCGGTGGCGCGTCCGGTGCTGCCGACCTTGCCCAGTACCGCGCCGCGGGCCAGCTCGTCGCCGACCTGCACGCCGACCTGCGACAGGTGGCAGAACATGCTGATCAGACCCTGGCCATGGTCGACGAACACGGTGCGGCCGTTGAAGAAATAGTCGCCGACCAGGATCACCTTGCCGGCGGCTGGGGTCTTGATCGGGGTGCCGGCCGCGGCGGCGAAGTCCAGCCCGGAGTGCGGGTTGCGCTCCTCGCCGTTGAAGAAACGACGCAGGCCGAAGGGGGAGGACAGTGGGCCGTTGACCGGCTTGTCCAGCAGCAGGTTGCTCGGCTGGCGAGGGCTGAACTGGCGGTAGGCGGCGTTCTGCTCGGCCAGTTCGCGCTCGATGCGCTTGAGGTTGGCCGGGTTCGGGTTGACCTGTTCCTTGTTCTTCAGGGTGATGCGTTGCTCGCGATAGCGCTTGGCACCAACCGTGAAGCTCAGTGTGCGCCCGTCCGCCTGCAACTGCTGTGTGCCGGGTTTTACCGTCAGCGGGATACCGGCGATGGCGATCCAGCGTTGCCCGTCTTCCCTGATCACCAGCACCGGCTTGCCCTGGTAGCGCACCTGCGGTGCGCTCGGGCCGTCACCCAGGTCGACCACCGCAACGCCGCCGGGCACCGGTTTGTTCAGCAGGCGGGTGAGGAAGCCTTCGGCATGGACGGGCAGGGCGAGGCAGAGCAGCAGGGCGACGATCAGGCGCATCAGTTGGCGTTCCGTTCGTAGGATGGTTCGGGGTGCTTAGCCGGCGGTTCAATCCAGCAGCGACAGGGTCACCGGCGTGAGGTGATTGTCCTCGACCCGCACCTCCAGTTCGCCCTCGCCCAGGCGCGCCTTGAGGCGTTGGCCAGGTTGGGTCTGGCTGGCGGCGCGCACGGCCTGGCCGCGCTCGTCGAGGAGAATGCTGTAGCCACGGCCGAGGGTGGCCAGCGGGCTGACGATATGCAGGTTCTGCGCGAGGCCTTCGAGCTTCTGCCGGCGTTCGCGCAGCTGGCCCTGCACGGCGCGGGGCAGGCGCGCGGCCAGGCTGTCCAGGCGCTGGCGCAGCAGGGCCAGGGCGCGGCCGGGGT
>NZ_LSOF01000016.1 GCF_001592875.1 Pseudomonas sp. BMS12 | reverse complement strand
GGCGCCTCGACGCCACCCGGCTGCGCTACCCGCCGGGCGAAGGCTGGTGCTATTCCAATGTGGGCTATCTCTATGTGGTGCGGTTGATCGAGCGACTGACCGGGCTCGGCCTTGCCGAGGCGCTGGCGCAGCGTGCGTTGGCGCCGCTCGGCCTGAAGCAGGCTCGTCTCGCCGGCACGCCGGCCGATCTGCAGTGGGTAAACCTGGGGGCAATCACTGTCTACGACCCGCGCTGGGTTTATCACGGCCTGTTGGTCGGGCCGTTGGCGGAGGCCGCCATTTGGCTGGAACGGCTGTTGTCCGGGCAGCTGTTGCCGAGCGGCTTGCTGCAGGAGATGCAACGCGTGAAAACCCTCGGCGGGCCGCTTGCCGGGCGCCCGTGGCAGGCTCCCGGCTATGCCCTGGGCCTGATGCAGGGGCCGGTCAATGGCGGGTTGGTCCTCAGTGGCCACACTGGCGGTGGACCGGGCAGCGTGGTGGCGGTGTACCGCGCCGTCCGTGGCGAGGGCTCGGCCAGCTGCGCGGTGTTCCACGCCGGCAGCGAACAGGGCGTGCTCGAGGACGAGGTCGTGACCCGGCTGCTGGCAGCTTGGGATTAGTAGCGCGGCTGCCTCGACTACTTGGCGCGCAACGCCTCCAACCGCTGTTTCTGCAGCCCCTGTGCATCGAAGTTGTCCGCCGCCAGCCAGCGCTGGAAGGCGGCGCGGCAGGCTGGCCATTCCTTGTCGATGATGGAGAACCAGGCCGTATCGCGGTTCTGCCCCTTGATCACCATGTGCTGGCGGAAGGTGCCCTCGAAGGTGAAACCCAGGCGCTCGGCGGCGCGCATGGAGCGGGCGTTCAGCGCGTTGCATTTCCATTCCAGGCGGCGGTAGCCCAGCGTGCCCAGGGCCAGCTCGGCCAGCAGGTAGACCGCCTCGGTGGAGGCCGGGCTGCGCTGCATGGCGCGGCCGAAGGCGACGTGGCCGATCTCGATGCAGCCGTCCCTGGGCGTGATGCGCAGGAAGCTGAGCAGGCCGACGGCGCGCTGGCTGGCCAGGTCGATCACGGCGAAGAACTGCGGATCGGCGCTGGCCGCGTGCCCAGCTAGCCAGGCATCGAAGGCTGTGCGCTCAGGGAAAGGGCCGTAGGGCAGGTAGTCCCACAACAGCGTATCGCTGTCCGGCCCTTGCAGGGCTTGCCACAGCTCGTCGCCGTGGCGCCCGGTTTCGAGCGGCTCCAGGCGGATATGGCGCCCGTGCAGGGTTTCGCGGGCGGGGGCGGCGACGGGCTGCCAGTCGAGTTGAGTTTGCGGGGGCATGGGGCGACTCCTGGTCAGAACAGCTTGCGGTACTGGATGAAGCCGGAGCGGTCGGCGATGCGGTCGTACAGCTGGCGGCCGGCGTAGTTGTCTTCCTGGGTCAGCCAGTGCACCCGCGAGGCTCCGGCGGCGCGCGCCTGAGCGTAGACATGTTCGATCATCTGCCGGCCGATGCCGCCGCCGCGCAGGTTTTCGTCGACGTACAGGTCCTGCAGGTAGCAGTAGTCACCACTGGTCCAGCAGGAACGGTGGAAGATCCAGTGCACCAGGGCCACGGCGTGGCCGTCCTGCCAGGCCAGGGCGGCGTGCATGGGCTCGGCCGGGTCGAGGAAGCGCTGCCAGGTAATGGTGCTGGTCTCGGCGGCGATCTCGGTCTTGTAGAAGCGCTGGTAGGCCTGCCAGAGCGGCAGCCAGTTGGCGTGGTCGGCGGCGCTGACGGCGCGGATATCGAGTTTGGACACGGGGGCTTCCTTGGTCATCATGGTTGCAGGGGCATGCGTGCGGCCAGCGCGCGGTCGCGGCTGTCGGGGCTGTTGTTCAGGCCGTCGCGCACGCCGTGCTGGTCGGCAGCGCTGCGGTTCTGGCCGAGTTTCCACTTGCCTTCCAGGCGCTGGATCGGCAGGGCGAAGCCGACGATGGCGCGCAGCATGCTGTCGATGTATTCGCGCGGCGCATCGCTGACGGCCCAGGGCTGGGCGCGGCCGGCCTCGTGCTGGTCGCTGAGGCGGCTGACCAGTTGCAGCAGGCGTTCGGGTTCGTCGAACACCTCGGCCTGGCCGTGGGCGTGCACGGCGATGTAGTTCCAGGTCGGCACCACCTTGCCGTGCTCGGCCTTGGCCGGGTACCAGGACGGGCTGACATAGGCCTCGGGGCCCTGGAAGGTCACCAGCACCTCATGACCTTCGACCAGGTCGCGCCATTGTGGGTTGGCTTTGGCGAAGTGGCCGTAGAGGGTGCCGAACTTGCCTTCGTCGGCGACCAGCAGCAACGGCAGATGGCTGGCCTGCAGGCCGCTCGGGCCGTGGCTGATCAGGGTGGCCAGGCGCGTTTCGGCGATCTGCCGGTGCAGTTCGCCGAGGTCGTCCTGGCGGAAGGAGGAGGGCAGGTACATGGGTGATCCTCTGGCGTGATGGAGCCATGCTAGGCAGGATATTGGTCTGTTGTAAGAGCCATTTCCTGTGACTTTCATGGAGCCAATTCATGGCCATGCCCGCTCCGCTGCCGGTCGACCTGTCCGGCATTCGCCTCGATCCGGCCCAGGGCCTGGCGCGCCAGCTGTACCAGGCGTTGCGCGAGCGCATTCTCGACGGCCGGCTGGCGGGCGGCGCGCGCCTGCCGGCCAGCCGCGACCTGGCGGGCCTGCTGGCAATCTCGCGCAACACGGTGAACCGCGCCTTCGACCAACTGTACGCCGAGGGTTATGTCGAGGGGCGGGTCGGCGCCGGCACCTATGTGGTTGAGCTGAGCAGCGTGGTGCGACCGCCAGCGCAGGTCGCGGCCGGCCCGGCGCCGAGTGTGGCCCTGCAGCGCCTGCAGCAGCATCACCTGGCCGCTCCGCTGGAGGGCGCGCCACGGGCCTTTCGCGTCGGCGTGCCGGCGTTCGACCTGTTTCCCTTCGAGACCTGGGCGCGGCTGTCGGCGCGCTTCTGGCGTAAGCCCTCGCCGGCGCGCCTGGGCTATGGCGACCCGGCCGGCGACAGGCAACTGCGCGAGCTGATCGCCGCCTATCTGCGCAACAGCCGCGGCCTGCACTGCGACCCGGCGCAGATCGTGGTCACCTGTGGCGCCCAGCAGGCCATCAGCCTGTGCGCCCAGTTGCTGGTGCAGCCGGGCGACCGGGTGGCGGTGGAGAACCCCGGTTATCGCGCCGCCGGGCATGCCTTCGCCGTGGCTGGCGCCGAGCTGCAGGGTATTGCCGTGGATGGCGAAGGGCTGGATACGGCGGAGCTGGAGCGAGTCGGCGGCTGTCGACTGGCCTATGTCACGCCCTCGCACCAGTACCCGACCGGCGTCACCCTGTCGCTGGCGCGGCGCCTGGAGCTGCTGGACTGGGCCGAGTGTCACGACGGCTGGATAGTCGAGGACGACTACGATGGCGAGTACCGCTACAGCGGTACCCCGCTGGCGCCCCTGGCGGCGCTGGATCGGCAGGGACGGGTGCTCTACGTCGGCACCTTCTGCAAGATCGCCTTTCCCGCCTTGCGCCTCGGCTATCTGGTGCTGCCGCCGCAACTGGCCCAGGCCTTCGCTCGCCGCCGCGCACTGGACATGCGCCACTCGGAGATCGGCACCCAGGCGGTGATGGCCGAGTTCATCGCTGCCGGACATTTCCAGCGGCATATCCGCCGCATGCGTGGTGCCGCCCGCAGCCGCCGCGATGCGCTGCTGGCCGGCTGGCCGAGCGAGATTGCCGGTTGTGCACCGCTACCGGCGGTGGAGGCCGGCCTGCATCTGTGCGTGCGCGTCGCCAGCCTGGCCCGCGAGCGCGAGCTGATTGCGGCGGCCAGTCGCGTCGGGGTGGAGCTGAATGCCCTGAGCGATTACTGGCTGAGCGACAGCAGCACCGCGCCAGACCAGCGTGCCGGCCTGGTGTTGGGCTTCGCCGCCGTGCCGGAGGCGGCGATTGGCGAGGCCCTGCGAGCGCTGCGGGGTGCCTGGGGCGTGCGCGATTAATGTTTAGTGATGACGAAACTGAACATGTAAAGAATCCGATTTAACTGGCGCTAGGCGGCGTGCGAGTCTCCTTGTTCATGAGTTCTTCCATTCCTCATTCGCCCGCGCCGTACCGCGCCGCCCCGTCGCGGCTCGCGCCTTGCTTCGGTGCCGCAGCGCACTGCGAGCTGCTGGCCTTCTGGGCGCTCTGGCATTGCCGCCACGCGCGGCCGCCGGATGCGGCGCTCGCCCGAATCTGCTGACTGCAACGGCTGAGCCTGCGCCAGCCGCGCCCCGGAGTGACTCCGGGCTACCTCGGGACAATGCTCCCGACTCTCCAACAAGGAACACCCTGATGAATGCCGCCACCCACGCCGTGATTCCCGCTGCCTCGCGGGCCAAGTCCTACTACAGCGCCACGCTGAACGAGGAAACCAACTACCCGACCCTGCAGGGTCAGGTCAGCGTCGACGTCGCCATCATCGGTGGTGGCTTCACCGGTGTGGCCACGGCGGTGGAACTGGCTGAGCGCGGTCTCAAGGTGGCCATCGTCGAGACTCACAAGATCGGCTGGGGCGCCACCGGGCGCAACGGTGGCCAGGTCACCGGCAGCCTGTCCGGCGACGAGGCCATGCGCAAGCAGATGCGCAATAAGCTCGGCGCCGAGGTGGATGACTTCATCTGGCATCTGCGCTGGCGCGGCCATGAGATCATCAAGAACCGGGTGGAGAAGTACGGCATCCAGTGCGATCTCAAGCACGGCCATCTGCACGCGGCGATGAAGCCGGCGCACATGGATGAGCTGAAAGCCTCCTACGAGGAAGCGCAGCGCCGCGGCATGGGCGACGAAGTCACCCTGCTCGATGCCGCCGGGGTGCGTGCGCACCTGGCCAGCGACATTTACCAGGGCGCGCTGAAGAACACCCGCAACATGCACCTGCACCCGCTGAACCTGTGCATCGGTGAGGCCAAGGCTGCAGAGGGCCTGGGTGCGCTGATCTTCGAACACTCCGAGGTGCTGGAGATCGTTCATGGCGCCAACCCTGCGGTGATCACCGCGGGCGGGCGTATCGATGCCAAGCAGGTGATGCTGGCCGGCGACGTCTACCACAAGCTGGAGCCCAAGCAGCTCAAGGGCAAGATTTTCCCGGCGATGGGCGGCATCGTCACCACCAAGCCGCTGGGCGAGCTGGCCAAGCAGCTCAACCCGCAGGACCTGGCGGTGTACGACTGCCGCTTCGTGCTCGACTACTACCGCATGACCGCCGACGGCCGCCTGCTGTTCGGCGGCGGCGCCAACTACTCGGGGCGTGACTCGCGGGATATCGCCGGGGAACTGCGCCCGTGCATCGAGGCCACCTTCCCGCAGCTCAAGGGCGTGGACATCGAGTTCCAGTGGAGCTGCGCCATGGGCATCGTGATGAACCGCATCCCGCAGCTGGGCAAGCTGTCGGACAACGTCTGGTACTGCCAGGGCTACTCCGGCCACGGCATCGCCACCACTCACATCATGGGCGAGATCATGGCCAACGCCCTGACCGGCACCCTGGGCCACTACGACACCTTCGCCGCCTGCAAGCACATCAAGGTGCCGATGGGCGACGTGTTCGGCAACCCGATGCTGGCCGCCGGCATGTGGTACTACCAGATGATGGAAAAGCTGCGCTGAGGTTGCGCTAGCGACGGGCGGGCGCTGCTGTCTGGCGCCCGCCGCCGGCCTGGAACTAGTGGCCTGTTTGGCTAATTCAAATACTCAACTTCGGCGCCAGGCTTTACCACGCGTCGTTGCCACTCCTCGCCGTAGCCCTGCTACGACTCGTCGCGGCGCCTAGCCTGGCAAACCCTGACACTCGAATTTGAGTGCACGAATTAACCGCACAAGCCACTAGATGAACGCCTGGCGCGAGAGGCCACGGGGCAGACGATTGCGACCCGGCAGCTGCTCCAGGCGCTTGCGCCATTCGGCGCGCGCGCCCTGGCCTGCAACGGGCTTGGCCACGGCTGCGACTGCCGGCATGCTTGGGGCGATCTTCTCGATCTTCTCGATCTTCTCGATCTTCTCGGCTTTTGCTGCGGCTCTGAGCTCGGCAAGGCTGGGCGTCTTGCGTACCGGCTCGGCAGTTTTCTTCTCCATGGCACGCAGGCATAGCTTGCATGAAACCTGAGCCGTATCCGCCGTGCTGGTGAGGCTGGCGCCAGTGCGCCCGCAGGCAACGGTATCGGATGAGGCTGCGTAGTGAATGGCCAACGTGTTGTCTCCTGAATTTCGGGCGCGGGATATTACAGGCTCATCCCGCGAGGGCCAAACATTGATGGGTCAGTCGTTGGGGGGGGGGCCGAATGGTTTCGCGCGTGGCAATGGCCACGGCTTGTGAACCCGGGCGTGGTCCTGCGGTCTGCACAGGGTCCGACCAACGATCCGGGAGCGCGGCGATGCATCGACCACTACTTTGTCTGGCGGGTCTGCTGCTGGGTGGCTGCAGCACCGATAAGGAGGGGCCCTACCAGGCGCCGGGAGCTCGCTACGATCTCTCGCACTGGAAGCTGACCCTGCCCGACGCCGACGCCAGCGAGGTGGACAGCGCCAGGCTGCGCGGCGGTTACGCCTCGCGCTACTTCCATCTGGCCGGTGACGGCAGCATGGCCTTCGTCGCGCCGGCCGGCGGCGGCAGCACCAGGAACTCCGATTACCCGCGCGCCGAGTTGCGCGAATTGCTCGATCCCGCCGACGACAACCGCAACTGGTCGGTCGCCGGCTCCCACCAGCTCAACGCCAGTGCCCAGGTGCTGCGAGCGCCGAGCACGCAGAAGATCATCGTCGGCCAGATCCACGGCTTCGACGCCCGCCCGCTGGTCAAGCTGCAGTGGCACAAAGGCCAGCTCAAGGCACTGATCAAGCGCCACCCCAAGGGTAGTAACGAGGAGTACAAGCACAGCTTCGCGGCGCAAGTGGGCAACGCGCCGTTCAGCTATGCCATCACCATGCGCGATGGGGTGGTGACGGTGCAGGTCGAGGGCGAGCGCATTCAATACGATGTGTTGGCCAGCGATCCGGCCTGGCGCGAGGTGCGCTTCTATTTCAAGGCCGGCGCCTATGTGCAGGACGACGACAGGGACGGCGACGAGGATGTTGGCGAGGTGCGTTTTACTCAGCTGGCGGTGCGGCACGGTGACTAGTTGGGCCCCGGCCTCTGTGGGAGCGGCTTTAGCCGCGATAGAGGCAACGCAACAGCATCGCGGCTGAAGCCGCTCCCACAAGAGCGGATGTGTACTGGCCCTGGAACTGAGTCTTTCCTTAGCCGCTGGCGGCCGCGCCAGCTATCCTATGCGCCCGATGTCATCGCCCAGGATCGCCCGATGAAAGCCCAACTCCTCGAACTCATCACCCTGATCAGCTCCGGCTGCATGACCGACGAGGAGATCGCTCGCATCGCCGACGAGGCGGCTCAGGCCTATGCCGACCCGGCGGCGTTCCTCGCCGCCAATCCCGATATCAACTACGACGACGATTTCCCCATCCCCCTGGGCGAGTGGGTGGTGATCGGCAGCCTGCCGGACACCGTGCTGTTCCAGGCCGACAGCTACGAGCAGCTGCTGCAGCAGATCATCGACTCCTTCGGCCCCGATGTGACGTTCAACATCAAGCCCAAGCAGCTGCAGAAGGTCGAGCCGCTCAAGGCGCTGAACCGCATCCAGGTGCAGCTCTCGGCGCTGTACAAGGAAAAGGGCGGCTATGTGCTGGTGGATATCAGCGAGCCGCTCGACGACGAGCTGCAGTGCGTACTCGTCTACACCAGCGACCTGCCGCGGGTGCTGGAGCTGGCGGTGGAGGTCGGCATCTACGCCGCACCGGCCTATGAGGCGCTCAAGGCCGAGCTGGATCAGGCCCAGTAACCTTCAAAGCCCTCTCTTCGCGTGCTTCGAGCAGGCCTGTCGTGTGGCCAGGTTGGCGCGTGCCCGGCGTCTCTGGCATCGAGGCACTCATACTTAGTAGTGATTGAGCGGATCACTCTTTCATCCGTTACCTAGGTAGAAATGATTCATTAGCTTCTGCGGCTGTCCGACACACCCAACAAGGGATAGCCTCATGACTACAAAAACAACAGGGCGCACACACTTCCGGCTGCATGCGCTAGCCGCAGCGGTAGCACTGAGCGGCGCTGCCAATGTGCACGCCGTGAGCTTCGATATCGGCGAGATCGAAGGGCAGCTGGACTCGTCCCTGTCCGTCGGTGCCAGCTGGTCGATGCGCAGTGCCGACCCGGACCTGATCGGCGCCAACAATGGCGGCGACGGCCTGTCGCAGACCTCCGACGATGCCCACCTGAACTTCAAGAAGGGCGAGACCTTCTCGAAGATCTTCAAGGGCATCCACGACCTCGAACTGAAGTACGGCGACAGCGGCGTATTCGTGCGCGGCAAGTACTGGTACGACTTCGAGCTGAAGGACGAGAGCCGCCTGTTCAAGGACATCGACGACTCCAACCGCAAGGAAGGGGCGCAGTCCTCCGGCGGGCAGATCCTCGACGCCTTCGCCTACCACAACTACTCCATCGGCGATCAGCCCGGCACCGTGCGCCTGGGCAAGCAGGTGGTGAGCTGGGGCGAGAGCACCTTCATTCTCAACTCGATCAACTCGATCAACCCGATCGACGCGGCGGCCTTCCGCCGTCCGGGCGCCGAGATCAAGGAAGGCCTGATCCCGGTCAACATGTTCTACGTGTCGCAGAGCCTGACCGACAACCTGTCTGCCGAGGCCTTCTACCAGCTGGAGTGGGACCAGACCGTTATCGACAACTGCGGCACCTTCTTCGCCCAGGCTGACGTAGCGGCCGATGGTTGCGATGACAACCTGCGTGTACTGGCGCCGCGTTCGGTGCTGGCGGGCCTGGGCGGTGGTGCGTTGCTGCCCTTGCTGGAGCAGAATTTCGGCGTCGACGTTAACGAGGAAGGTGTTCTGGTCAAGCGTAACGGCGATCGTGATGCGCGCGACGGCGGCCAGTGGGGCGCTGCCTTGCGTTACATCTTCGAGCCGCTGGACACCGAGTTCGGTGCCTACTTCATGAACTACCACAGCCGCACGCCATTCCTGGGCATTGCCGTACCCGATGCGGCGACCCTGGCTGCGATTGAGGCTGCCTTCCCGGCAGCTGGCCCGACGGGGGCTCTGCGGCCGATAGCCGGTGCCGCCCAGGCCGGCTATTACCTGGAGTATCCGGAAGATATCCAGCTCTACGGTCTGAGCTTCTCCACCACGCTGCCCACCGGCACCGCCTGGCAGGGGGAGATCAGCTACCGCCCCAACGCGCCGGTGGCCCTCAACACCACCGACGTTCTGTACGGGGGCCTGACCAACCTGGTGGGCTTGGGCAACGCGTCTCTGCTCAACCCTGCTCCAGGTCAGGACAATACCGGCTATCGCCGCAAGGAAATCACCCAGTTCCAGACCACCTTTACCCACTTCTTCGATCAGGTCATGGGCGCCAGCCGCCTGACCCTGGTTGGCGAAGTCGGCGTGGTGCATGTCGGCGGCCTGGAAAGCACCTCGGATGTGCGTTATGGCCGCGACCCGATGTACGGACCTGGTCCGTTGCCGGGCACCTTGGCTAACAGCGCCGGCCCGCTATTCGGTGCGGGTGTGTCCGCCACCTGCGTGGGGCTGAACAAGGGCACCCTCAACAACGGTTCCGGCGCCGGGGCCTCTGGCGAGAACGTCAGCAAGTACTGCGAGGACGACGGCTTCGTCACCAGCACCTCCTGGGGCTATCGCGCCCGCGCCATCTGGGATTACCCGGACGTGTTCGCCGGTGTGAACCTCAAGCCGAGCATCGCCTGGTCGCACGACGTCGACGGCTACGGCCCGAATGGTCTGTTCAACGAAGGTGCCAAGGCCGTGAGCCTCGGCCTGGATGCCGAATACCAGAACACCTACACCGCCAGCCTGTCCTACACCGATTTCTTCGGTGGCGACTACAACACGCTGATTGATCGCGACTTCCTCGCCTTCAGCGTGGGCATGAGCTTCTAAGCGCAGATCGGAATCTAGGATGACTATGCAGATGAAAGCGACAAATACCCTGTTTCAAGCTGGCGCCCTGGCACTGAGCCTGCTGGCCAGCAGCGTGGCCATGGCCAAGGTGTCCCCGGAAGAGGCTGCCCAGCTGGGCACCAGCCTGACCCCGATGGGGGCCGAGAAGGCTGCCAACGCCGACGGCAGCATTCCCGCCTGGACCGGTGGCCTGCCCGTTGACGCCGGTGCGGTCGATGCCAAGGGCTTCCTGGCCGACCCGTTCGCCAGCGAGCAGCCGCTGTTCACCATCACCGTGCAGAACGCCGAGCAGTACAAGGACAAGCTGTCCGCTGGCCAGCTGGCGATGCTCAAGCGTTACCCCGACAGCTACAAGATCCCGGTATATCCGAGCCACCGTACGGCGGCCCTGCCGGACGATATCTACGCAGCGATCAAGACCAGCGCCCTGAACACCTCGACCATCGGTGGTGGTAACGGGCTGGAGGGCTTCAGCGACAGCCGCTACTACGCCTTTCCGATTCCCAAGTCGGGCGTCGAGGTGGTGTGGAACCACAGTACCCGTTACCGCGGCGGTAACGTCAAACGTTACATGACCCGCGTACAGCCGCAGGCCAACGGCTCCTTCAATATGGTCGAGTTCACCGACGAGGTGTCCTACCCCAGCGAACTGCCGGACCTGGATAAGAGCAAGGCCGAGAACATCCTGTTCTATTTCATCCAGAACGTGACGGCGCCGGCGCGCCTGGCCGGTAACGTGCTGCTGGTGCACGAGACCATCGACCAGGTGAAAGAGCCGCGCATGGCCTGGCTGTACAACGCCGGCCAGCGCCGCGTACGCCGTGCTCCGCAGGTGGCCTACGACGGTCCGGCGACTGCCGCCGACGGCCTGGCCACCTCGGACAACTACGACATGTACAACGGTGCGCCGGATCGCTACGACTGGCAGCTGGTCGGCAAGAAGGAGATGTACATTCCGTACAACAACTACAAGCTGGACTCGCCGAAGCTGAAGTACGCCGACATCCTCAAGGCCGGCCATATCGACCAGGACCTGGTGCGCTACGAGCTGCACCGCGTGTGGGAAGTGGTGGCCAAGGTCAAGCCGGGCGAGCGTCACATCTACGCCACCCGCCACATGTACTTCGACGAGGACACCTGGCAAGCCGCGCTGATCGATCATTACGACGGCCGTGGCCAGCTGTGGCGCGTGGGTGAGGGGTACGCCCAGCAGTACTATCACAAGAAAGTCCCGGGCTATACCGCCGAGGGCCTGTATGACCTGATCTCCGGTCGTTACTCGGTGCTCGGTCTGAAGAACGAAGAGAAGCAGGCCTACGAGTTCGGTGCCAAGGCCACCGCTTCCCAGTACACCCCGGCGGCCCTGCGCCAGGCCGGCGTGCGCTGATTCAAACGAGCTACTCCAAGTCTTGAGCGGCCTCCGGGCCGCTTTTTTTATGTTTTGTACATTTGCCTAGCGCAGCGGGGCTCTGTAAGGATGAAGGCACACCAACAAGAATCGAGCACCTACACGATGCATGCCCCGCGTAACCTGCCGCGTCCACGCCTGAGAGATGCGTTGCTGGAAGCCGATTGCCGCCTGCGCCTGTTGTGGGCACAAGCCGGCAGCGGCAAGAGCACCCTGCTCGACGAGTGCATGGAGCAGTGCCCGGCCGATACCCGCTTGGTCCGTCTCGATCTGCGTGGCCAGCCGCTTGCGGCCGACACCCTGCTGGCTCGGTTGGGGCGAGCCCTGTGCCTGCCCGGCGACGATCCGCAGCGGGTTCGCGACCTGCTCATTGATCAGGCGCAAGCGCTCTGGCTGGTGCTGGACGATTACCCGCGCACCCCAGATGAGGCGCTGGATCAGCTGCTCAACGAGCTGGTGCAGGAATCCTCGACCTCCGTGCGCTGGTGGATCGCCAGTCGCCGCCGCCCCCACCTGCAACTGACACGGATGCTGCTCAGTGGCGATCTGTTCGAGCTGGACGGTCGCGAGCTGGCCTTCACCCCGGACGAGGTCTGTGAGTTGGTCAGCCTGGCCGGGCATGCCTGGCAACGTCAGGAGCTGCTTGAGTTGCACCGCTGGTCGGAGGGGTGGTGTGCGGGTGTACGGTTGCGCCTGCTGGGCCTGAAGCCGGGCCAGCCGTTGCCGGCCGAATGCAACCACGAGCTGATGCTGGACTATCTGCGGCGGGAGGTGCTCGACGAGTTGCCGGGCGACTGGCAGCTGGCGCTGTTTTCCCTGGCGCACTTTCCCCAGTTCGATGCGCCGTTGTGCGAGCAGCTGCTGGGGGTGGGCGAGGGTGCTGCGTTGCTCAAACACCTGCGCGAGTGTGCGCTGTTCGTCGAACCGGTCGACCAGGACGAGCAGGCCCTGCGCATTCAACCGGCAATAGCGGCCCTGCTGGCCGAGCAGTTGCCGGCCAGCATGACCAAGGCCTTGTTCCGCAAGGCCTGCCAGCACTACCTCGGCCTGGAGCATGTGCGACCGGCACTGGAGTACGCGCTGCGCGCCGGGCAGCCGGAGGTGGCGGCCAGTCTGATGGAGCGCTACACCGAGGACCGCCTGCTGCAGGGGCGGGGGATTGCCCTGCTGCTGGAATGGCAGCATGAGTTGCCGCAGGAGATGCTGGTCAGCACCTTGCGCCTGACGCTGCTCAATGGCTGGGCGACGGTACTCAGCGGCCGGCTCGACGAGGCGCAACACTATATTCACGCGCTGGAGCGTTGCCTGCCGCAACCCTCCGCGCGCCGCCAGCAGGAGCTGGTCGCCCAGATCAAGGCGCTGGCGGGCAAGCTGGCCTTCCATCGGGGCGACATCGCGCGAGGCGTGACGCTGCTGGCCGAGGCCGTGGAGGAGTTGCCGGAGCGGGCCTGGAGTCAGCGCCTGGTGTGTCGCTTGATGCTGGTGGAGCAAGCGCTGATCGAGGGGCAGTTCGAGCGCGCCCAGGAGCTCAATCGTGAAGCCATCAAGCAGGCGCGCGAGCATGGCAGCCTGGCGTTCGAGAGCCTGCTGACCCTGGAGCATGCCAAGCTGTTGGAGATGCGCGGTGAACTGCTGCGCGCCGAGAGCCTGTTGCGCCGCCTGCATGCCGAACTCACCCAGGCCTGGGGCGCCGAGCCGAGCCCCATGCGTGGCCGGACCCAGCTGTTGTGGGCCAGCCTGCTGCTGCAGCGCGGCCACTATGAAGAGGCCGAAACCACCTTTGTCGCGGGCATGCAGGAGTGCCGCGCCTGTGCCGACCCGGCGGTGGTCTGGGGCTGCCTGGGCCTGGTCGAGCTGGATGCGTTGCATGGCGACTATGCCTCGGCCTTTGCCCGTATCGCCGATGCCGAGCGTGAATTGCAGTACCAGCACATCGATGCCCAGCACTATCGCGGCGTGCTACTGGCTGCCAAGGCCAGGCTCTGGCTGGCCCAGGGGCAGCATGGGCAGGTGGAGAAGAGCCTGTTGAGCGCCCATGAGGCGGGTCGCCACTTGGCTCCCTTCGGCGTGCCCGATATGAATCTGCGCCTGAACCTGCTGCTCAATCTGACGCGTCTGCAGGGCGATGGCCGCCCCGACGCTCTGGCGACTCTGGAGCAGATGCACGCCGAGGCGCTTGCAGCAGGGCGCCGCCCGCTGGCCTGCGAGATAGGTTTCAGCCTGGCCGAGGGACTGCATGGCGAGGGCCGCTATGCCCAGGCCAAGCAGGCCTTTCTCGATGCCTTGGCGCTGGCCCGGCAGATGGGGCTGGTGAGTGTCGAGCAGGCACTGGCGCAGCGCAATCCGACGATGATGCGCTGGGCGGTGGAGAGCACGGGGACCGTGAATCCGCAGCTGGCGCTGCTCAGCAAGCGTGAGCTGGATGTGCTCAAACTGATCGCACGTGGGTTGTCCAACCAGCAGATTGCCGAGGAGCTGTTCATTTCCCTGCATACGGTGAAGACCCACGCCCAGCGCATCAATTTCAAGCTGGGCGTTGAGCGTCGCACCCAGGCGGTGGCGCGGGCCAAGGAGCTGGGGCTGACGGCCTAGACCGAGCGCTCCAGCAGTTGCCGACGGCGGGCGCCGGGCGTCATGGCGAACCAGCGGCGGCAAGCGCGATTGAACACGCTCTGCTCGCTGTAGCCGAGCATGCCGGCGATCTGCGACATGGGGATGTCGCGCTCGGCCAGGTAGAAATCCGCACGCTCGCGGCGAATGCCTTCGACCAGTTCGTCGAACCTGTGGTTCAGCTCGGCCAGCTGGCGCTGCAGGTTGCGTTCGTGCAGGCCGAGCTGCTCGGCGACCAGGGGCAGGCGGCACTGCTGAATCGGCAGCAGACGCAGCACCAGGCGGCGCACCTGCTCCAGCAGATCCGGTGCGCCGAGCAGATGGATCTGGCTGAGGTACTGCACCAGCGTGCGGTGCAGGGTCGGATCCTGGCGTTCGATGCGTTGCCCCAGTTGGCGCTCGGCGAACACCAGGGCATTGCGTGCCTGGCCGAGATAGACCTCGCTACCGAAGTGGCGGCGATAGCGCGCCGCCGGCACCGGGCTGGCACTGGCCAGCTGCACCGCCTGAGGGGCGAAGGTCGAGCCGCAGAGCAGCTTCATGGTCTTCAGTGCCACGCCCATGGCCAGTTCCGCCATCTGCCGTTGCGCCCCCGGCAGGCGCAGTTCGATGACCAGGCAGGGCATGTGCGCTTCGCTGAGGTCGAGATCCAGCACGATGCCCGAGCTGTGGTAGCCGATGAAGCGCACGATCTCCGCCAG
Source organism: Pseudomonas sp. BMS12 (assembly GCF_001592875.1). Taxonomy (GTDB): domain Bacteria; phylum Pseudomonadota; class Gammaproteobacteria; order Pseudomonadales; family Pseudomonadaceae; genus Aquipseudomonas. The sequence goes on along the minus strand of NZ_LSOF01000016.1, from coordinate 148,623 downwards.
GGCGTGGCCAACGCTACTGGCGTTGCAGGCAATCAGGGCGATGGGGCCGAGCACGTGCAGGTGCTGGTATTCGCTCATGCGCAGGCCGAAGTCCGGGCACTCCAGCTCGTCGGCCGCCGCCTCCAGCATCCCCACCAGCGAGCGAAAGGGTACGCGCGCGTCTTCATCGTCGAGCAGCTCGGGGCGCACCCGGAAGCGTTCCAGATAGGGCAGTGGGTCGGCCCCGAGCTGGCTGACCAGTTCGCGAAAACCGGCGAAGGAGGTGGTGCGGATGAAAGGTTCCATGTCGTCAAGAGTCAAATCTGTGTCGTCAAAGATCAATCTAAACCGACCGTGCCTCGCCAACAATGAATTTCTGAATCCAAATTCACTGTCTGTTGGAGGGTGCCATGCAGTTCGACTACGTCATCGTGGGGGCAGGTTCGGCGGGTTGCGTGCTGGCCAACCGTCTGAGTGCGAATCCGGCGGTTTCCGTGTGCTTGCTGGAGGCCGGCCCGGAAGACCGTTCGCCGCTGATTCATGCCCCCGCAGGCGTGGCCGCCATTCTGCCGACCCGGCATGTCAACTGGGCCTTCGACACCGTGCCGCAGGCCGGGCTGGGCGGGCGCAAGGGCTATCAGCCGCGCGGCAAGACCCTCGGCGGCAGCAGCTCGATCAACGGCATGATCTACATTCGTGGCCACCAGACCGACTACGACGACTGGGCGGCGTTGGGTAACCAGGGCTGGGGCTTTCAGGATGTGTTGCCGTATTTTCGCAAGAGCGAGATGCATCACCTGGGTAACAGCGAGTATCACGGTGCGGATGGCGAACTGTACGTCGGCAAGATCGAGGCCCATGCCGCCACCCACGCCTTCATCGAGGCGGGCAAGCAGGCCGGTTATGGCCACAACGACGATTTCAACGGCACCGAGCAGGAAGGTATCGGCCAGTACGAGGTGACCATCCGTGACGGTCGCCGCTGGAGCGCTGCCGCCGCCTTCCTCACGCCGATCCGCGGCAAGCGCGAGAACCTCACCGTGCTCACCGGCACCCTGGCCGAGCGCATCCTGCTGCAGGGCAAGCAAGCCACCGGGGTGCAGGTACGGCTCAAGGGGCAGTCGGTTGCCATCAATGCACGCAAGGAAGTCCTGGTTTGTGCCGGTGCATTTGGCAGCCCGCAACTGCTGATGCTGTCCGGTATCGGCCCGGAGGCCGAGCTCAAGCCCCAGGGCATCGGTGTGCAGCACGAGTTGCCGGGGGTCGGGCAGAACCTCTACGACCACCCCGACGTGGTGCTCAGCTACAAGGGTACTGACAACTCGCTGCTCGGCTACTCGCTGGGCGGCAGCCTGAAGATGGGCTCGGCCCTGCTGCAATACCTGGCTAAACGACGCGGCCCTTTGGCCAGCAACTTCGCCGAAGGCGGCGGTTTCCTCAAGACCGATCCGAGTCTGGCGCGTCCGGATATTCAGCTGCACTCGGTGGTCAGCATCCTCGACGACCACAACCGCAAGCTGCACTGGGGCCATGGTTTCAGCTGCCACGTCTGCGTGCTGCGGCCGAAGAGCGTGGGTAGCGTCGGTCTGCATTCGGCCAACCCTGCCGACGCACCGCGTATCGACCCCAACTTCCTCGGCCATGACGATGACGTGCAGACCCTGCTCAAGGGCTATCGCATGACCCGCGACATCGTCGCCCAGTCGGCGATGGCGCGCTTTGGCCTGAAGGACATGTACAGCGCCGACCTGCACAGCGACGAACAGCTGATCGACCTGCTGCGCCGTCGTACCGACTCGATCTACCACCCGATCGGCACCTGCAAGATGGGCCACGACGAGATGGCGGTGGTCGATGGCCAGCTGCGTGTGCATGGCCTGCAGAACCTGCGCGTGGTCGATGCCTCTGTGATGCCGACCCTGGTCGGCGGCAATACCAACGCGCCGACCATCATGCTGGCCGAACGTGCTGCTGAGTGGATCGCCCGGGCCTGAGGCCGCGGCAGAACAGCCATAACAACAATTGAGGACCCACTACATGTTTCATCCCTTGAAATGCCTGCTGTCGGCCAGTGTCGCTGGCGCGTTGCTGATGGCAAGCGTGGCCCAGGCTGCGCCGCAACCGACCAAGCCCGCCACCGAGTTCACCGCCGCGGCCAACCACGCCGTGCTGGAGCAATTGCCATTCGCCAATCGCCAGGACTTCGAGAATGCCCATCGCGGCTTTATCGCCAGGCCCGATACGCTGACCATCAAGGATGCCAACGGCAAGGTGGTCTGGGACATGGAGAGCTACAAGGCATTCATCAAGAATGATCTGCCGGCCCCTGCCAGCGTCAACCCGAGCCTGTGGCGACACGCCCAGCTGAACCTGGAGTACGGTCTGTTCAAGGTCACCGACGGTATCTACCAGGTGCGCGGTTACGACCTGTCGAACATCACCTTCATCGAGGGCAAGAGCGGCTGGATCGTGTTCGACCCGCTGCTGACCCAGGAAACCGCCAAGGCTGCCTACGAGCTGGTCAGCCAGCACCTGGGCCAGAAACCCGTGGTGGCTGTGGTCTACAGCCACTCGCACATCGACCATTTCGGTGGGGTACGCGGCATCGTCGACGAGGCCGACGTCAAGGCGGGCAAGGTACGCATCATCGCCCCCGAGGGCTTCAACGAGCACGCCATCAGCGAGAACGTCATCGCCGGCAATGCCATGGCTCGCCGCGGCGTGTACATGTTCGGTGCTCTGCTGCCGCGCAGCGCCGAGGGTGGTGTGAACGCGGGGCTGGCACCGACCGTGTCCACCGGCAGCACCACGCTGATTCCGCCTACCGAGTTTGTCAGCAAGACCGGCCAGGAGCTGGAGGTCGATGGGGTCAAGCTGGTATTCCAGATGACGCCGGGTACCGAGGCTCCGGCGGAAATGAACACCTATCTGCCGCAGCACAAGGCCATGTGGATGGCCGAGAACACGACCAATACCCTGCACAACCTGTACACCCTGCGCGGTGCCCAGGTGCGCGATGCGCTGGAGTGGGCCAAGTTCATCGGCGAGACCGAGGCGCTGTATGGCGACAAGGTCGAGGTCAAGTTCCAGAGCCACCACTGGCCTCTGTGGGGCAAGACGCAAATTCATGACTATCTGAAAAAGCAGCAGGCGGTCTACAAGTACATCCACGACCAGACCGTGCACATGATGAACCAGGGCATGACTGGCGAGGAGATCGCCGAGGCCATCAAGCTGCCGCCGGAGCTGGAAAGCAACTGGCCGACCCGTGGCTACTACGGCACCCTCAAGCACAATGCCAAGGCGGTCTACCAGCGTTACATGGGCTGGTATGACGGCAACCCGGCCAACCTCGACAAGCTGCCGCCGCAGCCGGCCGCGAAGAAGTATGTGGAATACATGGGCGGTTCCGCTGCCGTGCTCAAGCGCGCTAAGGCCGACTACGCCAAGGGCGAGTACCGCTGGGTTGCCGAAGCCGCCAAACAGGTGGTGTTCGCCGAGCCGGACAATGCCGAGGCCAAGAACCTGCTGGCCGACTGCTTCGAGCAGCTGGGCTATCAGGCCGAGTCCGGTCCATGGCGTTCGGTGTATCTGCAGGGCGCTTACGAGCTGCGCAACGGCGTGCCATCGGGCGCCGCTACTGTGACCGCCAGTCCGGACATGATCCGTGCGATGCCGCCGGAAATGCTCTTCGATTATCTGGCCGTGCGCCTCAATGGCGAGCGTGCGGCGGGCAAGAAGCTGGTGCTCAATTTCACCTTCACCGACCTCGGCAAGAGCTATGCCCTGACCGTGGAAAACGGTGTGTTGACCTACGAGCCCAAGGCGAGCGACAAGGCCGATGTCGGGCTGAGCATGAGCAAGGGCACTCTGGAAGCCATCCAGCTGGGCCGAGCCACCCTGGAGCAGAAGGTTGCCTCCGGCGAGCTGAAGTTCGATGGCCGTCCTGCCGCCTTCGGCGAGTTCATGGGCCTGCTCGACAAGTTCGATTTCTGGTTCAACATCGTCACGCCATGAGGCTAACGGCGCCGCGCGTGGACGCGGCGCCCTGGCCAGGAGATCGATTCTGATGCGGCCGATCCAAGCTCCCCCGTGCTCAGCCCCGCGTATGCCTGCCGGTCGCCGCTTTGCCCTGGCGTTGAGCCTGATGCTGCTGGTGCCGGGTGCGACCCGGGCCTGCAGCTATGACGGTCTGGCCGTCGACCTCAGCCTTGCCCATCCCGCCTCGCTGGGTGTTTCCCTGGCGTTGCAGCAGGCCTACGAAAGCCGGCGTCTGGCGCGGCCGTTGCCACTGCCGGGGGGCTTCGGCATGCGCCGTACGTTGCATCAGCTGGAGGCGCTGCGCACCCGCTTGCCCCTGCTAGAGACAGGCTTCAGCCTGCTGCTGGTGGAGCCAGGGCTGTGGGTACGCTTCAGCGGCCAGGGCGTAACGCTGCATGCGCCGCCGCCCAGGCCTGGTGAGGCGCTGGTGGTGACGGGCGAGGGCACCCTGCAGGCCCTCCAAGCAGGGAAGCTGGATGCCCAACAGGCCATGCGCGAGGGTTTGCTGCACCTGGAGGGCACAGCAAGGGCCCAGTTGGTTGCCGCGTGGGAAGAGGCCTATCCGCCCGTCACGCTTGCCAGTGGTGGCTGAGCGATCAGGCGCTGTTTGAGCGCGTTGAAGTACAGCAACGGATCGCCGTGAAACACCTTCGGCAATATGCCGTAGTGCGCCAGCGTCACCTCGACGTTGTCCAGCCCGGCCTGTTCGGCCAACTCGTAAGCGTGCATGCCTTTCTCGATGCGCTCGGCGGTCGAGGCGAAATCGTGGAACTGCATGTTGCGGCTGCTGGTGAAGTAGGCGAAGCGGATGCGCGGGCGTAGCGCCACGCGGCGGATCAGCGGCCAGTCGAGTTGCGCCAGCGCGGTCGCCACGGCCGGTTCGACCACCTCGGCCTGTTCCCAGAGAAAGAAGGCCTCGAACAGGTTGCGGCGTTCGCCGGGCGTCAGCGCTCGCGCCTCGGCCTGGGCGCGATGGCAGTGGTTGAGCGCGTCCAGCAGGCGCGGCTGTATGTAGCGTTCGGCCCCCGCACTCAGGCCATGCAGTTTGCTGAAGTGATAGGCGCAGTAGGCCTCTACGCAAACACGCCGGTTGATCTCGCGGAAGGCATCGGCGAAGGCGTGCAGCTGACGCAGCTTGTCGCGGCGCCGTGCCGGGTCAAGCAGGAACTGGCCGGAGAGCAGGGCGCCGATACGCAGACCCAGGGCGAAATAGCCGCTGCCCCAGAGCGCGCCATGGGCGGCAATCAGCGGGAAGACGTTGCGCCCGCCGGAGTCCTGGTACAGATGGTGGTAGACCGTGGCGCGTTGGCCGAGGTCGGGGAGGCTGCCGGCGAGCAATACCGCCTCGCGGTGAATGCGTTGATAGTCGCGGGCAAGTGCAGCATCTGCTTCTTGGTCCATGTCCCTGGCTCCTGGAGAGATCTACTGATCACACTCTAAGAGCCAGGGTGCATTCCCGCGCGTGGCATTTCGCCTCAGGTCAAAGGGTGAAACCACCATCGATGGGAATGATGGCGCCGGTCATATAGGCCCCCGCCGCGCTGCACAGAGTGATGGCCAGGGCCGACATCTCCTCTTCGCGGCCCCAGCGCTTCATCGGAATCAGCGCCACGTCGGCGGCCAGTGCGGCTTCGTCGTTGGAGATGAAGCGGGTCATCTTGCTCGGGAAACGCCCCGGGGCGATGACGTTCACGTTGATGTGCTCGCCGACCAGCTCTCGGGCCAGGTTGCGCGACAGCTGGTGCAGTGCGGCCTTGCTCGGGCCATAGGCGTAGGCCTCTTCGCTCATCGAGCTGATACCGGCCACGGAGCCGATGTTGATCACCCGCGCCGGGTTCTGCTCGTTGCCGGCCTTGCGCAGCAGCGGCAGCAGCTGCTGGATGCAGCTGAACACGGCGGTGACGTTGAGCTGCATGACCTTTTCCCAGCCCTTGACCGGGTAGCTCTCCAGCGGCGCGCCCCAGCTGGTGCCGGCGTTGTTGACCAGGATGTCGAGCTGTTCGATGCGCTGGCCCAGTTCGGCGGCCAGGGCGCGGGCGCCTTCTTCGCCGGACAGGTCGGCAGCCAGGCCGATGCACTCGCCGTACTGGCTGAGCTCGGCGGCGGTGGCCTCACAGGCGGCGCCATCGCGCCCGCAGATGAACACCCGTGCGCCGGCTTCGAGCAGGCCCTGGGCAATCATGCGGCCGATGCCGCGGCTGCCACCGGTGACCAGGGCGGTGCGCCCGGCGAGACTGAAATAGCGATGCATGCTGGCAAATCCTCGTCGTGTTTGTGCTGCTAAAGCTAAACGAGGAGGCGTTGTGGCGGCTGCGTTATTGCGTGTGCAAATGCACGGGCATCAGCGTTTGCGCAGCGGTTCCAGCAGCGGCTTGAGACCGTTGTGGTCGATCTCCTGCATCAGCATGAGCAGGCGGCCGATCTCACCCTTGGGAAAGCCTTCGCGGGCGAACCAGTTGAGGTAATGCCCCGGCAGGTCGGCCAGCAGACGGCCCTTGTACTTGCCATAGGGCATGGTGCGGGTGACGAGGAGCAGCAGGTCTTCGGGATTCATGGGGCAAATCGAGAGCGGGGGGAGGCACAGTGTGCACTGTGCCTCGTCGACACAAAAGACCAGGGCAGGGTGAGGTTGCTGTCTCGATCAGGCCGGCCTGTCCGGTACACGGAAAGGCTCTTGTGGGAGCGGCTTTAGCCGCGATGCTTCTGTGCTGTTCCTATTGCGGCTGAAGCCGCCCCCACCAGAAGGATGCTCTAACCTGGCATGAAAAAGGGCCCCGAGGGGCCCTTTGCGAACAGCGGTATCGATCAGCTGTGGCGGATCAGGTGGTCGAAGGCGGAGAGCGAGGCCTTGGAACCTTCGCCCACGGCGATGACGATCTGCTTGTACGGCACGGTGGTCACGTCACCGGCGGCGAACACGCCGGGGATGTTGGTGGCGCCCTTGGCGTCGACGATGATCTCGCCGAAGCGGTTGAGCTCCACGGTGCCCTTCAGCCAGTCGCTGTTCGGCAGCAGGCCGATCTGCACGAAGATGCCTTCCAGCTCGACGGTGTGCAGTTCTTCCGTGGTGCGGTCCTTGTAGGTCAGGCCGGTGACCTTCTGGCCGTCGCCGACCACTTCGGTGGTCTGCGCGCTCTTGATCACGGTGACGTTGGGCAGGCTGTTCAGCTTGTTCTGCAGCACGGCGTCGGCACGCAGGGTGTCGGCGAACTCCAGCAGGGTGACGTGGGCGACGATGCCGGCCAGGTCGATGGCCGCCTCGACGCCGGAGTTACCGCCGCCGATCACCGCCACGCGCTTGCCCTTGAACAGCGGGCCGTCGCAGTGCGGGCAGAAGCACACGCCCTTGGCCTTGTATTCCTGCTCGCCGGGTACGCCCATCTCGCGCCAGCGGGCGCCGGTGGAGAGGATTACTGTCTTGGCCTTGAGGCTGGCACCGTTGTCGAACTTCACTTCGTGCAGGCCGCCTTCTGCGCTGGCCGGAACCAGGGCGGAGGCGCGCTGCAGGTTCATGATGTCGACCTCGTACTGGCGCACGTGCTCTTCCAGGGCGCGGGCCAGTTTCGGGCCTTCGGTTTCCTGTACCGAGATGAAGTTCTCGATGGCCATGGTGTCGAGCACCTGGCCTCCGAAGCGCTCGGCCGCCACGCCGGTGCGGATGCCTTTACGCGCGGCGTAGATTGCAGCGGCCGCACCGGCCGGGCCACCACCAACCACCAGCACGTCGAAGGCGTCCTTGGCGTTCATCTTCTCGGCGTCGCGGCTGCCGGCATTGGTGTCGATCTTGGCGAGGATTTCCTTCACTTCCATGCGCCCGGCACCGAACACTTCACCGTTCAGGTAGATGCTCGGCACGGCCATGATCTGGCGGCGCTCGACTTCTTCCTGGAACAGCGCGCCGTCGATGGACACGTTGCGGATGTTGGGGTTGAGCACGGCCATCAGGTTCAGTGCCTGGACCACGTCCGGGCAGTTCTGGCAGCTCAGCGAGAAGTAGGTTTCGAACTCGAAGGTGCCTTCGATGCTCTTGATCTGGGCGATGGTCTCGGCGTCCAGCTTGGACGGGTGACCACCGACTTGCAGCAGGGCCAGTACCAGCGAGGTGAACTCGTGGCCCATGGGGATACCGGCGAAGCTCACGCCGGTGTCTTCGCCCGGACGGTTCAGGGCGAAGGACGGACGGCGGGCATCGCTGCCGTCGGTCTTCAGGGTGATCTTGCCGGTCAGGCCGACGATGTCCTGGAGCAGGCCGAGCAGCTCCTGGGATTTCGCGCCGTCATCGAGGGACGCGACGATCTCGAACGGCTGGGTGACCTTTTCCAGGTAGGCCTTCAACTGGGTTTTAAGATTGGCGTCCAACATGGGGGGAAGTCCTCAAAGACATAAAATTCGGGCAATAAAATGCCCGGGCGGATCGCGCCCGGGCATCGGGCACCACTAGGGTCGGGTTACGACCCTGACAGCGCAGGTCTTGGACCCAGCCCGAGCCTGGGCTCGGGGAGGGTGAGGCAGATTTAGATCTTGCCGACCAGGTCCAGGGACGGAGCCAGAGTGGCTTCGCCTTCTTTCCACTTGGCCGGGCAAACCTGACCCGGGTTGGCAGCGGTGTACTGGGCAGCTTTCAGCTTGCGCAGGGTTTCCGATACGTCGCGAGCGATTTCGTTGGAGTGGATTTCCAGGGTCTTGATCACGCCTTCCGGGTTGATCACGAAGGTGCCGCGCAGAGCCAGGCCTTCTTCGGCGATGTGCACGCCGAAAGCGTTGGTCAGCTGGTGGGTCGGGTCGCCGATCAGCGGGAACTGAGCCTTGCCAACGGCCGGGGAAGTTTCGTGCCAGACCTTGTGCGAGAAGTGGGTATCGGTGGTCACGATGTAGACCTCGGCACCGGCCTTCTGGAACTCGGCGTAGTTGTTGGCAGCGTCTTCGATTTCGGTCGGGCAGTTGAAGGTGAAGGCAGCCGGCATGAAGATCAGCACGGACCACTTGCCTTTCAGGCTTTCCTCGGTGACCTGGATGAACTCGCCATTGTGGAAAGCGTTGGCGCTGAAGGGTTGAACCTGGGTGTTGATCAGGGACATGAGAGAACTCCTGTTGGGGGTTGGAAACTTGATGCTGCGCATTCTAGCCGCATCGGCCTTAATCGCTAAATTGAATGAAGACATAACCACGATTGGTTTGGCCTATGTGTCTTCAGTCTGAGATTGGCAGTTGTCTATGACGCTCAGCCGGTCGCCTGCAATTGCGGGTTCCGCTCGCGATACTGCTCGAAGAGAAACTGGCGAATCCGTTCGGCATGTTCGCGATGCTGCAACTGCAGGTAGTAGGCCGCCTGGTCGCTATCTGTGCGGCGAATCAGCTGGCCGTGTATCGGCATGCTCTCCGCCCCTGGCAGCGCCAGCCAGAGGTCGAACAGCTCGGGTGGCGGATGGCCGTCGCTGGTCTGCAGCAGCAGGCTGCCGGGGGCCAGTTCGAGCACCCGCATGGTGCTGGCTTTGCCGTTTGCTGCGCGCAAGGCCAGCGGCTTCTTCAAGGTCAGGCGCCAGGGGCGCAGCACGGCGCCTTCTTCGAAGATGCTGGGCGCGCCCATTTCCAGTTGCAGGCCATGCAGTTCGTCTTCCACCAGGTGCAGGGGGAAACTCATGCGGCAGTGCTCCAGCTGCGCCTCCAGGCTGAGTTGCGCATGCAGGCCAAGGCGCGCGAGCAGAGCGTTGGCCAGCGGGCCGCCATCGACCTTGAAGGCCGGAATCGGCAAAGGTTTGCCGATCAGCTGGGCGCTGAACAATTGGCGAATGTAATCCAGTTCTTCCCTGGATAAGGTGGCGTGCTCGGACATGAGACCCTCCATGGGGCATGCATGATCGCAAGCAATTACTGCGCCGAACTCGTAGTGAGCGCGGTTAGCGGGCTGCTTTCAGTGAGGCGATCTCAGCCTTCAGACGACTTACCTCGCCTTCTAGTTCCCTGACGCGCTGTTTGGCTTCGACTTCTGCACTGACATCCTTCTGAATGCCGATGAAGTAGGTGAGCTGGTCGCCTTCGTTGAAGACCGGGGTAATCGAAAGCTCGTTCCAGAACGGTGCGCCATCCTTGCGGTAATTACGGATGACCTGACGGCACGGCTTGCCCTCGCGGATTGCCCGACGGATGGCAACGATGCCGGCTTGGTCACGGTCGTCGCCCTGCAGAAAGCGGCAGTCCTGATAGAGGATGTCTTCGCTGGCATAGCCGGTAAGGCGTGTGAAGGCTGCGTTGGCGTAGATCAGGATGTTGTCGTCGCCTTCCTGTTCGGCCACCACGATGCCGTCGTTGGAGGCGTCGACCACCAGTTGCAGGAGCTTGGCGTTGATCATGTGCGGGTTCCCCATCGCTGTTGCAAGCATTCTATGGCATCCCGACGGGCTGTTCACTTGCGGCATAATGCCGGGCAATTTCAGCATGTTGCGGAGTGATTCATGAAGATTGCCATCCTCTCCGGTTCGGTCTACGGCGCTGCCGAGGACGTCGCCCGGCGTGCCGTCGAAGTGCTCGACAAGGCCGGTTTCCAGTCCTGGCACAAGCCGGGTGTGGAGCTCGACGAAGTTCTGGCCTTTGCCCCGGAAGCCGTGCTGGTGGTTACCTCCACGACCGGTATGGGCGAGCTGCCAGGCAATATCCAGAACCTCTACTACGCCATCCGCGACCGCTTTCCGGCCTGGAGCGGCCTGCCTGGTGCGGTGATCGCCCTGGGCGACTCCAGTTATGACGTGTTCTGCGGCGGCGGCGAACAGATGCGCGAGCTGCTGCTCGAACTGGGCATGCGCGAAGCGCTGCCGATGCTGCGCCTGGATGCCAGCGAAACGGTGACCCCGGAAGACGACGCCCAGCCCTGGCTGGACGAACTGGTGCAGGCGTTGCGCGCCTGATGCACCCGCGCGCCGCCGAACTGATCCGCGAGCTGCAGCTGGTCGCCCATCCCGAGGGCGGCTACTACCGACGCATGTTCACGTCGAGCCAGGTGGATGCAGCCGGGCGTGCGCTATCCAGTGCCATCCTGTTTCTGTTGCCGGGCGGTATCGCCAGTCGCTGGCATCGGGTCGATGCCGACGAGTTGTGGCACTTTCACGAAGGCGCGCCGCTGGAGCTGCTGATCGGCGAGCGCCCCGACGAGCTGCGCCGCGAACGCCTCGGGCCCGTGGCCGCCGAGCAACTGCCGCAGCGCGTGGTGCCGGCCCAGGCCTGGCAGGCGGCGCGCAGCCTGGGCGATTTCACGCTGGTCGGCTGCAGCGTGGCGCCGGAGTTCCGTTTCGACGGTTTCCAGCTGCTGGCCGACGACCCGGTCGCCCAGGCGCACTGGCCGTTATTGATGGCGCGCCATCCCGAACTGTTATGACTCGCAAGGCCACTGCGCTGGCCGGCAAGGCGACTGGAGAGGCAGGCACCCGGCGCTAGACTCCTTGGCACAACAACAAGTGCCGAGGTACTCGCCGTGAACGCTCCGCTCCAGCTCCCGAACGTCAAGGATAAGGTCTCTGCCGCCGAATGGCAGGCCCGTGTGGATCTCGCCGCCTGCTACCGGCTGATCGCCATGCACGGCTGGGATGACCTGATCTTCACCCATATCTCGGCCAAGGTACCGGGCACCGAAGACTTCCTGATCAACCCCTTCGGCCTGATGTTCCACGAGATCACCGCCTCTAGCCTGGTGAAGGTCGATCTGGCTGGCAAGAAGCTGATGGATAGCCCCTACGACATCAACCCGGCCGGCTACACCATCCACAGCGCCATCCATGAAGTCCGCCACGATGTCGGTTGTGTGCTGCACACTCACACCGCTGCCGGCATCGCCGTGTCGGCGCAGAAGCAGGGCTTGCTGCCGATTTCCCAGCAGTCGTTGTTCGTGCTGTCCAGCCTGGCCTATCACGACTACGAGGGTGTGGCGATCAACCACGAGGAGAAGGAGCGTCTGCAGGCCGATCTGAACGACAAGCATTTCTTCATCCTGCCCAACCATGGCCTGCTCACCGCCTTCGGCAGCATCGCCGATGCCTTCCTCGGCATGTTCACCCTGCAGCGCGCCTGCGAGGCGCAGGTGATGGCGCAGAGTGGCGGCGCCGAACTGATCCATATTCCGCAGCAGATCCTCGACGGCTCCGCCGCAATGATCGCCGGCGTGATGAAGACCAGCCAGGGTATGGGCGGTGCGTTGGCCTGGCCGGCGCTGCTGCGCAAGCTCGATGCGCAGATGCCGGGATACGACCAGTGAGTGCGTTGCCGGGCATTTCTCTGGCCGACTGGCGAGGGCAGGGGCGCGGTTTCAGCTTCAACGGCCACGCCATCCGTTACTGGGTGGCGGGGCAGGGCGAGCCGCTGTTGCTGATCCACGGCTTCCCCACGGCCAGCTGGGACTGGCATTACCTGTGGCAGCCACTGGCGCAGAAGTACCAGGTGATCGCCTGTGACATGCTCGGCTTTGGCTACTCGGCCAAGCCCCGCGGCCATGCCTACAACCTGCTGGAGCAGGCCGACCTGCAACAAGCACTGCTGGCGCATCTGCAGATCAACGAGCCGGTGCATGTGTTGGCCCATGACTACGGCGACAGCGTGGCTCAGGAGTTGGTCGCACGGCACCAGGAAGGGCGCATCCAGCTGGCCAGTTGCGTATTTCTCAACGGTGGGCTGTTCCCCGAGACCCATCGACCGGTGCTGACCCAGAAGCTGCTGCTCGGCCCGCTAGGCCCGCTGCTGGGCCGGCTGTTCTCGCGGCGCACCCTGGCGAAGAACTTCACCCAGGTGTTCGGCCCGCAGACGCCGCCCAGCGAGGTTGAGCTGGACGCCTTCTGGGAGCTGATCGCGCACAACGACGGACCCAAGATCATGCACCGCCTGATTCGCTACATCCTCGATCGGCGGGTCAACCGCGAACGCTGGGTGGCGGCCATGCAGGAGACGAAGGTGCCCATGCGGGTGATCGATGGCGCTGTCGATCCCATCTCCGGCGCGCACATGGTGGCGCGCTATCGCGAGCTGATCGAGAGCCCGGACACGGTTTTGCTGGAGGCAATCGGCCACTATCCGCAAACCGAAGCGCCCGAAGAGGTGCTCGGCCACTATCTGCAATTCCGTGAACGTGGGCCTGTTCTCGTTCCGTTCACGGCCGCGACGGAGCCAGTTTTGACGCGGAGCTAGGCGCGAGACGCGAAGTTTGGTTGCCCAAATGAGCCGTCGAGTAACGACGTTCCGCGTCAAAACTGGCCCGTCCCGGGGTTGCGCGATTTTGCGCAGCAACGCGGCTTGCGAACGAAACGAGAACAGGCCCTAGGAGGCCAATACATGCAGCGACGCACTCTGTTGAAAGGGGCCGCAGTGGGCGGCGCGGTGGCCCTGGGGGCTGGTTTCTGGGCGTTGCCGACGGGCGTTGCGCCGGCGGCAGTGAGCCTGGAGGGCGCGCGCCAGGTACTGGCCGGCTTTCAGGGGCGTGAGCTGGCCAGCCTCAAGGGCTGGAGCCCGGCCGAGGTGTTCAACCACTGCGCGCAGAGCATCGAATACTCGATGGATGGTTATCCCGAGCTGAAGCCGGCCTGGTTCCGTCACAGTGTCGGCCCGGCCGCCTTCGCCGTGTTCAGCGCACGCGGCGCCATGCGCCACTCGCTGACCGAAGCTATCCCCGGCGCCGCGGCGCTGGTCGAACCGGCCAGCCAGGAGGCGGCACTGCAGCGCCTGCAGGCGGCGTTCGAACGCTTTGCTGCTTACCAGGGGGCGCTCGAACCGCATTTCGCCTATGGCGCACTGGGTCATGCCGAATACGCCCAGGCCCATGTCATGCATCTGTACAACCACCTGAGCCTGCTGCGCCCGGCGTGACCATCCCGTCACCTTATTGCTAGATATTCAGTGGCGCCGCGTTTGATTGCCGCGCTCACTTGGCTGCGGGACACTCGCGGTTTTCCAGACTGACCGAGGAACCCCGTTCATGAGCGACGCCATCCGTTTCCAAGACCAGGTTGTGATTGTCACCGGCGCCGGTGGCGGCCTTGGCCGCGCTCATGCGCTGCTGTTCGCCAAGCATGGCGCCAAAGTGGTGGTCAACGACCTGGGTGGCAGCACGCACGGCGAAGGCGCCAACGCCTCGGCGGCGGACAAGGTGGTGGCGGAGATCCGCGCCGCCGGTGGCGAGGCCGTGGCCAACCACGACTCGGTGACCGATGGCGGCAAGATCGTGCAGTGCGCGCTGGACAGCTTCGGTCGCGTCGACGTGGTGGTGAACAACGCCGGCATCCTGCGCGACAAGTCCTTCGTCAAGATGGAGGACGCCGACTGGGACCTGGTCTACAAGGTCCACGTCGAGGGCGCCTACAAGGTGACCCACGCCGCTTGGCCGCACCTGCGCGAGCAGGGCTTCGGGCGGGTGATCTTCACCGCGTCCACTTCCGGCATCTACGGCAACTTCGGTCAGTCCAACTACGGCATGGCCAAGCTCGGCCTGTACGGCCTGACCCGCACCCTGGCCATCGAAGGGCGCAAGAACAACGTACTGGTCAACGCCATCGCCCCCACCGGCGGCACGCGTATGACCGAAGGTCTGATTCCGCCGCAGGTGTTCGAGCAGCTCAAGCCGGAACTGGTCAGCCCGCTGGTGGTGTATCTCGGTAGCGACCATTGCCAGGACACCGGTGGCCTCTACGAAGTCGGTGGCGGCTGGATGGGCAAGGTGCGCTGGGAGCGCAGCCTGGGCGCCGGTTTCGACCCGCGCGTTGGCTTCAGCCCGGAAGACGTGGCGGCCAGCTGGAAGCAGATCGGTGATTTCGAAGGCGCCGTGCATCCAGATGACAACGTTACCGCCCTGCGCGAGATGATGGCCAACCTGCAGAAGCACATGGGTTGATGCGCCAGTGATTCGGGGAAATCGGCCAACCGGCTGATTTACCCGCAGTCCAGGGTTAAGTTGAAGGCCGGCAGCGATGCCGGCCTTTTTCGTGGGCGCGATTTGCGAGCAGATGGCTCGGCGCCGCCCTTAACCCTTTGCCGTGGAGAACCCTGTCATGAGCGTGCTGGTCGAGAAAGATGGCCCGGTCACCATCCTGACCCTGAACCGGCCGCAGGTGCGCAATGCCGTCGACCGCCCCACGGCCGAAGCTCTCGCCGCTGCGTTGCGTGACTTCGAGGCGGACGAAACGGCGCGGGTGGCGGTACTCACCGGTGCCGCCAGCACCTTCTGTGCCGGCGCCGATCTGGGAGCCGTGGCCGAGGGCGGCGAACGCAGCAACCGCCTGGAGGAAGAGGGCGATGGTCCCATGGGGCCGAGCCGCATGCAGCTCGCCAAGCCGTTGATCGCCGCCATCGAGGGCCATGCCGTCGCCGGTGGCCTGGAACTGGCTCTACTGGCCGATCTGCGGGTGATGGCGGCTGATGCCGTGCTGGGGGTGTTCTGTCGGCGCTTCGGCGTGCCGCTGATCGACGGCGGGACGGTGCGCCTGCCACGCATCGTCGGCCAGGGGCGAGCACTGGACCTGATCCTCACCGGCCGCCCGGTGCAGGCCGATGAAGCGCTGCAGATGGGGCTGGTCAATCGTGTGGTCGAGCCTGGCCAGGCCCGCGCCGTGGCCGAGAGCTTGGCCCGGCAGATCGCCACTTTCCCGCAGCGTTGCATGTTGGCCGATCGCGCCAGTGCCTATGGCCAGTGGGAGCTGCCGTTCGCCGAGGCGCTGGGTGCCGAGTTCCGGGGCGGCATGGCAGTGGTGCGCAGCGGCGAGACACAAGCCGGGGCGCAGCGTTTCACCGGCGGCAAGGGACGGCACGGTGAGTTCCAGTGACCAGAGGCCGATATGTGTTGTGGATTGCTGGTTCGGGTAGAGAGCTTGGCGAGTAGCCTCGCCATGGCCGTGATACAGGGCTCGGGTATTGTCGGCGCGACCGTCAATGCAGCGCGGGGCTTTGACCCAGGCGGGTGAGCTGATCGATGCGCTGGGCCAGGCGTACCCGCTCGCGTTCGTCCTCGCACAGCAGCAGTGCGCGCTCCAGGTCGAAGCGCTCGGCCTGCGGGCAATCCAGCTCGTGGTAGATAGCCGCGCGCAGCAGGTGATCGGCGCTGTTCGGCGGTGCCAGCAGGAGAATGCGCTCGGCATCCTTCAGCGCCGCCAGGTGATCGCCGGCCGTGCCATGTAGGTGGCAGAGGTTGCGCGACAGGCGCAGGAGCAGGGCTGGCGCATCACAGGTCATGAAGTGCCTGGCATGCAGTTCGGCCGAGGGGCCGGCCATGCGCAGCAGCAGTTCGCGGCAATCGCGGGTATACAGGCGGCGGCCGTTGCAAGGGTCGAGCAGATGGTCGGCACCGGGTACGCGCAACAGCAGGTGGCCAGGGAAGTTGACCGCCTGCAGGGGAATGTCCAGGCGCTGGGCCAGTTCCAGGGCGATCAGCGCCAGGGATAGAGGTTGGCCGCGCCGGCGTTGCAGCACCAGATGCAGCAGTGCAGCCTGTGGGCGCAGCGGATTGTCGTCGTCTTCATGGAACTCCAGCTCTCCCAGGCGCCGCAGCAGCGGCTGGGCCAGGTCCGGTGCGGCCAGATTGGGCAGGCCGGCGGACACCTGCTGGCGCAGGTTGGCGAACTCGCGCAGCACCTCGGCCGGTCGCAGTTCTGGATGGTGTTCGGCGGCAATCCACAGCGCCGCCTCCAGCAACGCCGGAGGGTTGCTTTCCAGACAGGTCAACCAGACGGGGCGAGCGGCCATGCGATGCTCCCTGACGAGACTCGATGGGCAAACTATCGACCGTCCACTGCGGCTCGTCCAGTCGCGTCAGCAGGTTGTTGAAAACTAGCTGGGTAGCCAGCGCAGCGCTCAATGCAGGCCGGGTCGCGGTGCCTCGGAATATCTGTTAGCCGCGGATAAACCCGCGACCGGGCCCGGTGCGGTTTCGTCGGCTCTTTGCTGGGCAGCCATGGGCATGCTGCGCCGCCAGCTCTCAACCGCCTGATGGCTCAGGCGTACACGCGCTGGCCACGATACATGCGTACCGAACCCTCACGCGGTGGTTCGTTCACCGCCACGGGTATTTCGGCGATCGTGCCGCGAGAAGGGGCGCTGGTTGCCGGCTTGCTGGCACCGTGGAAGTCGCTGAGTTCGGCCAGGCGAATGCCGAGGTTGCGGGTGTCCTGATCGTTGGAGCGCAGGCAGGCGAGTAGCATGGCTTCCACCACATCCGGCTGGCTCAGACGGATGTCCAGATTCAGCTCTTCGCGCAGGCGGCGACGCAGTGCTTGCATGCAGTCCAGAACGGCTTTGTTCAGTTCCATGTACGCTCCCCAGTCTGTCGAAGCCCGGCACGACCGCCGGGCGATGGCCCCGTACAGAACGTTGCAAGCGGCGTACCAGCGCAGCAGGTCGCGGAATGTGCGGTTCTTCACAGGTTGCAGGTGTCGCGGCGGCGCCGGGTTGGTGCGCGCTGCACCGGGTTAAGGCGCATTAATACCTGGGATGGTCTTGACCTTCGCCCGTGGGTAGCGGGCGAAGGTGAGGCACTGAAGACTGGGCGGTGAAGCGGTTATACTGCCGGCCCCGATTGTTCTTGCGGTTCTAGCCGAAGGTTTTTATGCGTAACGACGCTCACGACGAACTGGAGCATATGCCCAGCCTGACCACCGATCCGCGCGACCGCGATGACTATTCGGATGGCTATCAGGCTGCCCCGCAGACGGCACCCAAGCCGGCGCGAAGCTATGCGCAGGTGGAGCGTCGACGTGGTTTCGGTACCGGGCCGCTGTGGGCGCTGGTGGGCGCCTTGATGATCGCCCTGGGTGGTTTGAGCTGGTGGAGCTATCAGCAGATCGCGCTGATGGAGGCGCAACTGGTCGCTACCCAGGAGAGCTTCGCGCGGATCAGCGAGGAGGCGGCCGGGCGCATCCAGGATATCTCCGGCAAGGTGGTCGCCACCGAGTCCAATGTCACCAGCGACAGCGAAGCGCTCAAGCTGCGGGTCAAGCAACTGGAAACCAAGCTGGCGGAGCTGACCAAGCAGCAGCAGGGCGTTGCCGGTCAGCAGGGCGAGCAGGACAAGCGCCTCGAGCAGTTCGCCGCCGAGCTGAAGAGCCAGAAGAGTGCCAGCGGTGAGCTCGACGGCCGCCTGGACAAGCTGGCCAGCGAGCAGAAAAGTGGCCTGGCCGGTGTGGCCAAGCTGCAGGACCAGCTCAAGGGACTGGATAAGGACATCGCGGCCCTGAAGAAGCAGGGCGACCCCAGCCAGGCCATCGGCCGTCTGGAGCAGGATCTGCTGGTGCTGCGCAGCGAGTTCGACAATCGTCCGCAACCGAGCAACAACACGGCCGAGTTCGATGCCTTCCGTGCTCAGGTAACGCGCAACATCAATGCCCTGACCGCCCAGGTGCAGAACCTGCAGCAACAGCTCAACGCGCGCCCCTGAGTTTTGTTGAACCTGTGAAAGGCCCCGCTTAGGCGGGGCTTTTGCGTTTCTGTCAGGCGCATTCAGCCTGGCGCAGGATGTGCTGACGCACGCGGATGAACTGGCCGATGGCTTGTACCAGCAGGCCACTGTCGTCGAGGGTCAGCTCGCAGGGGGCGTGCCCTTCCGCTTCGCACAGATAAACCGCATGGCTGGCCTGGCGCTGCTGGCAGAGGTAGCGTTGCTGGCGTGCCTCGACGCCCAGGCTGAGCAAGTCGACATGGGCGACGCAGACGCGCTCGCTGTCGCCAGCGGCCAGGGCGCTGCGCTGCAGCAAGGGAGTATGGGTGAAGGGTGAGGCGGAGAGCATGACCTGCTGGCATTCGCCGAGGTCTTCACGCAATTGGCCGTCGAGATACCAGCGGCCGCGGATATCGCGACGCAGATCGAGGCTGCGCTGGCCCTGATTGTCGGCTTTCAGCCAGAGGCTGCGAAAACGCCAACGTTCGTCGTAGCGGAGCACATAGGTCGCGGCGATGCTGTTGCCGCGGATACTCTGGATCAGGTGGCTGCTGGCGTGGACGCCGTCATGGGCGATGGCCAGGCTGAGATGTTCGACCCCGGGGTTGGTCCAGGGCTTCCAGGCCAGGTTCTGCTGCATCCTTGCACTCCACGGATAGAACCGCGCCAGCATCCTGCTGGCGCTCGGTGGGGCAAGCTTACGCGGGGAATCGACAGCTGTCTGTCAGCCAAAACCGACAGTTGGGCAGCTTCTTGCGCAGTTCAGGCCTTGCGCTGGAGTGCGGGCTGTTCGAACTGCACGCCACCCAGGCCACTGTTCTGCAGGGCGCGGATATTGGCGTGGTCGTTGCCGTCCGGGGTGGCCAGGACCGAGCGGTAGTGTTCGCCGAAGGCGCGCAGGGTTTCTTCCAGGCTGAAACCTTCGAGCAGGGCCAGGCCGAGGGTCTTGCACGAGCCTTCGTTCTGGCCGGCGGCGTTGCTCACGTCGCCGTTGCGAAAGGCGCTGGGCTGGTAGTCGTAATGCTCGGCAACGAAGGCCAGGGTTTCGGCGAACTGGAACTGTTCGTTGTGCAGGCGGGCGCGGAAGTCTTGCAGGGTCATCAGGGTTTTCCTTTGGCGAAGGCGGCTTGCTGCTCGGCGCTGGCTTCCTTCTGGTGTTTGGCTTTCCACTCGGCATAGGGCATGCCGTAGATCTCTTCGCGGGCCTGGTCCTGGCTGACGTCCAGGTCGAGGTCATCGGCGGCGGCTTTGTACCACTTGGACAGGCAGTTGCGGCAGAAGCCGGCTAGGTTCATCAGGTCGATGTTTTGCACGTCGGGGCGCGAGCGCAGGTGCTGGACCAGGCTGCGGAAGGCGGCGGCTTCCAGTTCGAGGCGTTCTTGATCGGTCATGACAGGCATTCGACAGTTCGTGGGTTGGGCTGACCTTCTCGGCAGAGCTGGGTCAGCTGTTTTGCCCGCATGCTCTGCGAGCGGCTTCATTGTAGGCCTGAGCCGCAACATCTACTTCAGTGTGTGGCGTTTCAGATGGCGGCCGCCATTGATGACGATGTTGTTGCCGCTGTGGTACGTGCTGTGCAGCAGGTAGAGCACGGCGTCGACCAGCGGCGCGTTGCCCGGCTCGATCTCCAGGAGCGCCTTGCGGATGGTCTTGTCCCGGTATTCGGCGTCGCTGCCTTCCTTGAGCATCAGCAGGCCCGGCGAGATGGCATTGACGCGAATGTTCGGGGCCAGTTTCTCGGCGAAGGACAGGGCCAGATTGAGCAGGGCGGCCTTGCTGGCGGCGTAGGCGATATGGTTCTTGGTGCCCTGGGTGGCGGTGTCGTCGCAGACATGGATGATGTCCGCTCGCTCAACGCCCTGCAGCAATGGAGTCAGGGCTTCGTTCAGCTGGTAGGGTGCCTCGACATGCACTTGCAGCATCTGGCCCAGGTTGTCGAGCGAGTCGTCCAGCCATAGCGAGGCGTTGTGGATGATGCCTCGTAGGGCCGGATAGCGGTTCTTGATGTCGTCGATCAAGGCGGCACGGCTGTCGCGCTGGCTAAGGTCGGCCTGGAGCATGTCCACATTGGCCAGGCTGGCCAGTTCGCCTGGGGTGTCTCGGTAGATGGCGACTACGGGCTGGCCTTGTGCGAGCAGCGCCTGGCAGATGGCCAGGCCGCCGCGCTTGTTGGCGCCTGTCACTAGGATGGGGGCGTGCGTCGTCATGGTCGTGCTGAGCTTGCGGCAGGAGGATATGAACGGCTGCGTCAGGCGCAGGGGTGGTGCAGAGTATTCCCGACCGGGGCACGCATTGCTACCCCGGGGGCGTCATGACGAGGTTGCGGGCGGCTCAGTGCACTTCAAGCGGCAGTTTCTGTTCTTGCGGCTTTGCCTGTAGCCAGGGCTCCAGCAGCCGTGTGGAGAGCGGGATGAACCAGTAGGTCATCAGTGGCGTCAGGGCCAGGGTGCCGAGCAGTATGCGCAACACCAGCGGCAATTCGGCCAGCCATCCGCCGAACAGCAGGTTGAAGGCCAAAGAGACCGGGAAGAACGCTAGCCAGATTGCCACGCTCTGCTTCCAGCGAGGTGGTTGGCGCAGGGCGTTGCCGAACCAGGCATCCAGACCCTGGGCGCGCTGTTCGTGGGGCTGGGCGAACAGGCCGGCGCCGCGTTGCAGCCAGGACCTGCGCGAGGCCGAGTGCTCCCAGGTGGCGAGGGTGGTGGCGTCGGTGAAGCGGAAGACGATCTGGAACTCATCGTCGTCCGGTGGCGGCGCCAGTACGCCGGAGCCCAGGTAGCCGGGGAAGTCGGCGGCCAGTTGCTGGCCTTCGTGCAGCCAGAGACGAAATTCCTGCAGGCACTCGCGCGGAACGCGGCGTGCCACCAGCATGGTGACGGGGGACATTGTGTATCTCCAATGTGACTGGCGCGGCCCGGATAGGGCGTGGCGCATGATGCGTCGCCGGGGTGATGGCGGCGCATGACAGGACAGGCAAGGATTATTCCTGTTTTGCCGGATTAAGCCAGAGCCCTTATGCACCGGTGACTGCAGCTCGTCGCGTGGCCTGCGTCTGCACCAGAGTTGTGCGTGCTGGAGTCGCGATGGGCGGTTCAGGTCGGACTCGGGCCGGGGTACACTCGGATCATCTTCCCTTGCCGATCCTTCAGGCCATGACCGAACCCGCCCGCGCCGCCGCCGAGTCCTTCTCGCAGGAGGAACTGTTCCCCATTCGCGAAGTGTCGCGAGCCACCGGGGTCAATCCGGTCACCCTGCGTGCCTGGGAGCGGCGTTATGGGCTGATCCAGCCCACCCGTACCGACAGTGGTCACCGGCTCTATTCGGCCGCCGATATCGAGGCGGTGCGCAACATCCTGGCCTGGATAGAGCGGGGCGTTGCGGTGAGCAAGGTGGGCAAGATCCTCGCCCGTAGCCAGGCGGTACGTCCACCGGTAGCGGTAGACGACGCGGCCGAAGCCAGCGAGTGGGGCGAGTATCAGGACGCTATTCGTGACGCGCTGGCGGCGTTCGACGCACATGCTCTGGCGCGACTCTACCAGCAGATGTGTGCCCGCCATTCCCCGGGGACGGTGCTGCAGGACGTGTGCATGCCGTTGTGGCAGGAGCTTTTGCTGCGCCGCGACGAGCCTGGGCAGACCGGCGAGTGGCTGTTCCTCGATGCCTTCCTGCGCGCTCGCGCCCTGCAGCACCTGCAGCCGAGTGGCAGGCCGGCGCGAGTGGTTCTGGCGGCCCTGCCAGGCCACTGTCGCGAACTGGAACTGCTGGTGGCCGGGGTGTTGCTGGCTGACGAAGATACCGATGTGCAGGTATTCGGCCCTGGCTTGCCGCTGCCGGAACTGGCGCTGGTCTGCGCCAGGGTGGCCCCGCAGGCCATGGTGCTGTTCTCCAATCGCCCGCCAGGCGAAGACTTGCTGCCGCAACTGCAACGCTTTGCCTTGTCGCTGGACTACCCTCTGGCTCTGGCTGGAGATGCCTCGGACCTGGCCGAAGACGAGCTGACCGGCTCGCCCATTGCCTGCCTGGGCAGCACCGGGCGCCTGATGCAGAGCCGCCTGCAGCAGTTCCTCAGCGGCCATCTGGACACCTGACTGCAACGTCTGTCCGCAGAAAGCAGGAGGGGATAAAGCAAAAGCCCGGCAGTGAGCCGGGCTTTTGTATGGCGCCAGAAGCGTTTACTTCACTTCCACGGCCAGGCTTTCGGCGATCTTCTTGTTCCAGATCGCCGGGCCGGTGATATGCACCGACTCACCGTTGGTGTCGACCGCGACGGTCACTGGCATGTCCTTCACCTCGAACTCATAGATGGCTTCCATACCCAGTTCGGCAAAGGCCAGCACCTTGGACTTCTTGATCGCCTGGGCTACCAGGTAGGCGGCGCCGCCGACGGCCATCAGGTACACGGCCTTGTTGTCCTTGATTGCCTCGATGGCGATCGGGCCGCGTTCGGACTTGCCGATCATGCCCAGCAGACCAGTGCTTTCCAGAATCTGACGGGTGAACTTGTCCATGCGCGTGGCAGTGGTCGGACCAGCCGGGCCAACCACTTCGTCACCGACCGGATCGACCGGGCCGACGTAGTAGATGAAGCGGCCTTTCAGGTCGACCGGCAGCTCTTCGCCCTTGTTCAGCATGTCGACCATGCGCTTATGCGCGGCGTCGCGGCCGGTGAGCATCTTGCCGTTGAGCAGCACGGTCTCGCCCGGTTTCCAGCTCTGCACTTCTTCCGGGGTCAGGGTGTCGAGGTTGACGCGACGGGCACTCGGGCCGGCTTCCCAGACAATTTCCGGGTAGGCGTCCAGGTCCGGCGCTTCCAGCTCTGCCGGGCCGGAGCCGTCGAGCACGAAGTGGGCGTGACGGGTGGCGGCGCAGTTGGGGATCATGCACACCGGCAGCGAGGCGGCGTGGGTCGGGTAGTCCATGATCTTGACGTCGAGCACGGTGGTCAGGCCGCCCAGGCCCTGGGCGCCGATGCCCAGCTGGTTGACCTTCTCGAACAGCTCCAGACGCAGCTCTTCGATACGGTTCTGCGGGCCGCGGGCCTGCAGTTCGTGGATATCGATGTGCTCCATCAGCACTTCCTTGGCCATCACCGCGGCCTTCTCGGCGGTGCCGCCGATGCCGATGCCGAGCATACCCGGCGGGCACCAGCCGGCGCCCATGGTCGGTACGGTCTTCAGCACCCAGTCGACGATGGAGTCGGACGGGTTGAGCATGGCCATCTTCGACTTGTTCTCGGAGCCGCCGCCCTTGGCTGCGACGTCCACTTCCACCTTGTCGCCGGGGACGATGGAGTAGTGGATCACCGCCGGGGTGTTGTCCTTGGTGTTCTTGCGGGCACCGGCCGGGTCGGCCAGGATCGAGGCGCGCAGGACGTTCTCCGGCAGGTTGTAGGCGCGCCGCACGCCTTCATTGATCATGTCGTCGACGCTCATGGTGGCGCCGTCCCAGCGCACATCCATGCCAACCTTGATGAATACGGTGACGATCCCGGTGTCCTGGCAGATCGGGCGGTGGCCGGTGGCGCACATGCGCGAGTTGATCAGGATCTGCGCCATGGAGTCGCGCGCGGCTGGCGACTCTTCCTTCAGGTAGGCCTCATGCATGGCCTGGATGAAGTCGACGGGGTGGTAGTAGGAGATGAACTGCAGGGCGTCGGCGACGCTCTGAATCAGGTCGTCCTGTTTGATCACGGTCATGGGGGCGCTCCTCTATCAGGGAACATCTATAAGGAAACGCCGGACCACGACCCGGCGCAACTGCGAAAAAATCATCAGGAACGATTTTTGATGTCGTCCCGCGATGGCCAGCAGGGTAGCCGTCGAGGATGACAGGCCACAAAAAAGGCGGCGCAGTATAACGCGCCGACACCGCAGCGGCACAGCCGCAGGCACTGGCCAATGGTCGCGTACGCGCTATCAATTTTGTGATCACGGGGGTAGAGTTGGGCAAGGTGCCAGTACGGGACGGAGCCCATGAGTACGAGCAGTTCAGGGGTCACGAAAAGAAGCCTGCAAAGCCTGTTGCTGAAGCGTTTCGGCATGGCAGTGGCGACTTATGCCCTGGTGGTTCTGCTGATCTGGATTGCCAACTGGGCGGGTCTGTATCAGGGCGGTAGTGTCTTTGCCCTGGTCTGTACCGGGCTGGTGGTGACAAGCCAGCTGGCCTTCTTCGCCCTGCTGCGCAGCGGCATCAACCTGCGCTTTCGCGACCCCAGCCTGACCGAACCGCAGATTCTTGTTGGCCTGGCGTTGCATACCGTGCTGCTGGCGCAACTCGACAGTGCGCGCGGCAGCTTGTTGCTCTTCTATGTGATCATCCTGATGTTCGGCGTGTTCCAGTTGCGCCCTCGCGTGTTCGTGCGTTGCGCGGCGATCGCCTTTTTCGCCTTTGCCGGACTCAATCTCTGGGAAGGTTACCACTTGCGCCTGGGTAACCCGGGCCAGGCCCTGCTGCAGTGCTGTGCGCTATTCGTTGCGCTGATCTGGCTGAGCCTGTTCGCCAGTTACGTGCAGGCTCTGCGTCAGCGCATGCGCCAGCGCCGTTATGCCTTGCAGGCGCACCAGGACACCCTGCGCGGCATGATGCGCCAGCTCGAAGACCTGGTGGCCACCGATGAGCTGACCGGTCTGTTCAATCGACGTCACTTCCTGCGCCTGGCCCTGCGCGAGCTGGATAACCTCGGCCACGGGCGTCAGCACGGTCTGGCGCTGATCGACCTGGACCACTTCAAGCGGATCAACGATGTGCACGGCCATGCCGCCGGTGACCGCGTCCTGCAGACCTTCGCCGCCGTGGCCAGAGCCTGCCTGCGCGACGGCGATGTGCTGGCTCGCTACGGTGGTGAGGAGTTCGTCCTGCTGCTGCCCAACACCGATGCCGACCAGTTCACCAGCTGTTGCGAGCGCCTGCGCGAGGCTTTCGCCTGCGCCGAGCCGATCGGTGTGCAGGTGCACAGCCTCAGCCTGTCTGCCGGCATGACCCTGTTGGTCGAAGGCGATGATCTCGACGAGGCGCTGCAGCGCGCCGACCAGGCCTTGTACCGGGCCAAGCGCGGCGGGCGGAACCGTTGCGATGCGGCTTGGGAGGGTGCCGGTGCCTGATCCGGCCACCTTCGAGCTGCACGCGGCTGGCCAGGCCTGGTCGGTGCCCTCCGGTAGCAATCTGCTCGACGCCCTCAACGGTGTGGGTTTACGGGTGCCCTACAGCTGTCGTTCCGGTAGCTGTCATGCCTGTCTGGTGCGCTGCGTGCGCGGCGAGGTGCTGGACGCGCAGCCCGACGCCTTGAGTGCGCAGCGGCGCGAGCAGGGTTGGCGCCTGGCCTGTCAGTGCCGGGTGGTCGATGACCTCGAGGTACAGCTATTCGAGCCGACCCGAGACGGCCTGCCGGCGCAGGTCCAGTCGCTCGACTGGCTGAGCCCGTACGTGCTGCGCCTGCGCCTGCAGGCAGAGCGACCGCTGCGCTATGCGGCGGGCCAACACCTGGTGCTGTGGAATGACCAGGGCATCGCGCGGCCCTATTCCCTGGCCAGCCTGCCGGGCGAGGAACCCTGGCTGGAGTTCCATCTCGACTGCCGCCGGCCGGGAGCCTTCAGCGATCACGCGCGTCAGTTGCAACCCGGCGACAGCCTGCGCCTGGGTGAGCTGCGTGGCGGGGCCCTGCACTACGACCCGGACTGGCAGGAGCGCCCGCTTTGGCTGCTGGCCGCCGGCACCGGCCTGGCGCCGCTGTGGGGCGTGCTGCGCGAGGCATTGCGCCAGCATCACCAGGGACCGATTCGCCTTATTCACCTGGCCCATGACACCAGCGAGCACTACCTGGCCGAACCCTTGCGGGCATTGGCTGCGCAGCACGCCAACCTGCAAATAGACCTGCTGGCCGCGACCGAGCCGGCGGCGGCTTTGGCGGATCTACGGCTTGTTTCGCGCCAGACCATCGCCTTACTCTGCGGCTCTCCCGCCAGCGTGGAAGCCTTCGCCCGCCGTCTCTATCTGCTCGGTGTGCCGCGTAACCAGATGCTGGCCGATATTTTTCTGCCCCGCGCCTGACCCTCTGGCTGTGCGAGGCCCGCCCAAGGAGTTGCCATGAGCGAACATGTACTGGTCGAGCGCGACGCTGGTCTGCTGACCCTGCGCCTGAACCGTCCGGACAAGATGAATGCGTTGACCCGCGCCATGTACAGCCAGATGGCCGAGGTGCTGGATGCGGCCGACCAGGACCCCGGCGAGCGTGCGGTGCTGATTACTGGCGGTGCCGAGTGTTTTACCAGTGGTAACGACGTGGCCGATTTCCTCCAGGCACCGCCCACCGGCATGGACAGCCCGGTGTTCCAGTTCATGCGTGCGCTGTTCGATTTCAGCAAACCGGTGGTGGCCGCGGTGGCCGGCCCGGCGGTGGGTATCGGCACCACGTTGCTGCTGCACTGTGATCTGGTCTACGTCAGTCGCGATGCCAAGCTGCGCACCCCCTTCGTCAATCTCGGTCTGTGCCCGGAGTTCGGCTCCAGCCTGCTTCTGCCGCGCCTGCTCGGTCAGGCCCGCGCTTCTGAAGTGCTGTTGCTTGGTGAGAGTTTCACCGGTGCCCAGGCGGCCGAGTGGGGCATCGCCAGTGCCGCTCTGGAAGACGGGCCGAGTGCCCTGGCCAAGGCTCGAGAAATGGCCCTGCGTTTCCTCGATCTGGCGCCGTCGGCGCTGGCCGTCAGCAAGCGCCTGATGCGTGCACCCGGGCGTGAGGAGCTGCGCAAGGTGATCGAAGAGGAGGGCGAGCTGTTTGGTCAGCGCCTGCGCTCGCCAGAAGCCATCGAGGCGTTGTCTGCGTTCATGCAGCGGCGCAAGCCGGATTTCTCCCGGTTCGTCTGATGGACGGCGCACAACTGCTCTGGGGCCTGCTGTTCGGCAGTATCGGCCTGGGTTATGTGATTTACGGTCGCCGGCAGAGCAAGCCGGTGCCGTTTGTCTGCGGTTTGGCGCTGATGGGCTTCCCCTATCTGGTCGACAGCAACCTGGCGCTGGTGCTTGTCGGCAGCACCCTCTCTGCAATTCCCTACTTCGTGCGTCTGTGAGTGGCAGCGCTTGAGGCACTGGACATGAAAAAGGCCGCTCGATGAGCGGCCTTTTCGTTACAGCGCGTGCTTACACCATCGGGTCGCCGACATGCAGGATCTTCATGGTGTTGGTGCCGCCGGTGCCGTGATAGCTGTCGCCCTTGGTCAGGATCACCCAGTCGCCGGGCTCGACCACGCCGAGCTTGAGCAGTTCATCGACTGCAGCCTGGCTGACCTTGTTGGCCGGCAGCGCGGCCGGGTCGAACGGCACGGTGTAGACGCCGCGGAACAGCGCTACGCGTGCCTGCGCCTCACGGTGCGGGGTGAAGGCGTAGATCGGGATCGACGAGCGGATGCGCGACATGATCAGCGGGCTGTAGCCACTCTCGGTCAGGCTGATGATGGCCTTGACGCCCGGAAAGTGGTTGGCGGTGTACATGGTGGCCAGAGCCACGCTCTCGTCGCAGCGCTCGAAGGTGCGACCGATGCGGTGGCTGGATTTCTGGCTGGTCGGATGTTTCTCGGCGCCAAGGCACACGCGGGCCATGGCCTCGACGGCTTCCACCGGGTATTCGCCGGCGGCGCTTTCGGCCGAGAGCATCACCGCATCAGTGTAGTCCAGCGCGGCGTTGGCCACGTCGGAGACTTCCGCGCGGGTCGGCATCGGGCTGTGGATCATCGACTCCATCATCTGGGTCGCGGTGATCACCGCTTTGTTGTAGCGGCGGGCGTGGGCGATGATCTTTTTCTGGATACCGACCAGCTCGGCATCGCCGACCTCCACGCCGAGGTCGCCGCGGGCGACCATCACGGCGTCGCTGGCGCGGATCAGACCGTCCAGCGCCGCGTCGTCGGCCACGGCCTCGGCGCGTTCGATCTTGGCCACCAGCCAGGCCTTGCCGCCGGACTCGTCGCGCAGGCGGCGGGCCAGCTCCATGTCGGCGGCGTCACGCGGGAAGGACACCGCCAGATAGTCGACCTCCATCTCCGCGGCCAGCTTGATGTCGGCCTTGTCCTTCTCGGTCAGCGCCGGTGCGGTGAGGCCACCGCCGCGACGGTTGATGCCCTTGTTGTCCGACAGCGGGCCGCCGATGAGCACCCGGCAGTGCAGTTCGTCGGCGCCCTTGAGTTCGACGCGCATGACCACGCGGCCGTCGTCGAGCAGCAGCTCGTCGCCCACGTCGCAGTCCTGGATCAGCGCCGGGTAGTCGATGCCGACCACTTCCTCGGTGCCCTCGGTGCGTGAGTGGCTGGAGGACAGGCGGAACAGGTCGCCTTCGTCGAGCTCAATGCGCTTGTTGGCGAACTTGGCGATGCGGATCTTCGGACCCTGCAGGTCACCGAGCAGGGCGACGTGGCGGCCGTGCTTGGCGGCCAGCTCGCGGACCAGCTGGGCACGAGCCTTGTGGTCCTCGGCGGTGCCGTGAGAGAAGTTCAGGCGGGCGACGTCGATGCCGGCGACGATCAGCTGCTCCAGGACTTCTGGCGAGCTGCTGGCTGGGCCGAGGGTGGCGACGATTTTGGTGCGACGCAGGGTCATGCGGTAACTCCATTCTCAATGCGTGCGGCGAGGCTACTACGGCCTTGCACTGTAGTCATTGTTCACCTGCACTACTCACCGTTAATTGCGCCTGCGAGCAGTTGCCGCGCTGTCGCCGCTGCAGAAAAATGCCGACCAGCCGATACACTGCGCAGCGGAGGAGTCGACCATGCGTACCCTGATCCTGTTTCTTGTCCTGGCCAGCCTGGCTGGCTGCAATCGAATGTCCCTCGACCGCCATATGGACGAGGCCTATCGGCACTACACCGAGGGCGACTGTGACCAGGCCCTGCTCGATCTGTCACGGGCGGAGCGGACCAGTCGCTCGCGTAGCTATGTGCAACCGGAGATTTCCCTGCTGCGCGGCCAGTGTCTGGAGCGGCAGAACCTGTTCGTCGATGCGGCGCAGACCTATGAGTTCATCCTGCGCAGCTACCCGGCCAGCGAATACGCCTACCGTGCCCGTGCCCGGCTGGAGACTCTGCGCCAGCTCGGGCATTATTCGGCCAGCGAACCGGCCAAGGCGTCCCCCGCATCGCTCTGATGTGGCCGTCAGTCGGCGCACCATCAGGGAGTGGCTTGCGCGGTTAAGCTGCGCAGAGGGAGGAAGTCGTATGCGTCATCTGCTGTTCGTACTCTTGCTCGCCCCGGCTGTGGCCAGCGCGGAAATCTACCGCTGGACCGATGCTCAGGGTCGGGTGCACTTCTCCGAAAAGCCCGGTGGGGCAGGGGCCGAGCAGGTGGAGGTCAAGCCGCAGGTGGTCGAGCGGGACGACGCCACCCGCGAGCGCGAACAGCGTAGCCAGCAGTATTTCGATGCGCGGCGTGACGAACGCGCCCAGGCCGAGTCCCGTGCTGCGTCGGCCCGTGCCGAGCGCAGCGCGGAGTGCGGCAAGCTGCGTCAGCAACTGCAGCAGATCGAACGCAATGGTCGGTACTTCACCACCGATGCCAACGGTGAGCGCAATTACGTCAGCGAAGCAGAAGTAGAAGCGGCACGCAGCCGTTTGTCGTCTCGAATTGCCGCACGGTGCGGCTGAGTCTGGTACTGCGGCACCTCAGAGCCCATACTCGGAAACCCGTCCATAGCGATTGGCCACCATGCATATCCAACGTCGCATAGATCGCCACCAGCTGCCCTACTACCTGAAGGTGTTCAACCGCATCACCGACAAGCCCATGGGCTACATCGGCAATGTTTCGTTGGACGGACTGATGCTGATCAGCCAGTACCCCATGCTGGTCGATGCGCGCTTCGACATGCGCCTGAAGATTCCGGGGCGCGACGGGCGTATCCACAACATCGACTTTGCTGCCACCTGCCAGTGGAGTCGCGAGGATGTGACCCCCGGCACCTACGATTCCGGCTTTGCTCTGGTGGCGCCGCCCGCCGAATACGTCGAGATGGTCGACGCCCTGCATCTGTACTTCAGCTTTCATCCCCTGGCCGCTTCGGCCTGAGTTATCCCTCAGGTAAACGGCGGCAGGATGATTTCGTCGCTGCGGCGGATACCGGCCGTCATTTCCCTGCACAGTTCGAGGAATTCGCGCATCGCCGCGGTCTGGTACTTCTGCTTGTGCCAGATGAAATAGAACTGGCGGATCAGGTCCAGTTCGGGTGTTTCCACCGCCACCAGGCTGCCGCGGCGGAAGGCGTCGCGTAGCGCCAGGCGCGAGATACAGCCGATACCCAGGCCGGACTCCACGGCGCGCTTGATCGCCTCGGTGTGCTCCAGTTCCAGGCGGATATTCAACTGCGCCGGGTGGTGGCGCATGGCCTGGTCGAAGGTCAGGCGCGTGCCCGAACCCTGCTCGCGGAGAATCCAGGCTTCGCGGGAAAGCTCCTCCAGGCTGGCAACACCGCGTTCGGCCAGTGGGTGTTGCGGCGCGCAGAACACCACCAGCTCATCCTCCACCCAGGGTTGCACCTCGATATCCGGGTGCTGGCAATCGCCTTCGATCAGGCCCAGGTCCAGCTCGTAGTGAGCGACCTGGGCCACTACGTTGGCGGTGTTCTGCACGTGCAGCTTGAGCCGGCATTCCGGGTGGCGCTGCATGAAGTTGCCGATCAGCAGGGTTGCCAGGTAATTGCCCACGGTCAGCGTGGCACCGACTTCCAGCAGGCCGAAGCCGGTCTTGCCGCTGAGCAGGCGCTCGATTTCCTTGGCCTGGTCCAGCAGTGCGACCGCCTGGGGTAGCAACTGGCGGCCCAGGGCATTGAGCGACAGGCGCTTGCCGGCGCGGTCGAACAGTTGGCAATCGGATTGCCGCTCCAGCTCACTGAGCGAGGTACTGGCGGCGGACTGCGAGAGGGCGAGGGATTCGGCCGCGCGGGAGACACTTTCCTGCTTGGCCACGGCGACGAAGACTTCCAGCTGTCTGAGTGTGAATCGCATATCTATATAACCAATATTCCATATCTTGATAATCCACTTAACAGATATTGTGCGCCTGCCTAGAATGACGCGCAATCCTGCCGGCCCGGCAGCACGATCTATTCAAGGAATTCAGCATGAGCAACATGAACTCGGAGCGCGTCGTCAGTGTGCATCACTGGAACGACACCCTGTTCAGCTTCAAGTGCACCCGCGACCCGGGCCTGCGCTTCGAGAACGGCCAGTTCGTCATGATCGGCCTGCAGCAGCCCAACGGCCGCCCGCTGATGCGCGCCTACTCCATCGCCAGCCCGAACTGGGAAGAGCACCTGGAGTTCTTCAGCATCAAGGTGCCGGATGGCCCGCTGACCTCGCAGCTGCAACACCTGAAAGAAGGCGACGAGATCATCATCAGCAAGAAGCCCACCGGAACGCTGGTGCTCGACGACCTCAACCCGGGCAAGCACCTGTACCTGCTCAGCACCGGTACCGGCCTGGCGCCGTTCATGAGCGTGATCCAGGACCCGGAAACCTACGAGCGTTTCGAGAAGGTCATCCTGGTGCACGGCGTGCGCTACGTGAACGAAGTGGCGTACAAGGAGTTCATCACCGAGCACCTGCCGACCAACGAGTTCTTCGGCGACGCCCTGAAGGAAAAGCTGATCTATTACCCGACCGTGACTCGCGAGCCGTTCGAGAACCAGGGCCGCCTGACCGACCTGATGCGCAGCGGCAAACTGTTCGCCGACATCGGCCTGCCGCCGATCAACCCGCAGGACGACCGCGCCATGATCTGCGGCAGCCCGAGCATGCTCGACGAGACCAGCGAAGTGCTCGACAGCTTCGGCCTGAAGATCTCCCCGCGCATGCGCGAACCGGGCGACTACCTGATCGAGCGTGCTTTCGTCGAGAAGTAAGTTCCATTGTCCTCAACAACAAACCCGCCATCTGGCGGGTTTGTTGTTTCTGGTGGTGCGCTTGTCGGTTGCGCTAGCAAGGCGCCATAAATCCGGGACGCATCAGGCTACTCCATGAGTACTCCTTCTCGTTCCAGCAGCGCCGCCTTGCGCGGCACGCCCCAGCGGTAGCCGGTGAGGGCGCCGCTGGCGCCGATGACCCGGTGGCAGGGCACCAGCAGGCCCAGCGGGTTGCTGGCGCAGGCGCGGGCCACGGCGCGGGCGTGGCTGTCGAGCTGCTCGGCCAGTTCGCCGTAGCGGCGTGTCTGCCCGGCGGGGATGCTGCGTAGAGCCTGCCACACCCGTTGCTGGAAGGCCGTGCCGCGCATATCCAATGGCAACTGGGCCGCCCTTGCCGGTTCCTCGATCTGTGCCACCACCTCACGCAGCCAGTCGCGCAGGCCACGCTGGTCGCGACGCAGTTCGGCAGCGGCGAAACGCCCCTGAAGTTCGTGCTCCAGCTCCAGTTCGTCGTCGCCGAACAGCAGGGCACAGGCACCTTTGCTGCTGGCGGCGAGCAGCAGCAGGCCCAGCGGACAGTCGCCGATGGCGTAGCGCAGCACTTCGCCGGCCCCGCGCTGGCGCCGCTGCGCCGGGCTTAGGGCTGACGGTTGTTCATAGAGTGCGCGAGTGCCGGAGTAGCCGGCGTCCAAGGCGGCCTGCAACACCGAGCTTGCCCGGGGCAAGGTGGCTTCTAGGCGTTGGCGGCGCTGCGCGTCGAACCAGGCGCGAGGTGTCAGTCCGGTGCGGGCCTTGAAGGCGCGGGTCAGGTGCGAGGCGGACAGGCCGATACGTCTGGCCAGCTGTTCCAGGGTCGGTGCCTGTTCAGTGGTCTGCAGGAGCTGACAGGTGGCGAGGACCAGTTCGTCCAGTTGTTCGGCCGGGCTCTTGCCGGTCGGCGAGCAGCGTTTGCAGGGACGAAAGCCGGCGGCTTCGGCACTGGCCGGATCGGCGTGGAAGCTGACATTGGTACGGTTCGGTCGGCGTGCCGGGCAGCTGGGGCGGCAGTAGATGCCGGTGCTGCGTACGGCAAAGACGAACCGGCCGTCCTGAGCGGTATCGCGCTCACATACGGCGTGCCAGCAGCGGTCGAGGTCGAGCATGGCGATTTCCTCAGTGTTCATGGCCCGATTGTCGAACGGCAGCCCCGGCCTGCCAATCCGCATCTGACTTTCAAAGCCTATGCTGAAGGCGCATCCGTATGACAAGGACGCTGTTCCATGTTGCGCACCTTCATTGTGATCTGCTTGTGTCTGTTGCCTCTGCTCGCGCCAGCGGCCCTGCGCCTGGACGACACCGAGCGAGCCTGGGTGGCGGAGCATCCCGTGCTCAAGGTTGGCGTCGAGCGGTCCGGTTGGCCGCCTTTCGATGTGATCGACGAGCAGGGGCGTCATCGTGGGCTCAGTGGCGACTACCTGGCCTTGCTGAGTCAGCGTCTTGGTCTGCGCTTCGAGCCAGTGCTGTTCGATGACTGGGATTCGGCGCTCAAGGCCCTGCGCGAAGGTCGGGTCGATGTGCTGCCTTCGGTGGCACAAACACCCGAGCGCGACGCGTACATGGCCTTCACGCGTGCCTACCTGGTCAGCAGCAGTCTGATCTTCACCCGTGGCGACCAGGGGGTGCAGCGGATTCCCGATCTGGCCGGGCGCCTGGTGGCGATCGAGCGCGGCTATGTTCTGCAGCAGGCCCTGCGTGACAAGGTTCCCGATGTCCGTCTGCTGGAGGTGAGCGACACCGAGGCGGCCTTGCGCGCCGTTTCGTCCGGGCGTGCCGATGCCTATGTGGGCGACATGATCGTTGCCAGCTATCTGATCCGCGAGCTGAATCTGACCAATCTGGAGTTGCGCGGTGAGACGGGGCTCTCCACCAGCGAGTTCCGCTTCGCCGCGCAGCGTAAGCAGACCCAGCTGATCGCGTTGCTGGACAAGGCCCTGACCAGTCTGAGCGAGCAGGAGCAGGATGCGATCAAGGAACGCTGGCTGCCGCCACTCACGGCCTTCAACTGGCAGCGTCTGTTGCAGGTCGGCTGGCCTTATCTGATCGCGCTGGTCGTACTGATCGCCTTCGTCCTGGTGTGGAACCGCCGCCTGGCGGTGCAGATCGCCGAGCGCCAGCGTGCCGAGGCCGAAGCACAGCGCCAGCGCAGCACCCTGGTGGCGTTGATCAACGCGATTCCCGATCCGATCTGGTTCAAGGATGCCCAGGGGCGTTACCTGGGCGTCAATCAGGCCTGCGCCGAGCTGTTCGGCCAAAGCCACGCGCAGGTGCTGGGCAAGTGTGACGAGGAACTGCTGCATCCCGAGTGGGCGGCGAGCCGTCGCGAGCACGACCTGACTGCACTGAACTGGAGCGGCCCCTTCGAGAGCGAAGGCTTTTCCATCTACCCGGATGGCCGGCGGGTGGTGTTCGATACCTTGCGCACCACTTTTCACGATGACCAGGGCAAGCTGCTCGGCCTGGTCGGTGTGAGCCGTGACATCACCCTGCGCAAGCAGGCCGAGGACGAGCTGGCCAAGGCCAAGGAGCTGGCCGAGGAAGCGGCGCGGCTGAAGTCGGATTTCCTCGCCAACATGAGCCATGAGATCCGCACGCCGATGAACGCCATCATCGGCATGTCGCACCTGGCTCTGAAGACCGACCTCAACCCGCGCCAGCGCGACTACCTGGGCAAGATCCAGCAGGCCGGCCAGCACCTGCTGGGGATCATCAACGACATCCTCGACTTCTCCAAGATCGAGGCCGGCAAGCTGAGCATCGAGCACATCGACTTCGACCTGCAGCAGGTGCTGGAAAACCTCGCCAGCCTGATCGGCGACAAGGTCGGCAGCAAGGGCCTGGAGCTGGTGTTCAACCTGGATCCGGCGGTGCCCCAGCACCTGGTTGGCGACCCGCTGCGCCTGGGTCAGATCCTGATCAACTACGCCAACAATGCCGTGAAGTTCACCGAGGCGGGTGAGGTGGAAGTCATCCTGCGCGCCGAACAGCGCGGTGCCGAGCAGTTGTTGCTGTACATGGGCGTGCGCGACACCGGCATCGGCCTGACGCCCGAGCAACAGGGGCGGCTGTTCGAGTCGTTCCAGCAGGCCGACACCTCCACCACGCGCAAGTACGGTGGCACCGGTCTCGGCCTGGCCATCTGCAAGAGCCTGGCCGAGGCCATGGGAGGGCATGTCGGGGTGGAAAGCACGGTCGGTCAGGGCAGCCTGTTCTGGTGCAGGGTGCCCCTGGGGATCGCTGGAGAACAAGGCCCGCGATTGTTGCCGCAGGCCGACCTGCGTGGCCGGCGGGTGTTGGTGGTGGACGACAACGACAGCGCCCGCCAGGTGCTGTACGACCTGCTCGGCAGCATGAGCTTTCGCGTCGACGCGGCGGCCTCCGGGCCGGACGCTCTGCGTCAGGTGCAGGAGGCCGCGCTGCGCCGCGAACCCTACGAGCTGATCGTGCTGGACTGGCAGATGCCGGGCATGGACGGCCTGGAAACCGGTCGGCGCATTCTGGAGCTGGGCCTGCAACCGCCGCCACACTTGCTGATGGTGACCGCCTACGGCCGCGAGGAAGTGTTGCAGGGCGCCGAGCGGGTGGGCATCGAGGATGTGTTGCTCAAACCGATCAACCCTTCGCTGTTGTTCGATTCGCTGATCCGCAGCCTGGGCGGAAAAGGCTCTGCCCAGGGTTTCGCGCGCCTGCCGGTGGGCGAGGCGGTGCCCAATTTCGCCGGTCAGCGCGTGCTGCTGGTGGAAGATAACGAGCTGAACCGCGAGGTGGCCTGCGGCCTGCTGGAGGAGAGCGGCCTGCAGATCGACCAGGCCGAGCATGGCCAGATTGCCCTCGACCTGCTGCGGGCCAACCCCGATGGCCATTACGCCCTGGTGCTGATGGACATGCAGATGCCGGTGCTGGATGGCATCGCCACCACCGAGGCACTGCGCCGCGAGCCGCGCTTCGCCGGGCTGCCGATCGTGGCCATGACTGCCAACGCCATGCCCGCCGACCGCGAACGCTGCCTGGCCGCCGGGATGAACGATCACCTGGGCAAACCCATCGAGCCTGCCGAGTTGTGGCAGGCGCTGAGCCGCTGGATGGCGGCGAGCCCCATGGAACAGCCAGTCGCGACACCCTGCCCGGTCTTACCAGACTGGCAGTTGCCGGGGGTGGACCTGGCCAGCGGCATGCGCCGCGTTCTGGGCAAGCCCGAACTCTACCTGCGCCTGCTCGGCAAGTTTTCTGTCAGCCAGGCCGATTTTGCCGCGCGTTTGCGTCAGCTGCTGGCAGATGGCGAGCAGGAGGCCGCCGAGCGTGAGGCGCACAGTCTCAAGGGGCTGGCCGGCAACCTGGGCGCCGGTGATCTGGCGGCCCTGGCGGCGGCCCTGGAAAGTGCGATCAAGGACGCCCGGCATGATGAGCTGGACGCCGTGCTCGATGAGCTGGAAGCCAGCCTGGCGGCGCTGGTGCAGGCGATCCGGGCTCTGCAGCCGAGAACTGCCGCGGCGGTCGCCGATGCGCCGCAGTTACAGGCGCTTTGCCAGCAGCTGCTGCAACTGATCGCCGCCGATGATCCGCGCGCCGGAAAAGTCTTCGACGAGCAGGCCGAACTGCTGCGCAGCGCCTTTAATGAGCAGTACGGCCCCTTGGCTGCCGCGGTGCGTGGCTTCGATTTCGAACGGGCCCTGGTACTGCTGCGCGAGGCGGCGAAGGGAATCGATAGCACGCTCTGAGCGAGGAACAGGACATGATGGAAATGCTCGATCGGCCCGACCAGCCGCTGATATTGCTGGTGGACGACACGCCGGAAAACCTCACGTTGATGAGCGAGCTGCTGCTGGACAGCTACCGGGTCAAGGTCGCCAGCAATGGCGCCAAGGCCTTGCGCATCGCTGCGGAAAGTCAGCCTGATCTGATCCTGCTCGACATCATGATGCCGGAGATGGATGGCTACGAGGTTTGCCGGCGTCTCAAGGACGATCCCGCCACCGCTGACATTCCGGTGGTCTTCCTCACCGCCAAGACCGAGCTGGCCGACGAGCAGCAGGGTTTCGACCTGGGTGCGGTGGACTACATCACCAAGCCGATCAGCCCGCCCATTGTCCTCGCTCGGGTGCGGGCACAACTGCAGCTCAAGGCCAGTGCTGACTTCCTGCGCGACAAGAGCGAGTACCTGGAGTGGGAGGTGCGCCGCCGTACTCAGGATATCCAGCGCCTGCAGGAGGTGACCATCGAGGCCATGGCCAGGCTCGCGGCCATGCGTGACAACCCCTGTGGCAAGCACTTGGCCCGTATCGAGCCCTACATGACGGAGCTGGCCGGCAGCTTGGCGCGCCAGCAACCCCTGTTGGCCGATGAACTGAACCAGGCGCGCATCGCCCAGCTGGGCAAGTCCGCGTTGCTGTACGGCATTGGCAAGCTGGTACTGCCGGACCGCATTCTGCTAAGCCCGACGCCGCTGCAGGGCAAGGACCTGGCGCTGCTGCACAGCCACGCGCTGGCCGGGCGTGATGCGCTGCTGGCCGCCGAAGCCCGGCTGGGGAGCGTTACCGATTTCCTGCGTGACGCCCGCGATATCGTCTACAGCCAGCATGAGCACTGGGACGGCAGTGGCTATCCACAGGGCCTGCGTGGCGAGCAGATCCCCTTGGCGGCGCGCTTGATGGCAGTGGTCGGCGCCTATGAGGAAATGACCAGCTATCGCCCCTATCGGCAGACCCTGGATCACCCCGCGGCAGTCGCGCGGATCAGCGCCGCCAGCGGCACCCGCTTCGACCCTTCCGTGGTGCTGGCGCTGATCGAGTCCGCCGAGCGCTTCGTCCAGATCGCCCGGGAGCATGCCGACGATGCAGCCTCCTTGCACGGCGAACTGCAGCGCCTGGAAGAGTCGCTTGGCGAGAGTATCGAGCTGACCTTGCCGCCTTCCTAAGTTCAGGCTGGAATCAGGCGCCCGGTTGCCAGTCCAGGGTCAGGGCTTCCTTCCAGGCGAAGCGTTCGAAGTGGCTGGCGACCACGTTCTGCAGCCTTTCCAGGTTCTCCTGATCGGTGCTTTCCACGCGCAGGCTCAGGCCATTCGGCTCGGCTGTCAGCAGCGACAGGCCGATATTGAATTCGATACGGCCCTGCTGCTCGTCGAAGCTGACCGGGATCTTGTGGGCAAAGTGCTTGCACAGGCGGCTGATATAACGCGCCGGGCTGTCGGTGGTGACGAAGGCAGTTGCACTGAGATTGTTCATGGGTGACTCCTTGAAGGTGTGCAGCCCCTGAAACAGGGGCTGTCGATCAGTAGGCCAGGGTGAAACGCTGACGGATGTGCTGCGGATGCTCAGTCTCGTCGAGCAGGGCCACGGCCAGGTCGGCCACCGAGATGCGGCCGGGTTGCTCGCCGTCCATCAACAGCGCTTCGCCGCCCAGGCGGAACTTGCCGCTACGTGGGCCCGGTTCGAGCAGGGCAGCGGGGGAGAGGAAGGTCCACTCCAGCTCCTGTTCTTCGCGCAGCTGACTCAGGGCCTGGCGAGCGCCCTCGGCGCCTTCCTTGTAGGCCGCCGGGAAGCTGGCGGTATCGATCAGTTGCAGGCCCGGCGCCACGTACAGGCTGCCGGCACCGCCGACCACCAGCAGGCGCTTGACCCCGGCCGCCTTGCTCGCCGCGACGATCGCCTGGGAGCCGGTGATGAACTGGGCGCGAATGTCGGCCTGCTCCCAGCCGGGGTTGAAGGCGCTCAGCACGGCGTCGTGGCCGCGCAGTTGCTCGGCGAGGGCGGCGGTGTCATGCACATTGGCGCCTACGCCGTTCAGGCGTTCGTGGCTCGGTAGCTTCTCCGGATGGCGGACCAGGGCGGTGACCTGGTGCCCCCGGTTGAGGGCTTCTTCCAGCAGGGCCTTGCCGACAAAGCCGGTGGCGCCGATCAGGGCGAGTTTCATGCTGCGATTCCTTGGGTGGATTGCGGTGGTGAAATGATCGCAACTGGATAAAGATCGGAAAAAGACGCTTAATTGGCTTTCATAGTTAAGTAGGGCTTAATAATGGAGCAGCTCAAGCGCATGGCCCTGTTCGCCGCCGTAGTGGACAAGGGTTCCATGGTCGGCGCCGCCGAGGCCCTGGGCATGACCGCCTCGGCGGTCAGCCAGCAGATCCGCAAGCTGGAGGAGAGCACCCAGCTCAGCCTGCTGCACCGCACCACGCGCAAGTTGACCCTGACCGAGGCGGGGGCTCAGCTGTACCAGAGCTGCCGGCAGATCGTGGCGCTGGCCGAGCAGGCCGAGCAGCGCCTGGCCGAGCTGCGCGATGCGCCGGTGGGCGAGTTGCGCATCGCCGCGCCGGTGGGCTTCTCCGGTGGCCTTTTGTGCGAGGCCCTTGCGCCGTTGCTGCAGGCCCATCCGCAACTGAGCCTGCGATTGTTCTTCAATGACGAAGTACTCGACATGGTCGAGCAGCGCATCGACCTGGCCATTCGCGTCGGCCGTCAGGAGGACTCCAGCCTGGTCGCCCGGCATGTGGCGGACTGGGACACCCTGCTGTGCGCGGCGCCGGCCTATCTGGCCCGTTGTGGCTGGGTCGGGCAGCCGCAGCAGTTGCTCGACCTGGACTGGATCGGGTTGCATACCGATCGCGCCCAGCACCTGCTGCTGCGCGGACCGGCCGGTGCTGAGCAGCGTCTGCGCCTGGAAAGTCGCATCGCCTGCAACAACATCCTTGCGGTGCGCCAGTTCACCCTGGCCGGCATGGGCGTGTCGCAGCAGCCGGAGCCCGAGGTGCGTGAGCTGCTGGCCCGTGGCGAGCTGCTGGCGCTGCTGCCGGATTGGCAGCCGGAGAGCATCGGCCTGCATATCGTCACGCCGCGTCGCGACGCCCAGCCGGCCAAGGTACGCTATGCCATCGAGGCCTTGCGCCGCCGCCTGTTGCAGGCTTGAGCTGGGCGCGGCGGCGCGATTGCCGTATAAGGGCGCAATTGTCACCCGTGGAGACCCGATCAGTTCGATGAAAACCCCGAAACGCCTGGAACCCCTGCTCGAAGATGGTCTGATCGACGAGGTGGTACGTCCGCTGATGAGTGGCAAGGAAGCCTCGGTCTATGTCGTGCGCTGCGGTACCGAGCTGCGCTGCGCCAAGGTTTATAAAGAGGCTAACAAGCGCGGCTTCCGTCAGGCCGCCGAGTACCAGGAAGGCCGCAAGACCCGCAACAGCCGCGATGCCCGGGCCATGGCCAAGGGCAGCAAGTACGGGCGCAAGGAGCAGGAAGAGGCCTGGCAGAATGCCGAGGTCTCGGCGTTGTTCCGCCTGGCCAATGCCGGAGTGCGGGTACCCAAGCCCTACGACTATCAGGACGGCGTGCTGCTGATGGAAATGGTCGACGATGGCTACGGCGATGCCGCCCCGCGCCTCAACGATGTCGACCTGTTGCCGGACGATGCCCGCGAATTCCATGCCTTCATGATCGGCGAGATCGTCAAGATGCTCTGTGCCGGCCTGGTGCATGGTGACCTGTCGGAATTCAACGTGCTGCTCGACCCCTATGGCCCGGTGATCATCGACCTGCCGCAGGCGGTGGATGCGGCCGCCAACAACCACGCCTTCAGCATGCTCGAACGCGACGTGCGCAACATGGCCGAGTATTTCGGCCAGTTCGCCCCGGAGCTGCTGGGCACCCGCTACGCCAAGGAAATGTGGGCCCTGTTCGAAGACGGCAAGCTGACCCCGGAGAGCCAGCTCACCGGCCAGTTCGACGAGCCCGAGGACGAAGCCGACGTCGAGTCGGTGATGCGCGAGATCAAGGCCGCCCTGGCCGAGCAGGAGCGCCGTGAAGCGCTGCGCAGCGCCGAAGACGCCCCCCGCGACGAGCCGCCGCCACCGCCCTGGGCGCAATAGGTTGGTCTTCGCCAAAAAAAGCCCGCCCGTCGCGGGCGTTTTGGCATGTACCTGGGTAGACCTAAAAAGCAATCGATGCAGCTGCCCGGCCCTTGCTGCGAAAGCGGGTCAAGTGCGTTCGGTGGGAGCGGCTTCAGCCGCGATGAAGGCCGCTCGCGGTCGTGCTCTGTCCAGGCATTGCCTCGTGGCTGCAGCCGCTCCCTCACGGGTGTTGCGCTGGTGGTGCATACAGTTGCTCGGTAACTGTATCGATCCAGTCCTGCGGCAAACTGTTAGGGTGCTCAGGTTCTTGCTGGAGCGTTCGCCATGCCCCTACCGCACATCCTCCTGGCCCTGTTGGTCACCCTGATCTGGGGCGTCAACTTCGTCGTCATCAAGGTCGGCCTGGAGGACTTTCCGCCGCTGTTGTTCTGTGCCCTGCGCTTCGCCCTGGCGGCTCTGCCGTTGCTGTTCCTGCGTGGGCCCTTGCCGGCGCCCGGGTGGCGCATCGTGCAGATCGGCGTGCTGCTCGGGGTGGTCAAGTTCGGCCTGCTGTTCGTCGGCATGCACCTGGGCATGCCGGCCGGGCTGTCGTCGCTGGTGCTGCAGAGCCAGGTGTTCTTTACCGTGCTGATCGCCGCGCTGGTGCTGGGCGAGCGGCCGACGGCCCGGGCGTTGGCCGGCCTGGTGCTGGCGGCCGGAGGGTTGGTGCTGATCGGCCTGCAGCGGCCGCTGGGCGACAGCCTGCTGGGCTTCGCCCTGGTGGTAGCCGCCGCGCTGGCCTGGGCCTTCTCCAATATCGCCACCAAGCGTTCCGGCGCCAGCGACATGCTGCGCCTGATCTGCTGGGTCAGCCTGGTGCCGGTGTTGCCGCTGCTGGGCCTGTCGTATCTGTTCGAGGGGCCGCAGGCGATGGGCGCGGCACTGAGCAACCTGAGCTGGCGCGGCGTCGGCGCGCTGCTGTATATCGCCTTCCTCGCCACCACGGTCGGCTTCGCCATCTGGAGCTTTCTGCTGCGCCGCTACCCGGCCAGCCTGGTCACGCCCTTCGCCCTGGCGGTGCCGGTATCCGGCCTGCTGTCCGGCTGGCTGCTGCTCGGTGAGGCGCTCAGCCCGCTAGGTTGGCTGGCCTGCGGCCTGGTTTTCGGCGGCCTGGTGATCACCGTGTTGCCGGCGTCCGTTCTGCGACGTAGGGGCGCACCAGGCCAGCCAGCCAATCCATGAATACCTGCACCCGCTTCGACAGGTTGCGTCGATGCGGGTACAGCAGAAACACCGGCATGGGGGCGGCGCGGAACTCGGCTAACACTTCCACCAGGCGCCCATCGGCCAGATAGGGCAGCACGCCCACGCGCGGCACCTGGATCAGTCCGAGTCCGGCCAGGCAGGCCTGGCTGTAGGCGTCGGTGCTGTTCACCGTCAGCGCGCCAGGCATATCCAGGCTGTGCGTCTCGCCGTTCTGCTGGTATTCCCAGCCATCGGCCCGCGCGCCGAGGTTGGGCACGTAGTGCACCAGGCGATGCTCGGCCAGGTCCGCCAGGCTGCGCGGCGTGCCGAAGCGTTGCAGGTAGGCGGGGCTGGCGCAGTTGATCTGCTCCATCTGCCCCAGCGAGCGGGCGATCAGCCCCGGGTCGACCTGGCCGCCGACCCGCACCACGCAATCGAAACCTTCGCGGATCAGGTCGACTCGGTGATCGGTGCAGCTCAGCTCCAACTCCAGTTGCGGATGGGCGCGGAGGAATTCGGCCAGGCGTGGCAGCACCAGGTCGCGGGCCACAGCCTGGTTCATGTCCACCCGCAGGCGGCCACGCAATTGGCTGGCTTCCAGCTGGAACATCGCCTCGATTTCCTCGGCGTCGGCCAGCAGGTCCTTGCAGCGCTCGTAGCAGGCCTGGCCGTCCTGGGTCAGGCTCACCCGGCGCGTGGTGCGGTGCAGCAGGCGGGCGCCGAGCTGGTTTTCCAGTTGCTGTACCAGCAGCGAAACGCTGGCCTTGGGCTGGCCCAGGCTCTCGGCGGCGCGGGTGAAGCTGGCCAGTTCGGCGACGCGGACGAAAGCCCGCATGGCATGAAAGCGGTCCATAGCTGCTCACTGTTATTGATATTTGGACAGTCTAAACAGGATTGGCTGATTTATCTGATCAAGGTCGATCAATAGTTTTGTCCTCGTCAGCCATTCACTCCGACGAGGACATCAAGATGAACCCGACTCTCACCCTGATCACCGGCGCCAGCCGCGGCCTTGGCAAGAACGCCGCCCTGCACCTGGCCGAACAAGGCCACGACCTGATCCTGACCTACAACAGCGGCAAGGCCGAGGCCGAAGCATTGGTGGCGCAGATCCGTGCCCTCGGTCGCAAGGCCGTGGCCTTGCAGCTGGATGTCGGTCGCGCGGCAAGCT
Source organism: Pseudomonas sp. BMS12 (assembly GCF_001592875.1). Classification (GTDB taxonomy): domain Bacteria; phylum Pseudomonadota; class Gammaproteobacteria; order Pseudomonadales; family Pseudomonadaceae; genus Aquipseudomonas. Next base: position 105,071 of record NZ_LSOF01000016.1, on the reverse strand, counting down.
TCGAGGATTTCGCCAACCATGTGCGTGCGGCCCTGGCCGCCACCTTCCAGCGTGACAGCTTCGATGCCCTGGTCAACAACGCCGGCATCGGCATCCACGTGCCCTTCGCCGAGACCAGCGAGGAGCAGTTCGACCAGTTGCTGAACATCCACCTCAAGGGCACTTTCTTCCTCACCCAGAAACTGTTGCCGCTGGTGGCCGACGGTGGGCGCATTCTCAATGTCTCCAGCGGGCTGGCGCGTTTCTCGCTGCCGGGCTACGCCGCCTACGCGGCGATGAAAGGCGGTATCGAGGTTTTGACCCGCTACATGGCCAAGGAGCTGGGGGCGCGTGGCATTCGCGCCAATGTGATTGCCCCGGGCGCTATCGAAACCGATTTTGGCGGCGGCGCCGTGCGTGATAACGCCGAACTCAACGCGGCCATTGCGGCGCAGACGGCGCTGGGGCGGGTTGGCCTGCCGGACGACATCGGCAAGGCCATCGCCATGTTGCTGTCCGCGGAAGCCGGCTGGGTCAATGCGCAGCGTGTCGAGGTGTCCGGCGGCATGTTTGTTTGAGCCTGGCCTGAGCAACCGAGGAGCGGAGTTCTCTGCTCCTCGGTTGCTGTTTGTGGCGCGTTATCAGAGGCATTTTCATTTACTGCAAGATGGCTTAAACCCAGCAAGCATGCGGCTTTGCGCTAATGCGAATCGCTCCGCCGATAAAGGCGTTTTGTTGCTTGACCAGTGCGCATCGAGGGTCGAAGCTTGCCGTCTGAACGAAGCTTTTGTTGGGGAATCGAGTCATGCAAGGCGCTGCCGAAGTCGTCGAATATCTCAAGGAACTACTGCGTGGCGAGCTCGCCGCGCGCGATCAGTATTTCCTGCATTCACGGATGTACGAGGACTGGGGCTTCAACAAGCTCTACGAGCGTCTCAACCACGAGATGGAGGAAGAGACCGAACACGCCGATGCCCTGCTCAGGCGCATCCTCTTCCTCGAAGCCACGCCGAACATGACACCACACAAGATCCATCCCGGCGCCACCGTGCCGGACATGCTGCGTGCCGACCTCAAGCTGGAATACGAAGTGCGTGAGGCCCTGGCCAAGGGTATAGAGCTGTGCGAAAAGCATGGCGATTACATCAGCCGCGAGATGCTTGAAGTGCAGCTGCACGATACGGAGGAAGACCACGCCTATTGGCTGGAACAGCAGCTCGGCCTGATCGACCGCATCGGCCTGCAGAACTACCTGCAATCGCAAGCCTGACGCTTGCACTCTCAGCAATACCCAAGGGGCGCTTCGGCGCCCCTTTTGTTTGCCTGGCCAGTCAGCGCATCGCGCTGGGTTGGCATCTCTCCTGAAAAATTATTGCGCTGTTGCAAGGAACTTTCTTTTGGCAGGTTCTTTAAATTGAGTCTTTATCTGAATTACTATGATAAGCATTCTCAAATAAAGCATTAGCCAACGCATAACCCTTCGGAGTACACCATGTCCCCTTGCACCCTCCCGCGTCAGCCAGGTGCGGCTGCCGCGCGCTCGTCCCTGTCACTTCGCCCGCTGGCCCTGGCGATTCACCTACTGGCTGCTGGTAGCGCTGTTGCTGCGTTGCCGGCTTATGCGCAGCAGACAGAGGAGGGGGCGGTGACGCTCGATGCGTTGGCCATCACCGGCGAGGCTGCACAGGTTCTGGGTGACACCACCGAAGGAACACGGTCCTACACCACGGGTTCCGCCAAGACCGCGACTCCGCTGAAGATGTCGCTGCGCGAAACCCCGCAATCGGTCACCGTGGTCACCCAGCAGCGCATGCAGGACCAGGACCTGCAGACCATTACCGATGTGGTCAACAACACCACGGGTATCTCGCTGAACCGCTACGAGACCAGCCGTGGCCAGATCAACGCCCGCGGTTTCGAACTCAACTCGCTGATGATCGACGGCGTACCGACCATCTATGAGCAACCCTGGAGCTCGGGGGAGATCTTCAGCAGTCTGGCCATGTACGACCGCGTCGAAGTAGTGCGCGGCGCCAACGGCCTGATGACTGGCGCGGGCGACCCCTCCGCCTCGCTGAACATGGTGCGCAAACGCGCCAACAGCCGCGAGCTGACTGGCTCGGTCGAGGTCAGTGCGGGCACCTGGGATACCTATGGCACCCTGGGTGACCTGTCCATGGCCTTGAACGAGGAGGGCACCATCCGCGCGCGCCTGGTCGGTGAATACAACGAGGGTGACAGCTGGATCGACCTGCACTCCAACCAGCGCGAAACCTTCTACGGCACCATGGATATCGACCTGACGCCTGATACCACCCTGTGGTTCGGGGCCAGTCGCCAGGAGAACAAGTCCGATTCGCCGATGTGGGGTGGCCTGCCCGTGTGGTATGCCGACGGTGGCAAGACCGACTGGAGCCGCTCCAAGACTTCCTCTGCGAACTGGAGCCAGTGGGATACCACCTACGAAACCTATTTCGTCAATCTGGATCACACCTTCGCCAACGACTGGCAGGTCAACCTGAGCTACAACCGTGGCGAGCGGACCGGCGATTCCGCCCTGTTGTATCTCTCCGGCAATCCCGGCCGAGATGGCGCCAGCGGCATGTCCTCGTTCCCGGCCACCTACAAGACCGAAACCACCCAGGATGACTACAGCATTCGCTTCAGTGGCCCGTTCGCCCTGCTTGGCCGTGACCATGATCTGGCCTTCGGCTATGTCCACAGCGAACAGGATTTCGATGCCGACCAGGTTCCCGCGCTGAGCGGCTTTGGTGGCGTGGCGAACTTCGACGACTACAGCGGCGATTTTGCCGAACCGATCTGGGGCGCACGCAGCGACTATGGCTACGGCGAGGTCGAGCAGCGCGGCGTCTATGCGGCGACCCGCCTTAACCTGAGCGATGACCTGAAGCTGATTCTCGGTGCACGTGACAGCTTCTACGAGAAGACCAGCGATGACATCTACTCGGAAGTCAGCAAGGTCGACGTCGACAACGAGATCACGCCTTATGTCGGTATCGTCTATGACCTCACCGACAGTGTCTCGGCCTATGCCAGCTACACGGAAATCTTCCTGCCGCAATCGGTACGCGATAGCAGCGGCCAGCAGCTCGACCCGATTACCGGCGAAAGCTACGAGACCGGTCTGAAGTTCGAGTTCTTCGACGGCCGTCTGAATGCTTCCGCGGCGATCTTCCAGATCAAGCAGGACAACCTGGGTCAGAGCACCGGCCAGCTGATCGATCCTACCGACCCGGTAGGCGGTTATGCCTATGAGGCCACCGAAGGTGCGACCAGCGAAGGCTTCGAGCTGGAGGTGTCTGGTGAGCTCACCGAAGGTTGGAATGTGTCGGCAGGCTACACCCAGTTCGAGGCCGAAGACGCCGAGGGTAGTGACGTCAACACGCTCTACCCGACAAAGCTGCTGCGGACCTTCACCACCTACCGTGTACCGGGCCTCTTCAACGACAAGCTGACCATCGGTGGCGGCGTGAACTGGCAGGACAGCATCTACACCTATGCCACCAACCCGGCAGGCAACCCCGAGAAGATCGAGCAGGACGCCTATGCTCTGGTCAGCCTGATGGCGCGCTACGAAATCACCGAGAACCTCTCGGCGCAACTGAACGCCAACAACGTGACCGACGAGAAGTATTTCGACATCTTCGATGCTTACGGTGCCCTGACCTACGGTGCTCCGCGTAGCCTCACAGCGTCCGCGAAGTACAACTTCTAAGGTTGCCCCCGCTGTAGCGACAGGCCCAAACCTGCCTGTTTTCAGCTCCACGCCAAACGCCGGCCCCAAGGCCGGCGTTTGGCTTTCTGGTGCTGTGCAAATCAGCCTTCTAGCGGTTTCCAGCTATACAGCCGCCCGCGTTGGCACTGTGCTCGCCGCTCCCCGTTTCCAGATCCCGCAGAATCGGGCAATCAGGTCGCTGATCGCCCTGGCAGTGCTGCACCAGTTCGCCCAGGGTGTCGCGCAGTGCGGTGAGTTCTTCGATCTTGCGGTTCAGCTCGGTGATATGGCCTTGCGCCAGGGCTTTCACATCGGCGCTGGCGCGCTGGCGGTTCTGCCACAGGGCCAGCAGTTTGCCGACCTCTTCCAGGGAAAAGCCCAGATCACGCGAGCGCTTGATGAAGGCCAGTACATGCAGGTCCTGGGCACCGTACTGGCGATAGCCGCTGTCCGTGCGCCCGGCCGGTTGCAGCAGGCCGATCGACTCGTAGTAACGGATCATCTTGGCGCTGAGGCCACTCCGCTTTGCCGCGAGACCGATGTTCACGGGGAGGTCAGGCCAGTTCTGCGCTGGCGTAGAAAGCCGTCAGCACCTTCACCAGATGGGCCAGGTCCTGGCTGCCGGCCAGTTCGCGAATCGAATGCATGGCAAAGGTCGGCAGGCCGATGTCCACGGTGCGCACGCCCAGCTGGCTGGCGGTGATCGGGCCGATGGTCGAGCCGCAGCCCATGTCGCTGCGTACCACGAAGCTTTGCACCGGCACTTCCTCGGCCAGGCACAGGTGGCGGAAGAAACCGGCAGTCTCGCTGTTGGTGGCGTAGCGCTGATTGCTGTTGACCTTGATCACCGGGCCGGCGTTGAGCTTGGGACCATGGTTGGCGTCGTGTTTGTCGGCATAGTTGGGGTGTACGCCGTGGGCATTGTCGGCCGACACCAGTAGCGATTTCTGGATGCAGCGCACGAAGTCTCCGCCCTCCGGCAGCACTCGGCGCAGCACCTGTTCGAGGAACGGACCATCGGCGCCACAGGCCGAGCAGGAACCGATTTCCTCATGGTCGGTGCACACCAGTACGCAGCTTTCGTCACCTTCCGCGGCCAGCAGAGCCTGCAGGCCGGCATAGCACGACAGCAGATTGTCTAGGCGCGCGCCGGCGATGAACTCCTGGTTGAGGCCGATCACGGCGGCGCTCTGGGTGTCGTAGAAGCTCAGCTCGTAGTCGAGTACCGCATCGGCGCTGACACCGTGCTCCTCGGCCAGACGCTCGGTGAGCAGGGCGCGGAAGTCCAGTTTGTCGTCACCCGAGACCTGCGCCAGGATCGGCGGCAATTCGTTCTGTGGGTTGATCGCCCAGCCCTGGTTGGCCTCGCGGTTGAGGTGGATGGCCAGGTTGGGAATCACCGCGATGGGCAGCTGAAAGTCGATCAGCAGGCTCTGCACCTTGCCGCCTTCGCGAAAGGTAACGCGCCCGGCCAGCGACAGATCGCGGTCGAACCAGGGGGCGAGCAGGGCGCCGCCGTAGACTTCCACGCCGAGCTGGAAAAAGCCCTGGCGCTGCAGCTCAGGCTGGGGTTTTACGCGTAGGCAGGGGCTGTCGGTATGCGCGCCAACCAGGCGCAGGCCGCCGTCCAGCGGCGCGCGGTTGCCCAGGCGAAAGGCAATGATGGATGAGTCGTTGCGGGTCACGTAATAGCGACCGCCCGCTTCGGTGTGCCAGGGCTCGCGTTCGTCCAGAGCCTTGTAACCTGCGGCTTGCAGGCGTTGGGCCAGGTTGCGGGTGGCGTGGAAGGGGGTGGGTGAGGCCTTGAGGAAATCGATCAGGCCCTGGTTCAGCTCTGTGCGCATATCGGACTCCGGACAACGATGGTCCCGAGTTTATCGGATTCGGCTCGTTGATTGGCAGGAGAGTCCGGCGCTTGTTCGACCTCACCGAAGGTCGTGGTCTCGGGCTATGCGGTTGTTCACGAATTTTCCCCTGTCTGCCGCAGGCGCTTGCGATAGGCACCAGGAGCCTCTCCGCTGAGTTGCTTGAACAGTTTGGCAAAGGTCGCCCGGTCGGCGTAGCCGACCTGCTCGGCCACCTGCTCCAGCGAGCAGGCGGGATTGCGCAGGGCGTGCTGGGCGGCGCTGATGCGCAGGCGCTGCAGATAGTCGTTGGGGGTCAGGCCGGTGGCAGCGCGGAAGCGCCGTAGCAGGGTGCGGGTCGAGCAGCTGGCTTGCTCGGCCAGGCGTTGCAGGTCGATGGCTTCGGCGTGGTGCTGACGCATCCAGCGCAGCAGTGAGGCGATCTGCGGGTCGTCCTGGCCGGCGCTTGGTAGCAGCGGGACGAAGCGGGCCTGGCTGCCGCGCTCGCGGTCGATCACCAGGGTGGCGGCGACCTGCTGTGCCAGCCAGTCGCCGGCGTGTTGAGCGATCAGGTGCAGGCACAGGTCAAGGCCGGCCTGGGCGCCGCCGGAGCAGAAGCGGTTGCCATCCTCGGTGAACAAGGCATCGATCTGCAGGCGGACCTGGGGAAAGCGCTGGCGGAAGGGTTCCGCCAGGCGCCAGTGCGTGGTCGCGCGGCGGCCATTGAGCTGGCCGGCGGCGGCCAGCAGGCAGGCGCTGCTGCACAGGCTGGCCAGTTGCTGTTCGGTCGGGCGCGCCGCCAGCCAGTCGAGCAGTTCGGCGTTGCTGTCTAGGGTGAGCTGCAGGCTGCTGCCCGTGGCCGGAATCAGCAGCAGCTCGGCGTCGTTGGCCAGGCTCAGGTCGCCCTGTACGCGTACTTCGGCGATGCCGAGCTCCACCGCGTTGCCGCTGGCACTGACGCGCTGCAGTGCGAACAGCGGTTTGCCGGCCAGCTGGTTGGCCAGCTGCAGCGCATCGATGATCATGCTCAGGCTGGAGAGCACGGTCTGCGGACAGACGTAGATGGCGACTCGGATCATGGCGGTGCTCGCTGGGTTTGGCGATTATTCACACAAAGTAGTCGTTATCGCCAATCGCGTATCGCTCTATCGAAGGCGATACTGCAATCGATCCCCATCGGAGCCACCTCATGACTCATCCCAATGCCGAACTGATCGAGCGTTTCTACCAGGCCTTCCAGCGCCAGGATGGCGAGGCCATGGCAGCCTGCTATGCCGAGCATGTGCAGTTTTCCGACCCAGTGTTCCACGACCTCAAGGGCCGTGATGCCGGTGACATGTGGCGCATGCTCTGTGCCCGCGCCAAGCAGTTCTCGCTGACCTTCGAGGTGCTTGAGGCAGACGACCGGCAGGGTCGCGCGCGCTGGGTGGCGACCTACCTGTTCAGCCAGACCGGGCGCATGGTGGAAAACCACATCGAGGCCAGTTTCCGCTTCGAGGCCGGCAAGATCGTCGAGCACCATGACCGTTTCGACCTGTGGCGCTGGGCGCGCCAGGCCCTGGGTGCCAAGGGTCTGTTGCTGGGCTGGCTGGCGCCGGTGCAGGCGGCCATCGGCAAGCAGGCCATGGCCGGATTGCGTGCCTGGCAGGCCGGGCGTCGGGCGGGGTAAGCTCGGCGACCGCCGATCACTCCTGTTCTGTTCATGACCGATACCCCATCCGACAAGCCCTGGTTCGTCTACCTGGTACGTGCCGAGAACGGCGCGCTCTACTGCGGCATCAGCGACGATCCGCAGCGACGCTTCACCCAGCACTGCAGTGGCAAGGGCGCGCGTTTCTTCCACAGCAGCCCGGCGCAGGCGCTGGTGTACGTGGAAGCCTGCTCGGACAAGGGCAGCGCCCTGCGTCGCGAGCGGGCGATCAAGTCCCTGGCCAAGGCGGCCAAGGAGCGCCTGGTCGCGAGCTGCGTCATGGGGGAAACTGATAGCCTGCTATCAGTCTGAGCGGGTAGGCTGCCGCTCATCCCGGGGGTAAGCTGCCCCTTCATTGCTACCGACGCGGAGCCCGTCATGCACGAGTTGATCCTGCACCACTATCCGACCTCGCCCTTTGCCGAGAAGGCCCGTTTGCTGCTGGGCTTCAAGCAGCTGTCCTGGCGCTCGGTGATGATTTCGCCGGTTATGCCCAAGCCCGACCTGACCGCCCTGACCGGTGGCTATCGCAAGACTCCGGTGCTGCAGGTCGGCGCCGATATCTACTGCGATACCGCCCTGATCGCCCGTCGCCTGGAGGCCGAGAAGAGCGTGCCCGCGCTGTTCCCGGAAGGCCAGGAGTTCGTCGTTGCCAGCTTCGCCCTGTGGGTCGACTCGGTGGTGTTCCAGCATGCGGTGAGCCTGGTGTTCCAGCCGGAGTCCGTGGCGCTGCGTTTCGCCAAGCTGCCGCCGGAAGCGGTCAAGGCCTTCATCGCCGACCGCGCCGGGTTGTTCAGTGGCGGCACCGCGACCCGCATCCCGGCGGAAATCGCCAAACACAACTGGCCGAGCATCATGGGCCGGGTGGAGCAGCAGCTGGCGCGCGAGGAGGGCGACTTCCTGTTCGGCGAGCCGTCGGTGGCCGACTTCTCCCTGGCGCATTGCCTGTGGTTCCTCAAGGGCACCCCGGTGACCGCGCCTCTGGTCGATGCCTACCCCAACGTGAGCGCCTGGCTCGGTCGTGTGCTCGGCTTCGGCCATGGCGCTGTCAGCGAGCTGGGCGCCGCCGACGCCATCGAGATCGCCCGTGCGGCGACGCCGGCGGCGCTGCCGGATGAGCAGTTCGTCGAGCCCAACGGCTTCCAGGTCGGTCAGCGGGTGAAGATCGCCGCTACCGACTATGGTGTCGACCCGGTGGAGGGCGAGCTGCTGTTCGCCGGTGCCGAGGAGCTGATCCTGCGCCGCGAGGACGAGCGCGCCGGCGTGGTGCATGTGCACTTCCCGCGCCTGGGTTTCCGTATCGAAGCGCTGTAAGCGCGACAGGTTGCAAGGCAGCGTGCTTTGCAAAGTCAGAAAAACGCCGCACACCCCTACAGGTCTGCGGCGTTTTTTATGCTCCGAGCATCATGAGCGAGACCTCTGCCGGGTGTTGGTTCGCGCTCCTGCGTCGCTGCCAAGTGAGCGTCGTGCCGGCGCCGATCTTGCCTTTAGGAGAGGTCGTCGGCGGTAAAGGGCGCTGGTGTGTCCGGCCAATCCAGTTGCAGGCGTTCCAGCTCGCGGGCCAGCAGGCTGGCGATCAGCCAGTCGCGCAGCCAGCGGTGCTCGGCGGGAATGATGTACCAGGGCGCATGTGGAGTGTGCGTGGCAGCCAGCAGGGTGCTCCAGCGGGCCTGGCGCTGCTCGAACTCGCGGTGTGCCTGCAGGTCGCTGGCCTGCAGCTTCCAGCGTTTCTCCGGGCGTTGCAGGCGGTCCAGCAGACGCCGCTTTTGTTCCTCCGGGGAGATCTGCAGGTAGCACTTCAGCGGGTGAAGGCGTCGCTCGTTCCACTGCGCCTCGAAGGCGAGGAGATCCTGCAGACGGGCCGGCAGCTCATCCTCGCGACATAGGCCGTCCAGCGGGTCGCTGATCAGGCCTTCGTAGTGGCTGCGGTTGAATACGCCGAGCAGGCCGGCGGCCGGCAGGGCGCGGCGATAGCGCCAGAGGAAGTGGTGGCGCCGCGCACAGGCGTCGGGCGCGCGGAAGGCTCGCAGGGCGATGCCCTGTGGGTCGAAGGCGCTGACCACGCGGCGGATCACGCCGTCCTTGCCGGCGCAGTCCGGGCCCTGCAGGAGCAGGAGTAGCGAGTCGCGTTGGCAGGCCCAGAGCCTGCGCTGGTGTTCGTTGAGCCAGGGCCGCAGCTCGGCCATGGCCAGCAGCGCCTGGCTCTTGCTCAGGCCGAACGTGCACGCCGGGTCGCCTGCCAGCGGTGCCTGCGTCTGGCACAGGCAGGCGTCGAGGATGGCGTCGCCCAGGCGCATCGGCTCAGTCCTTGCGGCGCTTGAGCTGGTCCTTCAGCTGGGTGGGCAGCTGGCGAATGATCAGCATGTCGCGCGCCTCGTCGTACTCGATGGCCGAGCCCAGCAGGTGCGACTCGAAGCTGATCGACAGGCCCTCGGCGCGGCCGGTGAAGCGGCGGAACTGGTTGAGGGTGCGCTTGTCCGCCGGGAATTCCGGAGCCATGCCGTAATCCTTGTTGCGGATGTGTTCGTAGAAGGCGCGCGGGCGGTCTTCGTCGATCAGGCCGGACAGCTCGTCAAGGGTGATCGGCTCGCCGATCTTGGCCTGGCTGGTGGCGTAGTCGACCAACGTGTCGGTTTTGGCGCGGGCCTGTTCTTCCGGCAGGTCCTCGCTCTCGACGAAGTCGCTGAAGGCCTTGAGCAGGGTGCGTGTCTCGCTCGGCGCGTCGACGCCTTCCTGGCAGCCGATGAAGTCGCGGAAGTAGTCCGAGACCTTCTTGCCGTTCTTGCCCTTGATGAACGAGATGTACTGCTTGGACTGCTGGTTGTTCTGCCACTCGGAGATGTTGATGCGCGCCGCCAGGTGCAGCTGGCCCAGGTCGAGGTGCTTGGCCGGGGCCACGTCGAGGGCCTCGGTCACGGTGACGCCTTCACTGTGGTGCAGCAGGGCGATTGCCAGGTAATCGGTCATGCCCTGCTGGTAGTGGGCCAGCAGCACATGGCCGCCGGTGGCCAGGTTGGATTCTTCCATCAGCTTCTGCAGCTGCTCCACGGCCTGACGGCTGAAGGCGGTGAAGTCTTTCTCGCCGTCCAGATACTGCTTCAGCCAGCCACTGAACGGGTAGGCCCCGGACTCTTCGTGAAACAGGCCCCAGGCCTTGCCCTGTTTGGCGTTGTAGCTCTCGTTGAGGTCGGCGAGCAGGTTCTCCATGGCCTGGGAGGTGGTCAGCTCGGAGTCGCGGGCGTGCAGCACGGCGGGGCTGCCATCGGGCTTCTTGTCGATCAAGTGGACGATGCAGTGGCGGATCGGCATGGACGGGTGTCTCGCTGGTATTCGGGCGCAGGGCGCAAAGTCTACCCGAGTCCGCCGGTGGGCGCGTCCGCTGGCGTTCAATGCTGGCTTTTTGCTGGCAGTTTGCGGGCATCTTCGGTGATCCAGTGCAAGTTTTCGGCAAAAGGCAAACAACTGTCAGGCGCCTTCGGCGATCCCTGTCTAGCCTCCTTGTTCGTCCACACGACGCAGTAAAGGGACGTGTCGCGGCGGTGCCACAAGTGCCGCCGTTTCCATCGTTGCTCCAAATACGGATTGGAGAAATCCCATGCACAACAGGAACAAGAACAACCACCTGCTGGCCACCGCCATTGCTGGACTGCTTGGCGGCGCTGCGCTGCCGGGCATGGCAGCGCAGGGTCAGGGCGCCAGCCAGCTGTTCGACCACTTCTGGAGCCCGACGCGGCTCAGTCCGCTGGAGTGTCGCAGCGGGTTGTTGAACACCTCGCCGCTGCTGCTGCCGCGCTGCATGCAGGCGGAAAACAGCAACATTCACCTGCAGATGCTCAACAGCATCGCCCAGGCCCATGGTGGCAATCGCGCCGCCGGCCTGCCGGGTTATCAGGCCTCGCTGGACTACATCCAGAGCACCCTGGAGAACGCCGGTTACACGGTCAGCCGCCAGGCGTTCCCCTTCAGTGCCTTCTATCCTCAGGGCCCCGGTGTGCTGGAGAGCCTAGCGCCGACGCCGGCTGCCTATGAGTGGGAGGTGGATTTCACCTATCTATCGCAGACCGACGCCGGCGATGTCAGTGCACCGCTGGCGGCGGTGGATGTCGCTCTGGGTGCCGGTAACACCTCGACCAGCGGTTGCGAGGCCGACGATTTCGTCGGCTTCCCGGCGGGCGCCATTGCCCTGGTTCAGCGTGGTGCCTGCAACTTCCAGCTCAAGGCGGAGAATGCCGCAGCGGCGGGTGCCGCTGGCGTGGTCATCTTCAACCAGGGTGACACCGAGGACCGCAAGGGACTGCTGAGTGCCACCCTGGGCGATGGCTATAGCGGTGGCGTGCCGGTGTTGTTCGTCACTTACGACATCGGCGCCGCTCTGGCGCAGACTGCCGACACTCAGGTGCGCATGGTCGCCGACGTGGTGCGCGAGCGTACCGAAACCTTCAACCTGGTCGCCGAGTCGCGCCGGGGCGATCCGGATAACGTGGTGATGGCCGGGGCGCACCTGGACTCGGTGTACGAGGGCGCTGGCATCAACGACAACGGCTCGGGCAGTGCGGCGTTGCTGGAGCTGGCGATACAGATGCGCAAGGCCAAGCCGAAGAACAAACTGCGTTTTGCCTGGTGGGGTGCCGAGGAGTCCGGTCTGGTGGGTTCGACTTACTACGTCGAGCAGTTGCCGGCCGAGGAGAAGGCGAAGATCAAGGCTTACCTGAACTTCGACATGATCGCCTCGCCCAACTTCGCCTACTTCATCTATGACGGTGACGGCTCCGATTTCGGCCTTGCAGGCCCGCCCGGTTCGGCGGCGCTGGAGCGCCTGTTCGAGGAGTACTACAAGTTGCGCGGCCTGCCGTCCGAGGGTGACGAGATCACCTTCCGCTCGGACTATGCGCAGTTCTTCACCGATGGCATCGCCTTCGGCGGACTGTTCACCGGTGCCGAGGTGCTGAAGACCGAGGAGCAGGCCACGCGCTATGGCGGCACTGCCGGTATCGCGCTGGACCCCTGCTACCACTCGGCCTGTGACGACCTCAACAACATCGACCAGCGTGCCCTGGAGGTCAACGGCGATGCCATGGCCTTCGTCACCAGTTGGCTATCGCTGTCGACCAAGCTGGTGGACGACGAGATCGAGGCCAGTCAGGCCGCTCCAACTCTGAAACGCGCCGCCCAGGCGTACGACGTCACGCATTGGGGCAAGCACTGGATCAAGTGATCCGCACCCACTGAAGAGCCCCGCCAGGGATTCCCTGGCGGGGCTTTTTCATGCCGCCGCGGCGCGTCGGCGCTGCACCGAGTGCAGACGCTCGATCATGTAGCGCAGGTGCATGTGCAGCTCGTACAGCTCGTTGGAATAGGACAGCGGCACTTCCACCCGTGCCAGCTCGTCTTCGAGTTTCTCCAGGCGCTCGATCTCGGCGCCGATGTCGCTGTCCAGCTTGCCCTTGTAAAGCTGCTGGTCGATCTCGCGCAGGTGCTTGTACCAGCGATAGATGCGCGCGCGGATACGCCACTGGTAGATGGGGCCGATGGCCTTGAACAGCGGGAACAGCAGGATCACCAGGGGAATGGCGAGAATGATGTAGCGGTCGGCCAGCGAGGCGATACGGAAGGGCAGGTAGCGCTGCAGGATCGGCAGGCCCTTGGCGTAGTAGTACTCGGCCTCGTCGAGAATCGGTAGCGACAGCGGTGGCCTGGCCGGGTAGCTGCCGGCCGGGTCGAGCAGGCTGCCGTTCTTCAGCACGGTCTTGGCGGCTTCGAGGATCAGCGGCGTCAGGGATGGGTGAAAACCTTCGCCGGCGGCCAGGGTGGCCACTGGGCCGAGGGTAGCGATATCGCGGTCCGGCGTGTTGTGGGCCAGGTCGAGCATGCCTTCGCCCACCTGCAGACGGCTCAGGTACGGAAAGCGCGCCAGGTAGGCATCGATGCGGCGCAAACCGACGAGATGCACTTTGGGCTCGGCAGCCAGGCGCTGGATCAGCGCATTTTCCGCCGGACCGACGAAGAAGGCCGCATCCAGTTTACCGGTGATCAATCCTTCGGCAGCCGCAGTGCCGCCGAGCGCTTGCCACTGCTTGGGGTAACTGGACGGCCCGATGCCGTTGGCTCCCAGCAGCGCGGCGGTTACCGCCTGGGTGCCGCTGCCTTCCGAGCCGATGGCCAGGCGCAGCTTGAGCAGGTCGCCCAGACGCTCGAACTTCACCTTGTTGCCGAGAAACAGCCACAGCGGCTCGCGGTACATCACGCCGAGGCCGGTAATCTTCTCGCGTTGCGTGTCGCTCAGGCTCAGTTCCTGGCCACTTTGCACCAGGGCTAGCTCCACTTCACCGGCATCCAGCTTGGCCAGGTTGTCCTGCGAGCCACGACTCTGCACCAGTTCCAGCTCGAAGCCCTGCAGCGCCAGCTCTTCGCGCAGGCGTTCGGCGAATGAGTGGTAGCCGCCGCCGGCTGCGCCTGTGGCCATACGCGCATGCATGGGCGGCGGCGGGGCGACGAAATAGAACAGCGCACCGACCAGGCCGGCGATGACCGGCACCAGCCACAGGTTGGCGAGAATGAGGATTTTCAGGTCGCGGAGAATGCGGCGCATGGGCGGTCCTTGTCATGTCTGAACGACAGCATAGCTGGGGCAGCTTGCGCCGAGAGAGTGGCCGTATGTCGCAATAAAGATACAAATGTGAAATTTTCGTGAAAAAAATGTTGAGCCGGTAGTGGCGCATCGCTACCTTTGCCGCCGTCAAGCATTAAGGAGCGGTCATGCGCTATCTGGGCACATATAAAAGGATTTTTCCTCATCAGGCTTGTCTGCGGGACTTGACCTTACATGTGCAGGACGATGCCTCTGCAGATGTTTTACCCCCTATCGCTGAGCTGATAGGGCGTCACGGTCATGAGCCGTCACGTGGCGGTCTGACCCGTCGTGTTGGCGCTTTTCACTCTCGTTTCTTTGTCAAAACCGAGAAAATAGAAAGCTTTCCATCACGTTTGCGCGCGACCTTCGGATTACAGCGCTCCGGTGGCGGGCGTACCTGGCTGGTCGAAGAGCTGCGCAATAGTGTTGAAGCCTTTCGCCGTGGTGCCCCTGTTCCCAGCGTTGTGGGCTTTGGCTATCAGCGCCGTGGGCGGCGCCTCGTTCGAGAGTTTTTCCTGATCAGCGAAATGCTCGATAGCTATGTCAATGGTATGGACTGGATACGAGTACCAGGCACCGATATCGAATCGTTCTTGCTGAATTGCTTTGCGTTATTCAAAGACTTGCATGATCGAGAGGTTTTCCACCTCGACCTGTGGTTGGCGAACATCATGCTCAACCCGGCTCAGCCCGAGCAGTTGCGTGCTGTCGATCTGGAAAATTGCCATATTGGTGGGGCCCCGTATCTTGCCGAAATGCTTGGCTTCCAGTTCGGATTCTTTTATTTCCGTTTTGTCCGGGATTTTATTAGCGAAGTTCGTTATGACGAGCTGGTAAACACGGCACTTCAGGCATACACGGGCATTGATAGAGAGCGCTTTGCTCGTGTCTATGAGGTGCTCAAGCATCAGCCAATTAGCCGCAAGAAACGTCGGCAGCTGATTCTGCAGGGTGTGCTGGAGACTAAGTAGTGGCGTTTATGCGCGTTGCGGCGAGCTGCGCCGCATATGTTGCTCACGCCAATAGCCCAAACCTGCCAGCAGGGCGAGCAGCCCCAGGGCATACAGCGCATCAATGCCCAACGCCACTAGCACCAGCAGACAGAGCAGGCTGCTGAAACCGGCAAGCCAGCGCCACACGCCGCGCAGCAGCACCACGCCTGCAGCCATGCTGAGCAGGTAGACCAGGATGAAGTTGCCGTTGGCATAGCGAATTAGGTCATCCACCGAGAGTTGCAGCAACAGCGCCAGGCCGGCGCACAGGGCGCAGATGAGGATCACCAGCAGCAATGCCGGGCCCGGCACGCCGTGGCGGTTACGTCTGGCCAGCGGCGCCGGCAGCTTGCCCTCGTCGGCCAGGCTCCAGATCAGGCGCGCAAAGCCCTGCACATAGACGTTCATCGAGGCGAAGCAGGCCAGATAGCCAATCAGCGCCACCAGCCAGCGCGCCTGGTCGCCAAGCAACAGGTGCATGAGGCGTGGTAGCGAGGCGGCGTCACTGTGTACATCGCCATACACGCCGAAGCTCAATACCGCTACCGAGAAGGCCCAGTACACCAGGCCCGCCAGCAGCACGCCGAGCAGCAGGGCCAGGGGAAAGTCGCGCTGCGGGTGCTTGAACTCCTCGCCCAGATGGGTGAAGGCCTCGATCCCGACGAAGCACCAGAACATAACCCCCAGGGCCGCCGGCACCAGTGCCCAGGCATCGGCGTCGATGGTCGGCAGCAGCGGCTGGCTGGCGTGGGGCAGATCGCCGACCCACCAGACCAGCGCCACGGTGCCGAGGATGGCCAGAGCTATCAGCCCCTGCACCAGGCCCGAGGCTTTGGCCGGGCGCTGACCGAGCAGGAGCATGGCACCGAGGGTGAGCACTTGGATCAGCAGCGCTTCGACCTTGCCGATGGGCAACACGGCTTGCCAGAACCCGGTGGCAATGTTCAGCGCCGCCGGCAGGCCGACCGGCAGCACGGCGAGAAACAGGAACGCGATCAGCCGCTCCATGCGCGCGCCGAAGGCGCGGCCGATCAGGTGCGGCGCGCCGCCGGCATGGGGGAAGTGCTTGCCCAGCTGGGCGAAGGTGAAGGCCACCGGCAGCACCAGCACGATGAGGATCAGCCAGGCCCAGAGCGAGGCGCTGCCAGCGGCGGTGGCGGCCAGTGCCGGCACCACGAAGATGCCGGTGCCCAGCAGTGAAGTGCTCAGCAGGGCGACGCCTTGTAGCAGGCCCAGTTCCTTGTTCAGGCGGCTCATGAGGTATGCTCGTTCCTTCCGTTAGATTCCGCCATGTTATGCCTGCCCCGCTCGGCAGGTTGCCGCCGATTGCCGGCGATATGACGGAATCCGCCGTCAAACTGCCGAGAGCCAACGTGGACAAGTTCGATCGCCAGATCCTCGCCCTGCTGCGCGCCGATGCGCGTACCCCTGTCAGCCAGATAGCCCGCGAGGTCAGCCTGTCGCGTTCGGCAGTGGCCGAGCGTATTCGCCAGCTGGAAGTGGCCGGTGTGATCCAGGGCTACCACGCCAGCGTGGCCGATCCGGAGCAGGCCAGCATCAAGGCGTTTCTCGAACTCTTCTACAAGGACAGCCGCTGCGAGATCTATGCCGAGCGCATGCGCGCTTTTCCGGAGGTTCGCCAGTGTTGCGGCATCAGCGGCGAGACCGACATGCTGGTGCAGGTGGAAACCACCAGCATGGCGCGCCTGGCAGAAATTCGTGGCGAGATCGAGCGTTTTCCCGGCATGCAGCGGGTGAAGACGCACATGGTGGTCAAGGAATGGGCCATGTAGTACTCGCGGGCTTTTGCAAAGCTCTCTGCGTCGCCAGCGTTTTTCAAAAAGCGGCTAGTGCTGCAATTCTTGAATAAACCTGCTTTGGGCCTGTTCGCTGGTCAGGATCGAGTAGCGAGTTCGCCGTGAAACCTTGTGGTCGCGAAAGCGCAGATAGACCGGTGAAAATATGCTCAGGTCCAGTTCCGCATGGGCGCGCTGCAGGTAGGCACTGCTGATCTCATGGTAGTGCTCCTTGTCGATAAAACGCTGGAACCAGTAGCGATAGAAGTAGCCATGCAGGAAGCCGAGTGTGAAATCTGGGTTGAATACCCGGTGAGCGCAGCATTCGAAGTCGATCAGGCGCAATTGCCCACTTGGGGCGATTAGGATGTTTTTCGGATGAGGGTCCATGTGACAGAAGCCCTGTTCGAGCATTTGGCTGAACAGGGTGAATATCTGCTCCAGTAACACCCCGGCTTGCTCGGGTGCCTGCTGCAGTCGCTCATCAACGTCGCAGTGCCCGGCAAAGAACTTCACCAGTAGGTACTCATCCTGCAGCAGGCAGCCGAACTGTGTGCGGTAACCATAGGCGCCGACGTGCGGCCGGAAGTCGCTGGCAGTAACGCTGCGCAGGTTGATCATTTCGTTCGTCAGGTCATAAAGCCCGTAGCTTTTCTTCAGGCCAAAGAAGTTGGCCAGTTGTTTTTTCCAGCTGGTCAGTCGATTGAATTTCAGCACCCATTGATGCTCGGCGCCCTGCAGCAGGTAGACGCTACGATTCTCCTCTGGCTTGTCGAGCAACTGATGCTCGTGCGGTGCAGCGAAAAAACGCTCCAGTAATGTCTGGATTTCCAGTTGGTGCTGAGGGTCAACGAGGAAGCGGTTGGCGTTCAGTGACAGCGGCGTGAAGCCAGCTGTGAAGGGAGCAAGATGGCGCATGAGTTGTCCGTGCTAGGGGCAGTTTGGGGTTGATGCTGCCGGTTTTCGCGAGAAAATTAGTGGCGATTAGGTGTGGCGATCCGTGGCGATGTGCTCCGTTTCGCTGATTGGCTCAAGGCTGATTCGGCCGCGTCCAAGGTCGCTTAACTGGCATTTTGCCAGGTCGAGCTTTGCAGTCGGTACGGCTAATTCAAGCCAGGCGCCGTTGGCGTCGAAAGTCTTCTGTTCCAGCAGTGCCTGCCAGGTGCTCAGGTAGGATTGAATGCGGGCCAGTTCGGTGAAGGGAACATGGCAGCGAACTCGAATATGTTCTACCAACTCCATCGCTGAGCCGCCTTGCAGGCACCTGGCCGCGCTACCGCCATAGGCGCGGGCCAGCCCGCCGGTACCGAGCTGGATGCCGCCGTACCAGCGGATGACCAGCACCACCACCTGGTCGCAGTCCTGGCCCTCGATGGCGGCGAGAATGGGTCGGCCGGCGGTGCCGCCGGGTTCGCCGTCATCGCTGAAGCGGTACTGGTTGCCGCATTTGAACGCCCAGCAGTTATGCGAGGCGCTGCGGTCACTGTGGCGCTCGATAAAGTCCAGCGCCTCGCCGGTGCTGGCGACCGGTGCGGCGAGGGCGAGGAAGCGGCTCTTGCGGATTTCCTCGCGATATTCGCAAGGGGCTTGCAGGGTAAAAGGCATGGCTCAGCTCGGCTTGCGGCCGTGCAGCCATGCGCTGCGTTGTGCTGGGCCGTGGAAGCTCCAGGCAACGAAGCGACTCTGTTTGTTGCCCTGGGCCATGTCGACGCAGCGCACCTCCGCAGCACCGGCCTTCTTTAGCAGCTTCTCGGCATGGGCGACGTTGCTGGCCTTGGACACCAGGCTGCTGAACCACAGCACCTGGTCGGAGACCTGCGCGCTTTCAGCGATCATGCGCTTGAGGAAGCTGGCCTCGCCGCCGGTGCACCACAGCTCGGCGCTTTGTCCGCCGAAGTTGAGTTCCGGCAGCTTGCGCTGCGGGTCGAGCTTGCCGAGGTTCTTCCACTTGCGCCGGCTGCCGCTGGCGGCCTCCTCGGCGCTGGCATGGAAGGGCGGGTTGCACAGGGTCAGCTCGAAGCGCTCGTCCGCCTGCAGCAGACCCTTGAAGATCTGCCCGCGCTGCTTTTGCTGGCGTAGTTCGATGACACCGCCGAGGCCGTTGCCCTGGACGATCGCCGCGGCCGAGGCTAGGGCGGGTTGCTCGATGTCCGAGCCAAGGAAGTACCAGCCATAGTCGGCCTGGCCGAGCAGCGGGTAGATGCAGCTGGCGCCGGTGCCGATATCCAGCGCGCGGATCGCGCTGCCGCGCGGGATTTCGCCGGCATTGTCCGTGGCCAGCAAGTCGGCCAGGCCGTGCACGTAGTCGGCGCGACCGGGAATCGGTGGGCACAGGTAGCCGGCGGGGATGTCCCAGTGCTGGATACCGTAGAGCTGGCGCAGCAGGGCGCGATTGAACACCCGCACCGCTGCCGGATCGGCGAAGTCGATGCTTTGTTTGCCGTAGGGGTTGAGGATGACGAAGCGCCCCAGTTCCGGACTGGCCTCGATCAGCTTGGCGAAGTCGTACTGCCCCTGATGGCGATTGCGTTGATGCAGCTGGCCCTTGGGCGCGGCCTTGGGTGAGCGAGTTGGTGGGGTGTTGTGAGGCATGGCGGGTGGTTCGCTGGGCGGGGCGGGCATTGTCCCACAGCCGTCACTTCCAGCCCATCAACCAGCGTTCGCCGTCCTGCAGGGCATGCCAGTCGAGGCGTTCACTGCGCTGGGAGAGCACGGCCTGCAGTTCGACCTGCAGCACCGTACCTTCCTCGTCGCAATGCAGTTCGGTGACCAGGAAATGCTTCTCGCGATTGTGCGGCTGGCGCGCTGTCCATTTCGACAGCAGCAGCTTGCGGGGGTTGAGTCGATACGGACTCACTGGCGATGCTCCAGCAAACGGCGCGCGGCCTCCTGGCCGCTCAGCCAGGCGCCTTCGACGCGCCCCGACAGGCACCAGTCGCCGCAGGCATATAGGCCCAGGTCGGCATCGGCCAGGGCTCCCCACTCGTGGGCACTGGCCGGGCGGGCATAGAGCCAGCGATGGGCCAGGCTGAAACTTGGAGCGGGCAGGGCGCAGCCGATTACTTCGGCGAAGGCGCCGTGCAGGCGTTCGATCACGTCTTCCTTGGGCAGGTCCAGATGCTGTCGGCTCCAGCTGCTGGATGCGTGCAGCACCCAGGTGTCGTATCGAGCATCGCGACCGGGTTTGCTGCGGTTGCGCGCCAGCCAGTCGAGGGCACTGCCCTGGACGAAGCTGGCTTCTACCGGCGTCTCCAGTGCCGGTTCGAACGCCAGGGCGACGGCCCAGGTAGGGTCCATGATCACGCTGGCGGCGGCGCTGGCCAGTTTCGGGGCGGCGCTGAGCAGGCCTGTTGCCTGGGGCGCCGGCGTGGCCACGATCACGCTGCTGAAGGGCCCATGGCTCTGGCCTTCGGCATCCTGCAATTGCCAGTTCTGTTCGCCGCGGAAGACCTCGGTGATGCGGCAGCTGAAATGCACCGGCAGGGCGCCGAGCAGGGCGCGGCTGATGGCACTCATGCGTGGCGTGCCGACCCAGCGCAGTTGTTCGTCCGGTGACGGTTGCAGGCCGTTCTGGTTGAGTTGATAGAGCTGCGGGTCCCACTCGGCGACCCAGCCACGCGCCTGCCATTGCTGCACGACATCGACGAAGCGTCGGTCGCGGGCGGTGAAGTACTGGGCGCCAAGGTCCAGCGAGCCGGCATCGCTGCGCTTGCTGGCCATGCGTCCGCCACTGCCGCGGCTCTTGTCGAACAACTGGACGTCCATGCCGGCTGCATGCAGGGACTGGGCGGCGGAGAGCCCCGCCAAACCGGTGCCGATGATGGCGATGGGTGCTGTCATGGTCTACCTCGTTTCCTTTACAACAGGCTACGTTCTAGACGTTAATTGTACAAACACTATTGTTTGTACAATTATTCGAGGCTGCTATTTCGTCCCCGTTGCAATTGCGACGTTGTCGGTGCCGGGTCAAGGCACGTGTCTGCGCCATAATTCAGACTAGGGCGAGAGAGGTGGTTAGCGCCATGCGAGGAGGATGCCATGCACATATTGCTGACCGGCGGTAGCGGTCTGATCGGCCGCGCACTCTGCCGTTGCTGGCTGGCCCAGGGACACCGCCTGACCGTATGGAGTCGCACGCCGGAGAGGGTGAGCCAACTCTGTGGCGCTGCGGTACGCGGCATCGCGCGGCTGGAGGATTACGGCGACGCACCCCTGGACGCGGTGATCAACCTGGCTGGCGCGCCGATTGCCGATCGACCCTGGACGCACAAGCGCAAGGCCCTGCTCTGGGCCAGCAGAATCACCCTGACCGAACAGCTGCTGGCCTGGCTGGAGCAACGCCAGCAACGGCCGCAAGTGTTGATCTCGGGATCGGCGGTAGGCTGGTACGGCGATGCGGGCGAGCACGAGCTGCGTGAGAGCGATCCACCCGTGCGCGAGGATTTCGCCGCCCAGCTGTGCGGGGCCTGGGAAGAGACTGCGCAGCGCGCCGAGACCCTCGGCATGCGCGTGGTGCTGTTGCGTACTGGTCTGGTGCTGGCGCCGGAGGGGGGCTTTCTCAAACGCCTGCTACTACCGTTTCGCCTGGGCCTGGGTGGGCCTGTCGGTAACGGCCGGCAATGGATGCCGTGGATTCACCTGGAAGATGAAATCGGTCTGATCGATTTTCTCTTGCAGCAGGTCGACGCCAGCGGTCCTTATAATGCCTGCGCGCCGCAGCCAGTGCGCAACAAGGCCTTCGCTCGGGCACTGGGGCGAGCCCTGCATCGCCCGGCGCTGTTGCCGCTGCCAGGCCTGCTGCTCAAGGCCGGCCTTGGCGAGCTTTCCGAACTCTTGCTCGGTGGGCAGAAGGCTCTGCCGCAACGCGCACTCGACGCCGGCTACCGTTTTCGCTTTACCGATATCGACTCGGCCCTGGCCGACCTGCTCAAGGATTCTGCATGACCGATCACGCCCTGCTGTTGCTCAACCTGGGTTCGCCCGCGTCCACCGACGTGGCTGACGTGCGTCGCTATCTCAACCAGTTCCTCATGGACCCTCATGTGGTCGATCTGCCCTGGCCGCTGCGCCGCCTGTTGGTGTCGCTGATCCTGATCAAGCGTCCGGCCCAGTCGGCGCATGCCTATGCCTCGATCTGGTGGGAAGACGGCTCGCCCCTGGTCGTGCTGAGCCGTCGCCTGCAGCAAGCAATGCGGCAACACTGGACGCATGGCCCGGTGGAGTTGGCCATGCGCTATGGCGAGCCGTCGATCGAGCAAGTGCTTGTAGGCCTGGCCGCCCAGGGTGTGAAGAAAGTCACCTTGGCTCCGCTCTATCCGCAGTTCGCTGACAGCACCACCACCACCGCGCTGCAGGAAGTGTGGCGGGTGGTGGCTGAACACAACCTGCCGCTGCAGTTCGCCGAGCTGGCGCCGTTCTACGACCAACCGGAATACCTAGACGCGCTGGTGGCCAGTGCCAAGCCGCATCTCGAACAGGGCTTCGATCATCTGCTGCTGAGCTTCCACGGTCTGCCGGAGCGGCATCTGCACAAACTCGACCCCAGCGGCCATTGCCTGAAAGGTGCCGACTGCTGCAAGACCGCTTCGCCACAAGTGCTCGCTACCTGTTACCGCGCCCAATGCATGCGCAGTGCCGAGCTGTTCGCCGAGCGCGCCGGGCTCAGGCCGGAGCAGTGGTCGGTGGCGTTCCAGTCGCGCCTGGGCCGGGCCAAGTGGATCGAGCCCTACACCGAGGCGCGTCTCGACGAACTGGCTAAGGCTGGGGTGAAAAAGCTGCTGGTGATGTGCCCGGCCTTCGTCGCCGACTGCATCGAAACCCTGGAAGAGATCGGTGATCGTGGGCGGGAGCAGTTCTGTGAAGCCGGTGGCAAGGAGCTGGTGCTGGTGCCCTGCCTGAACGACCACCCACAATGGGCGAGTGCGTTGAACCAGCTGTGCGAAAGAGCGCCACTATCGCTCTAGATTGGTAGTCGGGATCGGTCGACCTGCGGGAGCACTTTGGGGCGTAACTATAGTGTCCTATAGTGCTCGCGTTTTTCCGGCCAAGGACTCCGATGTCTTTCAAGTGGTGGTCTGTACTGTTGCCGCTCTACCTTTGCTCGCAGGCGTTCGCCTCGGCAGGCGAGCTACGGGTATGCCAGCAGGATCCGAGCAAGTACGCGTATCGCATCGAGTTGGCCAACCTGATCCTGGCGCGTACGGCCGAACGCTATGGCGAGCTTCGGATCGTTGCCCGTGACCATGCAGACCCTTCCCAGGATCGCTGTATGGCCTTGCTCGCTGACGGTCTGGTCGACCTGGCCTATGTCCCGCCCAGCGACGCCCGACTGCGTGACTTTGCCGTTATTCCTTTCGACATCCACAGCGGCATGCTCGGCTACCGCTTGCTGCTGATCAATCGCGCCGATGCCCAGCGCTTTGCTGCGGTAAACAGCCTCGACGACCTGCGTCGTTTCACCGGTGGTTTTGGCAGCCAGTGGAGCGACTTTCCCCTGTTTGCCAACAACAGCTTACCGGTGGTCGGAGTCGCTCAGGCGGACAACCTGCTGGCGATGCTCAACAGCCGGCGTTTCGACTATTACCACCGAGGTCTGCATGAGGCCTGGCAAGAGGTCGCCGCTCACCGCGATATCTACCCCCTGCTGATGGTCGAGCCGCACCTCGCGCTGGCCTATTCCCAGCCGGTGTACTTCACCTTCAATCGCACGAATACGCAGCTCAAGCAGCGTTTCGAGGAGGGCCTGGCGCAGATTCGCAGTGACGGCAGTTACCGTCAGCTATTCCTGCGCCACTTTGGTGAGCTGGTCCGGCAGAGTCGGCTGAGCGAGCGGCGGGTGATCCGCCTGCAGAGTGAAACGCCCGCGGGCCTGCCAGGCGCTGATAGCGACTTCTGGCTGCAGCCCTGAGCAGAACGAAAAATGGCGGCCTAGGCCGCCATTTTTGCTTGTTACACAGGCTTGTTACAGCACCTCGAACAGCCCGGCAGCGCCCATGCCTCCGCCGACGCACATGGTGATGACCACGTACTTCACGCCACGGCGCTTACCTTCCAGCAGGGCGTGGCCGACCATGCGCGCGCCGCTCATGCCGTAGGGATGGCCGATGGCGATGGCGCCGCCGTTGACGTTCAGCTTGGCCGGGTCGATGCCGAGCTTCTGCGCGCTGTACAGCACCTGGCAGGCGAAGGCTTCGTTGAGTTCCCACAGGCCGATGTCGTCGACGGTCAGGCCGTGCTGCTTGAGCAGCTTGGGTACGGCGAACACCGGGCCGATGCCCATTTCTTCCGGGGCCAGGCCGGCCACGGCCATGCCGCGGTACAGGCCTAGCGGCTGGATGCCGCGTTGGGCAGCCAGGGCGCCGCTCATCAGTACGCTGGCGCTGGCGCCGTCGGACAGCTGGCTGGCGTTGCCGGCGGTGATGCAGCCGCCTTCGATGACCGGCTTGAGGTTCTGCAGGTCGGCCAGCACGGTCTGCGGGCGGTTGCCCTCGTCCAGGCTGAGGGTGACTTCTTCATAGCTGACCGCGCCGGTTTCCTTGTCGACCAGCTTCTTGGTGGCGGTGACCGGGACGATCTCATTGGCGAACAGGCCAGCAGCCTGGGCGGCGGCGGTGCGCTGCTGCGACAGGAAGCCGTACTCGTCCTGGGCTTCGCGGCTGATGTTGTAGCGCTTGGCGACGATCTCGGCGGTCTGCAGCATCGGCATGTAGGCATGCTCGGCCATCTTCACCACGTTCGGGTCGAAGTCGGCGCCGGACCATTTCATGTGGGTGTTCTGCACCAGGCTGATCTGCTCCTGGCCGGCGCCGACGGTGACGGCCATGCCGTCGACCATGATCTGCTTGGCGGCGATGGAGATGGCCATCAGGCCCGAGGCGCACTGGCGGTCGATGGTCTGGCCGCTGACCGACAGCGGCAGGCCGGCGGCGATGGTGGACAGGCGCGCCAGGTTGATCGCGGCGGTGCCGCCCTGCATGGCGGTACCCATCACCACGTCTTCGATCTCGCCCGGCTCGATGCCGGCGCGCTCGACGGCGGCGCGCAGGGCGACGGCGGCCATGGACGGCGACTTGAGGTCGTTGAAGGCGCCGCGGAAGGCCTTGGCGATGGGCGTGCGGGCGGTGGATACGATGACGGCGTCTTGCATGGCGGATTCCTCGGTTTTTCTCGGTTTATCAGTCGCGCAACAGGCGGGCGAGCGCCGTGCGCAGGTTGTCGGGGATGCCGACCGGGCGGTTGCTCGCGCGATCGACGAAGACGTGGACGAAGCGCCCGGCGGCGCAGGCTTCCTCTTCGCCGGCCTTGAAGATGGCCAGCTCGTACTGCACCGAGCTGTTGCCCAGCTTGCCGACGCGCAGGCCGACTTCGATGCGCTCGGGGAAGGCGATGGAGGCGAAGTAGTCGCAGGAGGAACTGACCACGAAGCCGATGATTTCACCCTCGTGGATATCCAGGCCGCCGACCTCGATCAGGTAGGTGTTCACCGCGCTGTCGAAATAGCTGTAGTACACGACATTGTTGACGTGACCGTAGACGTCGTTGTCGTGCCAGCGCGTGGTGATCGGCTGGAAGTGGGCGTAGTCGCCGCGCAGATGCTGCGGTGGGGTCATGCTGGTTCCTCGTGCTTGCGCAACACCCTAAGGCCTGGGCGCGGCGCGGGATACTTTGATTCGTCGGCTGTATTGCGGGTTATTGACCACCCCTCTCCCTGTGGGAGAGGGGTAGGGGCGGCCCGCGTAGGGTGAGGGATTTACACGCTACTCCGAGTTGCCTGCGTCACCCTCACTCCAGCCCTCGGCTTTGGCATCCTGCGTCGCCCTACCTTCTGCATCAATGCAGTCGTCTCCCAGGGGGATAGGGAGCCAGTGCCAGTAACTCAATACGCTGCCTGGTAGATCGCCAGTGCGTCCGCCTCGCTCACCTCGCGCGGGTTATTCACCAGCAGGCGCTGCTGCAGCATGGCGTCGCTGGCCAGTTGGCCGAGCATGGCCTCCGGCACGTTGGCGTCGCGCAGGCGGCTGGGCAGGCCACAGCGTTCGTTCAGCGCCGCCAGCTCTTCGATGAACTGCGCGCACAGTTGCTCCGCATTGCCGGGGCGCAAGCGCTCACCGAGCAGCAGCGGTGCCAGTTCGGCGTACAGCGCGGTGGCGACCGGCGCGTTGAAGCGCAGCACATGCGGCAGCACCAGGGCGTTGGACAGGCCGTGAGGAATGTGGAAGTGCCCGCCCAGCGGATAGGCCAGCGCGTGCACCGCCGCCACTGGCGAGTTGGCGAAGGCCTGGCCGGCGAGCAGGGCGCCGAGCAGCATGGCCTGGCGTGCCTCGCGGTTCTGCCCGTTGTGTACTGCCTGGTCGAGGTTGGCGGCCAGCAGGCGCAGGGCCTCGCGGGCCAGCAGGTCGGACAGCGGGTTCTTCTTGATCTTGCTGGTGTAGGCCTCGATGGCATGGACCATGGCGTCGATGCCGGTGGCGGCGGTCACCGCCGGCGGCAGGCCGAGGGTCAGGTCGGCGTCGAGCAGGGCCAGGTCCGGCAGCAGCAGCGGCGAGACCACGCCCATCTTGGTGGTTTCGCCGGTGGTGATGATGGCGATCTGTGTCACTTCCGACCCGGTGCCGGCGGTGGTCGGCACCTGGATCAGCGGCAGGCGCTTGCCCCGGGCATTGCCCACGCCGTAGATGTCCTTGAGGCCCTGGGCGCAGTCGGGGTGGGCGAGCAGGGCGACCAGCTTGGCCACGTCCATCGAGCTGCCGCCGCCGAAGCCGACGACCAGCTCGGCCTTGAGCGCACGGGCGCGCTCCACGGCGTTGAGCACGATGGCCTCGGGCGGGTCGGCGATCACCTGATCGAACACCGCCACTTCCACGCCGGCACTGGCGAAGCCCGGCAGCACGCCGTCGAGCAGGCCGAAGCGGGTGATGCCGGGGTCGGTGACGATCAGCACGCGGTGTGCCTCGCGCTCGCGGCACAGCTCGGCCAGGCGTGCGGCAGAGCCGGACTCGCAGAGGATCTGGGCGGTGGTGGCGAAACTGAAGGGCTGCATGATGGTTCCTCCGGTGAGTCAGGGCTGGGCCGGCGCGGGGCGCTGGCGGGCGAAGAAGTCCCAGATGGCCTGGGGGCCGTCGAAGCCGCTCAGGGTCGGGCCGAGCAGGCGTGGGGCGCGGAAACCGACTTGCGGCAGCAGGTGGCCGCCGCCGATCAGGCTGTACAGGGCCACCTCGGCGCGTTCGGCGCTTTGCCATTGGTCGAGCGTAGCGCGTTGTGCGGGGTCGTCCGGGTTCTGCCAGGCGACGCTGCTGCGCACGGCGTCCTGGGCATAGCCGGCGTGCCTGGCGAAATAGCTGGCCGACTCGTACGCCGAGCGCACGCTGCCGCGGTTACCCAGGCCGAACAGGGTGACCACGCCGCCGTTGTAGGGGTTGATCGGGTCGCGGGTGCCGTTCATCAGCAGCACCGGCACGCTACCGGCCACCGGCTGGCAGTCGAGGTTGTCGTCGGTCGGCAGGTTGGCGGCGAAGGCGGCCACGCCGGCCAGCAGCTGCGGCTGTTCCAGGGCGATGCGCAGGCCCAGGTGGCCGCCGTTGGAGTAGCCGGTGAGGAAGGCGCGCCGTGGATCGGCGCCGTTCTGGCTGGCGAAGTGCTGGATCAGCGCGGCGATCAGGCCGATGTCGTCGATGTTCTGCGCACGCGCCGGGTAGTCTGCCGTGCGCCGGCAGTCGTTCCAGTTGCGCTCGAAGCCCTGCGGGTAGACGACGATGAAACCGTGCTGATCGGCCAGGCGCTCGAACTCATAGGCACTGTAGCGGCGAATGTCGTCGATGGTCTGCAGCGAGCCGTGCAGGACGAACAGCAGCGGCGCCTTGGCCGGCAACTGGGCGGGGATGTAGTAGGCGTAGTCGCGTTGCCGCTCGCCGAGGGTGATCTGGCCCTGCTGCAGCGCGGCGCTCAGGCTCGGTTGCGTGGGGGCGGGGGTATAGAGGAAATAGCCGTACAGCCCGGCGAGGGCCACGGCGATCAGTAACAGCAGGCTCAGCACGATTTTTATTATTTTCATCGGTGCCTCTCGGGACGCGGTTTTTCGGTGTGCGCTCGCGGCCAGCCCTGCAATCGCCAGGGCTGGCCGCGAGATCCGCTTACAGCGCGAAGCTGTCTTCCGGCATGGCCATCAGGCAGCCCGCGCCGCCCAGCAGGGCTTCACGGTGGGCGCTGGCACGCGGCAGCACGCGGCGCAGGTAGAACGCCGCGCTGTGCAGCTTGGCCTGGTAGAACTCGGCCTCGCTGCTACCGCCGTCCAGCGCAGCCTGCGCTGTAGTGGCGGCCTGCAGCCAGAAACCGGCCAGCAGGACATAGGACGAGTACTGCAGGAAGTCCACCGACACGGCGCCGATTTCCTCGGCATCCTGCTGGCTCATGGCGATCACCTGGCCGGCCAGTTCGCGCCACTGGCGCAGGCGGGCGATGACCACACCAGCCATCTCGGCCAGGGCCGGCTGCGCGGCGGCCTGGGTGGCCTGGGCCAGCAGCTCCTCGATCAGCCCCTGCAGCTCGCTGCCGCCGTCGCCCAGCAACTTGCGGCGGATCAGGTCCAGCGCCTGGATGCCGTTGGTGCCCTCATAGAGCTGGGTGATGCGGCTGTCGCGCATCAGCTGTTCCATGCCCCATTCGCGGATGAAGCCGTGGCCGCCGTAGACCTGCACGGCGTGGCTGGCGACTTCCTGGCTCATGTCGGTGAAGAACGCCTTGACGATCGGGATCAGCAGCGCGGCGCGCTTGGCCGCGGCCTTGCGCTCGGCAGCATCCTCGGCGCCGTGCTCCAGGTCGAGCTGGCGCGCGGTGTAGGCGGCGAGCATGCGGCAGCCTTCGACCAGGGTCTTCTGGGTCAGCAACATGCGGCGTACATCCGGGTGGACGATGATCGGATCGGCGGCTTTCTCCGGCGCCACGGCGCCTTTCAGACCGCGCGACTGCAGGCGTTCGCGGGCATAGCTCAGCGCGCCCTGGAAGGCCGCCTCGCCGATGCCCAGGCCCTGCAGGCCAACCTGGAAACGTGCGTCGTTCATCATGGTGAACATGCAGGCCAGGCCCTGGTTGGCTTCGCCGACCAGCCAGCCGGTGGCGCCATCGAAGTTCATCACGCAGGTGGAGGCGCCCTTGATGCCCATCTTGTGCTCGATGGCTCCGCAGGACAGCGCGTTGGCGGCGCCCGGTGTGCCGTCGGCATTGGCGATGAACTTGGGGACCAGCAGCAGGCTGATGCCCTTCACGCCGGCCGGGGCGTCCGGCAGGCGGGCCAGCACCAGATGGACGATGTTCTCCGACAGGTCCTGCTCGCCGCCGCTGATGAAGATCTTGTTGCCGGTGACCTTGTAGCTGCCATCGGCCTGGGGTTCGGCCTTGGTGCGCAGCAGCGCCAGGTCGGTACCGGCCTGCGGTTCGGTCAGGCACATGGTGCCGGTCCACTGGCCGCTGACCATCTTGCCTAGGTAGTCGCGCTTGAGCTCTTCGCTACCGTGCTTGTGCAGGGCCAGCACGGCGCCTTCGGTGAGGCCGGAATAGATGCGGAACGACAGCGAGGCGCCCATCAGCATCTCGTGAAAGGCGAAGGACACCAGCTGCGGGAAACCCTGGCCGCCAAACTCGACCGGCCCGGTCATGCTCGCCCAGCCGTTGTCCACGTATTGCTGGTAGGCGCTGCGGAAGCCCTTGGGCGTGGTCACGCGACCCTCTTCCAGGCGGCAGCCTTCCTCGTCGCTGTTGCGGTTGAGCGGGGCGATCTCGTTGCCGGTAAAGGCGGCGGCTTCTTCCAGCACGCCGTCGATCAGCTCGCGATCCAGGCCGTTGCCCAGACGCTCGCAGTGGCCGGCGACATCGAACAGTTCATGGAGGACGAAGCGCATGTCGCGCAGGGGGGCTTGGTAGCTCATGCTTTACCTTCCTGTACGTCGCTGAATTGCTTGCCGTCGGCCACCAGTCGGTCGATCAGCTTGGCCGGCTGCCAGCGCTCGCCGAGCTGCTCGCGCAGGTGCAGCAGGCGTTCGCGGATGTGCGCCACGCCCTGGGCGTCGGCCCAGGCCATCGGGCCGTCGGCGGGGAAGCCGTAGCCGTTGAGGTAGACCAGGTCGATGTCGCGGCTGTTGGCGGCGATGTTCTCTTCGAGGATCTTCGCGCCCTCGTTGACCAGGGCCAGCAGGCAGCGTTCGAGGATTTCCTCTGCGCCGACGGTGCGTCGTTGGTAGCCCAGGCGCTCGGACTCGCGCTGCACCAGGTCGTCGACCACGGGGTCGTGCTCGGCCTGGCGGCTGCCCGGCGCGTACAGGTAGTAACCCTGGCCGGATTTCTGGCCGAAGCGGCCCATCTCGCACAGGCGGTTGTCGACCTGCACCTGATCGACGTCCTGGCCCTTGCCGGCCAGCTCGCGGGCGCGCCATTCCAGGTCGATGCCGACCACGTCGTACATGCGGAACGGGCCCATGGCGAAGCCGAAGCCCTGCAGCACGCTGTCGATCTGGTGCGGGAAGGCGCCTTCCAGCAGCATGCTGCGCGCCTCGAAGACATAGGTGTGCAGCATGCGGTTGCCGATGAAGCCGTCGCAGTTGCCGGCGACCACACTGATCTTGCCGATGCGTTGGCCCAGAGCGACGGCGGCGTCGAGCACGGCGGGGGAGGTATGGGCGCCGCGCACGATTTCCAGCAGCTTCATGATGTGCGCCGGGCTGAAGAAGTGCAGGCCGAGCACGTCCTGCGGACGCTCGGTAACGGCAGCAATGGCGTCGATGTCCAGCGCCGAGGTGTTGCTGGCGAGGATGGCGCCCTGCTTCACGGTGCGATCCAGGGTGCGGAAGATTTCCTGCTTGAGTTCCAGGTTCTCGTAGACCGCTTCGATCACCAGGTCGACTTCGGC
The DNA here is from genome assembly GCF_001592875.1 of Pseudomonas sp. BMS12. Lineage (GTDB taxonomy): Bacteria > Pseudomonadota > Gammaproteobacteria > Pseudomonadales > Pseudomonadaceae > Aquipseudomonas. Next base: position 74,506 of record NZ_LSOF01000016.1, on the reverse strand, counting down.
GAGGTCGGCGTAGCTGCTTACCGCCTGGATGCGCGAGCGACGCAGGCTGGCTTCGCCCGGCGTGATGCGGGCCTTGGCGACGTTCTGGGCCCAGGTGTCTTCCGCCATCTGCAGGCCGGCGGCAACCATGTCCGGGTTGTTATCCAGCCACAGCACCGGAATGCCGGCGTTGGCCAGACTGATGACGATACCGCGGCCCATGGTGCCGGCACCGATCACGGCGGCCTGCTGAATGTTGTAGTTGTTACTCATAGCCTTACCTCGGTCACGAAAAACGGAACTGACGCACCTTATGCAAGGCAGTACTATTTGAGAAATTTTGACTTGTGATAAGAAGTATTTAGTCAGTGAATATCTCGACCTTCGACCTCAACCTGCTGCGCGTGCTCGATGCCCTGCTGCGTGAGCGCAACGTATCACGGGCCGCCGAGCGCCTGGCGCTGAGCCAGCCGGCGGTGAGTAATGCCCTCAATCGCTTGCGCGATCTGCTCGACGATCCGCTGCTGGTCCGCGTGGGTCGGGCCATGCAGCCGACGCCGCGGGCCCTGGAGCTGGAAGGGCCGATCCGCGCGGCGCTGCGGCAGATCGAGGAAAGCCTCAGCGAGGGCACGCGCTTCGATCCGGCCAGTAGCCGCCAGCGCTTCACCATCGCCATGACCGACTATGCGGAGATGCTGCTGATGCCGCGGCTGTTGTCGCGCCTGGCCGAGCAGGCACCGGGTGTGCGCCTGGATGTGCGCCACCTGACCCCGCGCCTGCCGACCGAGGCACTGGAGAAGGGCGAGCTGGACCTGGTGCTGGGCCGCTTCGAGGCGCTGCCGCCGCGTTTCGCGGGCAGCCGCTGGATGAGCGAAACCCTGCAGGTTGTGGCCTGCAAGGGTCATCCGCAATTGCGGGCAGGCCTCAGCCTGCAGACCTTTCTGCAGCTGCGCCACCTGTGGGTGCATGGCGGGCAGACGCGCGGCATGGTCGAGCAATGGCTGGGCGAGCAGGGCCTGGCTCGGGAGATCGTCTACAGCACGCCGAATTACCTGCAGGCCGCGCACATTGCCGCCGGCAGCGAACTGGTGGCGGTGTTGCCGACGCGCCTGGCTCACTACTTCGCCGGGTTGCTGCCGCTGCAGCTGTTCGACCTGCCGTTCGAGCTGGGGCCATTTCATCTGGATGTGGTCAGCCTGGAGCTGCGCCAGCGCGATGCGGCCCTGCAGTGGTTGATCGGCGAGATTCTGCTACTGGGCAATACCTGAGTTCGGCCGCTGTTCGGCGGCACGGTCCGCACGGCTGCCCAGGTACCAGCCGAGCAGGGCCCACAGGGCCGCACAGCCGGCGCCGACCAGCGCGGCCAGCACGGCGCCCTGACCCAGCGCGTCGAGCAGGCTCTTGGCCCAGCCGCTGACGGCATCGCCGCCGCGATACACCAGGGTATCGATGAGGTTTTTCGCCTTGTACTTGGTCTCGGCGTCGAGCGGGGCGAACAGCATCTCGCGGCCGGGGCGGACGAAGGCATATTCGCCGATGCGCCGTACGATCATCAGCGCCGCCAGCACGGCGAAGGTGGGAGCCAGCGCCAGGCCGACAAAGCCCAGGCACATCAGCACCGGTACGGCCGTCAGCAGCATGCGGATGCCCAAGCGCTGTGCCACCCGCCCGGTAATGAACAACTGGCTGGCCAGCGCGCCGGCCTGCACCACGAAGTCGATCAGGCCAAACACCCGCACCTGGGCGTCGCGCTCGGGAAACAGTTCGGCCACCAAACGCGCCTGCTCGAAATAAAGGAAGGTGCTCACCGTGGCCAGCAGCACCACGAAGGCCGATACGCCGAGCAGGTAGGGCGAGCGCAGCACGCGGGTGAAGCCGCTGAACGGATTGCCCGGCACCGGCTGGCGCGGGCTTTCACTGGGCACGGCGCCGGGGCGCCCGGCGCCCGCGTATTCGCGCCAGCGCATCAGGTGCTGCTTGAGTAGCGACGCCACCGCCAGCAGCCCGGCAGTCAGCAGGCACAGGCCGGCGGCGTCCAGCGTTTCGATCAGCAGGGCGCTGAGTGCCGGCCCGCTCAGGCCGCCGACACTGGCACCGGCGGCAATGAAGGCGAACAGGCGCCTGGCCTGGCGGGTGTCGAACACATCGGCCATCAGGCTCCAGGCCAGCGACACGACGAACAGGTTGTATACGGAAATCCACACATAGAAGCTGCGCGCCAGCCACAGGCTGTCCCCGGCGCTGGCGAACAGACCGGCGAAGATCAGCAGGTTGAGGCCGAAGAAGCCGAACACCCAGTCGGCGAAGCGCCGGCGGGACACTCGCGAGTTGATCCAGGCGAACAGCGGCACCGCCAGCAGCATGGCGACGAAGGTGGCGCTGAACAGCCATTGCAGGTGCTCCACGCCGGCCTGGATGCCCATCGCCTCGCGGATCGGCCGCAGCATGAAGTAACCACAGAACAGGCAGAAGAACAGGGCGAAACCGGCCAGCGCTGCCGGCAGCTCGATGGCTTCGGCATTGATCGTCCGGGCCAGCCGCTGGCGCATGTTCAGGCGAACAGTTCGACGATGCGCTGGCGCTGGCGGGCGTCGGGCAGTTCTCCCAGACCGGCCTTGAGGTTGTCAGCCATATAGCGAGGATTCGAGGTGGCTGGAATGACGGCCGTCACCGCCGGGTTGGCGAGGATGAACTTGAGCATCAGCTGGGCCCATGAGCTGGCGCCGAGTTCGATCATGGCCCAGTCGGGCAGATCCTTGTCGCGCACCTTGTCGAACAGCGCGGCACGCTGGAAGGGGCGATTGATCAGCACGGCAATGCCCTTGTCGGCGCAGAAGGGCAGCAGCTCGCGTTCGGCATTGCGTTCGCCCACTGAGTAGTTGAACTGCACGAAGTCCAGCGGCTCGCGGCGCAGCACCTGCAGCAGGTGCTCGTGGGCGCTGTCCAGGTAATGGGTGACGCCGATGTAGCGCACCTTGCCCTGTTCCTTCAGCTTGCGCAGTAGCCTGAGCTGGGTTTCGGTGTCCTGCAGGTTGTGCACCTGCATTAGGTCGATGCGCTCGGTCTGCAGGGCGGCGAAGCTCGCGGCGATCTGCCGTTGCCCGGCCTCGCGCCCGCTGGAGGACACCTTGCTGGCCAGAAACAGACGTTTGCGCATCATGTCCTCGGCGGCCAGCGCGCCGCACACCGCCTCTGCGCGGCCATAACTGGGCGCGGTATCGATCAGGCTGGCGCCGCCGTTGACCAGGGTGCGCAGCACCTCGCGCAACGGCCCCAGGTGCTCTTCATCGAGCGCCACGTCGTGGGTGCGCGAAGTGCCCAGGCCTATCACCGGCAGCAGCTCGCCGCTGCTGGGTATCTTGCGCTGCATCAGCGAGTTCAGGGCAAAGGCAGGGCTGCTGCCGAGCCAGGGGGCCAGCGCGGTGATGGCGGCAAGGCAGGCGCTGTGCTGCAGAAAGCGGCGGCGAGTGGGCATGGCTGACTCCTGCGGGACGATGAACACCTATCCGTTATAGGCCAGACCGCGTATCGGCTCAGTTGTTACAGCCATCAGGGAGGGAAGACGCAAGAAGTCAGTCAGGCATGAAGTCGGATGGGCCTGGCATTTGCGGCGCCAGCCCCACCGAAAGTGGCTCCGCAGGAGCGGAGCCGGCAGTCGATCAGATCTCCGGATCGAGCGGCGGATGCTTGTGCCAGGCACTGCCGCCCGGGAGCAGCAGGTTCAGGCCCAGTGCCACCAGCGCGGCCAGCGAGATGCCGGACAGGCTGAACTCGTTGCCACCGATGGCCATGCCGCCGATGCCGAACACCAGGGGCACCGAGACGATGATCAGGTTGCGTGCCTCGGACAGGTCGACCTGGTGGCGGATCAGGGTGTTCAGGCCGACCACCGCAATGGAGCCGAACAGCAGGCAGAGGATGCCGCCCATCACCGGTACCGGGATGGCCTGCAGCGCCGCGCCGAACTTGCCGATGAAGGCCAGGGCGATGGCGAACACGGCGGCCCAGGTCATGATCTTCGGGTTGAAGTTCTTGGTCAGCATCACCGCGCCGGTCACTTCGGCGTAGGTGGTGTTGGGCGGGCCGCCGAACAGGCCGGCGGCCGAGGTGGCCAGGCCGTCGCCGAGCAGGGTGCGGTGCAGACCGGGCTTCTGTACGAAGTTGTTGCCGGTGACGCTGCCGATGGCCACCACCCCGCCGATATGCTCAATGGCCGGCGCCAGGGCTACCGGGACGATGAAGAGGATGGCGCCCCAGTGCAGTTCGGGGGCGACGAAGGCGGGCAGGGCCAGCCACGGCGCGGCGACCACGGCGTCCACGTTGATCACGCCGAAGAAGGCCGACAGCACGCAGCCCACGGCGATGCCGGCAAGGATCGGCACCAGGCGCAGCAGGCCCTTGCCGAGCACGGCGACCAGTACGGTGGTGACCAGCGCCGCCATCGAGATGATCAGGGCGGTGTGGTAGGGCACCAGCACGGCGGCGCCGTCACCGGTCTTGCCCATGGCCATGTGCACGGCCACCGGCGACAGGGCCAGGCCGATGGAGATGATCACCGGGGCGATTACCACCGGCGGCAGCAGGCGGTCGATGAAGCCGGCGCCACGCACCCGCACCACCAGGCTCAGCAGCACATAGACCAGGCCGGCTGCGACTATGCCGCCGAGCACCGCCGGCAGGCCGAATTGGCCCTTGGCGGCCAGGATCGGTGCGATAAAGGCGAAGCTGGAGGCGAGGAAAACCGGCACCTGGCGCCCGGTGACCAGCTGGAACAGCAGGGTGCCGATACCGGCGGTGAACAGTGCCACGTTGGGGTCCATGCCGGTGATCAGCGGCATCAGCACCAGGGCGCCGAAGGCCACGAAGAGCATCTGCGCACCGGAGATCACCTGGCGCCAGAGCGGATCATTGAACTGCTGGTCCATGCTCAGGCGTCCTTCTGCTTGGTGCCGAAGATCTTGTCGCCGGCATCACCGAGGCCGGGGATGATATAGCCGTGCTCGTTGAGGCACTGATCGATCGAGGCGGTATAGATGGTGACGTCCGGGTGGGCGTCTTCGACCTTCTTGATGCCCTCGGGCGCGGCGACCAGGACCATGGCGCGAATTTCCTTGCAGCCCGCCTTCTTCAGCAGGTCGATGGTGGCGACCATGGAACCGCCTGTGGCGAGCATCGGGTCGACGATCAGCGCCAGGCGCTCGTCGATTTCCGGCGCCAGTTTCTCCAGGTACGTATGCGCCTGCAGGGTTTCCTCGTTGCGGGCGATGCCCACGGCACTGACCTTGGCGCCTGGGATCAGGCTTAGCACGCCATCGAGCATGCCGATGCCGGCGCGCAGGATGGGCACCACGGTGATCTTCTTGCCGGCGATCTTCTCCACCTGCACCGGGCCAGCCCAGCCTTCGATCTGGTAGTGCTCCAGCGGCAGGTCGTTGGTCGCTTCGTAAGTCAGTAGAGCGCCGACTTCCTGGGCCAGTTCACGAAAGTTCTTGGTGCTGATGTCGGCGCGGCGCATCAGACCGATTTTGTGGCGGATCAGCGGATGGCGGATCTCACGGATGGGCATGCAGAGGTCTCCGGACGGGCAAATTCTGGCTAGAGTAAAGCACTGCTGAAGCCAGATTGAAGCCGCGCATTTTACCGATCTACCTGGTCGAATGGTCAGAAATTACTGCGCTGGGCTTGCCCTGGTGCCGTCATCTGAGTACCTTTGCCGCCCATTTTTTAACCAGCCCACTAGCAACTGCCCGGAGCCCGCCATGCCCGCCGATCTCTCCCATATCCGCCAAATCATGGCCGAAGCCGACTGCCTGTTCAGCGAGGCGCAGGTTGAAGTCGCCATCGATCAGGTGGCGGCGGCCATCAACGGCGAGCTGGCCGAGAGCAATCCGGTGGTGTTCTGCGTGATGAACGGCGGCCTGATCTTCGCTGGCAAGCTGCTGCCGAAGCTGAGTTTCCCGCTGGAACTGTCCTACCTGCATGCCACCCGCTATCGCAGCGAAACCACCGGCGGCGAACTGTTCTGGAAGGCCAAGCCGGAAATTTCCTTCATCGACCGTGAAGTACTGATCATCGATGACATCCTCGACGAAGGGCACACCCTGGCCGCCATCATCGAGTTCTGCAAGCACGCTGGCGCCAGCAAGGTGCACACCGCAGTGCTGGTCGACAAGGATCATGATCGCAAGGCGCGCCCCGACCTCAAGGCCAGCTACGTCGGCCTGTCCTGCGAGGACCGTTTCATCTTCGGTTATGGCATGGACTACAAGGGCTACTGGCGCAACGCCGCCGGTATTTACGCCGTCAAAGGCCTCTGATCCTGCATAGGATCTGCTGCGCGTCGGCCATGCTGCGTTAGAAGCACGCTCGGCCTGCTCATTTACACTCAGTAAACTCCGCGTCCTCGCGTGCTTCTGCCTTGCCTGGCTCTAGCTCGCGAGATCCTAAGCAGGATCAAGCCATGAGCCAGTCGACCTTTCTCGATCGCCGCCTGTTCGCTGAGCTGGCGGGCAAGGCCGGGCAGAGTCCGCGCCAGCGTGCGCACCATAACCTGCACGAGATGAGCGAGCCCTGCCACCGCCTGGCGGTTGGTCTGCAACCGGATACCTATATTCCCCCGCACCGCCATCTCTCGGCGGACAAGGCCGAAACCCTGCTGGTGCTGCAGGGCCGCATCGGCCTGCTGCTGTTCGGCGACGACGGCGTGTTGCAGTCGACTCGCCTGCTCGAAGCCGGCGGTGACTGTGTCGGAGTCGACCTCGCCCCCGGTCAGTTTCACGCTCTGGTGGTGCTGGCGGCGGACAGCATTCTCTTCGAATGCAAGGCCGGGCCTTACCGTCCGCTGGGCGAAGGCGAGCTGGCCAACTGGGCGCCGCGTGAGGGGGAGCCCGAGGTGGGCGAGTACCTGGCCTGGATGAAGGCGCAGTTCTAGAGCGGTAAATACTGCGCAGCCTACCCAACCCCAGGCTGTTGTGGAGCACTGGGCTGATCGTGATCCCAGTGTCAGTGCTGTTTCCCTGCAGCTATTGCCTCTGTTGCTCGGTCATTTGTTGCAGGCGCTGTTGGCTCTGGGAATTGATCTGATCGATCTGCTGTTTGAGCTGTTCCATCTGCTGCTGGGCCTGTTGTGCTCTATCTGCCTGTAGTTTGGTCGTGGTAGCGGTTGCCGCCCCACCGTCACAGGCGGCGAGGCTGAACAGGCAGATCAGTAGCAGGGTGGTACGCATGGCAAGCTCCCAGGGTGAGTGTTGGTCCACTCTAGCGTGCTCGCCGCTGGATTACTGCGAGCCCTTGGACTGCACGACTCAGCCGTAGCGACGTCTGGCCTCGATGGCCAGGCCGCTGCCGATGCTGCCGAAGCTGTTGCCTTCGGTGGCGCGGGCGTTGGGTAGCAGGGCGGCCACGCTCTGGCGCAGGGCCGGGATGGTGCTGGAGCCGCCGGTGAAGAAGATGGTGTCGATCTCGCCGTGCCCCACACCGGCCTTGCACAGCAGTTCGTCGACGCCGATGCGGATGCGTTCCAGCAACCCGTCGATGGCGCGGTCGAACAATGGGCGGTCGAGCAGGGCGCTGAGGCCTGGCTCGATGCGCGACAGGTCGATGTTGCGGCTGTCGTGCTCGGTCAGGGCGATCTTGCTGTCTTCCACCTGCATCGCCAGCCAGTGGCCGGCGCGTTGTTCGGTGAGGCTGAGCAGGCGGTCGATGCCGGTCGGGTCGACGATGTCGTAGCGCATGTTCTTCAGCGCCAGCTGGGCCTTCTGCGCGTACACCGCGTTGATGGTGTGCCAGGTGGCCAGGTTGAGGTGGTGGCTGGTGGGCATCGGCGCGTCGCTCTTCATGCGGCTGCCGTAGCCGAACAGCGGCATGACGCCTTCCAGGCTGAGCTGCTTGTCGAAGTCGGTACCGCCGATGTGCACGCCGCCGGTGGCCAGGATGTCGTCCTGGCGCTCGTTCAACTCGCGGCGTTCTGGCGCCAGACGCACCAGGGAGAAGTCCGAGGTACCGCCGCCGATGTCGACGATCAGCACCAGCTCCTCGCGCGTGATGCTGCGCTCGTAGTCGAAGGCCGCGGCGATCGGTTCGTACTGGAAGGAGACTTCCTTGAAGCCAAGCTTGTGCGCCACCGCCTGCAGGGTGTTGGCGGCCTCGGCGTCGGCGGCCGGGTCGTCGTCGACGAAGAACACCGGGCGGCCCAGCACCACCTGCTCGAACTCGCGATCGGCCTGGGCTTCGGCGCGGTTCTTCAGCTCACCGATAAAGAAGCCGAGCAGGTCGCGGAACGGCAGGGCGCTGCCCAGCACCGTGGTTTCGCTTTTCAGCAGCTTGGAGCCGAGCAGGCTTTTCAGCGAGCGCATCAGGCGCCCCTCGTAGCCTTCCAGGTATTCGCTCAGCGCCAGGCGGCCGTACACCGGGCGGCGCTCCTCGGTATTGAAGAAGATCACCGAGGGCAGGGTGATCTTGCCGTCTTCCAGCTCCAGCAGGGGCTCCTGCCCTGGCCGCCACCAGCCGACGGTGGAGTTGGAGGTGCCGAAGTCGATGCCCAGGGCGTTGGCGGGGAGCGGGTGGTTCATGGCGCGACGGTTCCGGAAAAAACGGCCGCGCATTCTATGCGAGCGGGGCGCGACATGCTCGGGCAAATAGACGCCGCAGGTCGGCTGATAGTCTTTGCTGGGGTTACAGCACTACGTGCGCTAGATTGCTGGATACCTATTTCGATGATCGAGAGTCGTTCCAGCTGTCAGGGGAGCTGAACATGCCTATTCGAGCAAGTGCCTGCCTGTTGGCGGCGCTGTTGGCTAGCGACGGCGCCACTGCACAGGAACGGTGCATCAGTCTGGTGACCAGTGCCGGTGGTCAGGTCTTCTGGCGTCAGGTGCGCGAGGGCGCCGAGGCCGTTGCCGCCGAGCTGGGCATCCCGCTCTATGCCCGAGGCCCGAGCCGCGATGGGGACGTTGCGGTGCAACTGGAGCTGATCGAGCGCATGGGCAAGTTCAACTGCGGCGTGCTGATCGTCGCACCCAGCGGCCCTGCGGTGGCCACGCGCATGGCCGAGCTCCGGGCCCAGGGAACCCAGGGCATCTATATCGATCGGGATCTGGGTGACAAGGCGGTGCTGGCCGCCATCGCCACCGACAACCACGCTGCTGGCCTGCTGGCTGGGCAGCAGCTGGCCCGCCTGCTGGGTGGCCGCGGCAAAGTGGCGCTGCTGCGCCTCAATGCTCAGGTGCAATCGACCAGCGAACGTGAGCGTGGCTTCCTGGATGGCGCCAGGGCCGGTGGCCTGCACGTGGCGCTGGATCGCTACCTGCCGCAGGACGAGCCTTCTAAGATGGCCGACTTGAGCCAGGAGTTGCAGGGGCTCGATGGGCTGTTCACACCAAGCGAGGGCACGACCCTGGAGACGCTGGCTGTATTGCGGCGGGCGAGGCTGGTCGGCAAGCTGGTGCATGTGGGTTTCGATTCCAGCCCATTGTTGATAGAAGCCTTGCGCCAGGATGAGCTGGCCGGGCTGATGGTGCAGCAGCCGGCGATGATCGGCGCCGAGAGTGTGCTGCGCGCCCGGCGGATTCTCGATGGCGATCTCGAGGGCGCGCGGCGCGTAGCGTTGCCGGCGATCTACGTAGATAAACGCAACCTGGACGAGCCGGCAGTACAGCGTTTGCTGTTGCCCTGAACGGGGTGGGTGAGGATAAACAGATGCTCAAGGTAATACGGGCGTGTTGGCTGTTGCTGCTGGCATTGGTGGCACTACCCGCCTGGGCGTCCGAGTTGCAACTGCTGACGGAGGAAGCGCCACCCACCAGCTTTTTGCGTGATGGCACACCCGATGGCTACTCGGTGGAGGTAGTGCGCGAGCTGATTCGTCGCACGGACAGCGCGGCGCACATCGAGCTGCTGCCCTGGACGCGCGCCTACCATCTGGCCAAGCAGCAGGCCGACACCGGGCTGTTCTCGGTGGTACGCACCGCCGAGCGCGAGGCGCTGTTCCAGTGGGTTGGGCCGATCCTGCGTGGCACTACCCGGTTCTATTCGCTGAAGAGCAGCAACCTGCATATCGACAGCCTGGAGGATGCCGCCAAGTCCGGCACTCTGGCCCTGCCCAAGCAGTGGTACAGCTACGAAACCCTGCGCCAGCTGGGCTTCGACAACCTGTATGGAGTGCCCAGCCCCCGGCAGATGGTGACCATGCTCAAGCATGGCCGGGTCAAGCTGATCGCCACCGAGGACCTTACCTTGCGTGAGGAGCTGGCCAGCGGCGGCCTGACGCCGGAAGAGGTACAGAGCCACCTGAGCTTCATGCAGTCCGACTACTACATCGCCTTCTCCCCGCAGACCTCGGGCGAGGTGGTGGAGCGCTGGCGTCACGCGCTGGCCGGGATGCGCCGCGATGGCAGCCTGGAGCGAATCTTCCAGAAATGGCTGCCGGACGCGACGCTGCCCTGAGAGCCTATTCAATGGCTGCTGTGCGTCGGCCATGCGTCGTTAAAAACAGTCTGGAGCGCCAGCCCGGTCGAAATGCTCATTTACCTCTCGTAAACCCGGGTGCGGCCCCAGTGCTTTCCTCGCCGGTTTGCGGGGGCGCCTAGCCCTAGGCTGGCTCTAGCTCGCGAGCCGTTGAAAAGACTCTGAATCAGCTTATTCGTGGTGCTCGCTGCCGAGGAAGGTCAGCGAGCTGAACAGACCGAGCTCTTCGATATCCATGTCGCCTTTCACTGGCTGGTACAGCTCGGCGGCGATGATGTTCAGGCCTTCGTTGCGCACCGTCACCTCGGCGTAACCCTGGGCGTCGGTGGTGGCGCTGACTTCATGGGGCATGCCGCGGTAGTCACCGATCAGCTTCACGTCCTTGGCCGGTTTGCCATCCACCAGCACCTGCACGCGCAGCGGTTTGCCCGGGCCGACCGCAAGCGGGTCGCTCTGCGGCACGATGGCCAGGCGCAGCTTGTCCAGCGCCGGCAATTTCGCACTAGGGGCGAGAAGGGCCAGGCTGTACTTGTAGGTGTGCAGCGAGTGGGTGGAGTTCGGCACCTGGCTGCGTCCCTGGTTGATCCACTGTTTGTCCGGGGTCTGCGACCAGGCGCCGTTGTCCAGTGCCACGGCCAGCACCGCCGGCGCGCGCAGCGGCTGCAGGCGGGCGTGGTCGTCCAGGCGCTGCACGGTCACCGGGATCATCTTGCCGGCGCCGTCGTAGGCCCAGGCGCCGCTGATCTTCTCGGCTTTGAAGGCGTCGTCCTCGGCGCCATGGCCGTAGATGACTTCATGATTGCCGCGGCGCTGTTCGGTCCACAGGCCGTGGGCGGTGGCTTGGCCGCAGACGAGCAGGCCGGCGAGCAGCAGGGGAAGAGAGATACGCATCGAGAAAGTCCTTAGAGCGCCAGGCTCAGGCTGAAGTTGAGGTTGCGTGGCTCGCCCGGCAGCACCCAGACGGTGTTGTAGCTGCGCTCGTAGTACTTGCGGTCGAAGACGTTGTTGAGGTTCACGCCCAGGGTGACGTCCGGGCTGAGCTTGTAGTGGGCGAGCAGGTCCAGGGTCTCGTAGGCGTCCAGGCGGAAGTCGCTGCCAGCCTGGCCGGAGCGGTCGCCGACATAGTTCACCGCCGCGCCGATATCCGAGCCCTGCAGGGCGCCGCCCTGGAACTCGTACACCGCCATCAGGCTGCCGCTGTGTTGTGCCACGCCGACCAGGTCACTGCCGGTGGGGATGGCGGCATCGCCCTTGGTCACTTCCGCATCGATATAGGCGTAGGCGCCGATCACCCGCACGGCGTCGCTGAGCTGGCCGCTGAACTGCATGTCCAGGCCCTGGCTGCGTGCCTCGCCGGCCGCCACGCTCTCACCGAGGGCGTCGGTGGTGATGACGTTTTCCTTGTCGATATGGAACAGGGCGATAGTGCCGCCCAGGCGGCCGTCGAGCAGATCCAGCTTCAGGCCGCTTTCGTAGCCGATGCCTTTCTCCGGCTTATAGACCTGGCCCTGGCTGCCGAGGGCATTGGGGCGGAAGGACGACGAGGCGTTGGCGAACACGCCGACCTGCGGGGTGAGCTGGTAGAGCGCACCGATACGCGGGGTGGCGACGTCCTTGTACTGCGAGGTTTCCACACCGGTGGCGCGGTTCAGCGCATGCTGCTCGACCCGTTCCAGGCGCACGCCGAGCAGGCCGCGCAGGCGTTCGCTGAAGGTGATCTGGTCTTGCAGGTTGAGGGCGTAGCTCTCGGTCTGCTCGAAGAAGTCGTTGGGGCTGGTGATCGCCGGCTTGGGCGCGCCGTACACCGGGTTGTAGATGTTCTGCCCGTAGCCGAGCGACAGGCCGCTCTGCGGGTACTTCTGGCTGTTGCGGTAGTTCTCGTACTCCAGCCCGGCGAGCAGCTGGTGCTGCCAGCCGAAACCCTCCACCTGGCCGTGCAGTTCGGCCTGGGTGATGCTGTCGTTCCACTCGAAGTCGCGCTGACGGAAGCGCCGGGTGACGGTGTCGCCGACCAGTGCGCCTGGTTCGCTGGAATCGCCCTGCATATGGCCCTGGGTGTAGTGGTTGGCCAGGCGCAGCTTCCAGTCCTCGTTCAGGTAGCGTTCCAGAGCCAGGTCGAGGGTCTGGTTGTCGTTGCGGATGTGGCCGTCGTTCGGCTCGCCGAGAAAGGTGGAGCGTGACACCGCGCCCATCTCGCCGTTCACCGCCGGGATGCCGCGGTCGAACACCGACTCGGTGCGGGAGAACTCGGCGTCCAGTTGCAGGGTGGTGTCCTGGTCGAGCTGCCAGCTCAGCGAGGGAGTGACCACCTGGCGGCGGTTATCCACATGGTCGCGGAAGCTGCCGTTGTCCTCGACCGCCAGGTTGATGCGCGACAGCAGGCTGCCGTCTTCGCTCAGCGGGGTGTTGGCGTCCAGGCTGGTGCGGTAGCGATCCCAGCTACCGGCGCTGACGTCGAGTTGAGTGAAGGCTTCGGCCTGCGGGCGCTTGCTGACGAGATTGACCAGGCCGCCGGGGTCGCCACGGCCGTAGAGGCTGGCGGAAGGGCCCTTGAGCACCTCGATGCGCTCGATGGCGCCGGTGTCCGGCGAACTGTAGCTGCCGCGGTTGATGGCGAAGCCGTTGCGATACAGCTGGTCGGTGGTGAAGCCACGCACGCTGTAGTTGTAGAAGGTCAGACCGCCGAAGTTGTTCTGTCGCGACACGCCGCCGGCGAAATCCAGGGCGCGGTCGATGCGGGTGCTGCCGAGGTCTTCCAGTACCTGGCTGGGGATCACCTCGATGGTCTGCGGGGTGTCGCGGATATCGGTGTCGGTGCGCGTGGCGGTAGCCGAGCGGGTGGCGCGATAACCCTGCACGGGGCCATTCGCGCTTTCGCTGATGGCGCTGTCGCTGATGGTCAGGGTGTCCAGTTGCAGCGGCTGTTCGGCGTGCAGGTCCTGGGCAAGCAGGTACAGGGGCAGGCTGAGCAGCCAGGGCGAGGCGGGCGGTTTCATTGGGGCTCCTTGTGGTTATGTAATACTATAACTTTAAATTCTGATGGAAACACACCGCGCTGAAGAGGCCAGTGCATCCGGTTAAACTCCGAAGCCCCATCAGATGGATTACGCCTCATGTCCCTTGCCCCCATGCCTCTTGCCGAGCGCGCTGCGCTGTTCGCCCAGCTCGGGGCCATGGAGCAGGCCGGTGTGCCGTTGGATCGGGCGCTGGCCACGGTGCAGTTGCCCGCGCAGGCGCAACGTCGGGTGCAGGTGCTTGCGCGCCTAATCGGGCAGGGGCGCGACCTGGCGGGTGCCGGTCTGCAGGCCGGGGTGTTCACGCCGCTGGAAGGCAGCCTGCTGCGTGCCGCCCAGGCCGCCGGCAGTCCGGCGCGCATGCTCCTGCGCCTGGCTGCCGGTTACGAGCAACAGGTGGTGCAAGCTCGAGCTATAAAGTCGCGCCTGATGCTGCCGGCGGCCGTGCTGTTGCTGGCGCTGCTGATTCAGCCGTTACCGGCGTTGGTCGGCGGCACGCTGAGCCTCGGTGGTTATCTGTGGGGCGTGTTGCAGCCACTATTGCTGCTGGCTGGCCTGCTGCTGGCGGGGCGCTGGTGGTGGCAGAGGCAGTCTGCGCGTGGCCAGCAGAGTGCGTTGCTCAGTCGCCTACCTGTGCTGGGCCGGGCTTTGGCGCGGCGCAATGCGCGGGACTACTTCGAGAGCCTGGGGCTGCTGCTGGAGGCAGGCATGCCGATGTTCGATGCGCTGCCCAGGGCGCAGGCAACGCTCCGCGACCCGGCCATGCGCAGCGCCTTCCTGGCCATGCAGCAACGCGTGTTGGCCGGTCAGCCCCTGGCGCAGGCCATGCAGGCGCTGGAGTTTCCCGGTCAGCCGCAGCTGGCGGCATTGGTTCGCACCGGCGAAGCCAGCGGTACAGTTGCTGCCACGCTGCTCGGCTACGCACAGCGAGAAAGCCTTGGCCTGGCCGAGTTCGAGGAACAGTTGGCGACCTGGCTGCCGCGCCTGGTCTATGCCGCAGTGGCGCTGTGGATGGCCTATGGTTTGCTGACGGGTGCCGGTATAGGTCCGCGTCTGCCGGCGGAGCTCGGCTGAGGTGGGTGGGCTGTCGCCGAAATATGCCGGTTGAAAGCTGGGCGCAAGGCTGATCGGGCATTTATGACGAGTCGCCCGTGACTGTTTTTGTAGTTTTACTACATAATCTGCAGCCTAAGCCTTCACGACTTCTACATAGTGCCGACCATGCCAACAGCCTCTCATCATGATCTTCGCGCGCAGTTTCGTGCGCTTCTCGCCTCTGACGCCTGCTACCACACGGCTTCGGTCTTCGACCCGATGTCGGCGCGGATTGCCGCCGACCTGGGTTTCGAGGTCGGTATCCTGGGTGGCTCTGTAGCTTCACTACAGGTTTTGGCCGCGCCGGACTTTGCCCTGATCACCCTCAGCGAGTTCGTCGAACAGGCCACCCGCATCGGCCGCGTCGCGCGCCTGCCGGTGATCGCCGATGCCGACCATGGCTACGGCAATGCACTCAACGTGATGCGCACTGTTGTTGAGCTGGAGCGCGCCGGCATCGCCGCCCTAACCCTGGAAGACACCCTGCTGCCCGCCCAGTTCGGCCGCAAGTCCACCGACTTGATCGGCATCGACGAAGGCGTCGGCAAGATTCGCGCGGCGCTGGAGGCACGGGTCGATCCCGAGTTGGCAGTGATCGCCCGCACCCATGCCGGCATGCTGGAAGTAGACGAAGTGGTGCGCCGCACCCTGGCCTATGAAACGGCCGGCGCCGACGCCATCTGCATGGTCGGTATCCGCGACTTCGAGCATCTGGAGCAGATCGCCTCGCACCTGAGTGTGCCGCTGATGCTGGTCAGCTATGGCAACCCTGAGTTGCGCGACGACGCCCGCCTGGCGCGCCTCGGCGTGCGCATCGTGGTCGACGGCCACGCTGCTTATTTCGCGGCGATCAAGGCCACCTACGACTGCCTGCGCGAGCAGCGTGGCATCGCCGCCAGCGACCTCAACGCCACCGAGCTGACGCACAAGTACACCCACCCCGAGGACTACATCGTCTGGGCGCGGGAGTACATGAACGTCAAGGAGTAGGGGTTCGTCGCAGCTGTCGTGATTTGGTAAAGATGTGGCGCCATCTGTCAAATATTCAGCGCCCACCGCACGCATAGTTCCGCAGTCTGGGCTTGTTTTGCCGGCCCTTCTGGTGACCTGCCGCATGTATGCCATGCTCCAGTGCAGCTCATACATAACAATAAGGATTGCAGCTATGCGTAATCTCTCCTCCGCGCTCCTGCCATGGGCGCGAGCCGCCATGGTGGCGGCGTCGATCTTTGCCCTGCCGCTGGCGCATGCCGCCGACAAGCCGAACATTCTGGTGATCTTCGGCGACGACATCGGTATCACCAATATCAGCAAGTACAGCCACGGCATGATGGGTTACCAGACCCCCAACATCGACCGCCTGGCCAACGAAGGCATGATGTTCACCGACTACTACGGCGAGCAGAGCTGCACCGCCGGCCGCTCGGCCTTCATCACCGGGCAGATTCCGGTGCGTACCGGCCTGACCAAGGTGGGCCTGCCCGGAGCGCCGATCGGTATCCAGAAGGAAGACCCGACACTGGCCGAGTTGCTCAAGCCGCTGGGCTACGCCACCGGTCAGTTCGGCAAGAACCACCTGGGTGATCGCGACGAGTTCCTCCCCACCCAGCACGGTTTCGACGAGTTCTTCGGCAATCTCTACCACCTCAATGCCGAGGAAATGCCGGAGGACATGGACTGGACCAAGAATCCGCAGCTGGACAAGCTGCTGCGCCCGCGCGGCATCATCCACAGCACCGCCGATGGCAAGGTCGAGGATCTCGGTCCGCTGAACAAGAAGCGCATGGAGACCATCGACGCGGAGTTCCTCGAGGCCTCGAAGAACTTCATCGACAAGGCGGCCAAGGCCGACAAGCCGTTCTTCGTCTGGTTCAACGCCAGCCGCATGCACTACTACACCCACATCAACGAGAAGACCAAGGGCAAGTCCGGCCAGGACTTCTACAACGATGCCATGGTCGAGCATGACGAGCAGGTCGGCGAGCTGCTCAAGCAACTCGACGATCTGGGCATCGCCGACAACACCATCGTGCTCTACACCACCGACAACGGTGTGCACTTCAACCAGTGGCCGGATGCCGGCATCACCCCGTTCCGCGGCGAGAAGAACACCAACTGGGAAGGCGGCTTCCGGGTGCCGGCCGTGGTGCGCTGGCCGAATCACATCCAGCCGGGCCGCATCTCCAACGAAGTCATGTCGCACCTGGACTGGGTGCCGACCCTGATGCACATTGCCGGCGAGCCGCAGGTGAAGGAAAAACTGCTCGAGGGCTATCAGGCCGGCAGCAAGCGCTTCAACGTGCACCTCGATGGCTATGACTTCGTCCCCTACCTGGAAGGCAAGCAGGACAAAGGCCCGCGCACCGACTTCTACTACTTCAGCGACGATGGCGACCTGCTGGCCTCGCGCGATGGCGACTGGAAGCTGGTGTATGCCGAACAGCGTGCCCACCGTTTCGCCGTGTGGCGCGACCCCTTCGTCAAGCTGCGTGCGCCGAAGATCTTCAACCTGCGCCGCGACCCCTTCGAACGTGCCGACACCGACGCCAACAACTACAACGGCTGGTGGGACAAGAAGATGCATGCCGCCGGTTTGCCGGCCATGGCGCGCGTTCGCCAGTTCCTGATGACCTTCGAGAAATACCCGCCGCGCCAGCGCCCGGCCAGCTTCACCGTCGATCAGATGATGGAGCAGTTCATGAAGTACCAGAAGCAGTAAGGCGGTCTCGCTACAGGGAAACGGGCACTTCGGTGCCCGTTTCTGTTTCCGGCCTCAGAGCGCTCGCAGACGGCTCGCTACCTGCGGTGCATTAGCCTTGCTCCACTGGCTGGGGCTCATGCCGTACCAGCGCTGGAAGGCGCGGGAAAACGCGCTCTGGTCGGAGTAGCCGAGCAGCTCGGAAAGCTGCCCCAGGCTGATCTGCGATTCCTTGAGGTAGTGCTGGGTCATGGCCTGGCGGGTCTGGTCCAGCAGGGCCTGAAACGAGGTGCCGGCCTCGTTCAGATGACGCTGTAGCGAGCGCGGGCTGAGCTGCATGAAGTCGGCGATGGAGTCGATGGTCACCCGGCCGTTGGGCAGGAAATTGCGCAGCAGGCGTTGTACATAGCTGGCCAGCTCGTCGCGCTTGAGGTGAGTCACCGTGGCCAGATGCTGCTGCACCAGCTTGTGCAGTGCCTTGTCGGCATCGCGCAGGGGCACGGCGAGCAGGGCGGCGTCGAACATCAGGGCGTCCTGGGGACTGTTGAAACGTGGTGCGACGCCGAGCAGGCGCCGGTATTGGCCGGCAGCAACCTGGGGGGCGTGTTGCAGCAGCACGGCCGCTATCTGCCAGCGGTTGCCCAGCAGGGTGTGCATCAGCTGGTGACCAACGCCCATGGCCAGCTCGCTGATCTGGCGCAGGCCGGGCGTGTCCAGGCTGGCCTGGCGATAGCACAGCAGAGCGTGTTCGCCCTGGTGCTCGATCACCACATCGGCGGCGGTGTCATGCACGTGAAAGTACTGGCTGAGATCGCGCAGGGCCTCACCGACGTTGTCGGCGTTGCGTATCAGGTAGAGCAGCGAGCCGAAGATGCTGACCCCCTGGTGCAGACCGAACTGCAGGCCGAACAGCGGGTTGCCGCTGCGCTCTGCGCTCAGTTCCAGCACGCGGCCGAAGCGCGCATAGGGGATCAGGTCTTCGGGCCTGTCCAGGCAGGCCGCTGGCAGCTCGGCATCGCGCAGGATTTCCAGTGCATTGAGCCCTTGCGAGGTGGCGAAGGGCAGGAATTCGGCCAGGGAGGAGGCGCGGGTGAAGTAGTTCATGGGGGGCGGCCGTGGTCTTTGTTGTTGTGGCTTCGCGTCGGCAGATGCTGGGTGTCTTGGCGCGTATTGTCAAACCCTATACATGGGCTGGCTGGAATGAAATGACCAGGCCTTGGCGCACTTTATCAAGTCGTTGAGACGCATCTGACGCAGCATGACGGCAGATCCCGAGGGATCGCCCATAGCCCGATCAGGAGAACAACAAAGATGCCCATGCCGATTCCGGTCTTCGACCACAAAGAGCTGCTGACCCTCAACACCAATGAGCTGCCGATCTACGAAGACGCCATGGGGCCGTATTTTCCCGGTGTCGATGTGCAGCCGCTGTATCTCGATCCCAATGTCGGTGTGTGGTGCCTGCGCGTGCGCTTCCACCCCGGCGTGACCCTGCCGTGCCACTACCACACAGGTGTGGTGCACCTGTTCACCATGAGCGGCAAGTGGAATTACGTCGAGTACCCGGATCAGCCACAAACCGCCGGCTGCTATCTGTTCGAGCCAGGCGGCTCGATCCACACCTTCAGCGTGCCGGCCGACAACACCGAGATAACCGACACCTTCATGGTGGTGTACGGCGCCAACATCAACTTCGATGCCGAAGGTAACTACGTGAACACCATGGATGCCAGCGACATCACCCTGATGATCGACCGCCTGGTGAAGGAACGCGGCCTGGAGCCGGCCAAGTACATCCGTCCGGGCCACGCCGGCTACACCGTCGAGTAATCGCCGAATCGTCTAGCCAAGCCTGTGTCAGCCCGCCGTCTGCGACGGGCTTTCCCATCAGAGAACAAACAACATGACTCGAGCCTGCATGCCTGTTGGCGCGGATGGGCAGACGCCTGCCGTGCCGCGTTCCGTCTTCATTACCGGTGCCAGCGGTTTCATTGGCCGTGCCCTGGTCCAGCGCTATCGCGATCTGGGTGCCGAGGTGCGCGGCATGGACCTGCACGCCGATCCGGCCAATAACGTGGTGGCGGGTGATCTGACCCGTCCCGAGTCCTGGGCCGAGCACGCCAGGGGCTGCGAACTGTTCATCAACACCGCTGCCGTGGTGTCGCTGTCGGCTTCCTGGCAGCAGTACAGCGATGTTTCCGCGCGCGGCGTGCGCAATTGCCTGGATGTGGCCATCGCCTCGGGTACCAAGCGCTTCGTGCATTTTTCCTCCATCGCTGCATTGGGCTGGCGCTGCAAGGGCGTGGCCGACGAGCGCAATGAAGTGGTGATCGGCGATGCGTACCGCTATGGCGTGGCCAAGGGCGCCAGCGAACACATGGTGCTGGCAGCCCATGCGGGCGGCGAAATCGACTGCACCATCGTCCGTCCGGGCGATGTCTATGGGCCTGGCTCGCGGGCCTGGCTCACCGAGCCGCTGAAGATGGCCAGGGCCGGCCAGTTGATCCTGCCCGACGGTGGTCGTGGGCGCTGGACCCCGGTGTACATCGACGACCTGCTCGATGGCGTGATGCTGGCCGCCGGTCTGCCGCAGGGGCGCGGGCAGATCTTCCATCTCAGCTGTGCCGAATCGGTGAGCGTGGCCGAGTTCTTCACTCATCACTGGCGCTGGGCCGGGCGAGAGGGTTCGCCGCGCACCTTGCCGCTATGGCTGGCGCTGGGTCTGACCGGGCTGATCTGGCGTGTCTGCCGCGTGCTGAACAAACCCAACGAGACCGCGCCGGACGTGATGCGCATGTTCGCCCGCACGGGGGAAATCTCCATCGACAAGGCCCGCCGCCTGCTCGGCTACAACCCGAAGATGAGCCTGGAAGAAGGCCTGCGTCACTCCGAAGCCTGGCTGCGCGAAACCGGCCAGCTGTCCTGAACGGGCTGTCCCGCGCCGCCGCTGACGGCGGCGCCATAACAACAAGAGGTGCTCCATGAAAGCTGTCGTCATGCGTGACAAGAGGCTCGAAGTGGCGGCGATTGCCGACCCGGTTCCTGCCCAGGGCGAACTGCTGGTCAAGACCCTGGCCTGTGGCATCTGCGGCTCCGACCTGCACATGTTTCATCACTGCGAACTGGTGCTGAGCAATTTCAAACGGGCCAATCTGCCGATCGATTTCGATACCCAGCAGGACGTGGTGTTCGGCCACGAGTTCTGCGGCGAGGTGCTCGACCACGGCCCGGGCAGCGACAAGCGGCTCAAGGTAGGCACCAGGATCTGCTCGCTTCCGTTCGTGATCAACGACCGGCAGTTCCACCATATCGGCTACTCCAACCAGTACCCGGGCGGCTATGGCGAGCAGATGGTGCTGGCCGAGCAGATGGTGCTGCCGGTGCCGGGCGATCTGCCGGCCGACATCGCCGCGCTGACCGAGCCGCTGACCGTGGCGGCGCATGCGGTCAATCGTGCCCAGTTGAGCGGTGACGAGGTGCCGGTGGTGATCGGCTGCGGCCCGATCGGCCTGGCTGTGATCGCCATCCTCAAGTCACGCGGCATCGGTCCGGTGGTGGCCTCGGACTTCTCGCCCAAGCGCCGCGCGCTGGCCGAGAAGCTGGGGGCGGATGTGGTGGTCAACCCGGCCGAGCAGTCGCCCTATCAGTCCTGGCTGGAGGTGGCCGCGCCGCAGGGTTATGACATCAACGGCCCTATGGCACTGCTCGGCCTCGGCCCGCAGCCGCGCCCCTGCGTGGTGTTCGAGTGCGTGGGTATTCCCGGCATGATCCAGCAGGTGATCCAGAATGCGCCGCCACGTTCACGCCTGATCGTGGTCGGCCTGTGCATGGAGAGCGACCAGATCGAGCCGGTGATCGCCATCGCCAAGGAGGCCAACGTGCACTTCTCGTTCGGTTATACCGGCGAGGAATTCCACCAGACCCTGCACGCCCTGGCCGATGGCAAGCTCGATGGCGCGCCGTTGATCACCGGCAAGGTGGATCTGGCCGGTGTCAGTGGCGCCTTCGACACCCTGGCCAAGCCGGATGAGCATGCCAAGATCGTGATCACCTTCGCCTAGGTCAGTGTGCCCCCGGGAGCCCGTCGCATGGCTATTGGGGCCTCGATTATCACAAGCTGTGTCGAGGGCCAAGGTTGCAACAAGGCCGTCACAGGGGCTGGTTAGAGTGGCGGCCCGATTCAGCAGAAAGCTTATCCCGTGCGAATTTCCCGCAATATCCGCAAGAACCTGGACATGGTCGCCGAGCGCAACGAAGACGCGGCTCTGGTGCTGATGCGTGCCGCCGAGTCCACCGCCGACGAGCTGCTGCGCCAGCAATTGCTCAAGACCATCCATGACCTCAACCAGGATGCCCTCATGCTCCGCGCCCTGCGTGAGCACTGCGAGTTGCTGCGCGCCTGAGCCTTACCCACCGCTTGTCAGCTGCGCCGTAGCGGCGCATACCTGTGTCGTGGGGACGACAGAGGAGGGCTGATCATGGCCGGAGGCTGGACCAACGACGGTGCGGTGCAGGAACAGATCGACAGCAGCATCGAGGACGCCATTGCCCGCGCCCGCAGCCAGTTGCCGCGGGGCGAGAGCCTGCGCCGCTGCGAGGAGTGCGATGCGCTTATTCCCGAAGCGCGGCGCCAGGCTGTACCCGGCGTGCGCCTGTGTGTGGCCTGCCAGAGCGAGCACGATAAAGAGCAGCAGGCGAGCAGCGGCTACAATCGGCGGGGCAGCAAGGACAGCCAGTTGCGCTGATCAGAACAGCGGTCGTTCGGCACGCAGCATCAGCAAGCTTTCGCACTGGCCGTTGTTGCCCGAATAGGCCGCGCAGTCGGCTCCGCTCAACGATGAGTCGCCATAGGAAAATTGCAGCCGGCTACCGGCCCACTGGCGCGACAGGTTGAGCGACCAGTCGCCAAAGCGCTGTACCGTGTTGCCGCCAATGAGTGCGGGTTGATTCAGCCGATAGCCACCGTATTTCAGGGTGACGTCCAGATTCAGCGGTCTGGGCAGGGCCAGGTCCAGCAGAAAATTGCCGTCGTAGCGTTGCGGCTGGTCGCTGAAGGCGAAGCCGAAGCGGCTGCCAAGCAGTGTCAGCCCGCTGTAGTACTGGGTGTAATCGAGCTTGGTGAGCCCGGGATGGCTGTAGCGAATCAGCCCGAGCTCATAACCCAGCTGACCGTTCAGTGGCCGCTGTACGCCGGCATAGAGGTCCAGTTGCGGCATGCTGCCTTCCTGCACGCCCATGCTGGGTGCCCAGCCGCCAAAGTACCAACCGCTCGTGTGGGTGGCGTCCAGGCCGCCATGGAAGGCGCTGCTGGCGTTGGGCTGTACCAGGCCCTGGGCCATGCTGCGGGTGGGTGTGGTGGCAAGGCGCAGGTCGTAGTTGAACAGCTCGCGCTCCATGACGTAGGCCTGGGCGCCCTGGCAGCCGAGCAGCGCCAGGCTGCCCAGTAGAAGTGTGCGGATGTGCATCGCATGCCCCCATGCTTGGTTCGCCGAAAGGCGCAATAAGTGAGGTCGTGCAGCCTGCTCTCTGCGGAGCCCCTCGCCGGGCGAGAGTGGCTGTCTAGAGCGTTCCGAGGATAACCCCGTGGGTTTCATGGAAAGGCCCATTCGTCGTTTTTAAAAGCGCAATCGATCTGCGGTAGCGGTTAGTCGAATTGCCTCGCAGGGGTATTATTGCGAAGCTAACTATCATTTCAGACCCGTGTAATTCCCCATGTTGTCGCAGATCCTTTCGACCCTCCTGCCGGTCTTCCTGATTGCCGGATGTGGCGCCCTGTACGGTCGTTTCCGCAGCCCCGATATTCGCCAGCTGAACACCCTGAACATGGAGCTGTTCGTTCCGCTGCTGGTGTTCGTGGTGCTGGCCGAGCGCCAGGCGCCGCTGCAGGACTATGCCGGCCTGGCCGTGGCCGGCACCGGGGTGGTGCTGGGCTCGGGGCTGCTGCTGTGGCCGCTGGCGCGGCTGTTGAAATTGGACCTGCGTACCTTCCTGCCGCCGATGATGTTCAGCAATGCCGGCAACATGGGCCTGCCGCTGATGGTGCTGGCGTTCGGCGAGCAGGCGCTGCCGGCGGCCGTGGTGCTGTTCGTGGTGGAGATGCTGCTGCACTTCTCGGTCGGCCTGCACATGCTCGACCGCCACGCGCCGCTATGGCGCCTGCTGCGGGTGCCGGTGGTGATCGCCACCGCCGCCGGCCTGGCGGTCAACCTGGGCGGCCTGGCGCTGCCGGGCTGGCTGCTGGAAGCCTGCCGCATGCTGGGCGAGATCTGCGTACCGCTGATGTTGTTCGCCCTCGGCGTGCGTATGCTCGACGTGGACTTCGGCGCCTGGCGCCTGGGTTTGCTCGGCGCCGTGGCCTGCCCGGCCAGCGGTTTGCTGCTGGCCTGGCCACTGGCCGCGCTACTCGACCTGCAGGGCGTGCAGATGGCGACCCTGTGGGTATTCGCCGCACTGCCGCCGGCGGCGCTCAACTACATGGTCGCCGAACAGTACCGCCAGGAGCCGCACAAGGTCGCGGCCCTGGTGCTGATCGGCAATCTCGGCAGCGTGCTGGTGATGCCGCTGGTGCTGGCCTTTCTGTTCTCGGCGGGCTTCGCCAAGCCGCTCTGACCCCACTTCCTTGCCCTGGTCTCTGTCGTGTCCGAACAATCCCGCCCCGGTCTGGGGATACTGCTGATTCTCTGCGCCGGCCTGCTGCTGTCGAGCCAGGACGCCCTGGCCAAGACCCTGACCGCCAGCTATCCGCTGCTGCTGGTGGTGTGGTTTCGCTACCTGTCGCAGAACCTGCTGATGGCGGCGCTATTCGCCCCACGCCTGGGCTGGCGCCTGTTGCATACCCGGCGCCCGTTGCTGCAGCTGGCGCGTGGCCTGAGCCTGGTCGCGGTGACGCTGCTGTTCTACTGCGGCCTGCGCTATATCCCGCTGGGCGAGGCGACGGCGGTGATCTTCCTGGCGCCGGTGGTGGTGTTGCTGCTCTCGGTGTTCTGGCTCAAGGAGCGGGTGGCGCGCAGCGTATGGCTGGCGGTGGGCGGCGGCCTGCTCGGCGTGCTGCTGATCGTGCGCCCGGGCGGTGCATTGTTCACCCCGGCCATCCTGCTGCCGCTGGCGGCGGCCTGCTGCTTTGGCCTCTACCAGATGCTGACCCGGCGCCTGAGCAATACCGATGATCCGGCCACCAGCAACTTTCTCACCGCCCTGGTTGGCACCCTGGTCAGCAGTCTGCTGCTGCCCTGGACCTGGCAGTTGCCCAGCCTGGTGGACACTTTGCTGATGGCGGCGCTGGGCACCCTGGCCATGAGCGGGCACATGCTGCTGACCCACGCCTATCGCTTCGCCAGCCCGGCCGCCCTGGCGCCCTTTACCTATGGGCAGATTCTCACCGCGACCCTGATCGGCATGCTGTTGTTCAACCATGTGCCGGACGCCTGGGCTGTGTGCGGCATGGCGGTGATCATCCTCAGCGGTGTGGCGCTGACCTGGAGCCAGCGCGGCGGTCGCGCGGGCTGAGCCGTCTCACTGGGTGCGGCCCAGCGGCCACATATGCGGGCCGAGCAGCCCGCTGTGCCAGTAGATCTCCAGTTCACCGAGGCAGGCCAGCAGTTGCTGCACCGGAACCTGCGGCTCCAGCGGCGCGGCGCCCAGCAGGCGGCGCCACCAGGGGCGGTCCTGGCGGAACCAGCTTTCGCTTGCCGAGGTGCCGGCCTGCAGGCGGCCGGCGTCGCTGGCCCAGCTGGCGGCAAGCTCAGTGGCCGGCACGAGCCGATCCTGAATGCTTAGCCCTGCGCTCGGGACGGTGCCGTAGTTGAGGATGAAGCGTGGACGCTGGTACTTGTCCCACTGCACTTCGAGGATATGCAGCTGCTCGCCGTCGTGGCGGCGGTAAGTCCAGAACAGCGCGTGCTGCGGCTGGTCGGCGACGAAGCCGCGCGACTCCAGCAGGGGTTGCAGGCGTTCCTTCAGATGCTGGCGCAAGGCTTGGGACATGAACGGGCTCGCTGTGGTTTGCCGGCAGTCAACCTTAGAGCGAGTCCGTAGGCAAGCCTCAGAACCCGCTCAAAGTCTGCTGCGCGTCGGCCATGCGTCGTTAAAAACAGCCTGGAGCGCCAGCCCGGTCGGAATGCTTATGTACTATTCGTAAACTCGCGGGCGAGCCCAGTACGCTTTCTCACTTGTTTGCGGGGGCGCCTAGCCCTAGCCTGGCTCTAGCTCGCGAGACCTTGAGCAGGCTCTCAGAACAGGAAATAGCGCTGCGCCATCGGCAGTACCTCGGCCGGTTCACACCAGAGCAACTGGCCGTCGGCCTTGACCTGGTAGTTCTGCGGGTCGACCTCGATATCCGGCAGGTAGCCGTTGTGGATCAGGTCGCTCTTCTGCACCTCGCGGCAGCCTTTGACCACGCCGATCTGCTTCTGCAGGCCAAGCTGCTGCGGTACGCCGGCCTCGAAGGCGGCCTGGCTAATGAAGGTCAGGCTGGTGGCGTGCAGCATGCCGGCGTAGCTGCCGAACATCGGCCGGTAGTGCACCGGCTGCGGCGTCGGGATCGAGGCGTTGGCGTCGCCCATCAGGCTAGCGGCGATGGCGCCGCCCTTGAGGATCAGCGTCGGTTTCACGCCGAAGAAGGCCGGGCGCCACAGCACCAGGTCGGCGAATTTGCCCACTTCGATGGAGCCCACTTCGTGGCTGATGCCGTGGGTGATCGCCGGGTTGATGGTGTACTTGGCGATGTAGCGCTTCACGCGGAAGTTGTCGTTGCCCGCCGCATCCTCGGGCAGGGCGCCGCGCTGTTTCTTCATCTTGTCGGCAGTCTGCCAGGTGCGGGTGATCACCTCGCCGACGCGGCCCATGGCCTGGCTGTCGGAGCTGATCATGGAGAAGGCGCCGAGGTCATGCAGGATATCCTCGGCGGCGATGGTCTCGCGGCGGATGCGGCTTTCGGCGAAGGCCACGTCCTCGGCGATGCTCGGGTCGAGGTGGTGGCAGACCATCAGCATGTCGAGGTGCTCGTCGATGGTGTTCTTGGTGAACGGCCGGGTCGGGTTGGTCGAGCTGGGCAGTACGTTGGGGAAACCGCAGGCCTTGATGATGTCCGGCGCGTGCCCGCCGCCGGCACCTTCGGTGTGGTAGGTGTGAATGGTGCGGCCCTTGAACGCGCCGAGGGTGGTCTCGACGAAGCCGGACTCGTTGAGGGTGTCGGTATGGATCGCCACCTGGATGTCGTACTCATCGGCCACGGCCAGGCAGTTGTCGATGGCGGCCGGGGTGGTGCCCCAATCCTCGTGAAGCTTGAGGCCGATGGCCCCGGCCTTGACCTGTTCGATCAAGGGCTCCGGCAGCGACACGTTGCCCTTGCCGGTGAAGCCGATGTTCATCGGGAAGGCGTCGGCGGCCTTGAGCATCATCGCCATGTGCCAGGGGCCGGGCGTCACTGTGGTGGCGTAGGTGCCGGTGGCCGGGCCGGTGCCGCCGCCGATCATGGTGGTGGTGCCGCTCATCAGCGCTTCTTCGATCTGCTGCGGGCAGATGAAGTGGATATGGCTGTCGATGCCGCCGGCGGTGAGGATCATGCCTTCTCCGGCGATGACCTCGGTGGCGCCGCCGATGGCGATGGTCACATCCGGCTGGATGTCCGGGTTGCCGGCCTTGCCGATAGCGGCGATGCGTCCGTTCTTGAGGCCGACGTCGGCCTTGACGATGCCCCAGTGATCGATGATCAGCGCGTTGGTGATCACCGTGTCGACCACATCCTTGGCGCACAGCTGGCTCTGGCCCATGCCGTCGCGGATCACCTTGCCGCCGCCGAACTTCACTTCGTCGCCGTAGGTGGTGAAGTCCTTCTCGACCTCGACCCACAATTCGGTGTCGGCCAGGCGCACCTTGTCGCCGACGGTGGGGCCGAACATGTCGGCATAGGCTTGTCTGCTGATTTTCATGGGTCGCTTCCCGTTGCAACACAAAACAAGAGGTCTCGTGGGAGCGGCTTTAGCCGCGATGCTTTTGACGGTAAATGCATCACGGCTATAGCGGATTGCCGCCTGGCCGCTCCCACAAGTACGAAAGGGGTTAGAGCTCGCCCATCACCCGCCCGGCGAAGCCGAACACGCGGCGCGCGCCGGCCAGCTCGACCAGCTCCACCTCGCGGCTCTGCCCCGGCTCGAAGCGCACGGCCGTGCCGGCGGGAATGTTCAGGCGCATGCCACGCGCGCTCGCCCTGTCAAAGGTCAGCGCGTCGTTGGTCTCGAAGAAGTGGAAGTGCGAGCCGACCTGGATCGGCCGGTCGCCGCTGTTGGCCACAGTGAGCGTCAGGGTCGGGCGGCCGGCGTTGAGTTCGATCTCGCCGTCCTGAATCTGGTATTCGCCGGGAATCATGGCTTTCTCCGCTGCGGGGTCAGGATCAGTTGCATGAAGGTCAGGTCCAGCCAGCGGCCGAACTTGCGACCGACCTGGGGCATCTGTCCGGTGGTGATGAAGCCGAGGCGCTCGTGCAGGCGGATCGAGGCGGCGTTGCCGCTCTCGATGGCGGCGACCATCACGTGCTTGTCGCAGGCGATGGCGCGCTCGATCAGGGCCGTCATCAGCGGTGTGGCCAGGCCCTTGCCGCGCTGGTCGGCGCGGATGTAGACCGAGTGCTCGACCGTGTGGCAGAAGCCGTCGAAGGGGCGCCAGTCGCCGAAGGAGGCATAGCCGAGTGCCTCGCCGTGCGCATCCTCGGCGATCAGGATCGGGTAGCCCTGGCTGGCACGGGCGTCGAACCAGGCCTGGCGGTTGGCCAGGTCGACTTCGGCGTCCATCCAGATCGCCGTGGTGTTGCGCACCGCCTCGTTGAAGATGTCGCGCAAGGCCGGCAGGTCGGCGGCCACCGCGTCACGAATATGCCTGGCCATGGTCAGGCGATCGGCTGGTGCACGGTCACCAGCTTGGTGCCGTCGGGGAAGGTGGCTTCGATCTGGATCTCCGGGATCATCTCCGGCACGCCCTCCATCACCTGCTCGCGGCTCAGCAGGGTGGTGCCGAAGTGCATCAGGTCGGCCACGCTGCGACCGTCGCGCGCGCCCTCCAGTAGCGCGGCAGAAATGTAGGCCATGGCCTCCGGGTAGTTCAGCTTCACGCCACGGGCCAGGCGTCGTTCGGCGACCAGGCCGGCGGTGAAGATCAGCAGTTTGTCTTTCTCTCTTGGCGAAAGATCCATCAGGTACTCCAGATTCGTGGGGGTACGGCCTCGCGGCCGAGCAGTGCGGGGCGCAGCAGGCGCCAGAGTTCGATCAGCCAGGCGCGCGCATGTAGCGCTTCGCTGGCCAGGCAGCGGGCCACCAGCAGCCTCGGCAACTGGCTGAGGTCGCCGCACACCGGGCTCGGCAGCTCGCGGCAGCGTTCCAGCAGTTCGGCATCGATTTCGCCGCTGACCAGCAGGGTGGCGAATACCGGTTGGCCGGCCAGGCCGATGGGCGAGTCGAGCAGGCCGTCGCCACCGACCACGCGCTGGCGTTCGTGCCACAGCAACCGGCCATCGCGGCGGATATCCAGATGGGACTGGAAATAGCCGCTGTCGAAGCGTTCGCCGGCGGCAGGGCGGCCGAGGGCGACCATGTCCCAGTAACACAGGCGCGCATCGCCTTCGAGCTCGATGCGGGTGCTCAGCTCGGCCTGGGCTCCGCAATAGACGATGGTCTCCTGCGGTAGCCATTCCAGGGTGGCACCGGCGGCCACCCGCAGCTCGACCTGTTGGTGGGCGGCGCCAGCGGCGCGATACCACTTGGCGGCGCCGGGGCTGGTCAGCTGGGCCCAGGCCCGTTCGCCGACGCTGGCGCTGATATTCAGGCTGTCGCCACCGGCGATGCCGGCCGGCGGGTGGACGATGATGTGCTGGCAGACTTGCGGGCCTTCCGCGTACAGGTGCTTTTGCACCCGCAGCGGGCCCTGGTGGCGGCGCAGCACCGGACGGGTATGTTCGCCGCTGCGGGCGTAGCCCAGCTCCAGCTCGGCGTGCCAGCTGGGGGTGAACAGGGTAGGGGAGAGCGGTGAATTCATGGCTGTGGTTTTTATCAGATCGCGACCAGTCCGCGCACGCCATCTGCCTCCATGGTTTCGCCACGGCCCTGTTGGACGATCTCGCCGCGGCTCATCACCAGGTACTGATCGGCCAGCTCAGCGGCAAAATCATAGAACTGCTCGACCAGCAGGATGGCCATGTCGCCACGCTCGGCGAGCTTCTTGATGACCACGCCGATCTCCTTGATCACCGAGGGCTGAATGCCTTCGGTGGGTTCGTCGAGGATCAGCAGACGCGGCTTGCTGGCCAGTGCGCGGCCGATGGCCAGCTGTTGCTGCTGGCCGCCCGAGAGGTCGCCGCCACGGCGTTGCTTCATTTCGCGCAGCACCGGGAACAGCTCGTAGATGAACTCCGGCACCACCTTGGCTTCGCTGCCTGGGAAGCGCGAGAGGCCCATCAGCAGGTTTTCTTCCACGGTCAGTCGCCCGAAGATTTCCCGGCCCTGGGGCACGTAGGCGATGCCGGCGTGCACGCGCTGGTGCGGCTTGTAGCCGTTGATGGCCTGGCCTTCCCACTCGACCTTGCCTTCCTTGGCCGGGATCAGGCCCATCAGGCATTTGAGCAGCGTGGTCTTGCCCACGCCATTGCGCCCGAGCAGGCAGGTGACCTCGCCGACCTTGGCCTCGAACGACAGGCCTCGCAGGATATGGCTGCCACCGTAGTACTGGTGCAGTTGTTGGACTTGCAGCATGTCGATGTCCTTCGTTGATCTCTTCGTGGGAACGGTGATCCGCTTTAGCTCGAAAAAAGCATCGCGGCTAAAGCCGCTCCCACAGCTATGCCTTAACGACCGAGATAGACCTCGATCACCCGTTCGTTGGCCTGCACCTCTTCCAGCGAGCCCTCGGCCAGCACGCTGCCCTGGTGCAGCACGGTGACGTGGTCGGCGATGGAACCGACGAAGCCCATGTCGTGCTCCACCACCATCAGCGAGTGCTGGCGCGCCAGCGACTTGAACAGCTCGGCAGTGAACTCGGTTTCGGCGTCGGTCATGCCCGCCACGGGCTCGTCGAGCAGCAGCAGTTGCGGGTCCTGGACCAGCAGCATGCCGATCTCGAGGAACTGCTTCTGGCCGTGCGAGAGCAACCCGGCAGGGCGATGGCGCGAGGCGTCCAGGCGGATGGTGGTCAGCACCTCCTCGATGCGGTCTTTCTGCGCGCCGGAGAGCCTGGCGCGCAGGCTGGCCCACACCGACTTGTTGGTCTTCAGCGCCAGCTCCAGGTTCTCGAACACGCTGAGCGCCTCGAATACCGTGGGCTTCTGGAACTTGCGGCCGATGCCGGCCTGGGCGATCTCCACCTCGCTCATCTGGGTCAGATCCAGTGTCTCGCCGAAGTAGGCGTGGCCGTTGTCCGGGCGGGTCTTGCCGGTGATCACGTCCATCATGGTGGTCTTGCCGGCGCCGTTGGGGCCGATGATGCAACGCAGCTCGCCGACGCCGATGTACAGGGTCAGGTTGGTCAGGGCCCTGAAGCCGTCGAAGCTGACGTTGATGTCTTCCAGGGTGAGGATGGTGCCGTGGCGCACATCCAGGCCCTTGCTGGCCAGGCGCCCGGCGCCGATGGCGTCGCGTGCCGCGCCAGCCGGGTCGAAGGCGGGTTCGAGCATGAATTCGGGTACCGGAGTGGCTCTCATTGGTCCTTCTCCTTGCGTAGCAAGCCAATCACACCCTTGGGCAGGAACAGGGTGGCGACGATGAATAGCGCACCGAGGGCGAACAGCCAGTATTCGGGGAAGGCCACGGTGAACCAGCTCTTCATGCCGTTGACCAGGCCGGCGCCGAGCAGCGGACCGATCAGCGTGCCGCGCCCACCCAGGGCGACCCAGATGGCGGCCTCGATGGAGTTGGTCGGCGACATCTCGCTGGGGTTGATGATGCCCACCTGCGGCACGTACAGCGCGCCGGCCAGGCCGCACAATACTGCGCTCAAGACCCAGATAAACAGCTTGTAGCCGCGCGGGTCGTAGCCGCAGAACATCAGGCGGTTTTCCGCGTCACGCAGGGCGGTGAGTACCCGGCCGAACTTGCTGCGGGCCAGCTTGAAGCCCAGCAGCAGGCTGCCGACCAGAAGCAGCACGGTGCAGAAGAACAGCGTGGCGCGCGTGCCAGGCGCGGTGATGTCGAAGCCGAGGATGCTGCGGAAGTTGGTGAAGCCGTTGTTGCCGCCGAAGCCGGTTTCGTTGCGGAAGAACAGCAGCATGCCGGCGAAGGTCAGCGCCTGGGTCATGATCGAGAAGTACACGCCCTTGATCCGCGAGCGGAAGGCGAAGAAGCCGAACACCAGGGCCAGCAGGCCTGGTGCCAGCACCACCAGGCACATGGCCCAGAGGAAGCTGCTGGTGCCGTACCAGTACCAGGGCAGCTCGGTCCAGGCCAGGAAGCTCATGAAGGCCGGCAGGCCGTCACCGGCCGACTGGCGCATCAGGTACATGCCCATGGCGTAGCCGCCGAGGGCGAAGAACAGGCCGTGGCCGAGCGAGAGCATGCCGGCGTAGCCCCACACCAGATCGAGTGCCAGGGCGACGATGCAGTAGCAGAGGATCTTGCCGACCAGGGTCAGGCTGTAGGCCGAGACATGCAGGGCGTGCTCCGCCGGCAACAGGTGCAGCAGCGGCATGGCGACCAGCACGGCCAGTACCAGCAGGCCGATGGCCAGCGACACTTGCGGGCCGAGCTTGGCGCTGGCGCGCGCCAGCAGTGTTTGATTGAGAGGCATAGTCATCAGTCGATCACCCGTCCCTTGAGAGCGAAGAGTCCCTGCGGGCGTTTCTGAATGAACAGAATGATCAGCGCGAGGATGAGGATCTTGCCGAGTACGGCACCGATCTGCGGTTCGAGGATCTTGTTGGCGATGCCGAGGCCGAAGGCGGCCATCACGCTGCCGGCCAGTTGGCCGACGCCGCCGAGCACCACCACCAGGAAGGAGTCGATGATGTAGCTCTGGCCGAGGTCCGGGCCGACGTTGCCGATCTGCGAGAGGGCCACGCCGCCAAGGCCGGCGATGCCGGAGCCGAGGCCGAAGGCGAGCATGTCCACACGGCCGGTGGGTACGCCGCAGCAGGCGGCCATGTTGCGGTTCTGCGTCACGGCGCGCACGTTCAGGCCCAGGCGGGTCTTGTTCAGCAGCAGCCAGGTCAGGACCACGACAAACAGGGCGAAGCCGATGATCACCATGCGGCTGTAGGGCAGTACCAGGTTCGGTAGCACCTGCACGCCGCCGGACAGCCAGTAGGGGTTGGCCACTTCGACGTTCTGCGCGCCGAAGATCACCCGTACCGCCTGGATCAGGATCAGGCTGATGCCCCAGGTGGCCAGCAGGGTTTCCAGCGGGCGGCCGTAGAGGTGGCGGATCACCGTGCGTTCCAGCGCCATGCCGATGGCGGCGGTGACGAAGAAGGCCACCGGCAGGGCTGCCAGCGGGTACAGCGCTAGGTATTCCGGGGCGAGGTTCTTGAAGCCCAGTTGCACCATGTAGGTGGTGTAGGCGCCGAGCATCAGCATCTCGCCGTGGGCCATGTTGATCACGCCCAGCAGGCCGAAGGTGATGGCCAGGCCAAGCGCCGCCAGCAGCAGGATCGAGCCGAGGCTCAGGCCGCTGAAGGCCTGGCCCAGCAGTTCGCCGACCAGAAGCCGACGCTTGACCTGAGCCAGGCTGGTTTCGGCGGCGGCGCGCACGGCGGCATCGCTTTCCGCGCCGGCGTTGAGCAGCGCTTCCAGGCGGGCACGGGCCAGCGGTTCACCGCTCTCACCGAGCAGGCGCACGGCCTGCAGGCGCACGGCCGGGTCCGGGTCGACCAGCTGCAGGTTGGCCAGGGCCAGGGCCAGGGCGTCGCGCACGGCATCGTCCTGTTCGCTGGCGACCCGGGCATTGAGCAGGCCCAGCTGGGCCGGCTTGGCTTTCTTCTGCAGCTCCTGCGCCGCGGCCAGGCGCACGTTGGGATCTTCGTTCTGCAACTGCTGGCTGGCCTGGGCGATGGCCAGCAGGCCACGCAGGCGGTTGTTCAGGCGCAGCTTCTTCGGCGCGGAACTCGGCGCGGCGCTGCCTTCGGCGGGCAGGTACTGGCCGTTGTCCTCGAAGAACGGGGTCTTGGCCTTGTCGCTGGCCAGGCGGCCTTGCTGCAGGGCATCGAGCAGCGGCTGGCGGGCGGGATCGGGTTGCGCGGCCCAGCTCTCGAGGAGCTTGGCCTGCTTGGCCGGGTTGGCGGCGACGAAGTCGGCGGCATCTCCGGCATGGCTGGTCAGCGGCAGCAGCAGCGCCAGTGACAGCAGGATTCGGTAAAGGGCAGTGGGCATAGTGCAGCAGTCCTTCGTGTGGGGTCGTAGCTCGGACTGCATCCGGGCTACGAACACCCTCTCCCCCGGCCCCTCTCCCGTGAACGGGAGAGGGGAGGGAAACGCCCCGGTGTTGCTGAGGTGTAGCAAGCAGCACCAGACCGTTCCCTCTCCCACTGTGGGAGAGGGCTAGGGAGAGGGGCTTTGCTTAGTTGGACTTGACGGCGTAGTCCGGCTTCTTGTCGTTGCCGGGGATGAAGGGGCTCCACGGCTGGGCGCGCAGCGGGCCTTCGGTCTGCCAGACGATGGAGAACTGACCATCGTCCTGGACTTCGCCGATCATCACCGGCTTGTGCAGGTGGTGGTTGGTCTTGTCCATGGTCAGGGTGTAGCCGCTCGGCGCGGCGAAGGTCTGGCCGCCCATGGCCTCGCGCACCTTGTCCACATCGGTGGTGCCGGCTTTTTCCACGGCCTGGGCCCACATGTTGATGCCGACGTAGGTGGCTTCCATCGGGTCGTTGGTCACCGCGGTCTGGTAGTTCGGCAGGTTCTTGGCCTTGGCGTAGGCCTTCCAGGCGCTGACGAACTTCTCGTTGACCGGGTTATCCACCGACTCGAAGTAGTTCCAGGCGGCCAGTTGGCCGACCAGCGGCTTGGTGTCGATGCCGCGCAGTTCTTCCTCGCCGACCGAGAAGGCCACCACCGGGATGTCGGTGGCTTCGATGCCCTGGTTGGCCAGTTCCTTGTAGAACGGCACGTTGGAGTCGCCGTTGACGGTGGAGATCACCGCGGTCTTGCCGCCGGCGGAGAACTTCTTGATGTTGGCGACGATGGTTTGATAGTCGCTATGACCGAAGGGGGTGTAGACCTCTTCGATATCCTTGTCGGCCACGCCCTTGCTGTGCAGGAAGCTGCGCAGGATCTTGTTGGTGGTGCGCGGGTAGACGTAGTCGGTGCCCAGCAGGAAGTAGCGTTTGGCGCCGCCGCCGTCTTCGCTCATCAGGTATTCCACCGCCGGGATGGCCTGCTGGTTCGGCGCGGCGCCGGTGTAGAACACGTTCGGCGACATTTCTTCGCCTTCGTACTGCACCGGGTAGAACAGCAGGCCGTTGAGCTCCTCGAACACCGGCAGCACGGATTTGCGCGAGACCGAGGTCCAGCAGCCGAACACTACGTCGACCTTGTCCTGGGTCAGCAGTTGACGCGCCTTCTCGGCGAACAGCGGCCAGTTGGACGCCGGGTCGACTACCACGGGTTCGAGTTGCTTGCCGTTGACCCCACCCTTGGCGTTGATCTCGTCGATGGTCATCAGCGCCATGTCTTTCAGCGAAGTCTCGGAGATGGCCATGGTGCCGGACAGCGAGTGGAGGATACCGACCTTGATGGTCTCGGCGGCCTGCACGGTCCAGGTCATGCCCATGGCGGCGATGGAAGCGGAAAGGGTGAAGGCCTTGATCAGGCTGCGACGTTGCATAGTGCGATCTCCATTCACGAATGTGGTTTGAACTGCTTTGTTATTGCTTATGGGTTTGGCAGTGGTTCAAAGGTCAATCACGTCACCCGCCCCGGCGGCCTTCTGCCGGACGCTGTGCAGCATGTGCAGGGTGATCTTGCGCACTTCCGCCTTGCTGACCTCGACATGGGTCTTCAGCAATAGCTGTGCCTCTTCGCAACGGCGCGCCAGAATCGCGCCGAGGATGCTCGCGTGCTCCTCGTAGGTGAGCTCTACCCGTGGCGCCTGGGTGAAGTCCAGGCGCCTTAGAATGCGGATCTTCTCGCTGACCTCGGCATGCACCCGGGTCATTTCACGATTGCCGGCCGCCTCTAGCAGCAGGCAGTGGAAGCGCTCGTCGAGCAGGGAAACTGCCCTGCCGTCCTGCAGTCGCTCCTCGGGTTGCACCATCCAGGTGCGCTGCAGTTCCTGCAGGGCAGTGGATTGTTCACCCATGGGGCGCAGGCACAGGCGGCGCACGGCTTCCAGTTCGAGGACGATGCGCAGCTCGTAGAGCTCCTCGAAATGGGCGAAGTCGAACGGGCGCACCTGCCAGCCGCTGCGAAAGTGCACCTCCAGATAGCCTTCGCGCTGCAGGCGGTGCAGAGCCTGACGCACCGGCGTGCGACTGGCCTCGACCCGCGCGGCGACCTCGCCTTCGCTGAAGCGGTCACCGGGCAGCAGGCGGAACTCGAAGATGTCCTCCTTGAGCTGCAGGTAGATGCGCTCGGCGAGGTTCTCCGGGCGCTCCTTGCCTTGGCGCTGCGCATCGGCCAGTTGCATGGATTTCAGCCCTGCTGCTGGCTGGCGATAAAGGCGCGCCAGCCACCGAAGCTGGTGATATCGCGGGCGCCGTCCAAGGCGTAGGGCTCGCAGATGAAACCCTTTACCCAGCGGCCGTCGGCCAGCTCCAGGTTGCCGATGCCCAGCGGCGGCGGGATCTCGGCGACGAATTCGCCGAAGCGCGCCTGCGGTACATCCCACAGCTCGACGATGATCTCGGCGCCGTCCTCGGCGACCCGTGCCAGGCCCGGCTTGGGCGGCACGGTACCGGGCAGGGCATAGAGGCGGTAGCTGGCGGTGCTGGTGGTTTGCTCGACCAGCACGGCATCGCGAGTGGTGAGCTGGAAGTTCAGCGGCATGCCGGTCAGGTGCGCGCCGACCACTGCGACACGGATGCAACCTGGCGCCGGCTTGTCGTTGGCGGTTTGCGCCGGCAGCGGCTTGCCGGTGGCGCCCAGCGGCAGGGCCAGCGCCTGCTGCCAGCGTTGGCCGAAGGCGGCCAATGCCTGGTCGTGCCAGGCCGGGGCTATCAGGGTGATGCCGGCCGGCAGGCCGTCTTCGCGAACGCCGGCGGGCACGGCCAGGGCGGAGAGGTCGGCGAGGTTGGTGAAGTTGGTGTAGGTGCCGAACTGGCTGTTGAACAGCACCGGCTCCCGCTCCATCTCGGCTAGCGTGCGAATGGTCGGCGAGGTTGGCACCACCAGGGCATCGAAGCCGGCCAGGATGTCGTTGATGGTGCGACTCAGCTCGGCGCGAATGTACTCGGCCTTGTAGGCATCGCAGGCGCTGTACTTATGGCCGTTCTCGACGATGCCGCGCACCACCGGATTGATATGTTCGGGGTTCACGCCTTCCACCGCGACGGTGCGCTCGGCGACCCAGGAGCCGTAGTAGAGCTGCTCGGCCAGTTGCTGGAAGGGTGCGAAGTCGATCTCCACCAGCTCGGCACCGAGTTCGCGCAGTTTGCCCAGCGCCTGCTCGAATACCGCCTGGTTCTGTATGTCACCGAAGAACTCGGGGGCGGCCGGCACTGCCAGGCGCGGCTTGGCAGGCATGCCGACCTTGGCGCTGGTGGGGTTCTTGCGGCTGTAGGGATCGGCACTGTCGTAGCCGCCGGCGATCTGCGCCACGGCCATGGCATCGGCCACGGTCAGGGCAAATACCGAGATGCAGTCAAGGGTCTTGCAGGCGGGCACCAGGCCGGTATTCGGCAGCCAGCCCTTGGTCGGCTTGAGCCCGACGATATTGTTGAAGCCGGCCGGCACGCGGCCGGAGCCAGCGGTGTCGGTGCCCAGCGCGAAGGGCACCAGGCCACGGGCGACCACGCTGGCCGAGCCGGAGCTGGAGCCGCCGCTGACGTAGTCCGGGTTGAAGCTGTTGCTTACCGCGCCGTGGGGTGAGCGGGTGCCGACCAGGCCGGTGGCGAACTGGTCGAGGTTGGTCTTGCCAATGAGGATGGCGCCGGCGGCACGCAGGCGAGCGACCACTGTGGCGTCGTCGACGGCGGTGTAGGCGAACTCGGGGCAGGCTGCGGTGGTGGACCAGCCGGCGGCGTCGATATTGTCCTTGATGGCGAAGGGCACGCCGTACAGCGGCAGCTTGGTGAGGTCGCCGCCGGAGCTGTCCAGCAGCGCGGCCAGGGCTGCCAGCTGGTCATCGAGCTGAGTTGCGCTGGCCAGGGCGATCCAGGCGTTATCCGTTGCGCTCAGTTCAAGGCGCAGGCCCTGCAGCAGTTCGGCGGGCGACTGCCCGTCGCGATAGGAGCGTTGCCAGTCGGCGAGGGTGAAGGCAATAGGAGCGTTGGCCATGCGTTGAGATTCCATCTTGTATCCAAGTTGGAATCGCTAGAGCAATGTGGGTGCCAGTTCTTTAAAGATGTTTATTTTCAGTGGGTTATGGACGTTGCAGGCTTTTCTGAAACGTGATTGCCGCGCTGCGCTGCACCGTGTCGGGGCTGCGGGCACGTTTATGGTGCGGGTGTTTTGCGCTTTGCGGCTGGAGCAGGCTGCAACTGTCACCCAGTGCAGCCTGGTTACGTGGCGGAGGCGTCAGGGCTGCAGATAGCCGCGCACGCCGGTGAAGATGATCTGCGCGGCCAGGGCGCAGACGAACAGGCCCATCAGGCGGCTGAGAATCTGCAGGCCCTGCTGGCCTAGCAGGCGCTCGACCCGGTCGGAGAGATAGAGCACGGCGCCTACGGTGGCGCTGGCGATGGCGATGGCGAGGATGGCCAGCAGCTTGGCGTCCCACTGCGGCTGGCTGATGCCCATCACCAGCAGCGCACCGATGGTGCCGGGGCCGACGGTGAGCGGGATGGTCAGCGGCACTATGGTGATGTCCTGGTTGAGGTTGTCGGTCTGTACCGCCGACTTGCCTTGGGCCATGCCCAGTGCCGAGATGAACAGCACGGAACCGGCGCCGATGCGGAAGGCGTCGGCGGTGATGCCGAACAGGTCGAAGATGGTCTGGCCGAACAGGTACAGCAGCACGCTGGCGATCAGGGTGCCGAGGGCGACCCGCCAGGCCAGCTTCTTGCGTTCCTTCACCGAGTGGCCAGGAGTCAGGCCGATGAAGCAGGACAGCACGAAGAACGGGCTATAGAGGACCAGCATTTTCAGGTACAGGCTGAACAGCACGGAGAGCATGGGGCGGGCTCGTCAGAAGGAAATGGGGCAAGCATAGAAGCGGTCGAGGTGACCTGCGTTCGATGCCTCAGGAGGGCAGGGCGTCACGCCGGCGCTGGCGTTCGACCACCCAGTGGGCGATCAGCTCGCGTAGCTGGGACATTTCCACCGGCTTGGCCATGTGGCCGTCCATGCCGACCTGGCGCGCGCGCTCCTTGTGTTCGGCGAGGATATGCGCGGTCAGTGCCACCACCGGCGTGCGCTCGCGCTGCTCGCGCTGTTCCCAGGCGCGCAGCTGTTCGGTGGCGGAGAATCCGTCGAGCACCGGCATTTCGCAGTCCATCAGCACCAGGTCGTACTGCTGCGCCTGCATGGCGCGCAGGGCTTCCTCGCCGTTGCTGGCGGTGTCCGGCTGCAGGTTGAGCTTGCTCAGCATGCCGCGGATGACCTTGGTGGAGATGCTGTTGTCCTCGGCCACCAGGATGCGGAAGTCCGCAGGCACCTGCAGCGGGCCGTTCTCGCTCTGCGGCAACACGGGGGCGCCTAGGCGGCGCTGGGCCAGCTCGTCGGCCAGGGTGGTCTTCAGCGTGTAGCCGGCCACCGGCTTGGCCAGGATGCGCTTGATGCCGGCGTTGCGGGCGATGATCTTGCTCGGCGCGTTGCTGATGCCGGTGAGCATGATCAGCAGGATGTCGTGGTTGAGATTGGGGTCTTCCTTGATCTTGGCCGCCAGCTGCATGCCGGTCATGCCGGGCATTTCCTGGTCGAGCAGTACGGCGTCGAAGTATTCCTTGAGGTGCGCCTTGGTGCGCAGCAGGGCCAGGGCTTCCTTGCCGGAGGCCACGGCGCTGACCTGCAGGCCCCAGGCGTTGCACTGCTGCTGCAGCACCTTGCGGCAGGTCTCGTTGTCGTCCACCACCAGCAGACGCG
This sequence comes from Pseudomonas sp. BMS12, assembly GCF_001592875.1. Lineage (GTDB taxonomy): Bacteria > Pseudomonadota > Gammaproteobacteria > Pseudomonadales > Pseudomonadaceae > Aquipseudomonas. Next base: position 35,108 of record NZ_LSOF01000016.1, on the reverse strand, counting down.
CGCCCTGCAGCGGGCCATCGAGGTCGGCGGTAGGGTGCTCCAGGCGCTGGGGGTCGAGCGGCAGGCTCAGCCACAAGGTGCTGCCGCTGCCAGTGCCGCTCTGCACGCCGAACTCGCCATCCATCAGCCGCACCAGTTGGCGGGCGATGATCAGACCGAGGCGCCCGCCAAGCTTGCTGGCGCTGAGGAAGTCGCTGCTGTGCAGCTGGGTGTTGAGCAGGGCATCGCGTTCGCTGGCCTCCAGCGGGCGGCCGCTGTCCTGCACGGCGATGCGCAGGCGCGGCTCCTTGGCCTCGTTGTCCAGCGCCACCACCAGCAGGATCTCGCCCTCGTCGGTCTGGCGGAAGGCGTTGTCCAGCAGGCTCAGCAGGGTCTGGCGCAGGCGCGTGGGGTCGCCGCTGATCACCCGTGGCACCTGGGGCTGGGTGAAGCTGATCAGCTCGACCTTCTGCTGTTCGGCCTTGGCGCGGAAGATGTCCAGGCAGTCGTCGATCAGGGCGTTGAGGTCGAACTGCACGTCGTCCAGCTCGATCTGCCCGGACTCCAGCTTGGAAATGTCGAGAATCTCGTTGATCAGGGTGAGCAGCTCGTTGCCCGAGCTGTGGATGGTCTGCACGTAGTCGCGTTGCTTGGCGGAGAGCGGGGTGCCGAGCAGCAGCTCGGTCATGCCCAGTACACCGTTCATGGGGGTGCGGATTTCGTGGCTGATCTTGGCCAGGAATTCGGCCTTGGCTTTCAGTTCTGCGCTGGTGGCGGCTTCGCTGGTGCGGCGGGTCAGGGTATCGCTGACGATCTGTCGCTGTCGCTCGGAGAGGGCGATGCTGAGGATCAGGCCGGCGACCATGGCCACGCTGAACAGGCTGAGCACCAGCCAGCCGGGGTTGAGCTGGTCGAAGCCGAACAGCACCGGGCCGAGCACGATGAACCCCAGGTTGAACAGCAGCAGCCCGGCAAAGATCAGCCGCGCCGGACGATAACCGTTGCGCCAGTGCACGAAGGCCACGGCCGGCACCGTCATCGAGGCCAGTACCACCAGGCCATAGACCAGCCAGCTGTGCCAGAGCAGGCCGGTGAAGGCGATCAGCGCGGCGGCGCCGGCGATCAGGGCGAATTCGGCATGCAGGATGTGGCGCAGCGGGCTGTGTTCGGCCGGGCTGCCGCGGAAGAAGAAACGGGTGAAACCGAGGATGCACAGGGCCGCCGTCAGCGCGGCGAGGTCGGCTATCAGCGACTGGTTGTAGCTCTGCTCTGGTAGCCAGACCGCCAGCAGGCCGATGTTGGCGGTGGCGCACAGGGCCAGAGCGATATGCATGCCGGCCAGCCACAGGTTGCTGGCGGTGGGTGAATAGGCCATGCGCAGCAGGTTGAACAGGGCCAGCAGCAGCAGACCACCGAGCAGGGCGCCGAACAGGTAGGCGGGCCTTTCCTGGGCCACCAGCTCACGCTGGTCGATGACCTTGAACCACATCATCAGCGCGTGGTTCGAGGTCATGCGCATGTAGGCCATGCGCGGTTGTTCGTCGCTGGGCAGGGGGAACAGATAGGCCCGCGAAGGCAGCGGGCGCGAGGCCAGGGTCAGTGCCTCGCCGGTGTGCAGGGTCTGCTCCAGTACCCCGTTGTTGACCAGGTAGAAGTCCAGGTATTGCACCCGTGGGGCGAACAGCCACAGCCAGTGCGGGTCACCGAACGAGCGCGTGTCGACCTTGAGCCAGATGGCCTGGGGCGAGGCGGGTAGGGTGAAGGAGAGACGGTCCAGCGGTTGGAAGCGCGAGCTTTGCGCCTGTACTTCGGCGAAGGAGAGTTGTGCGGACTTGTCGAGGAGGATCGACCAGTTGCCATCGGCGACGGGGCCATCGCTATTGGCAGCTACCGAGAGCGGCAGGCCAAGCAGCAGGCTGACGATGAGTCCTGTGGCGATCCAGAGCCGGCGCACGAGTTGGAGTCCCTTCGAAAATGAATTCCCGGATTATAGCTATGGGTTATGGACAAAAGGCAGCCATGTCGCGGCCATAAGTGGGAGCTTTACCGCAGCTTTACCGTGCGCCCGTGGCGAAATGACCAACGGGCGCTTGTTACGGTGTTATTCCTGCTCGCGGGCGATGGCGCGGTAGCCGATGTCGCTGCGATAGAAACTGCCGTTCCAGCGGATCTGCTCGGCCAGACGATAGGCCTGCTGCTGGGCGCTGGAGACGCTGGTACCGATGGCGGTGGCGCACAGTACGCGACCGCCAGCGGTGACGATCTGGCCGTCCTTCAGCGCGGTGCCGGCATGGAACACCTTGCCGTCGAGCTTGGCCGCGGCGTCCAGGCCTTCGATCACATCGCCCTTGGCGTAGTCGCCTGGGTAACCGCCGGCCGCGATGACCACACCCACGGTCGGACGCGGGTCCCAGGTCGCTTCGACCTTGTCCAGCGCCTTGGCCAGGGCGGCCTCGACCAGCAGGACCAGGCTCGACTCCAGGCGCACCATGATCGGCTGGGTTTCCGGGTCGCCGAAGCGGCAGTTGAACTCGATGACCTTGGGCTTGCCGGCCTTGTCGATCATCAGCCCGGCGTAGAGGAAACCGGTGTAGACGTTGCCTTCGCTGGCCATGCCGCGCACGGTCGGGTAGATCACTTCCTCCATCACGCGCTGGTGCACGTCCGGGGTGACCACTGGGGCCGGCGAGTAGGCGCCCATGCCGCCGGTGTTCGGGCCGCTGTCGCCGTCGCCGACGCGCTTGTGGTCCTGGCTGGTGGCCATCGGCAGCACGTTCTCGCCGTCGACCATGACGATGAAGGAAGCCTCTTCACCATCCAGGAACTCTTCAATCACTACGCGGGCACCGGCGTCGCCGAAGGCGTTGCCGGACAGCATGTCGCGCACGGCGTCTTCGGCTTCTGCCAGGGTCATGGCGACGATCACGCCTTTGCCGGCAGCCAGGCCGTCGGCCTTGATCACGATCGGCGCGCCTTTCTCACGCAGATAGGCCAGCGCCGGCTCGACTTCGGTGAAGTTCTGGTAGTCGGCGGTGGGAATGTTGTGGCGTGCCAGGAAGTCCTTGGTGAAGGCCTTGGAGCCTTCCAGCTGGGCGGCGGCGGCGGTGGGGCCGAAGATGTCCAGGCCGCGCGAACGGAACAGGTCGACCACGCCCTTAACCAGCGGTGCTTCCGGCCCGACTATGGTCAGCTGCACGTTCTTCTCGGCGAAGTCGGCCAGCTGCTCAATGGCCAGCACGTCGATGGCGACGTTCTCGCACTTGGCTTCGGTGGCAGTGCCGGCGTTGCCCGGGGCAACGAAGACTTTCTCGACGCGCTTGTCCTGCGCCACTTTCCAGGCCAGGGCATGCTCGCGGCCGCCGCTGCCGATGATCAGTACGTTCATGTTGCTCTCCCTGTGGAGGCGGGCCTGTGGCCCGTTCGGTGGACAGCCTCGGCTGTCCACCCTACGAAAATCTTGCTTCTAGCGTCCTATCGGGCCGCGATGGAGCGTCTGGCTGCTAGGCGCGGATGGCTTCGATAAGCGCAGTTGCCGCCTGGCAATGAGCATTAGCGAAGTCATCCGCAACAACGCAGACGGGCGCTTCAGCGCGGCCCCCGCACATCAGTGGCGGAAATGGCGCATTCCCGTGAACACCATGGCGATCCCGGCTTCATCGGCCGCATCGATCACTTCCTGGTCACGCATCGAACCGCCTGGCTGAATCACCGCGGTGATGCCGACCTTGGCGGCATTGTCCAGGCCGTCACGGAAGGGGAAGAAGGCGTCGGAGGCCATCACCGAGCCGGCAACCTGCAGGCCGGCGTGCTCGGCCTTGATCGCGGCGATGCGTGCGGAATTGACGCGGCTCATCTGGCCGGCGCCGACACCGATGGTCTGGCGGCCCTTCGCATACACAATGGCGTTGGATTTGACGAACTTGGCGACTTTCCAGGCGAACACCAGGTCGTGGATTTCCTGCTCGGTCGGCGCGCGCTTGGTGACGACCTTGAGGTCTTCCGCCTTGATCATGCCGATGTCGCGGCTCTGTACCAGCAGACCGCCGTTGACGCGCTTGAAATCCCAGCCGGCGGCACGTTCGGCCGGCCACTCGCCGCATTCGAGCAGGCGCACGTTGGCTTTGGCAGCGACCACGTCGCGGGCGGCCTGGGAGACTTTCGGCGCGATGATCACTTCGACGAACTGGCGGTCGACGATGGCCTTGGCGGTCTCGCCGTCCAGCTCGCGGTTGAAGGCGATGATGCCGCCGAAGGCGGATTCGGTATCGGTGGCGTAGGCCAGGTCGTAGGCCTTGCGGATGCCGCCTTCCTCGTCGGTGGCCACGGCCACACCGCACGGGTTGGCGTGCTTGACGATGACGCAGGCCGGCTTGACGAAGCTCTTCACGCACTCCAGCGCGGCGTCGGTGTCGGCCACGTTGTTGAACGACAGTTCCTTGCCCTGCAGCTGCACGGCGGTGGCGACGCTGGCCTCGCCCTTCTGCGCTTCCACGTAGAACGCCGCGCTCTGATGCGGGTTCTCGCCGTAGCGCATTTCCTGAGCCTTGATGAACTGGCTGTTGAAGGTGCGTGGGAAGGCGCCACGCTCTTCGGTGGAGAGGGTGTCGCGGCTCTGGTCGATGGTGCCCAGGTAGTTGGCGATCATGCCGTCGTAGGCGGCGGTGTGCTCGAAGGCCTTGAGGGCCAGGTCGAAGCGCTGGGCGTAGCTCAGGCCACCGGCCTTCAGCGATTCGACGATGCCGGCGTAGTCGCTGGCGTTGACCACGATGGCCACGTCCTTGTGGTTCTTCGCCGCGCTGCGGACCATGGTCGGGCCGCCGATGTCGATGTTCTCGATGGCGTCGGCCAGGTCACAGCCCGGCTTGGCCACGGTGGCGGCGAAGGGGTAGAGGTTGACCGCGACCAGGTCGATCGGCTTGATGCCGTGCTGCTCCATCACCGCACCGTCGAGGGCGCGACGGCCGAGGATGCCGCCGTGGATCTTCGGGTGCAGGGTCTTCACCCGGCCGTCCATCATTTCCGGGAAACCGGTGTAGTCGGCCACTTCCACGGCCGTGACGCCGTTGTCCTTGAGCAGCTTGTAGGTGCCGCCGGTGGAGAGGATTTCCACGCCGAGGGCTTCGAGCTCGCGGGCAAAGTCGAGGATACCGGTCTTGTCGGAGACGCTGATCAGGGCGCGGCGAACGGGGAGGCGGGTGGTCTGGTCGGTCATTGCAAAGTCCATTGGAGCTGGAAAATCAGTGAAAAAGGGCGGCTTCTGGCCGCCCTTTTCGAGGAAATTCGCTTACAGCAGGTCGTACTGCTTGAGCTTCTTGCGCAGGGTGCCGCGGTTCAGGCCGAGCAGCTCGGAGGCCTTGGTCTGGTTACCTTTCACGTAGTTCATGACGGTTTCCAGCAGCGGCGCTTCCACCTCGGTCAGTACCAGGTTGTACACATCGGTGGCGTCGGCGCCTTCCAGGTGCGCGAAATAGTTGTGCAGCGCCTTCTCCACGCTATCGCGCAGGGTCTGGCCCTGCTCGAAGGGGGTGTTGAGGTGCTGCTTAAGGTTGACGTTGTCGCTCACGGGTACTGCCCCATCAAAAACTGATTGCTCAAAAAAAGGCTCTGTCATCCTCGTCATGCGGCCACCTCTTCTCCATTGTTATGACGTTCGGCGAAGAACTGCCGAACGCTGGTGTACTGCGCGTCCGTACTTTCCAGACGATTGAACTCGGCGCGAAACTCCCGCGCGCCGGGAAGGGTTGCCAGATACCAGCCGACATGCTTGCGGGCGATGCGTACGCCCATCACGTCGCCATAGAAGGCGTGCAGTGCGGCCAGGTGTTCCAGCAGGATTTTTTCGATTTCATAAAGGCTCGGCGCGGCCATTTCCGTGCCGGTCGCCAGGAAATGGGCGATCTCGCGGAAGAGCCAGGGGCGGCCCTGGGCGGCGCGACCGATCAGCAAGGCGTCGGCACCGGTGGCCTGGAGCACGGTCCGGGCCTTGTGCGGCGAGTCGATGTCGCCGTTGGCGAACACCGGTATCGAGACGGCCTGCTTGATCGCGGCGATGGTGTCGTATTCGGCTTCGCCGGTGTACAGGTCGGCGCGGGTGCGGCCGTGCACGGCGAGAGCGGCGATGCCTGCCTGTTCGGCGATCTTGGCTACGTTAATGCCATTTTTGTTCGCGCGATCCCAGCCGGTGCGGATCTTCAGGGTTACCGGGACGTCGACCGCCTTGACCACGGCGTTGAGGATGGCGGTCACCAATTCTTCATCTTTCATCAGCGCCGAGCCGGCGGCCTTGTTGCAGACCTTCTTGGCCGGGCAGCCCATGTTGATGTCGATGATCTGCGCGCCCAGTTCGACATTGCGGCGGGCGGCTTCGGCCAGCATCTCGGGATCGCCACCGGCGATCTGCACCGAGCGCGGCTCGGGATCGCCCTGGTGCACCAGGCGCAGGCGCGACTTGCGGCTGTTCCACAAACGTACGTCGCTGGTGACCATCTCGGAGACCACCATTCCGGCGCCGAGGCGCCGGCACAGCTGCCGGAACGGCTGATCGGTGACGCCCGCCATGGGGGCGAGGATCAGCTGGTTGGGCAGTGTATATGGGCCGATGTGTACCACCGACATGGGGTCATCCCTGTTCTGGCGAAGGTCGTTTGGCAAAGGCGTAGCACCGCCAGTGTGTAAACGGCGTTCGGGGGAGTGCGAAAAAGGGAGGGCATGATACCCGCTCTCGGTGACCGGATAAAGGCTGTTTTGAACAAATTATGAGCAGCTATGGGCTTATCACCTTTAGGCGGGTGATGGCTCTGAAGCGCCGGAAAACCGGCGCTTGTGGCTTACTCGGGGGAGTGGAAGTTGAGGCTATAGTTGACCGCTCTGGCGCCGGGGTCCTTGATCTCCAGGGAGATGTGGATGGGCGTCTGCGGCGGCATTTCGGCCTGGCCGGCCAACTCACCGCTGAGGTATTCGCTGGGGCGGAAGCGACTGCCGACGATCAGTTGGCCATTGATGTCGGCGAAGCGCAGTTCCAGCACCGGGAAGGGTTGGGCGAAGGGCGCACGGTTGTAGACGATGGCGTCGACCAGCAGGGCATCCATGTATTGCGGATGGCTACGCACCACCAAGTTGGTGCTGCGAATCTGGCTGATATCGACCTTGGAGGGCAGGGTGCAGCCGATTTCCGGGCAGAGGGTTTCGAACCAGGGGCGGTACTGATCCTGACGGGCCAGTTCCTCGAAGTGGTAGCTGATGTACTGGGTGGCCAGGGCGCCTGCGCCCAGCAGATTCAGCAGGCCCCAGCCAAGCCAGCGGCCCCAGGGTTTCTTCGGCTGTTGCCAGTCGAGTTGCAGCGGGTCGTCGCTCAGGTCCAGCAGGCTGTCGTTGCGCAGTGCTGGTTCGCTGCGGGGCTGCTTGGATTCCGCTGCGGGGGCCATGCGATAGGCGCTGTCGTCGATTTCCTCGGCGTCGTCCTCGGCCTCGACTTCGTTGTCAGGCTCATTGACAACGGGTTCCTCGCGTTTGGCGTGAGTTTCGTCCGGGAGCGGGGCGTGTAGCTTGTCGGTTGGCGTCGCCGCGGGCGCTTGGCTCGGCTCTACGATGGGCGCGGCTGCGCTCGGCGGGAATACCGGCTCCAGCTTGCGTGGCGCCTCGTCCTTGAGCAGTGACTCGGCCCAGCTCTCGTCGTGCTGGTCGTTAGTTTCTTGTGGCTGATGCAGCAGGTGCTCGGCTGGCTTTGGGGCCTTGTCCATCGCCAGGAACTCGCGGGACAGCTGCATTTCCTGTTCTTCCAGCTTGGCCAGTTCCTCATCCAGATCGAGGCTGTCCAGATCCAGGTCATCATGAATCCACAGCGTGTCGACGGACTGCTTGTCGGGAACTGGTGGCAAGCTGGGTTTGTGCGTCGCTGGTTGGGCGGCGGCTACCGGCGCCACCTTCATCGGCGGCGGAGTGGGGCTGGCTGCCGCTGGCGCGGGTGCAGCAGGCGGGGTGGTTGTCGCGGCTGCGCTGGACGGCTTGCCTGCCCGGTTCTGATCCACCAGTAATTGCTGGGCTGCGTTGAATACGCGCATGCAGGCACCGCAGCGGACGGCGCCATGGGCGGCGCCCAGCTGTGCGCGGCTGATACGGAAACTGGTGCGGCAGTGGGGGCACTGGGTGACGAAGCTGTCGGTCATGCGGCGGTCCGTGCGAAACGAAGCGCTAGTGTACCCAAGCAGAGGCCTGGGTAGACAAGGGCTACGCGCGCTTCACCCCGCTGATGCGTACCCAGCCGTCCTTGATCGCAGTGGGGTCGAGAATGAAAGCATCGGCATAGGCGGCGCGTACTTCCTCGGCCTGTTCAGCGAGGATGCCAGACAGCGCCAGGCGGCCACCGGCTTCGACCAGGGCAGTGATCTGCGGCGCCAGGGACACCAGTGGGCCGGCGAGGATGTTGGCCACCACGACCTGGGCGGGCTGTTGCGGCAGGTCGGCGGGCAGGTAGACCGGAAAGCGCGCCGGGTCGATGCCGTTGCGCGAGGCGTTGTCGCGCGAGGCCTCCAGGGCCTGCGGGTCGATATCGGTACCGACGGCCTGTGGCGCGCCGAGCAGCAGCGCGGCAATGGCCAGGATGCCGGAGCCACAGCCGAAGTCGAGTACGTTGCAGTCGGTCAGGTCCTGGCCGTCCAGCCATTCCAGGCACAGTGCGGTGGTCGGGTGAGTGCCGGTGCCGAAGGCCAGGCCGGGGTCGAGCAGCAGGTTGACCGCCTCCGGCTGCGGCGCGGCGTGCCAGCTCGGCACTATCCACAGGCGTTGGCCGAAGCGCATGGGCTGGAAGTTGTCCATCCAGCTGCGCTCCCAGTCCTGGTCCTCGATCTGCTCTATCTGATGCTCGGGCAGTTCAGCGCCAGTCAGCAGCTGCAGATGCGCGACCAGGTTGGCCGGGTCGGTATCGGCCTCGAACAGGGCCAGCAGGTGGGTGTGCGACCACAATGGCGTGGTACCCAGGTCCGGCTCGAAGATCGGCTGATCCTCGGCGTCCATGAAGGTCACCGACACGGCACCGACGCCGAGCAGGGCGTCTTCGTAGGTTTCTGCCTGTTCCGGGCTGATGGCGAGACGGACTTGTAACCAGGGCATGACGAACCTCGTGTGCGGTGCAGCGGGATGGCGCTATTTGGGCGCGCAGCTTACTTGAAGGTGGTGGCGGCCTGCCAGCGCAGGCGCCGAAACGACAGAGGCCGCCCGAAGGCGGCCTCTGTGCATGGCAGGATAATCAGTGTTTATCCATGCCTAGCTTCTTCTCCAGGTAGTGGATGTTGACACCACCCTTGAGGAAGCCCTTGTCGCGCGTCAGGTCGCGGTGCAGCGGGATGTTGGTCTTGATCCCGTCGACCACGATCTCTTCCAGGGCATTGCGCATGCGGGCCATGGCTTCGTCGCGGGTACGACCGTAGGTGATCAGCTTGCCGATCAGCGAGTCGTAGTTCGGCGGTACCGAGTAGCCGCTGTACAGGTGCGAGTCGACGCGAATGCCGTTGCCGCCCGGAGCGTGATAGTGCTTCACCTTGCCAGGGCAGGGCATGAAGTTGTCCGGGTCTTCGGCATTGATCCGGCACTCCAGGGCGTGACCGAGGATCTTCACGTCTTCCTGCTTGATCGACAGCTTGTTGCCTGCGGCGATGCTGAGCATCTCCTTGACGATATCGACGCCGGTGACCATCTCGGTGACCGGGTGCTCGACCTGTACGCGAGTGTTCATCTCGATGAAGTAGAAGCGGCCGTCTTCATAGAGGAACTCGAAAGTGCCGGCGCCACGGTAGCCGATCTCGATGCAGGCATCGACGCAGCGCTTGAGCACTTCGGCGCGGGCCTTCTCGTCGATCATTGGCGCGGGGGCTTCTTCCAGAACCTTCTGGTGGCGGCGCTGCAGCGAGCAGTCGCGGTCATACAGATGGATGGCGTTGCCCTGGCCGTCGGACAGAACCTGGACTTCCACGTGACGCGGGTTGCCGAGGAATTTCTCCAGGTAGACCATCGGGTTGCCGAACGCGGCACCGGCTTCGGTGCGGGTCAGCTTGGCCGACTTGATCAGGTCTTCTTCCTTGTGCACCACGCGCATACCGCGACCACCGCCGCCGCCAGCAGCCTTGATGATCACCGGGTACCCGACTTCACGGGCAATGCGCAGCGCTTCTTCTTCGTCTTCCGGCAGCGGGCCGTCGGAGCCGGGGACCACGGGAACGCCGGACTTGATCATGGCGTCCTTGGCCGACACCTTGTCACCCATCAGGCGGATGGTGTCGGCTTTCGGGCCGATGAAGGCGAAGCCGGAGTTCTCTACCTGTTCGGCGAAGTCGGCGTTTTCGGCGAGGAAGCCGTAGCCCGGGTGGATCGCGGTGGCGCCGGTGACTTCGGCGGCACTGATGATGGCCGGGATGCTCAGGTACGACTGAGCACCGGGTGCCGGGCCGATGCACACGGTTTCGTCGGCCAGGCCCAGGTGCATGAGTTCACGGTCGGCGGTGGAGTAGACCGCCACCGTCTTGATGCCCATTTCCTTGCAGGCGCGCAGGATGCGCAGGGCGATTTCGCCACGGTTGGCGATCAGGACTTTTTCCAGCTGCATCGGAGCTTCCCCGCGCATCAAACGATGGTGAACAGCGGCTGGTCGTATTCCACCGGCTGGCCGTTCTCGACCAGGATGGATTCGATCACGCCGCTGGCTTCGGCCTCGATGTGGTTCATCATCTTCATGGCTTCGACGATGCAGAGGATGTCGCCTTTCTTCACGCTCTGGCCGACTTCGGCGAAGTTGCCCGAGGTTGGCGAGGCGGCACGATAGAAGGTGCCGACCATCGGCGAGCGCACCACGTGACCGTTCAGCTTGGCGGCAGCGGGGGCGGCGTCGGCAGGTGCGGCCGCGACCGGAGCAGCAGCCACCGGGGCGGCGGCTGGAGCCGGAGCCGCGTACATCGGCTGGGCGGCATATGCCGGTTGCTTGCTGTGACGGCTGATGCGCACGGACTCTTCGCCCTCGCGGATCTCCAGTTCATCGATACCGGACTCTTCCAGCAGCTCGATCAGTTTTTTGACTTTACGGATATCCATAGCTTTTCAACTCCCAAGGGTGAGGTCAGGGGCGTTCTAATTGTTCCAGGGCGGCCTCCAGGGCCAGTCGATAACCGCTGGCGCCAAGGCCGCAGATCACTCCCACCGCTACGTCGGAAAAGTAGGAGTGATGGCGGAAGGGTTCGCGTTTGTGCACGTTGGACAGGTGCACTTCGATGAATGGGATGCTCACCGCCAGCAACGCGTCACGTAATGCGACGCTGGTATGGGTAAATGCGGCGGGATTGATCAGGATAAAGTCGACACCTTCGCCTTTCGCGGCGTGAATGCGGTCGATCAGTTCGTACTCGGCATTGCTCTGCAGGTACAGCAGATGGTGGCCGGCGGCGCGGGCGCGCTGCTCCAGGACCTGATTGATTTCGGCAAGGGTGGTAGCGCCGTATTTATCGGGCTCGCGGGTGCCCAGCAGGTTGAGGTTGGGGCCGTGCAGCACCAGAAGGGTGGCCATGGGCGTGTCCTTATCGTTTGACCGGAAATGGCCGGGACTGTGCCGATTACGCTTAAGGTTGTCCAGTTGCCGGCAATAGCCGACAAGATAGACGAAATTTGCTGCAGAAATATAGACGCTTCAGTTCCGCAGTGCGGTAGCGCGAGTCAGGCGTTCGGCGAAGTCGGCGGCGCTGATTTCCCCTACGACACGCAAATCCGTCCATTCGTCACCGTTTGCGGCAAAGAACAGAATGGCTGGTGGTCCGAACAGTTGGTAACGATCGAGCAGGGCACGCTGCTCTTCGTTGCTTTCGGTGATATCGAAGCGAATCAGTTTGTAGCCGGCGAGCTGTGCAGTGACCTCTGGCGCGGTGAGCACTTCACGCTCGATCACCTTGCAGCTGATACACCAGTCGGCGTACCAGTCCAGCAGTAGTGGCTGGCCGGCGCGTTGAGCCGTTGCCAGGGCAGCATCCAGCTCGGCAGGGGTGGTCACCGTTTGCCACTCGCCGTGGGCGGTGGTTGTCGCGGTGGTGGCGACAGCGGCTTCAGCACGGCCCAGTGGGCGCAACGGATCGCTGGCGCCCTGTAGAGCGCCAATCCAGGCGATTATCGCGTAGACCAGCAGCGGCAGGCCGATTAGCTGGGCGAGTTTCTGGTGATGAGTCTTCGGCGTCAGTTCCAGTACGCCCAGCCACAGGGCGATGCCGGCTGCCCAAAGGCCCCATAGTGCGAGGCTGATCTGGCCGGGTACGACGCGCTCCAGCAGCCAGATCGCCACCGCCATCAGCAGCGCGCCGAACAGATTGCGTACGCCAACCATCCAGTTCCCGGATTTTGGCAGCAGCGCGCCACCACCCACGGCGAACAGTACCAGCGGCGCCCCCATGCCCAGGCCCAGTGCCAGCAGCTTGAGCGCACCACCCAGGGCATCGCCGCTGGTACTGATATACAGCAGGGCGCCGGCCAGCGGTGCTGACACACAGGGCGAGACCAACAGGCTGGAGAGCACGCCGAGGGCGGCGGCGCTGAACACGGTGCCGCCTCTCAGACGCTGGCTGAGGTTCTGCAGCGGACCGTCGATGGCCGCCGGTAGGCGCAGTTCGAGAAAGCCCAGGCTGGCGGCGCCGAACAGGGCGAAGAAGATGGCGAAGGGCACCAGGACCCAAGGCGATTGCAGGCGCGCCTGCAAGTTGAGCTCGGCCCCGAACACGCCCATCAGTGCGCCGAGCGTGGCGAAGCTCAGCGCCATTGGCAGCACGTAGGCCAGTGACAGCACCAGGCTGCGAGCGCCGCCCGGCTGGCCACGCAGGACCACGCCGGTCAGGATCGGCAGCATCGGTAGTACGCAGGGGGTAAAGGTCAGAGCCAGGCCGCCGAGGAAGAACAGGGCCAGTTCCTTCCAGCTCCAGCCGGAAGGTGTCGGTGCGTCGTTGGGGATGGTTGCGCTGCTGGTCTGCGGCGCGGTGCCCTTGCCCTCGACTTCGATGCGCTCGTTCTCCGGTGGGTAGCAAAGTCCTTTGTCGGCGCAGCCCTGATAGGTGACATGCAGGGTGAACGGCAGATCGATGGGATTGTCGATCGGCAGTTCGACATCGGTGATGCCGTAGTACACCTCGACATCGCCAAAGTATTCGTCATGCTTGGGTTCGCCGGCCGGCAGCACGGCCTCGCCCTTGGCCAGGTCGCTGGGCTCGATGCGGAACTGGAAACGGTGGCGGTAGAGGTAGTAACCCTCGGCATTGACGAAGCGCAGCTTCACCGACTTGTCCGTATGCTCGACCAGACTGAGCTTGAAAGCCTCACGCACCGGCAGGAAGTCGCCGCTGTTGTTCAGTGGCTCGCCGAACAGGCTGCCACGGGGCGCAGGATCATCGAATAGGCCGGCCATGGCCGGCAGGGTGAACAGCAACAGCAACAGGGGGAGCAGACGGCGCATGGGAGACTCGCTCGACGGATCAGGCGGGCATCATACCCAAGTTGCGCGGCCGACCCCAGGCGACCAGGTGGCGCAGGGTGTCAGCGGATATTGCCGGAGGATGGTCGGTCGAGGTGGTGTTCTGGGCAGCAACTAGCCCACGCGAAACGCCTGCACTGCCGTGTGCAATTGGCTACCCAGCTGCAGCAGCTGCTCGCCTTGGGCGCGGCCTTCGCCGATGCGGCTGAGGTTGTCACCGCCGAGGCGGTGGATGCGCTCGCTGCGGTCGCGGATTTCACTGGCCGTGCCACCCTGCTGGGCGGTGGCCTCGGCGATACGCTCGGCCATGCTGGCGATGGTGCGGATGGCCACCACCACTTCATCTAGAGCACCGTCGGCTTGTTCGGCTTGGCCGGCGGTGGCCTCGGCATGTTCGACCTGGGCACGCATGGCCGCCACCGATTTTTGCGCGGCCTGCTGCAGGCGGGCGATCAGTTGCTGGATTTCATCGGTAGCGCCGCTGGTGCGTTGCGCCAGCGAACGTACTTCGTCGGCGACTACGGCAAAGCCACGACCCATCTCGCCGGCTCGTGCCGCCTCGATGGCGGCATTCAGGGCCAGCAGGTTGGTCTGCTCGGCCACGCCGCGAATCACTGTCAGCACCTGGCCGATGGTGGCGGTTTCTGCGGCCAGCTGTTCGATTGAGTGGGCGTTTTCCTGAACCTCGCCGACCAGGCCGTGCAGGCCGGTGAGGCTCTGCTCGATCACCCGCTGGCCATGTTCCACTGCGCGGCTGGCGGCGCGGCTGGCCTCGGCGGCCTGGCTGGCGTCCTCGGCGACCTGGCCGATGGTGCCTTCCAGCTCGCCGAGGGCATCGCGAATCTGCGCGGTATCGCTCAGTTGGCGCTCGGCGCCGCCGTGCAGACCCTGGCTCAGGTCAGCCAGGGTGCGGCTGCTGCCGGCGACTTCGCCGGCGTGCTGGTGGATGGTGCCGACCAGCTCGACCAGATAGTGGCGCAGGCGGTTCAGCGAGTCCTCGATGTCACGCATCTCGCGGGTACGCGCCTGCAGCTGGATATTGGCGCCGAAGTCGCCGGCGGCCCAGGTCGACAGGGCGGGTGCCAGGTGGCTGAGGACATTGCCCAGGCGCCGCTGGATCTGATCCAGACCGAGAGCGATCAGCAGGATAAGACCGATTACCAGCCCCTGGATCAGGCGTACCTCGCCCTGAATGCGGCCATGCTCGGCGCGCACGGCAGGCCCCAGGGCAGTGAGCGCCTGTTGCAGATCCGCGACCCTGGCGGCACTGGCGGCGGCCAATTCACTGCGTTGCTGAATCAGTGTCTGCGTGCGTTTCAGTTCACCGGGATAGCGTTTGATCAGGCTGGTCAGTTCGCGCTTGAGGCCGATGCCTTTGTCTTCGGTCTGAGCCTGCTCGCTGTTGCTGTCCAGGCCGAGCATGGCGGCGAAGCTGTCGCCGCCGTCGGCCTCGTCGGCCACGCCGAGCAGGGGCAGGGCTTCCAGTTCAGCAGCCAGTTGCATCAGTTTCAGCTGTTCGCGCTCGACGTCCGTCGCCAGCTCCTCGCGGCCGCTGCCGACCAGCTTGCCGCGGGCGTGGGCCAAGCGCGTCAGGTGCTGGGCGGCCTGGAACAATGGAGTGCGGTAGGCGGCAGCCGACTCGCCGTTGCTCTCGGCGGCATAGCCTGCAAGCTGGTCAAGGGCGCCGCTAATCTCTCGCTCGGCCTGCAGCAGCAGCCCCTGAGGGTCGCCGGCCAGTTTTCCGGCCGCCAACAGGTCGCCGGCGACGAACTGGCCGAGCTGAGTCAGGCTCGGGCGCAATGTGTCGGCCAGTTGTGGCGGAATTGCGTCGAGCTCGGTTTCGAGGGTAGCGATGGACTCCTGGGCCTGGCGATGACGCAGCGCATCGCCGCCGCTCAGGTAGGTCTGGATATTGGCCGCCACCTGCTGGAATTGCTGGGACAGGTTGAGGTAGCGCTGCATCAGCAAATACGGCTGTTCCAGGGCTTTTTCCGACCACCAGAGTGCGCCGCCCAGAACAAGGCAGGCAGTGATCAGGAGTGTGGTGGACAGATTGGTGAGCTGTTTGAGGCGCATGCGGACACCGGAGCACTACAGGAGCGGTGTCCACAGGTTATTGCGGTTTGGTTAAGGCTTTATGACAGCGTGACGGCGGTCACGCTTCGGTGAGATGGATTTCCACCCGGTTGCGCCCACCGCGCTTGGCGACATAGAGGGCTTCGTCGGCCTGCTTGGACAGGCTGTTGCAGTCCATGCCGTCGTGTAGCTCGGCGATGCCGCAGCTGAAGGTGCAGGACAGGTCCTGGGGTTGCGCTGGGTAGCGGATCTCGGCGAAGCGACGGCGGATTTCGTCGAGCACCTTGGCTGCGGTAACGGCATCGGTATCCGGCAGCACCACGGCGAACTCTTCACCGCCGTAGCGACCGATATGGTCGGTCTTGCGCAGGCGTTGCTTGAGGAACAGTGCCAGGCTTTTGATCACCCGGTCACCCATGGGGTGGCCGTAGGTGTCGTTGACCTTCTTGAAATGGTCGATGTCGATCATCGCGAAGGTCAGCGGCTGGCCGTCACGACGGGCGCGGAAGCGCGCGTCTTCCAGCAATTGCAGGGTGTGGGTGTGGTTGAACAGCCCGGTGAGGCTGTCACGCACCATGCGCGCCTTGAGGTTGCGGGCGCGCGCCGCGCGGTTGCGTACGGTGGCGATCAGGTGGCGCGGCTTGATTGGTTTGGTGAGGAAGTCGTCGCCGCCTTCGCTCATGGCGTCGAGCTGCTTGTCCAGGTCGTCCTCGGCGGACAGGTAGATGATCGGCACGCTGACGTAGCGGTCGTTGTGGCGGATCACCTTGGCCAGCTCGGTACCGCTGCAGTCCGGCATGTACATGTCGAGAATGATCAGGTCCGGCTGGAACTCGGCCAACTCGGCCATGGCCTGGATCGGCTCGATCAGCGTGCGAGTGACGATGCCGGCGCTGTTCAGCACGCGCTCGGTGTGGGTGGCCTGGGCACGCGAGTCATCGACGATCAGTACCCTATAAGGCTCGTACTGCACCACGTTGGTGAGGACTTCGATGCGCTCGATCAGGCTGGAGGCATCCAGGGCGCCGGTAAAGAACTCCTGGCCGCCGGCGCGTACCGCTGCCAGGCGGGTCGGGGTGTCGACATCCTCGTGGCTGAAGAACAGCAGCGGCAGCTTCTGCTCCAGTCCCTCCTGGGCTTCGCTGGCCAGGAGCAGGCCCTGGCCGGGGCCGGCAAAATCGACCTCCATCAGGATGGCGGCAGGGTGGCGCTCGGCCATGGCGGCACGGAAGGCGCTGGCGCTGGCCAGCGGCTGCGCGCTCAGGCCGAAGAACTCCAGTTGCTGGGCCAGGCGCTGCGCACGGTCCTGATCCTGCAGGGCCAGGTACACCGGCTTGCGCAGCGGGGGCAGGAAGGTCTGCTCGTACTGGTCGCCATGGCGCAGGCCGGTACGCGACAGGCGCTGCATCAGCTGGTTGAGTTCGGTGATCAGCGGGCTGCTCAGGCGCCCGCGATTGGCTTCCACCGCCTCCAGGCACTGGCCGATGGCACGGGCCAGCTGAATATGGACATCCTGCTCGAAACGCTCGGCGTAGCGCAGCAGGCCGAGATTGGTCTCGACCAGTTCAGCCATCACGGGCGCGCCCCATTCCTCCTGCTGCAAGCGTTGCCACACTTCCAATACCTGGCGCGCCTGGTGAATGACGCGCTTGGCGAAGTGCTGCTTGAGGCGGTCGCGGCTGGGGTCTTCTGGCTCGGTCATGGCAGGTATCTGATCGATCATGGGTTGGCCTTGTGGGCCGATGATGGCCTCATGCTACCACTGGAGAGGTTCCGCACTACAACCATCGGTCAATTGGCGTCAAGTTCCCAGCATTTGGCGGCTTTGCCCTATGTCGGACCATTCCGTCACTGCGACGTTCCTGCGCTTCACTTATAGTGCTGGGCACCGATCGGCCCTGGACAGGGTCGAATGATTCAATGCGTTGAGCAAGGACAAGACCATGTTGGATTGGAAGAAGAGTGCAGACGAGCTGAAAGGCAACGTCGATGATCGGGTAGACGATGCGCGCAGTTACTTCGGGAACCGCTGGTTCAGCCGCGTGCTGGGCGGCTTGGTCGGGCTCTACCTGTTGGCGGCGTTGCTGGTGGGCTGGTACTGGAGCCAGGAGCCCGAGTTGTTCCCGGTACAGCAGCAGGCCCAGGCTGCGGCAGAGCAGGCCCAGCGCAAGCTGGTCAGCGGCTACACCACCGTGGAAACCCTGAAGCAGGTTGCCAGCACCCTACTGAATAAGCCCGGCGGCTACCTGTCCAACGATATCGCTCCTCCCGGCCTGTGGTTGGACAACATGCCGTCCTGGGAGTACGGCGTGCTGGTGCAGGTGCGTGACCTGTCCCGGGCCATGCGCAAGGACTTTGCCCGCTCGCAGTCGCAGTCCACCGAGGACCCGGATCTGGCCAAGGCCGAGCCGCGCTTCAACTTCGACAACAAGAGCTGGGCGCTGCCGGCCTCCGAGGCCGAATACCAGGAAGGCATCAAGTCGCTGGACCGTTACCTGGCGCGCCTGGCCGATCCGGGCCAGCCCAATGCGCAGTTCTATACCCGCGCCGACAATCTCAATAACTGGCTGGGCGATGTCGCCACTCGCCTTGGCTCCCTGTCCCAGCGGCTGTCCGCCAGCGTCGGCCGGGTGCGTCTGAATACCGACGTGCAGGATGACAGCAAGGTCGTCGTCGGTGACAGCCTGCCGGTGCGCGAGGAGGAGGTGAAGACCCCCTGGCTGCAGATCGACAACGTGTTCTACGAGGCCCGTGGCCAGGCCTGGGCCCTGTCGCACATGCTGCGCGCCATCGAGGTGGATTTCGCCGATGTGCTGGCGAAGAAGAACGCCACCGTCAGCGTGCGGCAGATCATCCGCGAGCTGGAAGCGGCACAGGAGCCGCTGTGGAGCCCGATGGTGCTCAACGGCAGCGGCTATGGCGTGCTGGCCAACCACTCGCTGGTGATGGCCAACTACATTTCCCGCGCCAACGCCGCGATCATCGACCTGCGTACCCTGCTGAGCCAGGGCTGATGGTGATCAGCGAACGCGAGGCGGCGCACCGTGCCGCCTCGGATGTCGAGCGCATCGCCTGGGTCGACGAGCAGGATCAGCTTCTTGGCGCCTTGCCGCGTGCTGAACTGCGTCAGCGCGGGCTGATCGGCCGCGGCACGTTCATCCTGCTGTTCAACTCCGCCGGCGAGCTGTGCGTGCACCGGCGTACCCTGAGCAAGGCCATCTACCCGGGTTACTGGGACGTGGCCGCCGGCGGCATGGTCGGCGCGGGCGAGAGCTATGCCGAGTCCGCCGCGCGCGAGTTGCATGAGGAACTCGGCATCGCCGGGGTGGCGCTGCACGAGCAGGGGCGTTTCTTCTTCGACCAGCCGGACAACCGCCTGTGGTGTGCAGTGTTTGCGGCGGTCTCCGATGCGCCGCTGGTGCTGCAGCCGGAAGAGGTGATGGCTGCGCGTTTCATGACGCCCGAGCAGGCCCTGGCCGAAGCGGCGACGCAACCCTACTGCCCGGACTCGTTGCAGGCGCTGCGCATGTACCTGGCTGCCCGGTCATAGACGAAAGGGGGGAGGTTCCTTGATTCATCCGGGCCTCTCCGGGGAGTGCGGAGCCCGCGCCGGGCGTGGCTTTGTGCAGTATTCCCTTGCACCTTGTGCACGATGGCGCACAAGGTCGCCAATCCATCGGCCAATGGCGCAATTTCGCACTTAGCACGAAGGGAATTTGCCCTTACACTGCGCCCCCTCTGAACCCGGGTGCCAGCCCGGTAGCGCTGCCCCTGCCTGAGTGGGGCCTCGCGGCTGAACCTGTTCAGCCAGTCGCTATCCTGACCCCTACGAGGACAAGCCGGTGGTCAAGAAAGCTTCGTCGTTATCCGCCCTGGGCGGTCTCGTCTATTCCACCGACAGTGGTCGGCACTGCCCCGATTGCAGCCAGCCGGTGGACGCCTGCATCTGCAAGAAGACCTTTATTCCCGAAGGCGACGGCATCGCCCGTGTGCGCCGGGAAACCAAGGGCCGTGGCGGCAAGACCGTCACCACCGTGACCGGCGTGCCGCTGGCCGAGGCCGAGCTAAAAGAGCTGGCCAGCGCGCTGAAGAAGCGCTGTGGTTGCGGTGGCGGGCTCAAGGACGGTGTCATCGAGATCCAGGGCGACATGGTCGAACTGCTTCTCGAAGAACTCACCAAGCGCGGCTTCAAGGCCAAGAAATCCGGCGGTTGAGCCGGCTCTTCTAAACTTCTTCCAGGCAGGTGCAGTCCATGCACCTGCAATCGTCATATCCATGGCTTACACCTGCGGCCCCATGGGCGGCAGCCTTTACCTCGCTACAGGGAGACCTCGATGGCCGCAAGACGCACACGCAAAGACGACGGCAGCCAGTGGACAGTTGCGGACAGCCGCAGTGTGTACGGCATTCGCCACTGGGGCGCCGGCTTCTTCTCGATCAATGACGAGGGCCGCGTCGAGGTGCGTCCCAATGGTCCGGACAGCGCGCCGATCGATCTTTACGGCCAGCTCGACGGCCTGCGCGAGAGCGGCCTGTCGCTGCCGCTGCTGGTGCGTTTCCCGGACATCCTGCAGTACCGCGTGCGCCAGCTGACCAGCGCCTTCGACGCCAGCATCGCGCGTCTCGAATACGGTAATCGCTACACCGCGCTGTACCCGATCAAGGTCAACCAGCAGGAAGCGGTGGTGGAGAACATCATCGCCACCCAGGACGTCTCCATCGGCCTGGAGGCCGGCTCCAAGCCCGAGCTGATGGCCGTGCTGGCGCTGGCGCCGAAGGGCGGCACCATCGTCTGCAACGGCTACAAGGATCGCGAGTTCATCCGCCTGGCGCTGATGGGGCAGAAGCTCGGTCACAACGTGTTCATCGTGATCGAGAAGGAATCCGAGGTGCAGTTCGTCATCGACGTGGCGGCCGAGCTCAAGGTCGCCCCGCAGATCGGTCTGCGCGTGCGTCTGTCCTCGCTGGCGTCCTCCAAGTGGGCCGACACCGGCGGTGAGAAGTCCAAGTTCGGCCTCTCCGCCGCGCAGATCCTGGCCGTGGTCGAGCGCTTCAAGGAGGCCGGCCTGGATCAGGGCATCCGCCTGCTGCACTTCCACATGGGTTCGCAGATCGCCAACATCGCCGACTACCGCAAGGGCTTCCGCGAGGCCATCCGCTACTACGGCGAACTGCGCGCCCTCGGCCTGCCGGTCGATCACATCGACGTCGGCGGCGGGCTGGGTGTGGACTACGACGGCACCCACTCGCGCAGCGCCAGCTCGATCAATTACGACATGGCCGACTACGCCGATGCGGTGGTCGACATGCTCAAGGAGTTCTGCGACCGCCAGGACATCCCGCACCCGCACATTTTCTCCGAGAGTGGCCGGGCGATGACCGCGCACCATGCGGTGCTGGTGGTGCAGGTGACCGATGTGGAGAAGCACAACGATGAGGTGCCGCAGATCGATCCGGCCGTCGAGCAGCCGGAAGTGCTGCAGGCGCTGATCGAGCTGCTCGGTGACACCGACCCGGAAATGGTCGCCGAGAGCTACTGGCGCGCGACTCACTACATCGAGGAAGTGGCCGCGCAGTATTCGGCGGGCAAACTGTCGCTGGCCGAGAAGGCGCTGGCCGAGCAGTGCTATTTCGCCATCTGCCGCCGCCTGCACAACCAGCTCAAGGCGCGTCAGCGTTCGCACCGCGCACTGCTCGACGAGCTCAACGACAAGATGGCAGACAAGTACATCTGCAACTTCTCGGTATTCCAGAGCCTGCCGGACACCTGGGCCATCGGCCAGATCCTGCCGATCCTGCCGCTGACCCGCCTGGAAGAAGAGCCGCTGCGCCGCGCTGTGCTGCAGGACCTGACCTGCGACTCCGACGGCAAGATCCGTCAGTACGTCGACGAGCAGTCGATCGAGACCAGTCTGCCGGTGCATGAGGTGCGCGAGGGCGAGGACTATGTGCTGGGCGTATTTTTGGTGGGCGCCTACCAGGAAATCCTCGGCGACATGCACAACCTGTTCGGCGACACCGACTCGGTGAACATCCATCAGCGTCCGGATGGCACCGCCTACCACACCGGTATCGAGACTCACGACACCATCGAGGACATGCTGCGCTACGTGCACCTGTCGCCCGAGGAGCTGATGACCTACTACCGCGACAAGGTGGCCGGGGCCAAGCTCAGCGCTGCCGAGCGTACCCAGTACCTCGACGCCCTGCGCCTGGGTCTGACGCGCTCGTCCTACCTGTCCAGCTGAGTTGGTTTCAGCCCTGAAAAAAGCCCGCATCACGCGGGCTTTTTCATATGACGCAGAAGGCTGGGCGGCACTTCGCTTCAGCCGCGATTGGGGGTTGCCTGAAGCAGTATCGCGACTGAAGTCGCTCCTACAGGCGCAGGGTATGGCTATCGGTTTACCCGCCAAACATGCCCTGGCCGCGCGCCATCAGGCTGGCGAGCAACGGCAGGCAGATCAGCAACAGCAGCTCCAGGCGGATCACCATGATGGTGCGGCGGGCCGTGGCCGGGCTGATGCTGGGCGCCTTGCCGGCGAGCAGGTCGTTGCGCCAGTTGAAGAAGGTCAGGGTCGGTACGATGGAGATCAGGCCGATGAGAATGAACAGGCTGACCTTGGCGTGGAACAAGTAGTTGTGCAGGTAGTAGTCCAGGCCCTTGCCGTACCACAGCACCCGCGCCAGGCCGGTGGCCAGCACCAGGCCGGCGCTGATGCCATAGGCGATGTCGATACGCATCAGGCGCCGGGCCGTATTGGCATCCAGGTCGGGCTTGAACAGTACATGTTCGGCGGTGAGCAGGGCGAACAGCACGAAGATCGACAGGAAGTGCAGGCTGGCGGCGATGGCGTCGGCCATGGACAGTCTCCTCAGGTGGCGTCGGGGGCGTGGACCGTTCTGTCGCGGCCCTGGTGCTTGGCAAGATAGAGCGCGCGGTCGGCTCTTTCCAGCAGCGCGGCCTGATTCTCGCCAGGCAGGGCCAGCGCGGTGCCGATGCTCAGGGTGACCTGTGGCGCATGCTCGCCGACTTGCATCGGTGTCTCGGCAATGGAGCGGCGCACGCGCTCGGCGATGCGCTGCAGTTCGTCGAGGCCATGCACCGTCACCAGGGCGACGAACTCCTCGCCGCCCAGGCGCACCAGCAGGTCATCGGGGCGTAGCGCCGCGCTCATACGTCGGGCGCTTTGCCACAGCACCTGGTCGCCGGCGGCGTGGCCGTAGCGGTCATTGATCTGCTTGAAGTGGTCCAGGTCGGCATACAGCACGCCCAGTTGCAGCCCGTTGTCGCGGGCGCCGTGCAGCTCGCGGGCGAAGAACTGGCCGAGGGCGGCGCGGTTCCATAGCTGGGTCAGCGGGTCGACCAGGGCCTTGCGCTGCTCGCGGCTGACCGCCTGGCGCAGTTTCTGCGCCTGTTGGCTGAGGCCACGCAGCTGTAGATAGCCTTCGGCCAGGGTGCCCAGATCACGCAGGCGCAGGCGCTCTGGCAGGGAGAGAGTGCCTGGCTCGGGGTGCAGCAGGCAGAGGGTGCCGATGGCCTGGCCCTCGCGGCTGTACAGTGGCTGGCCGGCGTAGAAACGGATGAAGGGCGCGCCGGTGACCACCGGGTTGTCGGCGAAGCGCGGGTCCTGACGGGCATCCTCGATCAATAACAGGCTGCTGGCCGCTACCGCGTGGCCACAGAAGGAAATGTCGCGTGGCGTCTCGGCGAGATCCAGGCCGATGCGGGCCTTGAACCACTGGCGGTCGCGATCGATCAGGCTGATCAGCACCGTTTCCACCTGAAACAGTTCGCGGGTCAGACGTACCAGGGTATCCAGATACTGCTCCGCGGGCGTGTCGAGCAGCTCCAGCTCGTCCAGAGCCTGCAGGCGCTGGGGTTCGTTGGCGGGGCAGGGGGCCTTGAGCATGTCGTTCTCCTATCAGCCGTTACCGGCGAGCCAGGCGTTCTGGCGTTGTAGGCGCCAGGCCTGAGCGGCCAGGCATACTCCACGCATCAGCATAAAACATAGAAAGGCCAGCCACAGGCCGTGATTACCCAGGCCGCGCAGCAGCCAGGCCAATGGTAGTACCAGGATCAGGCTCAACAGCATGGCATCGCGCATTTCGCGGGCGCGGGTGGCGCCGATGAACAGGCCGTCGAGCAGGTAGCTCCACACTGTCACCAGGGGCAATACGGCCAGGTAGGGCAGATACTGGTAGGCCACCGCGCGCACGGCGGTGATATCGCTCTGCAGGTCGATGAAGGCGTGCCCGGCGATGAGGAACGCGGCGGCGAACAGCAGGCTGGCCAGTAGCGACCAGCCTCCGGCCACCACCAGTGAGCGGCGCAGTTCGTCGCGTCGGCCGGCACCGATGGCGTGGCCGCACAGCGCTTCCACCGCATGGGCCAGACCATCCAGGGCGTGCGCGGTGAGTAGCAGGCCATTGAGCAGCAGGGCGTTGGCCGCCACCGTGGCATCGCCCAGGCGGGCGCCCTGCACCGTGACCAGGAAGAACACCAGCTGCAGCGCCAGGGTGCGGATGAGGATGTCGCGGTTCACTGCCAGCAGCGGCCGCCAGTTGCGCCACAGGCGCAGGGCTGCACCCGGCAGGTGCCCGGGATGCTGGCGCAGGGCGCGCCAGGCCAGCACCAGGCCGAGTAGGGCGCCGCTCCATTCGGCGATCACCGAGGCGCGTGCGGCGCCGAGTACGCCCCAGTTCAGGCCAAGCACGAACCACAGATCCAGTGCCACGTTGAGCAGATTGGTGGTCAGCAGGATGGCCAGCGGCCCGCGTGCGTTCTGCGTGCCCAGCAGCCAGCCGATCAGGGCATAGCAGGCCAATGCCGCCGGCAACCCCAGCAGGCGGGTGTGGAAGTACGCGCGGGCCAGCTCGTCGAGAGCCGCCGAGGGTTGCATCAGACCCAGCGCCAGGTCGCTGAGTGGCAGTGCCAGCAAGGCCATCAGCAATGCCAGGCCGCCCGCCAGCAACAGGCCCTGCAGCAGCACCAGGCGCAGCGCGTCACCGTCGTCGCGCCCGCAGGCCTGCGCGGCGAAGCCGGTGGTGCCCATGCGCAGGAAGCCGAACAACCACACCAGCAAGGTATACAGGCTGCCACCCACGGCCACTGCGGCGAGCTGGTGAGCGTGCGGCAGGTGGCCGATCACAGCGCTGTCGACCAGGGCCACCAGCGGTACCGAGAGGTTGGACAGGATCATCGGCGCGGCCAACGCCCAGACCCGGCGGTGGGTCGGGGCGTGACGCCAGGCCTCGAGCAGCTTGGACATGGGGGCTCCTGGTGGCCTGTTCGGCGAATGCAAATACTCGGCTTCGGCGCCAGGCGTCGTTGCTATCGCTCTGCTACGACTCGTCGACGCGCCCAGCCGGGCGAACCCAGGCACTCGATTGTGAGTGCCTGAAGTCGCCGCACTGGCTGCCGGCAAAGCGCCGAATTATAGGTGCAGTGAGCTGGTGCCGTCCGTCGCTTGGCTATCCTTGTTCTTCAGAACGGGCCTGACCGCGCCGACTGAAAGAGAAGGGGAGATAGATAGCGGCAAAATTAATTGTGTGCATTAAAGTGACGGCATTGTGACTTTTATGCGCATTTTTTGGTCGCAATTCTGTTTCTGCATGGCTCGGAGGCTCTATCCAGAGCTGCGCCTGCCATGGCGTAGTCCTTGCTTTCGCATGATCGGGCCGCCTGCCGGTGGTTCGCAGCCTGGCGGCCGGTAGCCGCATATGACAAGAGGTGAGACGCATGCAGTTCTGGCAGCGCAGCATTCGCTGGCAATTGATTCTCAGCATGGGCGCGGCGCTGGTGGTCAGCGTCCTGATCGTGATCTTCATCTACTCCGGAGTGGCCAATCGGCAGGTCGAGCAGTACCTGGTCAATGGCGAGCTGCCGGCCCGGGTGGAGGCGGTGCGCAACGATCTCGAACGGGTCCTGGCCACTCCGCTGGAACAGGCACGCGGCATCGCCGGCAACAGCCTGGTGGCCGACTGGCTGGCGGCCGGGGAAGACCCGGCGCAGCTGGACGCGATGAGCCGCTATCTGCAGCAGGAGAAGGTGGCCGGCGGGGCCTTGAGCACCTTCATCGTCGCCTTGAAGTCCGGCAGCTACATCACCAACCAGGGCCTCGACCGCACCCTGACGCGTGGCCCGGACAGCGCCTGGTTCTACGGCTTCGTCGACAGCGGCAAGCAGCGCTCGTTGGACATCGACATCGACTCCAGCACCAAGATTCCCACCCTGTTCATCAACCAGCGCATCGAGGCCGGCGGCAAGACGCTGGGTGTCGGCGGCCTGGGCCTGGGCCTGGGTGCCATGTCCGAGCTGATTCGCGGTTTTCGCCTGGGCGAATCCGGGCGCGTCTACCTGGTGGATGGCAGCGGCAAGGTCAAGGTGCACCCGGATGCCCAGCTCAGCGATCAGAGCAGCCTCGATCAGCTGGTCGGCGCCGAGGCGGCTGGCCGCCTGGTCGCCGAACCCGGGCACAGCCTGCGTTTCGAACGCGATGGCGAGGGCTATCTGGCCATGGCCCTGCCGCTCAAGTCCATCGACTGGCGCCTGGTCGCCGAGATCCCCGAGCAGCAGGTCTACGGCGAAGCGCGTCAGGCATTGCTGACCACCGCCCTGATCGGCCTGGCGGTGGTGCTGCTGTCGCTGGGCCTGGTGGTATTGCTGGCGCGTGGCCTGGTGCGGCCGATCCAGCGGGTGACCGCGGCGCTGGTCGAGATCGGCGGTGGTGGCGGCGACCTGACCCGGCGCCTGGACGATTCACGCGGCGACGAGCTGGGTGACCTGGCGCGCGGCTTCAACCGTTTCCTCGAAGGGCAGCGGCAACTGATCAGCGAGGTGCTGACCACCAGCGAGCGCCTGCGCGAGTCGGTGATGCAGGTCATCCAGGTGGTGGAGAACACCGCCGTGCGTTCCGGCCAGCAGCAGGACATGACCGATCTGGTGGCGACCGCCGTGCACGAGATGGGCCTGACCGTGCAGGAAATTGCGCGCAATGCCGGCTCCGCCGCCGAGGTGTCGCAGAGTGCGCGCGATGAGGCCGATGGTGCGCGGACCCAGGTCAGCGGGTCGATCGCGCATATCCAGCGCATGTCCGGCGAGATCGGCACGGCGGCTGAGGCGGTCAGTGAACTGGCCGCGCAGGTGGCGTCCATCGATCAGGTGCTGGCGGTGATCCGCGGTATCGCCGAGCAGACCAATCTGCTGGCACTCAATGCCGCCATCGAGGCCGCGCGCGCCGGCGAGCAGGGCCGTGGTTTTGCCGTGGTCGCCGACGAGGTGCGCACCCTGGCCAGCCGCACACAGAACTCCACCGACGAAATCCAGCAGATGATCATGCGCCTCAAGCAGGGCGCCGAGGCGGCCGTCAGTTCCATGCAGGCGGGCCAGAGCGCCACCGGTGTGGGCGTCGAGGCGAGCGAGGGTACCGGGCGGGCGCTGGAGTCGATTGCCGATCAGGTCGAGCGTCTGAGCGACATGAATCACCAGGTCGCCACGGCCACCGAGGAACAGAGTTCGGTGACCGAGGAGATCAACCGCAACGTGCAGGGCATCGCCGATCTGGCGCACTCCACGGCCAGCGAGGTCACCGTGTGTCGCGAACACTGTCAGAAGCTGCAGGGGCTGACCGAAGCGCTCGGCTCGCAGATGGGGCGTTTCCGCCTCTGAGGTGAGGAGTCGCACCGGAAACGCAGCCTGTACTCGGCTATAGTGCTGGGCCTCAGATTCTCCTGCGAGGCCCGCCATGCGTTACAAAGGATTGTTGTTGGCACTTGCGCTCAGCCTGCTGAGCGCCTGCGACTCCTCTACCCCGGAAGCCCCCCAGTCTGCCCAGACCAGTGGCCCCGCCACTGCCCAGGATGCGGCCCGGCCGGCGCTGGACGAGGCCACGCTGGCCAAGCGCTACGCCGGGCGCGAGTTGACGGTGGCGGACGTTTCGGAAATCCAGCTCGATGGCGCCAGCACCCTGTCGGTGAGCTTCAGCGTGCCACTCGAGGCGGATCAGGATTTCGCCGCCAAGCTGCACCTGGTGGACAAGAAGAGTGGCAAGGTCGACGGCGCCTGGGAACTGTCCGACAACCAGATGGAGCTGCGCCTGCGCCACCTGGAGCCCAAGCGCAAACTGGTGCTGACAGTGGATCGCGGCCTGCGCGCGGTCAACGCCAGCGAGCTGGCCGCCGAGTACAGCGCCAGCCTGGAGACCCGTGACCTGCAACCCACCGTCGGTTTCGCCAGCCGTGGCTCGCTGCTGCCGACCCGCCTCGCCGAAGGCCTGCCGGTGATCGCGCTGAACGTCGACAGGGTCAATGTCGAGTTCTTCCGCATCAAGCAGGAGTCCCTGCCGGCCTTCCTCGCCCAGTGGGGGCGCGGCGCCAACCTGGACACCTGGGAGGCGCGCGAGCTGCTGCCCATGGCCGAACTGGTCTACGGCGGGCGCTTCGACCTCAATCCGGCGCGCAACACCCGCGAGACCCTGCTGCTGCCGATCGCCGGCCTGGAGCCGTTGCAGCAGCCCGGCGTGTACCTGGCGGTGATGCGCCAGGCCGGCACCTACAGCTACCAGCAGCCGGCGACCCTGTTCACCCTGAGTGACATCGGCCTGTCCGTACACCGCTACCACGGCCGCCTGGACGCCTTCGCCCAGGCCCTGGAGGGCGGCAAGGCCCTGGCCGATGTGGAGCTGGAGCTGCTCGGCGACAAGGGCCAGCTGCTGGCCAGCGGCAAGACCGATGATGCCGGCCACGCCGAGCTGCCGCTGCCGGACAAGGCCAGCCTGTTGCTGGCGCGCCAGGGCGAGCAGACCAGCCTGCTCAACCTCAACAGTCCGGCCCTGGACCTGGCCGAGTTCGATATCGCCGGGCCGGTGGCCAACCCGCTGCAGCTGTTCGTGTTCGGCCCGCGCGACCTCTATCGCCCCGGCGAGACCGTGCTGCTCAACGCCCTGCTGCGCGACGCCGACGGCCGAGCGGTGAAGCCGCAGCCGGTCAACGTGGAAGTGCGCCGGCCGGACGAACAGGTCAGCCGCAAGTTCGTCTGGCAACCCGATGAGCAGGGCCTCTACCAGTACCAGCTGCAACTGGCCGACGAGGCGCCGACCGGGCGCTGGCAGCTGCTGCTCGACTTCGGCGGCGGGCGCAAGCAGCTCTATGAATTCCTCGTCGAGGACTTCCTGCCCGAGCGCCTGGCGCTCGAACTGAAGGGCAGTGAGACGCCCATCGCGCCTGGCGACGAGGCGCAGTTCCAGGTCGAAGGCCGTTATCTCTATGGCGCGCCGGCTTCCGGCAATCGCCTGAGCGGCCAACTCTATGTGCGGCCGCTGCGCGAGGCGGTCAAGGCGCTGCCCGGCTACCAGTTCGGCTCGCTCACCGAGGAGGAGCTGAGCCAGGACCAGGAGCTGGAGGAGGTCACCCTGGACGCCCAGGGCAAGGCCGTGGTGCAGCCGGAGAACCGCTGGGCCGAGGCCAAGTCGCCGCTGCAGCTGATTCTCCAGGCCAGCCTGCAGGAGTCCGGCGGGCGCCCGATCACCCGCCGCCTGGTGCAGCCGGTATGGCCGGCCGCTCAGCTGCCGGGTGTGCGCAGCCTGTTCGACGGCGGCGAGGTAGATGGTGACGGCCTGGCCGAGTTCGAGGTGCTGCTGGCCGACCCGCAAGGCAACAAGCTGGCCAGCGACAACCTGCAGGTGCGCCTGATCCGCGAGCGCCGCGATTACTACTGGAGCTTCTCCGACAGCGACGGCTGGAGTTATCACTACAACGAGAAGTTCCTCAACCTGGGCGAGGAAAGCGTCAAGGTCGCGGCCGGCGGCACCGCCAAGGTCAGTTTTCCGGTGGAGTGGGGCCCCTATCGCGTCGAAGTGACGGACCCCGCCACCGGCCTGCTCAGCAGCTTGCGCTTCTGGGCCGGCTATTCCTGGCAGGACAACAGCGACGGCGGCGCGGTGCGTCCGGACCAGGTCAAACTGGCCCTGGACAAGCCAGCCTACGGCGCGGGTGAAACGGCCAAGGTCAGCGTCACCCCGCCCAGCGCCGGTAGCGGCTACCTGCTGGTGGAATCGCGTGATGGCCCGCTGTGGTGGCAGGAGATCGAGGTGCCGGCCGAAGGCGCCAGCTTCGACATTCCCCTGGCCAAGGACTGGGCGCGCCATGACCTGTACGTCAGCGCGCTGGTCATCCGCCCCGGTGAACGCAAGGCCGGGGCCACGCCCAAGCGTGCCGTCGGCCTGCTGCACCTGCCGTTCGACCGTGCGCCGCGCAAGCTGCAGGTCAGCCTCAGCGTACCGGAGAAGATGCGCCCGCAGCAGCCGCTGAAAGTCCACGTACAGGCGCGCAATGCCGATGGCAGCGCACCCAGGCAGGCTCATGTGCTGGTCGCGGCGGTGGATGTCGGCATTCTCAACATCACCGAATACAAGACGCCCGATCCCTTCGCCGAGTTGTTCGGGCGCAAGGCCTACGGCGCCGACCAGCTGGATGTTTACGGCCAGCTGATCGAGGCCGGGCAGGGGCGGCTGGCCTCGCTGGCTTTCGGCGGTGATGCGGCGCTGGCCAAGGGCGGCAAGCGCCCTGACACCAGCGTCACCATCGTCGCGCTGCAGAGCGTGCCGCTGACCCTGGACGACAAGGGTGAAGGCGAAGTCAGCCTGGATATCCCCGACTTCAACGGCGAGCTGCGGCTGATGGCTCAGGCCTGGACCGATGAGCGCTATGGCATGGGTGAGGCCAAGACGGTGGTCGCCGCGCCTCTGGTGGCCGAACTGTCGGCGCCGCGCTTCCTGGCCGGTGGTGACGAGACCAGCGTGGCGCTGGACCTGACCAACCTCTCCGGTGTCATGCAGAAGCTCGACGTGCAGGTCGAAACCGACGGCCAGCTCAGCCTGGCTGAAACCCCCGGTGGCTACACGGCACCGCTTCAGCTCGACCAGGGCCAGCGCACCACCCTGCGCATTCCGGTGCGCGCCGCGGGCGGTTACGGTTCCGGCATCGTCCGGGTCAAGGTCGCCGGGCTCAGCCTGCCGGGCGAGAACCTGGGGGCGTTCAGCCGAGAGTGGCGCATCGGCGTGCGTTCCGCCTGGCCGGCGCAGACCCGCCTGCTGCGCGGTGTGCTGCAGGGCGACAGCTGGCAGCTGCCGGCCGGCACTCTGGCGGACTTCGAACCGGCAGGGCGCGAGGCGCTGCTGAGCGTCTCCAGCCGCCCGCCACTGAACCTGGCCGAGCAGATCCGCGCGCTCAAGGCCTATCCCTATGGTTGTCTGGAGCAGACCACCAGCGGCCTGTATCCCTCGCTGTATGCCGACGCGGCGACCCTCGAACGCCTCGGCCTGGAGGGCGAGCCGGAAGACAAACGGCGCAACTCCATCGAAATCGGCATCGAGCGCCTGCTGGGCATGCAGCGCTACAACGGCAGCTTCGGTCTGTGGGGTTCTGACAGCGACGAGGAATACTGGCTGACCGCCTATGTCACCGACTTCCTCCTGCGCGCCCGCGAGCAGGGCTTCGCCGTGCCGCCGCAAGCCCTGGAGAAAGCCAGCCAGCGTCTGCTGCGCTACCTGCAGGACCGCCAACTGATCGACGCCGGCTACAGCGAAGACCTCGACCACACTCGCTTCGCCGTGCAGGCCTACGCCGGCCTGGTGCTGGCACGCAGCCAACAGGCGCCGCTTGGCAGCCTGCGCGCGCTGTTCGAGCGCCGCGAGGAGGCCAAGTCAGGCCTGCCGCTGGTGCAGCTGGCCGTGGCCCTGCAGAAGATGGGTGACAAGCCGCGTGCCGACCAGGCGCTGAGCCTCGGGCTGGGCCTGGGGCGCAACCGCAAGGCATGGCTGGCCGACTACGGCAGCCCGCTACGCGACCAGGCGCTGATCTATGCCCTGCTGGAGGAGAACGGCCTGGCCGCCGCCACGCGCGACACCCTGCTATTTGAACTGGCCGAGGAGCGCGCGTTGCGGCGCTACCTGTCGACCCAGGAGCGCAATGCCCTGTTCCTCGCCGGGCGCGGTCTGATCAAGCAGCCAGAGCAGCCCTGGAACGCCACGCTGGAGGTCGCCGGCCAGCCGCGCGAGCTGAATAACCAGCAGGGCGCGGTGCGGCTCGATGGCGCCGGCCTGGCCGAGCCGCTGAGCCTGAGCAGCGCGTTCGACGGCAAGTTGTACCAGCAGCTGAGCATCTCCGGTTATCCGACCCAGGCGCCGGCCGCCAGCGGCAACAACCTGAGCATCGAGCGCGGCTACTACGACCTGAACGGGCAGGCGCTCGACCTGGGCAACCTGCGCAGCGGCCAGCTGGTGCTGGTGCACCTGGCGGTGCGCGCCGAGGAACGAGTCCCGGATGCCCTGGTGGTCGATCTGCTGCCGGCCGGCCTGGAGCTGGAAAACCAGAACCTGGCGCAGAGCGCCGCCAGCCTGGATGACGCCGGCAGCGCGGTGAAGGACTGGCTCAAGGCCATGCAGAACGCCCCGCTCAAGCACCAGGAGTTCCGCGATGACCGCTTCGTTGCCGCCGTGGATGTGAACGGCTACGACACCACCCACCTGCTGTACCTGGCCCGGGCCGTCACACCCGGCACATACCGCGTGCCGCCGCCGCAGGTGGAGTCCATGTACCGCCCAAGCTGGCAGGCACTGGGCGCGACGTCGGGAGAGTTGGTGGTGAAGGAGCGGTGATTGAAAGCAACCCTCTCCCGTTCACGGGAGAGGGAACTGACCGTGCAGGAAGGTAAATGCCGGGTTTCTCCTCGCCCATTTATGTGAGAGGGCGAAGGAGCAAGGAGGCTCCAATGGGCTTACGAGATAACGCTAAGTCACTGCGAACCAGCATGACCGATGCCGAGGCGAGGATTTGGTATCACCTACGTGCTCACCGCTTTATGGGCCTGAAGTTCCGTCGGCAAAAACCTATTGGCCGCTACATCGTCGACTTCGTCTGTCTGGAGCATTTTCTGGTGATTGAACTGGATGGCGGACAGCATGCCGAGCAGGCTTGGCAAGATGGCGAGCGTGATCGGTATCTAGAAGAGCGTGGCTATAGAGTGCTGCGTTTTTGGAATCATCAGGTGTTAGGGGAAATGGAGGCGGTGCTGGAGCGGATTCGGCTGGAGATCGGCCCTCTCCCGTGAGCGGGAGAGGGGGCAGGATGTGCGTGCTATCGGGCTCGGTGCGTTGCTTATTTCTTGCGGGGCTGCAGGATTGCAGGGTATGCAAGGTGCATCGGTAGAGTCACCCCTCGCCCATTTATGGGAGAGGGGCTGGGGGAGAGGGCGAGGCCTTCAGCTCACAATCAAACTCAACAACCACAAACCCAGCAGCCCGTAGATCACCATGCGCACGAAGGCCTTGCGCATGCCGGCGCGCACGGCTGCGTAGAGCAGGAGCAGGCCGCAGACCATGGCGACGATGCTGAGCAGGCCGACATCGGTGCCCAGCGCCGAGGCCAGGCCGTTGAGGAAGCTGCGGCCGACGTCGGCGAACAGGCCGAAGAAGCCGCTGAGGGCTTCGACAATGAAACGGATCAGGGTGCCGAGGGCATGGCCCAGCCATTCGAAGAAGTCTTGGATCAAGGTATGAATATCCGCAGTGCCGCCATAAGTTGCCGCGCAGCATGCCATAGCTGGCGCCGCTCGCGCAGCGAGGCGGGGAAATGAGATGGGGTTGGCCCGGGCGACGTGGCCTGGTGTTGCTCCTGCTGCCGCTGATGCTGCTGTGGTTGGCCGACCATCTGTTCCCGTTGCCCTTGCCGGAGGACGGCCTGGCCCGCGTGGTGCTGGCCGAGGACGGTACGCCGCTGTGGCGTTTCGCCGACGCCGAAGGCGTGTGGCGCTATCCGGTGACGCCGCAGGAGGTGTCGCCCTACTACCTGCAGGCGCTGCTGACCTATGAGGATCGCTGGTTCTACCGCCATCCCGGCGTCAACCCGCTGGCCCTGGCGCGGGCCGCCTGGCAGAACCTCAGTGGTGGGCGCATGCTGTCCGGCGGCAGCACCCTGTCGATGCAGGTGGCGCGTCTGCTCGACCCGCACTCGCGCTCGTTACCCGGCAAGTTCAAACAGCTGTGGCGCACCCTGCAGCTGGAGTGGCACCTGTCCAAGGACGAGATCCTGACGCTGTACCTTAACCGCGCGCCTTTCGGCGGCACCCTGCAGGGCGTGGCGGCAGCCAGCTGGGCCTACCTGGGCAAGTCGCCGGCGCAACTGACCCGTGCCGAGGCTGCATTGCTGGCGGTGTTGCCGCAGGCGCCCAGCCGCCTGCGCCCGGATCGCCATGCGACGCAGGCGCAGGCGGCGCGGGACAAGGTGCTGCGCCGTCTGGCGCAGTTCCAGGTGTGGCCGCAGAGTGCGGTGGACGAGGCGCTGCAGGAGCCGGTGCTGCTGGCACCGCGCCAGGAGCCGAGCTTGGCACCGTTGCTGGCGCGCCGCCTGAACCGGGCCGGCAGCCCGCCACTGATCCGCACCACCCTGGATGCCGCCCTGCAGCGGCGCCTGGAGGATCTGCTGCTGGGCTGGCGCGCGCGCCTGCCGGAGCACACCTCGGCGGCGATCCTGGTGGTCGAGCACGAGAGCATGGCGGTACGCGCCTACCTGGGCTCACCGGATATCGGCGATGCCCGCCGCTTCGGCCATGTCGACATGGTGCATGCGTTGCGCTCGCCGGGTTCGACCCTCAAGCCCTTCCTCTACGGCATGGCCCTGGATGCCGCGCTGATCCATTCCGAATCCCTGTTGCAGGACGTGCCGCGGCGTTACGGCGACTACCGCCCGGGCAACTTCGCCGCTGGCTTCACTGGGCCGGTGTCGGCCAGCGAGGCGCTGGCCACCTCGCTCAACCTGCCGGCGGTGCAGTTGCTGGAGGCCTACGGCCCCAAGCGTTTCGCCGGCGAGCTGCGTGCGGCTGGCGTGCCGTTGGCGCTGCCGGCCGGCGCCGAACCGAACCTGGCCCTGATCCTCGGTGGCGCCGGTAGCCGCCTGGAGGAACTGGTCGCCGGCTATGCCGCGTTTGCCCGTGGTGGTATGGCTGCGCGCCCACGGCTGCAACCGGACGAGGCCCTGCGCGAACGGCGCCTGCTGTCGCCAGGGGCGGCCTGGATAGTGCGGCGGATACTCTCCGGCCAGGCGCGCCCGGACCGCGATCCGCGTGCCGAGCTGACGCAGCGACCGGTGCTGGCCTGGAAGACCGGCACCAGCTATGGCTTTCGCGATGCCTGGGCTATCGGTGTCGGTCCTCGGCATCTGATCGGGGTGTGGATCGGCCGCCCGGATGGCACGCCGGTGCCGGGGCAGTTCGGCCTGGCATCGGCGGCGCCGCTGCTGCTGCAGGTGCACGATCTGCTGGTCAATCGCGACCAGCAACGTGGCCTGACACCGCCGGCACAGCCCGTGCCGGATGAGATCGGCGTGGCGGCGATCTGCTGGCCGCTGGGTCAGGAGCTGGCGCGCAGCGATCCCAACTGCCGGCGCCAGCGCTTCGCCTGGACCCTGTCCGGCACCGTGCCGCCGACCCTGCAGGCGGCGGATCAGCCGCTGGGCCTGGGCCTGCTGCAGCCGTTATGGCTGGATGCGGCGGGGCGGCGGGTCAGTGCCGGGT
>NZ_LSOF01000015.1:160350-186708 GCF_001592875.1 Pseudomonas sp. BMS12 | reverse complement strand
CCAGGCGGCGCCCTTGCGCTTGGCGCCGGCCGAGCAGGCCTGGCTGGCCGAGCACCCGCGGCTGCGCGTGGGCGTGGTGCTGCAGGCGCCGTATGCCGAGTACCGGCGGCGTCAGCAGCAGCTGAGCGGGCTTAGCGTCGAACTGACCGAAAAGCTGGCGGCGAGCCTGGGGGTCGAGCTGAGCTGGCGCAGCTTCGACAGCCAGCTAGCGCTGGAGGAGGCGCTGCGCGCCGGGCGCATCGATCTGGCGCCTGGCCTGCAGCAGAGCCCTGCCGGGCTGCGCCTCTGGCAATTCTCCGATCCTTATCTGCGCATTCCGCACCTGCTGGTCGGCGAGCGTGGCGGCGAAGTGGGCATCGATCTGGAGCAGCTCGGCGAGCAGGATGCGATTGCCGTGCGCGTGCCCAGCGCGGCGGCGGACTACCTGCGCAGCAACTACTTCAATCTGCAGCTACAGGCCGCGCCGTCCGACCGCGAGGCGCTGCGTGCGGTGCTGGCGCAGAAGGCGCGCTTTGCCGCGGTCGACCAGGCACAGCTCAGCCGTCTGGCGCAGGAGAGCGAATTCGCCAGCCTGCGTGTGCTGGCCGACGTCGGCCTGCCGCTATTGCTGCGCTTCGCCACCCGGCGCGATTGGCCGCAGCTCGGCAGCATCGTTCAGCAGGCCCTGCATGAGTTGCCGGCCGCAGAGCTGGAGCGTCTGCAACGCCGCTGGTTGACCGCTCGCACACCGGGGCTCGCCGACTCGCCGCGTTTCTGGCGCAGCCTGAGCGTGCTGCTCGGTTTGCTGCTGCTGGTGTGCATGGCGCTCTTGGTAGTGCTGCGTCGTCAGCGCGGTGGTCTGGAAAAGCGCTTGCTGGAAACCCGCCAGACTCTGGCCCAACGTGAGGTGGCCGAGGAAGCGCTGCGCCTGGCGCAGTTCTCCCTGGATCACAGCACGGTGGGCATCCTCTGGGTCAGCTGGGACGGGCGCGTGCGTTACGCCAACCAGGCGGTGGCCGGCATGCTCGGTTACAGCGAGGCGGCCATGGTCGACCGGCCCGTGCAGGACTTCGAACGCACGCTGGGCATGGATCGCTGGCTCAACCTGTGGCGGCGCGTACGCCAGCAGGAGGGCGCAGCCCTGAGTTTCGAGAGCCTCTGTCAACGCGCGGATGGCAGCGACATGCCCGCCGACGTGACCCTGGGTTTTCTGCGCTTTCGCGAGACCGAGTACCTGGTGGTCTACCTCAGCGACGCTACCGAACGGCGCCGCGCCCGCGCTGCGCTGGAGGAGAGCGAGGCGCGCCTGAAAGGTATCGCCGGCAACGTGCCGGGGCTGGTGTTCCGCCTGGAGCGGGCGCACCTCGACGCGCCGCCGGACTTCGCCTTCATCAGCGAGGGCTGCGAGCAGCTGGTCGGCTATCCGCCAGCCACCATCATGCATATCGACTTCGGCATCCGCAGCCTGGTCCACCCGGACGACCGTGCGTCCTACCACCGCACTCAGGACGCCGCGCTCGCCAACGCCAGCGACTGGCACTGGCAGGGCCGCATCCTCACCCGCGAGGGCCGGGTGCGCTGGGCCGACATCAAGTCGAGCGCACGCCAGCTGGGTGACGACCATGTGGTGTGGGACGGCGTGGTCTGGGACATCAGCGACAACAAGGCCATCGAACTGGAGCTGGCCGAGTCGCGGGCCCAGTTGCGCGAACTGTCGGCGCACCTGGAGAGCGTGCGCGAGGAAGAGAAGGCGCGCATCGCCCGTGAAGTGCATGACGAGCTGGGCCAGGTGCTCACCGTGCTCAAGCTGGAGACCTCGATGTGCGAGCTGGCCTTTGCCGGCCTCGACCCGGGCCTGCAGGCGCGCCTGGACAGCATGAAGAAGCTGATCGCCAACCTGTTCCAGCTGGTGCGCGACGTGGCCACCGCGCTGCGCCCGCCGATTCTCGATGCCGGCATCGCCTCGGCCATCGAGTGGCAGGTGCGGCGCTTCGAGGCGCGCAGCGGTATCGCCTGCCTGGTGCAGGTGCCGGAACAGCTGCCGAAGCTGTCCGATGCCAAGGCCGTCGGCCTGTTCCGTGTGCTGCAGGAGGCGCTGACCAATGTGCTGCGCCATGCCCAGGCGCATACGGTGGAGGTGTTGCTGGAGCTGGAAGGGGACGAATTGTGCCTGCGTGTCAGTGACGATGGTCGGGGTTTCGACCCGGTCGCCCAGCGCGCACAATCCTTCGGCCTGGTCGGCATGCGCGAGCGTGTGCTGATGCTTGGCGGCAGCCTGAACATTGACAGTCAGGCGGGCGAGGGCACCACACTCAGCGTGCGGGTGACATTGGACGAAGAGGTTCTAGCGTGATTCGAGTATTGGTCGCCGAAGACCACACCATTGTCCGTGAGGGCATCAAGCAACTGATCGGTCTGGCCAAGGACCTGCAGGTGGTCGGCGAAGCGAGCAACGGCGAGCAGTTGCTGGAAACCCTGCGCCAGACGCCCTGCGAGGTGGTGCTGCTGGATATCTCCATGCCTGGCGTCAACGGCCTGGAGGCGATCCCGCGGATTCGTGCGCTGGCTAACCCGCCGGCGGTGCTGGTGCTGTCCATGCATGACGAGGCGCAGATGGCCGCCCGCGCGCTGAAGATCGGCGCCGCCGGTTACGCCACCAAGGATAGCGACCCGGCGCTGCTGCTCACCGCCATTCGCAAGGTCGCCGGTGGCGGTCGCTACATCGATCCGGAACTGGCCGACCGCATGGTCTTCGAGGTGGGGCTGACCGATTCGAGGCCGCCCCATGCGCTGCTGTCCGAGCGCGAGTTCTCGGTGTTCGAGCGCCTGGTGCGCGGCGAGGGCGTCAACGAGATCGCCCTGCACCTGTCGGTCAGCAGCAAGACCATCAGCACGCACAAGGCGCGCCTGATGCAGAAGCTGGGTCTGCACTCGGTGGCCGATCTGGTGAAATACGCAGTGGAGCACAAGCTGCTCTGAGAACCCGTCTTGTATCTCTTGATCGTCAGCCATGCTGCGTTGGAGTTAGGCTCGGACTGCTCATTTACACCTCGTAAACTCCGCGTCCTCGCCTAACTCCGCCTTGCCTGGCTATAGCTCAAAAGATCCAAGACGGATTCTGGTAACTCTGCTGTGTCTGTAGGGCGATCCCTACAAGCTGTCGTCCTGCCGCCTTATAGCAATCTCTCATAGCGCCCGATTTGCGCTGCCTGTGCGACTTCCTAGTCTTACAGCACGGCAACCAGAACAAGGGCGCGGCAATGGCCGAGAATGCTTCCAGCGATGTGCTCGTCAGTTTCAAGGGCGTGCAGAAGAGCTACGACGGCGAAAGCCTGATCGTCAAAGACCTCAACCTGGACATCCGCAAGGGCGAGTTCCTCACCCTGCTCGGGCCGTCCGGTTCCGGCAAGACCACCAGCCTGATGATGCTGGCCGGCTTCGAGACGCCCACTGCCGGGGAGATCCTCCTCGCCGGGCGCTCGATCAACAACGTGCCGCCGCACAAACGCGACATCGGCATGGTGTTCCAGAACTACGCCCTGTTCCCGCACATGACGGTGGCCGAGAACCTGGCCTTCCCGCTGACCGTGCGTGGCATGAGCAAGACCGACGTTACCGAGCGGGTCAAACGCTCCCTCGGCATGGTCCAGCTCGACAGCTTCCGCAACCGCTACCCGGCGCAACTTTCCGGTGGCCAGCAACAGCGCGTGGCACTGGCCCGCGCGCTGGTGTTCGAGCCGCAACTGGTGCTGATGGACGAACCGCTCGGCGCGTTGGACAAGCAACTGCGCGAGCACATGCAGATGGAGATCAAGCACATCCACCAGCGCCTGGGCGTGACCGTGGTCTACGTGACCCACGACCAGGGCGAGGCGCTGACCATGTCCGACCGCGTGGCGGTGTTCCACCAGGGCGAGATCCAGCAGATCGCCCCGCCGCGCGAGCTCTATGAGGCCCCGCACAACACCTTCGTCGCCCAGTTCATCGGCGAGAACAACCGCCTGGCCGGCGAGCTGGTTGGCCGTGACGGTGAGCATTGCACGGTGCGCCTGGCGCGCGGCGAGCAGGTGCAGGCGCTGGCCGTGAAGGTCGGCGCGCAGGGCGAACCGGTGAGCCTGTCGATCCGTCCCGAGCGAGTGCGTATCAACGCCGCCAGCGAGAGCTGCGCCAACCGTTTCAGTGGTCGCGTGGCCGAATTCATCTACCTGGGCGACCACGTGCGCATCCGCATGGAGGTCTGCGGTAACCCCAGCTTCTTCGTCAAACAGCCGATCGCCGAGCTCGACCCCGCCCTGGGTGTGGGTGATGTGGTACCGCTCGGCTGGCATGTGGAGCACGTCAGGGCGCTCGATCCGCAGCTCGCGGAATGACGCCGGCTTTGTAGTACCAACCCTGCACTCTGGAG
Source organism: Pseudomonas sp. BMS12 (assembly GCF_001592875.1). Classification (GTDB taxonomy): domain Bacteria; phylum Pseudomonadota; class Gammaproteobacteria; order Pseudomonadales; family Pseudomonadaceae; genus Aquipseudomonas. Next base: position 182,324 of record NZ_LSOF01000015.1, on the reverse strand, counting down.
AAAAACAATGAGCACAGCTGTTCGCAGTACCTTTCGTATCGCCGCCCTGGCCTTTGGCCTGGCCGGCGCAACCCAGGCCATGGCCGCCGACCTGACCGTGATCTCCTTCGGCGGCGCCAACAAGAACGCCCAGGAAAAGGCCTTCTATGCGCCGTGGGAAGCGGCCGGCAAAGGCAAGATCGTCGCCGGCGAATACAACGGCGAGATGGCCAAGGTGAAGGCCATGGTCGACACCAACAGCGTGTCCTGGCACCTGGTGGAAGTGGAATCGCCGGAACTGGCCCGCGGCTGCGACGAAGGCCTGTTCGAGGAGCTCGATCCGGCCCTGTTCGGCAGCGCCGACGATTTCGTCGAAGGTGCCATCCAGCCTTGCGGCGTCGGCTTCTTCGTCTGGTCCACCGTGCTGGCCTACAACGCCGACAAGCTGGCTTCGGCGCCGACCGGCTGGGCCGACTTCTGGGATGTGAAGAAATTCCCAGGCAAGCGTGGTCTGCGCAAGGGCGCCAAGTACACCCTGGAATTCGCCCTGATGGCCGATGGTGTGAAACCGGCGGATGTCTATACCGTGCTGGCCACCAAGGAAGGTCAGGATCGCGCCTTCAAGAAACTCGACGAGATCAAGCCGAGCATCCAGTGGTGGGAAGCTGGTGCGCAGCCGCCGCAGTTCCTCGCCTCGGGTGACGTGGTCATGAGCTCCGCCTACAACGGCCGCATCGCTGCCGTGCAGAAGGAAAGCAACCTGCAGGTGGTGTGGAACGGCGGCATCTACGACTTCGACTCCTGGGCCATCCCGAAAGGTGCCAAGGATGCCGACGCCGCCAAGGCCTTCGCCGCCTTCAGCGTGCAGCCCGAGCAGCAGAAGGTCTACTCCTCGAACATCGCCTACGGCCCGGCCAACAAGAAGGCGGTCGAGTTGCTCGACCCGGCGCTGCTCAAGGACATGCCGACCACCCCGGAAAACATCGCCAACCAGGTGCCGATGAACGTGACCTTCTGGGCCGACTACGGCGAGCAGCTGGAGCAACGCTTCAACGCCTGGGCCGCGAAGTAAGTATCCCGTGCAGTGCCCCCTTCGCATGAAGGGGTTTGGTAGGAGGAGCGTCCCCCCGCTCCTCTCGAACCCTCGCCCGCGGTTGGGCGAGGGTGCTTTATCCCGGTGTTTCTGGAGCCTGCGATGGCCACTACCGCTACCCTGATCGACGCCTCCGGGCTGACCCTGAAGCAGAAGCTGGCCCGTGCCGAGCGCCTCAACCGGCTCAAGGCCCAGGGGCTGATCCTGCCGCTGCTGATATTCCTGTTTGCGGTGTTCCTGCTGCCGATCGGCATCCTGCTGTACAAGAGCGTGGAAAACCCCGAAGTGGTGGGCAGCCTGCCGCGCACCGTCGACGCCATCGCGAGCTGGGATGGCCGTGGTCTGCCGCAGGAGCCGGTCTATCGCGCACTGGCCGACGACCTGGCCGAAGCGCGCAAGCAGCAGACCATCGGCGACCTGTCCAAGCGCATGAACATGGAGCTGGCCGGCTATCGCAGCCTGATGGCCAAGACCGGTCGTGCCCTGCCGTTCAAGCAGCAGCCGGAGTCGTACAAAGATGCTCTGGAAAGCCTCGACGAGCGCTGGGGCGACCCGGCCTACTGGCAGGTGATCCGGCGCAACAGCTCTGCCTTCACCCCCTATTACCTGCTGGCCGCCCTCGACCATCGCATCGACGACCTGGGCGAGTTGACGGCCGCCACCCCGGACCAGGCCATCTACCTGGACATCTTCGCGCGCACCTTCTGGATGGGTGTGGTGATTACCGTCATCTGCCTGTTGCTGGCCTATCCGCTGGCCTACCTGCTGGCCACCTTGCCGACCCGTACCAGCAACCTGCTGATGATCCTGGTGCTGCTGCCGTTCTGGACCTCGATCCTGGTGCGTGTAGCCGCCTGGATCGTGCTGTTGCAGTCCGGTGGCCTGATCAACGGTGCGCTGATGGCCATGGGCATCATCGATGAGCCACTGCAGCTGGTATTCAACCGCGCCGGGGTCTACGTGAGCATGGTCCACATCATGCTGCCGTTCATGATCCTGCCGATCTACAGCGTGATGAAGGGCATCTCGCCCAGCTACATGCGTGCGGCGATTTCCCTGGGCTGCCACCCCTTCGCCAGCTTCTGGCGGGTGTATTTCCCGCAGACCCTGGCCGGCGTCGGCGCCGGTTGCCTGCTGGTGTTCATCCTGTCCATTGGCTACTACATCACCCCGGCACTGCTGGGCAGCCCGAGCGACCAGATGATCAGCTACTTCGTCGCCTTCTACACCAACACCACCATCAACTGGGGCATGGCCACGGCCCTCGGCGGCCTGCTGCTGTTCGCCACCATGCTGCTCTACGTGGTGTACAGCTGGCTGGTCGGCGCCAGCCGCCTGCGTCTGGGTTGATCAGGAGAACATCGAGATGCTGAGTCCCTACAAGTCCCCGATCGAATGCGCCTGGTTCTGGACCCACCGCAGCCTGTGCGCGCTGGTGCTGCTGTTCCTGATCCTGCCGGTGCTGGTGATCATCCCGCTGTCGTTCAACTCCGGCAGCTTCCTGGTCTATCCGCTGCAGGGCTTCTCGCTGCGCTGGTACGAGACCTTCTTCAGCTCGGCCGAATGGATGCGCGCTTTGAAGAACAGCCTGATCGTCGCCCCGGCGGCGACCCTGCTGGCGATGGTCTTCGGCACCCTGGCTGCCATCGGCCTGACCCGTGGCGAGTTCCGCGGCAAGGCGCTGGTGATGAGCCTGCTGATTTCGCCGATGGTGGCGCCGGTGGTCATCGTCGGCGTGGCCAGCTACCTGTTCTTCGCTCCGCTGGGCCTGGGCAACAGCTACACCGGGTTGATCCTGGTACACGCGGTGCTCGGCGTGCCCTTCGTCATCATCACGGTGTCGGCCACGTTGCAGGGCTTCAATTACAACCTGGTGCGCGCCGCCGCCAGCCTGGGTGCTTCGCCACTGCTGGCGTTCCGCAAGGTGACCTTGCCGCTGATCGCCCCCGGCGTGATCTCCGGTGCGTTGTTCGCCTTCGCTACCTCCTTCGATGAAGTGGTGGTCACCCTGTTCCTCGCCGGCCCCGAGCAGGCCACCCTGCCGCGGCAGATGTTCAGCGGCATCCGCGAGAACCTGTCTCCGACCATCGCCGCCGCCGCGACCCTGCTGATCGGCTTCTCCATCGTTCTGCTGCTGACCCTGGAGTGGCTGCGCGGGCGCAGTGAGAAAATGCGCACCTCAATTCCTGAGTAGCGTTCGACCATGGTCGATGCGGTCTACTGACGCATGACAGCGGCCCCGCGGGCCGACTCAGGCTACAATCGCGGCACTGTGATTGAAGCCTGAGGCCACCATGCAACCCTTCGCCATCGCCCCGTCGATTCTCTCCGCCGATTTCGCCCGTTTGGGCGAGGAAGTCGACAACGTCCTCGCCGCCGGCGCCGACATCGTCCACTTCGACGTGATGGACAACCACTATGTGCCCAACCTGACCATCGGCCCGATGGTCTGCTCGGCGCTGCGCAAGTACGGCATTACCGCGCCGATCGACGCGCACCTGATGGTCAAGCCGGTCGATCGCATCATCGGCGACTTCATCGAGGCCGGCGCCAGCTACATCACCTTCCACCCGGAAGCCTCCGAGCACATCGACCGTTCCCTGCAGCTGATCAAGGCAGGCGGTGCCAAGGCCGGCCTGGTGTTCAACCCGGCCACCCCGCTGGACGTGCTCAAGTACGTGATGGACAAGGTCGACATGATCCTGCTGATGAGCGTCAACCCCGGCTTCGGCGGGCAGAAGTTCATCCCCGGCACCCTCGACAAGCTGCGTGAAGCGCGCGCGCTGATCGATGCCAGCGGCCGCGAGATTCGCCTGGAGATCGATGGTGGGGTCAATGTGCAGAACATTCGCGAGATCGCCGCGGCAGGCGCCGACACCTTCGTCGCCGGCTCGGCCATCTTCAACCAGCCCGACTACAAGGCCGTGATCGACGCCATGCGCGCCGAGCTGGCCCAGGTGCGCGGCTGAGCATGCTGCGCGAGCTGTTCGACGGCGCCTTGCCGCGCCTGGTGATGTTCGATCTGGATGGCACCCTGGTGGACTCGGTGCCTGATCTGGCCGCCGCCGTGGACCGCATGCTGGTGCAGCTCGGGCGTGCGCCGGCCGGTGTCGAGAAGGTCCGCGACTGGGTCGGCAATGGCGCCCGGGTCCTGGTGCGCCGGGCCCTGGCCGATCATATCGAGCATGCGTCCATCGACGAGGCCGAAACCCAGCAGGCGCTGGAACTGTTCAACGAGGCCTACGCCGGCAGCCACAACCTGAGCCGCGTCTACCCTGGCGTCGGCGACTGCCTGGAGTGGCTCAAGCAGCAGGGCGTCGAACTGGCGCTGATCACCAACAAGCCGGAGCGTTTCGTCGCGCCTCTGCTGGACGAAATGCGCCTGGGCAGCTTCTTCCGCTGGATCATCGGTGGCGACACCCTGCCGCAGCAGAAGCCGGACCCGGCGGCGTTGCTGCATGTGCTGCGCCTGGCCGGCGTCGAGCCGGGGCACGCCCTGTTCGTCGGCGACTCGCGCAGCGATGTGCTCGCCGCGCGCGCCGCCGAAGTGCCCTGCGTGGCACTCAGCTATGGCTACAACCACGGCCGGCCGATTGCCGAGGAAGGGCCGGCGCGGGTGCTCGACGACCTGCGCCAGCTGCTGCCTGGTTGCGCGGGCGAGGGCGCTGGGGTAATGTCCCCGGACTCCCCTGATTCCCCCTCGCACGAGACAGCATCGTGGTAGTTGCCCACAAACACTGGATGAAACTGGTCAAGGCCCTGGCCCGCTGGCGCTGGCGCGCCTGATTTCCTCCTGGCCGGTCGTTCCGGCGCGTTTGCCCAACTCCCGTTTACCCTCCTCACGAGGCTGTGTGCATGACCCGCGAAGAATTCCTGCGTTTGGCCGCCGACGGCTACAACCGCATTCCGCTTGCCTTCGAAACCCTGGCTGACTTCGACACCCCGCTGTCGATCTACCTCAAGCTGGCCGATACCCCCAACTCCTACCTGCTGGAGTCCGTGCAGGGCGGCGAGAAGTGGGGCCGTTACTCGATCATCGGCCTGCCGGCGCGCACCGTGCTGCGTGTGCATGGCCATCACGTCAGCGTCAGCGTCGACGGCGTCGAAACCGAAAGCCTGGACTGTGACGACCCGCTGACCTTCGTCGAGCAGTTCAAGGCGCGCTATAACGTTCCCACCATTCCCGGCCTGCCACGCTTCAACGGCGGTCTGGTGGGCTACTTCGGCTACGACAGCGTGCGTTACGTGGAGAAGAAGCTGGCGCAATGCCCCAATCCCGATCCGCTGGGCACGCCGGATATCCTGCTGATGGTCTCGGATGCGGTCGTCGTGTTCGACAACCTGGCCGGCAAGATGCACGCCATCGCCCTGGTCGATCCAGCCCAGGCCGACGCCTTCGAGCAGGGCCAGGCGCAGCTGCGCGAGCTGCTGGGCAAGCTGCGCCAGCCGATCACTCCGCGTCTGGGCGTGGACCTGGCCAGGGCCGCCGGCCCGGAGCCGGACTTCGTCTCCAGCTTCAAGCGTGACGACTACGAGGCGGCGGTCGACGCCATCAAGGAGTACATCCTGGCCGGCGACTGCATGCAGGTGGTGATTTCCCAGCGCATGTCGATTCCGTTCAAGGCCGCTCCCATCGACCTGTACCGTGCGCTGCGCTGCATCAACCCGACGCCCTACATGTACTTCTTCAACTTCGGTGATTTCCACGTAGTCGGCAGCTCGCCCGAGGTGCTGGTGCGGGTCGAGGACAACCTGGTCACCGTGCGTCCGATCGCCGGTACCCGCCCGCGCGGCGCTACCGAAGAAGCCGATCTCGAATTGGAGAAGGACCTGTTGTCCGATGCCAAGGAGATCGCCGAGCACCTGATGCTGATCGACCTCGGCCGTAATGACGCCGGTCGTGTCTCCTGCACCGGCACGGTGAAGGTCACCGAGCAGATGGTGATCGAGCGCTATTCCAACGTCATGCACATCGTTTCCAACGTCACCGGCCACCTGAAGGAAGGCCTGAGCGCGATGGACGCCCTGCGCGCCATCCTGCCGGCCGGCACCCTGTCCGGCGCGCCCAAGGTCCGGGCGATGGAAATCATCGACCAGCTGGAGCCGGTCAAGCGCGGTGTCTACGGTGGCGCCGTGGGTTACCTGGCGTGGAACGGCAACATGGACACCGCCATTGCGATTCGTACCGCGGTGATCAAGGACGGCGAGCTGCACGTGCAGGCCGGCGCCGGCATCGTCGCCGACTCGCAGCCTGCGCTGGAGTGGGAAGAAACCCTGAATAAGCGCCGTGCCATGTTCCGCGCGGTCAGCCTCGCCGAACAGTCCGTAGAGTAAGGGAGCCCACCATGCTGCTGATGATCGACAACTATGACTCCTTTACCTACAACGTGGTGCAGTACCTGGGCGAGCTGGGTGCCGATGTCCATGTGATCCGTAACGATGAACTCACGGTCGCCGAGATCGAGGCGCTCAAGCCCGAGCGCATCGTGGTCTCGCCGGGCCCTTGCACGCCGACCGAGGCGGGTGTGTCCATCGAGACCATCCTGCATTTCGCCGGCAAGCTGCCGATCCTCGGCGTGTGCCTGGGCCACCAGAGCATCGGCCAGGCCTTCGGCGGTGACGTGGTGCGCGCGCGCCAGGTGATGCACGGCAAGACCAGCCCGGTGTTCCATGAGGACAAGGGCGTGTTCGCCGGCCTCAACATGCCGCTCACCGTGACCCGCTACCATTCCCTGGTGGTCAAGCGCGAGACCCTGCCGGACTGCCTGGAGATGACTGCGTGGACCCAGCACGCGGACGGCTCCGTGGACGAGATCATGGGCCTGCGTCACAAGACCCTGAACATCGAGGGCGTGCAGTTCCACCCGGAATCCATCCTCACCGAACAGGGTCACGAACTGCTGGCCAACTTCCTCAAACAGCAAGGTGGAGTGCGCTGATGGACATCAAGGAAGCCCTCAATCGGGTGGTCAACCAACTGGACTTGAGCACCGCCGAGATGCAGGACGTGATGCGTCTGATCATGACCGGACAGTGCACCGACGCGCAGATCGGCGCCTTCCTCATGGGCATGCGCATGAAGAGCGAGACCATCGACGAGATAGTCGGGGCCGCCACCGTCATGCGTGAACTGGCCTCGCCGGTGCAGATCGACGCCGAGCGCATCGTCGACACCTGCGGCACCGGCGGCGACGGTATGAACGTGTTCAACGTCTCCACCGCTGCCGCCTTCGTGGTCGCCGCGGCTGGCGGTCGGGTGGCCAAGCACGGCAACCGCGCGGTATCCGGCAAAAGCGGCAGCGCCGACCTGCTGGAGGCGGCCGGGGTCTATCTCAATCTGAAGCCGGAGCAGGTGGCGCGCTGCGTCGAGTCTGTTGGCGTCGGTTTCATGTTCGCCCCGGCCCATCATGGGGCCATGAAGCATGCCATCGGCCCGCGCCGCGAGCTGGGCCTGCGTACCCTGTTCAACATGCTCGGCCCGATGACCAATCCGGCCGGGGTCAAGCACCAGGTTATCGGCGTGTTCAGCCAGGCGCTGTGCCGGCCGATGGCCGAGGTGCTGCAGCGTCTCGGTAGCCAGCACGTGCTGGTGGTGCACGCCACCGATGGCCTGGATGAGGTCAGCCTGGCCGCTCCGACCCATGTTGCCGAACTGAAGGATGGCGTGGTCAGCGAGTACCGCATCCAGCCGGAGGACTTCGGCATCCGTAGCCAGAGCCTGATCGGCCTGACTGTCGAGGGCGCCCAGGAGTCGCTGGCGCTGATCCGCGATGCCCTCGGCAAGCGCAAGACCGAGAATGGCCAGAAGGCCGCCGACATGATCGTGCTCAATGCCGGCGCGGCGCTGTACGCCGCCGATCTGGCGACTAGCCTCAAGGAAGGCGTGCAGCTGGCCCAGGATGCCCTGCACACCGGTCTGGCCTGGGAGAAGCTGGACGAGCTGGTTTCCTTTACCGCTGTATTTCGCGTGGAGAACGAAGGGTGAGCATTCCAACCGTGCTGGAGAAGATCATCGCCCGCAAGTTCGAGGAAGTGACCGAGCGCAGTGCGCGGGTCAGCCTGGCCGAACTTGAAGCTCAGGCGCGCGTTGCCGATGCGCCGCGCGGTTTTGCCCGTGCCCTGCAGGAGCGTGCGGCTCACAAGCAGGCGGCGGTGATTGCCGAGATCAAGAAGGCCTCGCCGAGCAAGGGCGTGCTGCGCGAGCACTTCGTGCCGGCCGAAATTGCCAAGAGCTACGAGGACGGCGGTGCGGCCTGCCTGTCGGTGCTGACCGACATCGACTTCTTCCAGGGTGCCGACGAGTACCTGCAGCAGGCGCGTGCGGCCTGCTCGCTGCCGGTGATCCGCAAGGACTTCATGGTCGATCCCTATCAGATCGTGGAGGCCCGTGCGCTGGGCGCCGATTGCGTGCTGCTGATCGTTTCCGCGCTGGAGGACGGACGCATGGCCGAGCTGGCCAGCGTGGCCAAGGAGCAGGGGCTCGATGTACTGGTCGAGGTGCATGACGCCGATGAGCTGGAGCGTGCCCTCAAACACCTCGATACTCCGCTGGTGGGGATCAACAACCGCAACCTGCACACCTTCGAGGTCAGCCTGGAAACCACCCTCGACCTGCTGCCACGCATCCCGCGCGATCGCCTGGTGGTCACCGAGAGCGGCATCCTCAGCCGTGCTGACGTCGAGCTGATGGAGATCAGCGAGGTTTACGCCTTCCTGGTCGGTGAGGTGTTCATGCGCGCCGAGGATCCGGGCACGGAGTTGAAGCGCCTGTTCTTCCAGGGCGGTAGCCGCGTGGTGCTGGGCGCCGATCCGGACTGACTCCAGCGCTTAATAAAAAGCCCGCCAATCGGCGGGCTTTTTCATGGTGCAGGTGGATCAGCGAGTGCCGAATACCACCATGGTCTTGCCTTTTACATGCACCAGGCCCTGTTCCTCCAGGGACTTGAGTACGCGGCCGACCATTTCGCGGGAGCAGCCGACGATACGGCCGATTTCCTGGCGGGTGATCTTGATCTGCATGCCGTCCGGGTGGGTCATGGCGTCCGGTTGCTTGCACAGGTCAAGCAGGGTGCGGGCGACACGGCCGGTGACGTCGAGGAAAGCCAGGTCGCCAACCTTGCGCGTGGTGTTGCGCAGGCGGTCGGCCATCTGGCTGCCCAGGGCGTAGAGGATTTCCGGGTCCTGTTGGGTCAGTTCGCGAAACTTGGCGTAGCTCAGCTCTGCCACTTCGCACTCGGTCTTGGCCCGTACCCAGGCGCTGCGTTCCTTCTCGGTGCCTTCCTTTTCGAACAGGCCCATCTCGCCGAAGAAATCACCGGGATTGAGATAGGCGATGATCATCTCGCGACCATCGTCATCCTCGATCAGGATGGTGACGGAGCCCTTGATGATGAAGAACAGGGTCTCGCAACGATCCCCTGCATAGATGATGGTGCTCTTGGCCGTATAACGACGGCGGTGACAGTGCGCGAGCAGCTTGTCGAGATTTTTTATCTTAGGTGTAAGGGTAATAGCGACCATGCCCGAGTCCCGAAAAAGTGAGTAAGCCTTTGTCCAGCAGGCGAATTTCTTATTAGTTATCCGAACAAGTGTGCCAGTAATCCGCCGCCAGCTTAACAGACGATCAGGGGTGGGCAATGCCAAAATGCGACACAGCTAACACTGAGCATGGCCCATTGCCCACGAAACGACTGCTCAGGGCTGATCTGGAGCGCTGTGCTAAGCTAGCGCGCATTTTTTCGGGCAGTGGAGTCAGGCGATGAAAGCACGCATTCAGTGGGCCGGTGAGGCCATGTTCCTCGGCGAATCCGGCAGCGGCCATGTCGTGGTCATGGATGGCCCGCCCGAGGCCGGTGGGCGTAACCTGGGTGTGCGGCCGATGGAGATGGTGCTGCTGGGCCTCGGTGGCTGCAGCAATTTCGATGTGGTCAGCATCCTCAAGAAGTCGCGTCAGCCGGTGGAAAGCTGCGAAGCCTTCCTCGAAGCCGAACGCGCCGATGAAGACCCCAAGGTGTTCACCAAGATCCACCTGCATTTCGTGGTCAAGGGTCGCGGCCTCAAGGACGCGCAGGTCAAGCGCGCAGTGGAGCTGTCGGCGGAGAAGTATTGCTCGGCTTCGATCATGCTTGGCCGCGCCGGTGTCGAGATTACCCACGATTACGAAATCGTCGAGCTCGGTTAAGTTCGGCAGATATGAAAAAGGCGCCTCAGGGCGCCTTTTCTTTGTTTCAGATTCGATAGGTGCTCTTGGTCATCACCTTGGACAGCAGGCTCATGCCCAGCTTGACCGGCGCCGGGAAGCGCAGGCCTCCAGCCTCCAGGGCGCTGGTGGAGTGCTGCTGCTCGTCCTCACGCATCTGCTCGAGAATTGCTCGGGTCTTGGCGTCGTCCTGGGGGATCTGCTCCAGATGCTCGTCGAGGTGTTTGACCACCTGGTCTTCGGTGGCGGCTACGAAGCCCAGGCTGACCTTGTCGCTGATCAGCCCGGCCATGGCGCCGACGCCGAAGGACAGCCCGTAGAACAGTGGGTTGAGCACGCTCGGGCTGCTACCCAGCTCGCGGATGCGCTGCTCGCACCAGGCCAGGTGATCGATTTCTTCGTCGGCGGCATGTTCCATGGCCTTGCGCACCTGCGGCAGCTTGGCCGTCAGCGCCTGTCCCTGGTACAGGGCCTGGGCGCAGACCTCGCCGGTATGATTGATGCGCATCAGTCCGGCGACATGGCGGGCCTCGTCGTCGCTCAGCTCGGCTTCGTTCTGCACGATGGCTGGTGACGGTCGCGCAGGGGCGCCGCTGAAGGGCAGCAGGGTGCGCATGGCGGCATCGGCCTGCATCAGCAGACGGTCGAGGGGGGAAAACTGGCGTTCGTGGCTCATGGCCTTCTCCATGCAAAGCATGTCGGCAGTTTACCTGAAGGTTCGGCCAGAAAATTGACCGGCGACAAGAGGCCGCAATGCCCTCAGAACCTGTCCACGATCTGCTGCGCGTCGGAAAAACTGCGTTAAAAGTGCCTTCGGAATGCTCATTTACCACTCGTAAGCTGCGCTTCCTCAGTCACTTTTGCCTTGTTTTCTCTAGCTCGCGAGATCGTGAACAGATTCTCAGCCCGGTGGCCAGTGCATCTGCCGTTGACCGAGCACGTGCATGTGGATGTGGTGCACGGTCTGTCCGCCCAGGTCGTTGCAGTTCATCACCACGCGAAAACCTTCACTGCAGCCCAGCTCGCTCGCCAGGCGCTGGGCGGTGTAGAGGATGTGGCCGGCCAGTGGGCGATCATCCTCGTTGAGCTCTGTGAGCGTGGAGATATGCCGCTTGGGGATGACCAGAAAGTGCACCGGTGCCTGCGGGCCTATGTCGTGAAAGGCCAGCACCTGGTCGTCCTCGTAGAGTTTGCGGGCCGGTATTTCGCCGGCGACGATGCGGCAGAACAGGCAGTCCATGAGCTTTCCTCCGATCGCTTTGGGTATTCTGCGAGTCTAGTTAGGCCGATCGACTGCACAAGGGGTGCGCGTGAAGAACGATATTCATGACCTGGGGCTGGTGCTGGACTCGCGGGTCAAGCTGGTGGTGATCGAGTCCTGGGATGAGCCCAGGGTGCTGGAAACCCTGACCTCGCTGGCAATCAAGCGCAATCTTGGGGTCTACACCTGGGCCGTGACCGAAGGCCTGCAGCGCCTGGCCTTCGGTGGCGAACCGGTGGGTGAACTCGATAGCCGCGAACCGGAACAGGCGCTGCGCCTGATCAAGGCCGACCCGACGCCGAGCCTGTATGTGCTGTGCGATCTGCATCCGTTCCTGGCCGATGAACCCAAGCTGGTGCGCCTGCTCAAGGAAATCGCCATGAACGAGGCACCGCACAAACCGACCCTGGTGCTGGTGTCCCATGCCCTCAAGCTGCCGCCCGAGGTGCAACGCTATGCCGCGCGCTTCAGCCTGGCACTGCCCACGGAGGAGGAGCTGCTCGCCATCGTGCGCGAGGAGGCCACGCGCTGGAGCGAGCGCAATCGCGGCGCCCGCGTACGCACCGACAACCGCACGCTGCAGCAGGTGGTGAAGAACTTGCGCGGCATGAGTCATGCCGAGGCTCGGGCCCTGGCGCGCAACGTGATCTGCGACGACGGTGCCATCACCCAGGAAGACCTGCCGGAGCTGAACAAGGCCAAGTTCCAGTTGCTCGACCTGGAGGGCGTGCTCAGCTTCGAGTACGACACCGCTCGTTTCGCCGAGGTAGGAGGGCTGAGCAATCTCAAGCGCTGGCTGGCCGAGCGGCAAGACATCTTCCTCAACGGCAAGGGCGCCGATGTGCCGCGCGGCATGCTGCTGGTCGGTGTGCAGGGTGGCGGCAAGAGCCTGGCGGCTAAGGCCGTGGCGGGGCTCTGGGGCCTGCCACTGCTGCGCCTGGACTTCGCCAGTCTGTACAACAAGTTCTTCGGCGAGACCGAGCGTAACCTGCGCGAGGCGCTGAAGCTGGCCGAGCAGATGGCGCCTTGCGTGCTGTGGATGGACGAGATCGAGAAAGGCCTGGCCAGCGGCGACAACGACGATGGCGTCAGCCAGCGGGTCCTCGGTACCTTGCTGACCTGGATGGCCGAGCGTAAGGCGCCGGTGTTCATGGTCGCCACAGCCAACGCCATTCACCGTCTGCCGCCGGAGCTGGTGCGCAAGGGGCGCTTCGACGAGTTGTTCTTCGTCGACCTGCCAGATGCCGAGGTGCGTGCGGATATTTTCGCCATTCACTTGCGCCGCCGCGACCTGGACCCCGCGCAGTTCGATCTGGCCGACCTGGCCGCGGCCTGCAGCGGTTTCTCCGGCGCGGAGATCGAGCAGGTGGTGGTCAGCGCCCTGTACGCTGCACAGGCGCGTCAGCAGGCTGTGGATCAGGCGCTGTTGCTGGCCAATATCCACAGCACCGCTCCGCTGTCGGTGGTGATGGCCGAAGACCTGGCGGCCCTGCGCACCTGGGCCAAGGCCCGCACGGTGAGTGCCGGGTAGTCAGGACTGCTCGGTGGGCGTGCGTGGCAGCAGGGTACGCATCATGCGCATGGCGATGCGCCGCACCAGTGCTCGCGGCGTCACGCGTAGCAACTGCGGTACCAGGCGATGGCGCCAGCCAGGGATGATGATGGCGCGGTTCTTCTCCAGGCCGCGCATGGCGATCAGGGCGATCTGTTCCGGGCTGGCCAGTTGCTGGTGTCGTTCCAGCCCCTCGCTGCGTAACTGCGCACGGCGGAAGAAGGCGGTGGCCACCGGCCCCGGGCAGAGCGCCGAGACCTTGACCCCGAAGGGGGCCAACTCGCTGCGCAGTGCCTCGGAGAAATGCAGCACGTAGGCCTTGCTGGCGAAGTAGTTGGCCATCAGTGGCCCCGGCTGAAAGGCTGCGAGGGAGGCGATATTGAGAATCTGCCCATTGCCGCGCTGCTGCATCTGTCCGCCGATGGCGTGGCACAGTCGACTCAGGGCCAGGATATTGAGCTCGATCAACTCCTGCTCGCGGCGCCAGTCCTGTTCGACGAACAGCCCGGCGCTGCCGATGCCGGCGTTGTTCACCAGCAGGTCGATATGCCGCTCGCTGTCTTCCAGTTCCTGGATCAGTCCACCGACCTGCAGCGGTTCGCTCAGATCACAGACGCGAAACAGCGCTTCGACGCCGAAGCGCTGGCTCAACTCGCAGGCAATGCTCTCTAGCGCGTCGCGCTGGCGTGCCACCAGGATCAGGTTGTGCCCGCGCCGGGCCAGGGCTTCGGCCAGGGCCAGGCCGAGGCCGCTGGAGGCGCCCGTGACCAGCGCGTAGGTGGACATCCGTTACATGCCTGCGCGCGCGAGGTAGTCCTGATAGGCCGGAATAGCGATGGCGGCCAGGATGCCCAGTACCGGAACCAGCAGCCAGAGTGCGGCGAGTACCTTGACCCCTGTGCTGTTCGGCGGTGGCGGCGGGCCGTAGCGGTTGGCCGCGTTGGTGCCCGGCACCACCAGCATGAGCAGCGCTATGACGAAGCCAGCAATTGGCACCAGTTGCAACAGGTAGAGCCAGCCGGACCAGCCGATGTCATGCAGGCGCTGCACGCCAAGGAAGACACTGGCGACCAGTGCACCGATGCCGACAATGCCCATCAGGATCATGGCCACGGTGTCGGAAATGACGAAGCCCATGGCGGCCACCCCGTACAACAGTGCTGCGGCGAACATCAGGGCCATTGACCAGGCCAGATAGCGCAGGCGGCCAATACGCCCCTCCAGGGTAAACACTCGCAAGTCGCCAAACTCGGGTAGCACATCGCCAACCTCTGCCTGCGGCGGACTGTAGGGCGAAGGCTGGGCTGTGCTCGCTGCTGGCGCAGCGGGACTTTCCTGCGGCGTGGGTTGCTGTGCCTGACGGGCCAGGTATTTCTCGATGATGACGCCGCAGGCCGAGCACTCGGCGGACTTGGGTTGCGAGTGGCCGCATTTCGGGCACTCCATGGTGACCGCCGATTCGCTGCTCGGCTCATCCTGGCGGTGATCCTCGGTGTCCATCAGGCTTAGCTGAATACCTTCGCTTTCCTTGCGCACCAAGGCTCCGGCCTTTTGCAGGGCCGCCAGGTATTTGTCCGCTTCCGCCTCGGCCAGATCGCGTTTGAGTGCGACCGGCGAACCGCTGAACAGTGCATCTATCTTGCTCTGTTCACTCTTGAACAGGCGGGCGAGGTTTTCCTTTACGGTTTCCAGTGCCATGTCCGGCATGAGCTGGCCGTCGAAGACGATCTTGTAGCGTGCTTCGGTCATGCGTGCGTCCTTGTCGAGTGTTGGAATGCCAGAAGACTAGGGGTTGGCCCGGGGCTGAACAAGCACCCGCTGGGCAATTATCTGTTCAGCGTGGCCAGTTCCTGGCCAGCTGGGTGGCGTGGCCCTGGGCGGCGCGGTACTCGGCGTCCAGGCGCGCCACCAGCTCGGCTACCGACGGCAGGTCACCGATGCCGCCGACGCCCTGACCTGCGGACCATACGGTTTTCCAGGCCTTGGCCTCGTCATTGATGGGTTTGAGCTTCTCGCCGTAATTGACATCACCTTTGTCTTGCAGGCGCTGAAGATCGTAGCCGGCGCGCTCCAGGCTCTGGCGCATGAAGCTGGCCGGCACGCCGGAGACGGCCGGGGTGTGCACGATGTCGGCGGCGCGAGCGTCGAGAATCATCTGCTTGTAGTCGGCGTCGGCATTGCTCTCGCGGGTGGCGATGAAGCGTGTGCCCATATAGGCCAGGTCGGCACCGAGCATCTGGGCGGCAAGCACTTCGTGGCCATGATTCAGACAGCCCGAGAGCAGCAGGGTCTTGTCGAAGAACTGGCGGATCTCGGCGATCAGGGCGAAGGGGCTCCAGGTGCCGGCATGCCCGCCCGCACCTGCGGCCACGGCGATCAGGCCATCGACGCCGGCCTCGGCCGCTTTCTCCGCGTGACGGCGAGTGGTGACGTCGTGGAACACCAGGCCGCCGTAGCTGTGCACCGCGTCCACCACTTCCTTGACTGCGCCAAGGCTGGTGATCACCACCGGTACCTTGTGTTCCACGCAGATGGCCAGGTCGGCCTGCAGGCGCGGGTTGCTGCCGTGGACGATCAGGTTGACCGCATAGGGTGCGGCATCGGCTGCCAGGCCTGCCTCGATCTCTTCCAGCCAGGCCTTGAAACCACTGCTGTCGCGCTGGTTCAGCGCAGGGAAACTGCCCACTATGCCGCTGTTGCAGCAGGCCAGCACCAGTGGCGGGGTAGACACCAGGAACATCGGGGCGGCCACCAGAGGCAGGCGCAGGCGTCGATCGAACAGGGCGGGCAGGGACATGGGTATTTCCTCTTGTTCTCAGAAGGGTTTCACCACCACCAGAATTACGATCGCCAGCAGAAACAATACCGGCACCTCGTTGAACCAGCGGTAGTACACATGGCCGCGTGCGTTCTCGCCGCGGGCGAAGCGTTTGAGCTGGGCGCCACAGACACGGTGATACGCCACCAGCAGCAGAACCAGCGTCAACTTGGCATGTAGCCAGCCCATCTGCAGCCAGGCCGGATTGAGGTAGAGCAACCAGGCGCCGAGCAGGATGGTGGCGATCATCGAGGGATTCATGATGCCGCGATACAGCTTGCGTTCCATCACGCAGAACCGCTCGTGGCTGGGCTCGTCCGTGGCCATGGCGTGATAGACGAACAGGCGCGGCAGATAGAACAGACCGGCGAACCAGCAGACCAGGGCGATGATGTGCAGGGCCTTGACCCAGAGATAGAGCATCGAAGCTTCCTTATAACTGTCTGTTGCCGATAGTAGAGAAAGCCGTGGCCGTGCGTCACCTGCCCGCTTGGCTTATCATCGCAGCCTTTCTCAACTGCGCAGCGAGGGGCAGGCAATGGTCAAGGTCGGAATCGTCGGCGGCACGGGCTACACCGGGGTGGAGTTGCTGCGCCTGCTGGCTCAGCATCCGCAGGCCGAAGTAGCGGTGATCACCTCGCGCTCCGAGGCCGGGGTCAAGGTCGCCGACATGTATCCCAACCTGCGCGGCCACTATGACAACCTGGCCTTCAGCGTGCCGGATGTGGCGACCCTGGGTGCCTGTGACGTGGTGTTCTTCGCCACCCCGCACGGCGTGGCCCATGCCCTGGCAGGTGAATTACTGGCGACCGGCACCAAGGTCATCGACCTGTCTGCCGACTTCCGCCTGCAGGATGCCGAGGAGTGGGCCAAGTGGTACGGCCAGCCGCATGGCGCGCCGGAGCTGCTGCCGGAGGCGGTCTACGGCCTGCCGGAAGTCAATCGTGAAGCGATCAAGGGCGCGCGCCTGATTGCGGTGCCGGGGTGTTATCCGACCGCCACTCAGCTGGGCCTGATTCCGTTGCTGGAGGCCGGGCTGGCCGAGCCGAGTCAACTGATCGCCAACTGCGCTTCCGGTGTCAGCGGTGCCGGTCGCGGAGCCAAGGTCGGCTCGCTGCTGTGCGAGGCCAGCGAAAGCATGATGGCCTATTCGGTGAAAGGCCATCGCCACCTGCCGGAAATCACCCAGGGCCTGCGTCGTGCCGCTGGCTGTCCGGTCGGTCTGACCTTCGTGCCGCACCTGGCGCCGATGATTCGCGGCATCCACGCCACCCTGTACGCCACCGTCGCCGATCGTGGCGTGGACCTGCAGGCGCTGTTCGAGCAGCGTTATGCCAACGAGCCTTTTGTCGATGTGATGCCGGCCGGCAGCCATCCGGAGACCCGCAGCGTGCGCGGCGCGAATGTCTGTCGCATCGCTGTGCATCGCCCTCAGGGTGGTGAGTTGGTGGTGGTGCTATCGGCCATCGACAACCTGGTCAAGGGCGCATCCGGTCAGGCCGTGCAGAACATGAATATCCTGTTCGGTCTGGATGAGCGCCTGGGCTTGGCCCACGCTGCGTTGCTGCCCTGATCGGTCGCGCGCCCACGGTGCTTGAAATGGCTGTGGGCGGGCCTATCTAAGCGGTAGGTCGATGCACGCTGTCGCGCAATAATTGACCAATTTGCTCGGGTAAGCGGATAATCGTCACCCATGCAGTACGTAACATGGCGCCTGGCGCCGGGAGATCAGCAAGATGAGCGTCGAAACCTTCACTCCAACCCCTCTGCTTTTCACCCAGGGTGCGGCGAACAAAGTGAAGAATCTGGTCGATGAAGAGGGCAATCCACGCTTGAAGCTGCGAGTGTTCGTCACCGGCGGAGGCTGCTCGGGTTTCCAGTACGGCTTCACCTTCGATGAGGATGTGGCCGACGACGACACGATCGTCGAGCGCGAAGGCGTCAGCCTGGTAGTCGACCCGATGAGCTTCCAGTACCTGGCCGGTGCCGAGGTGGATTATCAGGAGGGGCTGGAAGGTTCGCGCTTCGTGATCAACAACCCCAATGCCACTACTACCTGTGGCTGTGGTTCGTCCTTCTCGATATGAGTCTCTTTCCACGAAAAAGCCGCGCTGATGCGCGGCTTTTTCGTTTGTGTCCTTTCAAAGAGATGCTTGAGGCAGAGCTTGGCAAGTCTTCAGGCGGGGTAGATGGCACCCAGTATGCGCGGTCCCTTGGCACCACTGACACTGGGGCGATTGGCTGGTATGCGCTCCAGGCAGCAATGGGCCAGCCAGGCGAAAGCCATGGCTTCGACCCAGTCCGGGGGTACGCCGCGCGTTGCAGTACTGCTGACCAGGCAGTCGGGGAGCAATTGCTGCAGACGTTGCATTAGCGTCGAGTTGTGCGCGCCGCCACCGCACACAAGCAGCTCGCGTGTGGCTGGCTGGGCCTGCAGCAACGATTCGACGATGCTGCGCGCGGTCAGCTCCAGCAGGGTACGCTGCACATTGGCCGGAGCCAGCTCCGGAAGGGCTGCCAGGTGGCCTTCCAGCCAGGTCAGGTTGAATAGCTCGCGTCCGGTGCTCTTCGGGCCCTGGCCGGCGAAGAATGGATCGCGCAGTAATCTGTTCAGCAGCCCTTCGTTCAGCCTGCCACTGGCCGCCCAGGCACCGCTGTGGTCGAAGGTCACGCCTTGATGCTTTCCGATCCAGGCATCCAGCAACACATTGCCTGGGCCGCAGTCGAAGCCGCGCACCGGTTGCCCGGAATCGATCAGGCTGAGATTGCTGAAACCGCCGACATTCAGCACCGCGCTGGGTGCGCCATGGTTATCGAACAGCGCTTCATGGAAGGCCGGCACCAGGGGCGCGCCCTGACCACCTGCAGCGACGTCGCGGCGGCGAAAGTCGGCGACTACATCGATGTTGGTCAGCTCGGCCAGAAGCGCGGGATTGCCGATCTGCACGGTAAAGCCGCGCGCCGGCTCATGGCGCACGGTTTGCCCGTGGCTGCCAATGGCACGGATGTCGGCGGTATCCAGCCCTTGCTGGCTCAGCAGTTCATGGATGCCGGCGGCTGCCAGCTCGACCCAATGCTGCTCGGCAATGGCAGCACGCGCCAACTCGTCTGGCCCCGAGCTGCACAGGGCGAGGAGTTCGGCGCGTAACGCGTCCGGCATGGGCAGGTAATGGTGGGCGAGCAGTGTGGGATGTTTGTCCTGCTCGATCAGAGCGATGTCCAGTCCATCTAGGCTGGTACCAGACATCACCCCCAGGTAGCGCGGCATATCAGGGCTTGAGCATGGCCAGTTGAGTGGCCTTCTCCTGGTCCATCCGTGCCATCAGCGGCTTGCTCAGCTGCATGAAGCGCTGCTTTTCACCGCTTGGGATGGGATCGGCCATGGGCAGCTTCTGGCTGAGCGGATCGACATGGCGGCCATTGACCTGGAACTCGTAGTGCAGGTGTGGCCCGGTGGACAGGCCAGTGGTGCCGATGTAGCCAATGATCTGCCCTTGCTTGACGCTGACGCCAGTGCGAATGCCCTTGGCGAAGCCCTGCATGTGGCCATAGAGGGTCTTGTAGCTGCTGCCGTGCTGGATGATCACTGCATTGCCGTAACCACCGCGACGCCCGGCCAGCAGCACCTTGCCGTCACCGGCTGCCTTGATCGGCGTACCGCGTGGCGCGGCATAGTCCACGCCTTTGTGGGCGCGGATCTTGTTCAGGATCGGGTGCTTGCGGCCCATGGAGAAGCGCGAGCTGATGCGTGCGAAGTCCACCGGAGTGCGGATGAAGGCTTTGCGCATGCTCATGCCGTCCGCGTTGTAATAGCTGCTGACGCCCTGCTTGTTGGTGTAGCGCACGGCAGTGTAGGTCTTGCCTCGGTTGGTGAAGCGGGCGGAGAGGATATTACCGCTGCCGACTCGCTTGCCGTTGATGACCTGTTCCTCGTAGATCAGCTCGAACTCATCGCCGCCGCGGATGTCCTGGGCGAAGTCGATGTCGTAGCCGAAGACGTTGGCCAGATCCATGGTCAGGCTGTGCGATAGACCCGCACGCTTGGCCGCGAGAAACAGGGAGCTTTCAATGACGCCGTGGGCGTAGGCAGTCCGCAGGTCGGGTTTGACCAGTTCGCGTTTGAAGGTAAAACCTTCGTCGCTGCGATTCAGGCTGATGGTTTCCAGATCGTCGAGCTTGCTGCTCAAGCGCTCCAGCCTGCCAGTGCTGTCCAGTTTGAAGTCCAGCACCTGGCCAATCTTTAGGCGGCCGAAGCGCTTTGCTTCTTTGCTACTGTTCAAGGCTGCATGCAGGGCGTTGGCATCCAAGCCGACCTGTGCGAATACGGTCGACAGCGTATCGCCGTTGGCGACGGTAACGCTCTTCTGCAACGGATCGATGGGTTGGCTAAGTAGACTTTCTTCTTTCTTCTTATCCGCGTCTGAACCGGCGCTGTTCTTATTGTCGGCGAGGTTGGCATCGGCGAAAGGCGATGTGCCTCGGTCCCCACTCGCTTGGTCGGGTCGGAGATCATCCTTCTCCTGCAGGATCTGCTCTGCGCCGTTGTCCAGCTCGAGGTTCAGGTAGGTTTTCTTCGCCTCGACTTCGCGTGATGGGAACACCAGCAAGGCCAGGCTCAGCAGCGCCGCTATGCCGCTGGCCGCCAGCAAGTGGCTCCGCGGATAGGACGTGGCTTTAGGTACGGAATGCGTCATGGCTCAGGGTGTTTCTTGGAAGAGGGCATTAACTGTCTAAAATATAATCAAATTTCTCTATAGGCAACCCTTGAGCCGGGATATCGGCCGGGCGGCCGGCGCGCGCGCCAGAGCTTGTAATTGGTCAGTGATCTTGTATGGTTGGTTCCCTTTTGTTTTCGAGTGGCATGAGTCCTGTCATGAAGTCGGTTGAAGAGCAGCTGGCGCTGATCAAGCGTGGCGCCGAAGAGGTTCTGGTTGAGTCCGAGCTGGTTGAGAAGCTCAAGCGCGGTGAGCCGCTGCGTATCAAGGCGGGCTTCGATCCGACTGCGCCGGATCTGCACCTTGGTCATACCGTGCTTATTAATAAGCTGCGCCAGTTCCAGGATCTCGGGCATCAGGTGATTTTCCTGATCGGTGACTTCACGGGGATGATCGGTGATCCCAGTGGCAAGAGCGCGACACGGCCGCCGCTGACTCGTGAGCAGGTTCTCGATAATGCCGAAACCTATAAAACCCAGGTGTTCAAGATCCTCGATCCGGCCAAGACCGAGGTGGCGTTCAACTCGACTTGGATGGATCAGCTGACGCCTGCTGACTTCATTCGCCTGTCCTCGCAGTACACCGTGGCGCGGATGCTGGAGCGCGACGACTTCCAGAAGCGCTATGCCGGTAACCAGCCTATCGCCATCCACGAGTTCCTTTATCCGCTGGTTCAGGGCTATGACTCGGTGGCGCTGCGTGCGGATGTGGAGCTGGGTGGTACCGATCAGAAGTTCAATCTATTGATGGGGCGCGAACTGCAGCGATCATACGGGCAGGCATCCCAGTGCATTGTCACCATGCCGCTTCTCGAAGGGCTGGATGGCGTGAAGAAGATGTCCAAGTCGCTGGGCAACTATATAGGTATCCAGGAAGCGCCTGGGGTGATGTACAACAAGCTGGTTTCGATGCCGGACTCCTTGATGTGGCGTTACTTCGAGCTGCTCAGCTTCCGTTCCATGGCGGAGATCGAGCAGTTCAAGGCGGACGTGGCGGCGGGTGCCAATCCGCGCGACATCAAGATCAAGCTGGCCGAGGAGATTGTTGCACGCTTCCATGGTGACGAGGCTGCGGCTAGCGCTCATCGCTCTGCTGGTAATCGCTTGAAGGATGGTGAGCTGCCGGAAGATTTGCCAGAGATGGAGTTGCTCTCTTCCGAGGATATGCCTGTTTCGGCCGTCCTTAATAAGGCAGGCCTGGTGAAGAATGCAGCTGCGGCTCGTGATCTACTGGGCGCTGGTAGTGTCAAGGTGGATGGCGAGGTGGTTGATCGTGGCTTTGTATTCCGGCTGGGCTGCAGCTATGTCTGTCAGGCTGGAAAGAAGGCCTTCGCCCGCATATCGCTAAAGGCAGAATG